>NZ_MTAV01000156.1 GCF_002154695.1 Nostoc sp. T09
GCAAGCAAAATTTGTCATTGCGACCGGAACGTAGTGTAGGGAAGCAATCCCAGAATTTCAGGCGATTACGTCGCTACCCTACTCTTCGAGAACGGCTTTGCCGAACGGGAACGACTTCGTCGAACGCTCGTAATGACGGAATTCCGTGACTTTTGCGTAAGTCCTAACAGTCTCAGCCTTTTTTTATGCCATTTTCAACCTATCGAACTCACGTCCTGTTAATGCACTAGCTAGGGCGGCGTTTCAACTTATCTTGAAATGCCACCCTTATGTTTGTTTCTGGCTTCCAGCCGCGTTCAGGACTTCCACAGGTTAGCGTAGCCTCGACCTCTGTTTAACCGATCGTTGGGTGAGGTTACGCCTAGAAACCCCTCGCAGAGCTTTCCGCCAAGACTGAGCGAAGGTCATAGCGGTCAAGGTTCATCACCTTGTCCCATGCCGCCACAAAGTCATTCACAAATTTCTGCTGTGAGTCCACACTTCCGTAAACTTCCGCGAGGGCTCGTAGCTGAGAGTTCGAGCCGAAAATGAGGTCAACACGGGTAGCAGTCCACTTCAGGTCCCCTGTTTTGCGATCGCTTCCCTCGAACTCATATTCATCTTCAGAGGTCGCCTTCCATGTCGTGCCCAGGTCGAGCAGGTTCACGAAGAAGTCATTGGTCAACGTCTCTGGCCGATCGGTGAAGACGCCGTGTTTAGACCCTCCAAAGTTCGCACCCAGGACGCGCAAACCGCCTAAGAGAGCCGTCATCTGAGGGGCTGTCAGGGACAGCAATTGCGCCCGATCGACCAACAACTCCTCGAGCGATTCGCTATGTTTGCCGCTAGTGTAGTTGCGGAACCCGTCCGCAGTCGGCTCAAGCACGGCGAAGGACTCGACATCCGTTTTCTCTTGCAACGCATCTGTGCGTCCGGGCTTGAAGGGAACCGTCACGTCGTGACCGGCATTTTTCGCCGCCTGCTCGACGCCTGCGCATCCGCCCAGAACGATCAAGTCAGCGAGCGAAACTCGCTTCCCGCCAGACTGCGAGCTGTTGAACTCCTGTTGGATCGCCTCTAGGGTTTGCAGCACCGTTGCCAGTTGAGTTGGCTGGTTGACTTCCCAATCCTTCTGCGGCGCGAGACGAATACGCCCCCCATTCGCGCCACCGCGCATGTCGGAGCAGCGGAACGTTGACGCTGACGCCCAAGCCGTCGAAACGAGTTGGGAGACAGACAGTCCCGAAGCAAGAATCTTCGCCTTAAGGGCAGCGATATCCTGCTCATCAATCAACTCATGGTCAACTGCGGGGATGGGATCTTGCCACAGGAACTCTTCCTCAGGAACCTCTGGACCGAGATAGCGCGATCGCGGTCCCATGTCGCGGTGCGTCAGCTTGAACCACGCCTTGGCGAACGCGTCGGCGAACTCATCTGGATGTTCGAGGTAATGCCGCGCAATCTGGTTGTAGATGGGGTCCATCTTCATGGACATGTCTGCCGTGGTCATCATCGGGGCGTGCCGTTTTGACGGATCGTGTGCGTCGGGCACCGTACCTGCACCCGCGTCGCCCTTGGGCTTCCATTGCCACGCGCCAGCGGGACTCTTGGTCAGCTCCCAGTCATATTTGAACAGGGTTTCAAGATAGCTGTTGTCCCACCGTGTCGGCGTGGGGGTCCATGCGCCTTCGATACCGCTGGTGATCGCATCGACGCCGACACCCGTGTTGAAGGTGCTCTTCCAGCCGAGGCCCTGATCGATGATAGTGGCACCCCCAGGCGCATCACCCACGTGCGTCGCTTCGCCCGCACCGTGACATTTGCCAAAGGTATGCCCACCAGCAGTGAGCGCGACCGTTTCTGCATCGTTCATCGCCATCCGAGCAAAGGTCTCGCGAATATCGCGCCCTGAGCCAACCGGATCAGGCTCGCCGTCTGGTCCTTCTGGGTTCACATAGATCAGGCCCATCTGAACGGCGGCGAGAGGATTCAGGAGCACGCGATCGCCACTGTAACGCTCATTGCCGAGCCAGGCTTTCTCAGAACCCCAGTAGATGTCTTCCTCTGGCTGCCAGACGTCCACGCGCCCACCGGCAAAACCCAACGTCTTGAAGCCCATCGATTCTAGGGCGCAGTTGCCGGCGAAGACCATGAGGTCGGCCCACGAGATTTTCTTGCCGTATTTCTGCTTAATTGGCCAAAGCAACATGCGCGCCTTGTCGAGGTTGGCATTGTCTGGCCAACTGTTGAGCGGCTCAAACCGCTGGCTACCCGAGCCTGCACCGCCGCGACCGTCGCCAATCCGATACGTACCTGCGCTGTGCCAAGCCATCCGGATGAAGAGCGGCCCATAATGACCATAGTCAGCTGGCCACCAATCCTGAGAGGTGGTCATCAGCTCATAGATATCTGTCCTCAGGGCAGCTAAGTCAAGACTCTTGAACTCTTCAGCGTAGTTGAACGCCTCACCCATAGGATTGGCCTGGGGTGAGTGCTGGTGGAGGATGCTCAGATTCAAATAATGCGGCCACCACTCTCGGTTCGACGGCACATGACGAGGCTGATGTTTCTGACCTCCGCCCGAAAACGGGCATCCGCTTTCGCTGCTCATAGTATCTCCTGTCAAATGTTGTAGTGTTGATTTTTTGATGTACTGCTGGTATAGCAAACAAATCGAACTTACGTTAATTATTAGGCTCTGACGGATTGAGCAGACGTTGGAATCATGGATGGATCAATGCAATCCCCAATCCTTGTGCGACACGGCGACCGGAATTGACATCTGCCCGAAAGAAATGGCAAAGTTGGCGCATTTGAATATCAGTTCGTGCCTGACTCAAACTGCCCACAATGTTTTGGATGAGACGCTCCTGTTGCTTGGGTGCCATGATTCGATAGAGATCGCCTGCTTGGGTGTAATCGTCATTTCCAACACGATGATCCTAGCAATTGGCTTTGAGCTTTGACATTGCCTAAGTCCAAAACTGATTCTGCATAAGCACAATTCTGCTTTGGCGCATCCTGATAGCTACGAGTACCTGTTGTCAAAG
The DNA here is from genome assembly GCF_002154695.1 of Nostoc sp. T09. Lineage (GTDB taxonomy): Bacteria > Cyanobacteriota > Cyanobacteriia > Cyanobacteriales > Nostocaceae > Aulosira. The sequence goes on from NZ_MTAV01000156.1 coordinate 3,030, forward strand.
AGTTCTGTTATCTGCAACTGGAATGCCATTAGCAGTCGTCAATGTTTTGGGGTCTGCCATACTGGGTGATTTCTCCATCATTTACTGAAACGTTGCAATATCTGTTTAGGCGGTCTAGCTCGAACTTATAAACAGTAAATTTACTCACAGTCGTTATGAGTTTGTTCTAATATCGTAGTCAAAATGACTTCGAGATAGCTAGTTCAAGCAAAGATTGTAATAAACTGTAATATGTATCTATTTGTGAACAGGAGCTAGCGCACCTAGTATTCAGCTAGAGAAGAAGTTTGAGTAGCATCAATGCAGATAGTTTGAACATTTGCATTGGGAATTGCCTTGTGCGTCTGCCTTGTACCGCCATGCGGAATTCGTAATTAGGTTTTCGCAAAGGTTTCAGAATGTTATAGATTACCCTGATGACTTCAGCTAAGGTAGTTTGCTATTGAACTGTTAAACTTTGCCACTACCGATGAGATACAGCAACGCCATACGCACAGCTACACCACTGGTAACTTGTGCTTGAATGAGGCTAAATTCTGGATCATCCATTAAATCGGAGCTAATTTCTACACCACGATTGACTGGGCCTGGATGCAAAACTTTGACATTAGGCTTGCAAAGTCGCAGTTTATCTCGTGTAATGCCAAACAATTGATGATATTCTCGTAAACTCGGCAGTAAATGCGCAGTCATGCGTTCTTTTTGCAGGCGCAAAGTCATGACAAAATCAGCATCACGCAAAGCTGGTTCAAGTTGCCAATGTAAAAACAACTGCCGTTTATAGGGGGTAGTTATTTCTATTTCCTCTGCTGTTTGTTCAGAGAAATACTCAGCAAATAACTTTGGTAAAAGGGTGGGTGGTGCTGCTAAATGCACTTCGGCACCACTTGCAGTCAAACTCCAAATATTTGATCGGGCTACGCGAGAATGCAGTATATCCCCGACAATGGCAATCTTTTTACCTTTTAAAAGTTCGATACGGGGATTAGCTGGGTCAATGAGAGTACAGATGGTAAATAAGTCTAGCAGTGCTTGGGAAGGATGCTCATGTTGACCATCGCCAGCATTTAGCACACTCACCTTCACACCTAAACGATCCATTTCTTCAGCGATCGCATTTGGTACTCCTGCCTCTCGATGGCGAATTACCATGATATCAGTTCCCATCGCCAAATAGGTCTTAGCCGTATCGAGAATTGTCTCTCCCTTAGTCATAGAAGAAGTGGCTGCGGCAAAGTTCAGCGTATCTGCACTAAGACGTTTGGCTGCGATTTCAAAACTACTGCGAGTGCGGGTGGAAGGTTCAAAGAATAAATTCGCTACCACTTGTCCCTGCAAAGTGGGTACTTTCTTTGTGCGCCGTGATAGCACCTCTTGGAAACTAGCAGCAGTCTGCAAAACTGCATCGTATTCAACGTTAGTGAAGTCAGTAAGAGAAAGAATGTGATGACGATTCCAGGTGGTACTAGGCATAGATATTGATCGGTTTTTTATGTAGAGATGTGATTGAGTAGCTCTCTACAGCTCTTAATTTACATATGCAGAGGCAATGATACCACCTGTCTTCTATCAAATTAGATACCTATTAAATACAACAATGAATAATACAAATATCGAGTTAATGATGGTTAGTTAATTCTGGAGGTAGAAGCACCAAATATAAAGATACACAGAGGTTTTCAGAAGGCCTAGATGTTTTGTTTGCCAAATAAGAATTAATCACCTATTTTGTGGCTGTTGCTCGTCTGCTGTCTTAATTGAGTAAGCGTTTCCTCACACCAATGAATTAGTGCCTGCGTTACATGCAGCTTGTAGCTAGCTGTTATTAGCCAATAAGCAGCATTCGGATTATCAGCCTCCTTTAGTTTTACCTGTTCTGCAATAGCTTGATACTTTTGCAGCAATTGCTGTTGCAAGTTATGAAATTTTTCTATATGACGAATATTGTCAGCTACAGTCATTTGTTGCCCAAAAAACAGCTTTAACAAAATTTCAATTCTGTCTACTTGCGGCTCAACAGGCGCTATTAACCACTGTTGTAACTCCTTGAGTCCATTGTCTGTGATCTGATACACGTGGCGATCTGGCTTACCAACTTGCGCCTCTATCGATTGCGTTGCTAATCCTTCTGCAACCAACCGCTTGAGGATAGGGTAAATCTGCCCGTAGCTCTCACTCCAAAAATTGCTGGTACTGGCTTCAATCTTCTTTTTGATGTCGTAGCCAGACTTGGGGCCAAAACTCAATATTCCTAGAATGGCGTATTTGCTTTTGTTTTCTCTTGACATTACATTTTTCAGATATATATCTTTAAGATATAAATAGGGATAAATTTTCAAACTGCTCTAGCCTTGGATTCCCATAATAATCCTCGACGTAGCTACAGATAGTTAACTTTTGCCTAAGCGATCGCAGGCGCTATAGCGGTATCTGAGCTAGCAATCATCCTTAAAAAATTAGGGACACAAAGATGAAAGCATTTGTCACAGGCAGTACAGGTTTACTAGGTAACAACTTAGTGCGCTTATTAGTTGAGCAAGGATATTCACTAAAAGCTTTAGTTCGCTCCCCCGAAAAAGCATCTCAAATCTTTAGCGACTTAGATATTACCCTTGTACAGGGCGATATGCTGGACATCGATAGCTTTGCCGAAGAATTAGCAGGATGCGACATTTTATTTCATACAGCCGCCTATTTCCGGGAATTCTTGATGGTGGTGCTTGCATGGTAGATGCTCGTGATGTGGCACAAGCAATGATTAATGCAGTTGAGCGAGGTAAAAATGGCGATCGCTACATTACAGCCGGACAATATTACACTCTAGAAAATCTTTTCCAAACTCTAGAAAGAATTAGTGGAATACCTGCTCCCAAACTGCGAATTCCCTACAATTTAACTGTGATTTTAGCCTGGTTTTCTGATAATTACGCCAGATTGACTAGTAAAAAATCAGTTATTCCTTTAGAAGGAATCTGCATCATGCATGAAAAAAATCAGCTTGACTCTGCAAAGGCAATTAAAGAATTAGGAGTTACTTTTCGTCCTTTAGAAGAAACATTAACTGATGTAGTTGATTGGTATCAAAAAACCGTAGTTATACAGCAGAATACAGAATTCAGAATACAGGAGTAAAACACGCTTTATACCTGGGTAACAGACTTAGCTTGTGTACCTCACGAACTTTAAATCTGCTGTATCTTGAATTGGGGAGAAGATAAGAGTTAATAAGTAATTGCCTTCTGTCTCCTGCCCTTCGGGTACTCTTCGAGAACGCCTGCGGCGAACGCAGTCGCTCATGGGGGAGACCCCCAAGACCGCGCTGTCTCACCTCCTGACTTGAAAGTGCTAAGTAAAAATCCCAGTCCCACTTTCATGCTTGGCTGTGAAATTTGTTTCATTGGGACTGCCTTCTGCTTTTCTTCAAGTTGGTAAATGCAATACGTTCAAAGCTACAGAAATTAATGAGAGGAAGGTGAGAAATCCAATTGTATCTAGCATTGTAGTTACTAACGGTCCGCTAACTAAAGCAGGATCTAGCTTCAGCCGCTTTAAACCCATTGGTAGTAAAGTCCCAAGGGTGACAGCCACAATAGTATTGCTTGCCATCACGGCTCCTGCAACTAAAGCTACCCATCGCTCTTGAGGCCGGGCCCAAATCAAGGAAAGCAGCATCATTGTCAGACATAAAGCTACCGCTGTGCCTATCCCGGCAAAAAGTTCTTTGCGGAGAATTTTCATAGTATCTTTGGATGTCACCTCACCTACACCCAAACCCCGGATTGTTACTGTCAATGCCTGAATACCAACAGTACCACCAGTATTAGAAAAAATTGGCATAATGACTGCTAAAACTGGAACTGCGGAAATCACAGATTGAAAAGGAGCGATCGCACTAGCTGCGCCAACATAAAGAGCCATAATTCCTAATAGCCAAGGTAGCCGTTTGCGAATGGTAACTCCGGGAGGAGACAAAGCTGCTTCATCACCACTCACACCCGCTAATTTTTGAATATCTTCTGTTGCTTCTTCTTCTAAAATATCGATTACATCATCAATCGTGACAATGCCGACTAATCTGTCTTCCCGGTCAACAACCGGAATAGCGATTAAGTCGTAACGCTTCATGATTTGGGCGACTTCTTCTTGAGGAGTTTCTGTTCTGACTTTGAGGACGCGATCGCTAGCAATATCTCTAATTAATACATCAGGAAAGGTAAATAATAGTTGGCGCAGTGAAACCACCCTTACCAAAGTGCGGTTGTCATCTGTGACATAGGCATAGTAAATTGTTTCTTTATCTTCGTCCTGACGGCGGATTTTACTCAGAGCTTCACCTACGGTCAATCCTTCGCGCAACCGGACATATTCTGTGGTCATTACGCGCCCAGCAGTACCTTCAGGATAGCCAAGAATTGTTGCTGTTGCTTGCCTTTGTTCTGGGCTTAATTCTTGTAATAACCTTTTGATTACCCCAGCTGGTAATTCATCAAATAATTCTGCTCGTTCATCAGGACTCATTGCCTCCACAAGTTGTACTACTTGAACATCATGAAGGGAATTTATGAGTTCTTCTTGTACTTCTGTAGGTAGATATTCAAAAACATCAATTGCCTGAGCTTTATTGAGCAAACGAAACGCGATCGCTCGTTGATTTGTAGGCAAGTTTGTAATGTATTCACCAACATCAACTGGTTGTAAATGATTCAAATTCCATTTGAGTTGGTTTAAGTCGGAAACTTCAACAACAGAATTGCGCACATCTTGCATGAGCATAATACCTCCCTCCTATAGCCTCCCCCGCGCTGGGAGACTGTCTCGCCAGATCAGAGGAGGTTGATACTACCGTCTTGTGGACTATGGTCCATAAAATTCAACAATTCAATATCGATATCCAATCAGGCATCGCTAAGTCATATATACTAACCCGGAATGGTGTTATCCGAATAGATGCAAAGTATTCAGTGTGTAGAATTTGTGGCATTCCACACAAGTACCTAACTCATCGCCCTGATTTTTCGTTTAATAAGAGTAGATTTTACTACTGCCACATACTGTGTCAAGCTAATAATAAAATTTATCAGTAAACTTTACACAGTCAAAATATTTACCAATATGGTAGTAGTCCTCAGGTTAGAGACGAAATCAAGTATTTTGCGATCACATTTTCAATTAACAGCTTAATTTGGGCGTCACTGGCGTTGATTGTCTTACCTCGTTTATTCAAGATGCTACTCCCACACCATAAAGCAGTTATCAAGCTATTAATCTAATTAAAACTCATATTTCAGCCTCCATCTACTAATTTTATAGCAGTTTATCAATACACTTGGCTTGAGTATAGTTTTGGTAAAGTGAATGCTATTGGATAATTTTTTTGATAATACAATAATCAAGTAGCATTATACTTAACATTCATCCAAAATAACTTGTTGATTTTGGATAAAATCAGCAACGAATTTCTCTTTCTTTAGTATCTAGCATTAAGTATCCAAGGATAAAATTAGACTCATTTAATGGCAACAGATATCCTTTTAAGAAATAAAAAATAGTAAACATCTTGCCCAAGATAGAAATTACGCCATCTGTAAGGATATTGTCTAAATATCAGGTTGAATTTATTCCGTAAATTTTGGGGTTAATTGCAAAGCCTTACTTGTGAATTCAGAAGTAAAAGATTGAAGATAACATCTAAAATTCCAACGAATATTCCACAAATGTAAAATTCAAGAGTGTGGGTAAAATTTCGTTAATGCCTTCAGAAATTCTGATAGTTATGACATCAGAGAGGTAAGCTTATGATTCACGCTGACATTCCTTGTCATATGCTCACCTTTTCTAAAAAATACAGCCAATTACTCTAGATTCCGTGCAAGACTACCGCAAAAGTAACTTAAAACAGTATTGCCGTCAGCAGCAATTGTTTGATATTCAGCAAATAGCTAATGGGTAATTTAGATTTTTTGGCAATCTATCTATGTACATAACTTAATTCTCTAACATTGCTAGCGATCGCAAATTTTTTTATGTACATTGATGCGTTTATAATTATTTATTGTATGCTATATACAACTTTTGCAATCTTGCAAAGTTGCTTTAGGACTGCTAAAAGCTTGCAAATTTTCATCACAATTCAGGCTGATTAAGACCTAATTAAGAATTAATGAAAATCTATGACACTCGCATCTAGGAAGCTAGAAAGTAAGGTTGCACTGGTTACAGGTAGTAGCCAGGGTATCGGGCAGGCTATTGCTATTCGGTTGGCTGAGGAAGGAGCAAATATTGTTATTAACTACCGTTCTCATCCAGAGGGTGCAGAAGAAACTTTAGCAAAAGTGCAAGCCGCAGGTGGGCAATGTCATTTAGTTGATGGCTTTACAATTCAGGCAGATACTGGCACGGTTGCTGATGTGCAACGAATGATTGCAGATAGTATCACTCACTTTGGAAAATTGGATATTTTGGTTAACAATGCAGGCATTGAGAAAAATGCTGATTTTTGGAAAGTGACTGAAGCCGATTACGATGCCGTGATGAACGTGAATTTAAAAGGCGTGTTCTTTGCGACTCAGGCATTAGTTAATCATCTGCTAGAAACCAAACGCCCTGGCAAGATTATCAATATCAGTTCGGTTCACGAAGAATTACCCTTTCCCCATTTTGCTGCTTATTGTGCCAGCAAAGGAGGATTAAAGATGCTCACCCGTAACTTAGCTGTGGAATTGGCTCCTTTTGGAATCACAATTAATAACGTTGCTCCAGGGGCGATTGAAACCCCAATCAACACTAAATTATTGAACGATCCTCCAAAACTGAACGCGTTATTACAAAACATTCCGCTAGGAAGATTGGGGCAACCAAAAGATGTAGCATCAATAGTTGCTTTCCTCGCTTCTGCGGAATCTGACTATATAACAGGCACGACTTTCTTTGTTGATGGTGGTTTGTTGTGGAATTATCAGGAGCAGTAATCAGAAAAAGGCAGAAGGAAGGAACTGGGATCAGACTTGTGGTCATGAGTCCTCATTCAGTATTTAACTTGCTCTCATCCCTATCCTAATCCAGAACCAGAAAATACTGGTGAACTCTAATTTAGAGAACAGGGCTTACGCAAAATTATGAAAAAACAAACCGCAAAGACACGTTCGGCGTTCGCCCTACACCCCTTCTCCTAAAGGAGACGCTACGCGAACGGGCATCCTACGACGGGCGTTGCCGTACCCCTACGCTTAAGCAAGCTACGCGTAGCGTCTCCGCAGGAGAAGGGTAGGACACAAAGGAAAGAGGGTTTTAGAGGGTTCTTGCGTAAGTCCTAGAGAAATTGAGCGACATTCAAATTGCATATACCAAATAGCCAAAATCCTTGCCAAGGATAGGTTTTATTCTTTTAACTTTTGAGTTAACTTATGACTCCAGAACAAATCAGGTTGCAAGAAAATCGGGAACGCACCGCCTATTGGAAGCGATGGGGTCCCTACCTAAGTGAGCGGCAGTGGGGCACTGTACGCGAGGATTATAGCCCTGATGGTAGGGCTTGGGACTACTTCAGCCACGATCAGGCGCGATCGCGTGCCTATCGCTGGGGAGAAGATGGAATTGCCGGGATATCCGATAGCCGCCAACGATTGTGTTTTGCGATCGCCCTCTGGAATGGCAATGATCCCATTTTGAAGGAGCGATTATTTGGGCTGACGGGAAATGAAGGCAATCACGGGGAAGATGTCAAAGAATATTACTTCTATTTAGACAGTACCCCTACCCATTCCTACATGAAATACCTGTACAAGTACCCCCAGCAAGCATTTCCTTACACGCAGCTGGTGGACGAAAACAAGCAACGCAGTAAATTTGAGCCAGAATTTGAACTGCTTGATACAGGTATTTTTGCTGAGAACCGTTACTTTGATGTCTTTGTTGAGTATGCCAAAGCCACAGCAGAAGACATTTTGATTCAGATTACAATCGCCAATCGCGCCGCAGAATCGAGTACTCTGCATCTGCTACCAACCCTCTGGTTTCGCAACATCTGGCAGTGGAATCCGCAAATTGAGCCGCCTTTTCTCAAGATTGCGCGATCGCAACCAGACTTTAGCCAAATTGAAGCTGAACACTCAACCTTAGGAACACGCTGGCTCTATTGTGAGGGTGAGGCAGAATCGCTGTTTACTAACAACGAAACCAACTATCAGCGGTTGTTTGGTACTAGTAATGGTTCATCTTACGTCAAAGATGGAATTAACGAATACATAGTGCATGGGCAAAAAGAGGCAGTTAATAGCGATCGCATCGGTACTAAATATGCTGCCCACTATTTGCTAACCTTTGCACCAGGAGAAAGCCGTACAGTTCGCCTGCGTCTGAATAATCAACAAACCCTAACTCAGCCATTTGGGACAGAATTTGCTGCCATTTTTCAAACTCGCCAGCAGGAAGCTGAAGAATTTTACCAACACATCTGCCCGTTTTCCCTATCTGAAGATGAGCGCAACATCCAGCGACAGGCATTTGCGGGAATGCTGTGGAGTAAACAGTATTACCACTACGTTGTTCATGACTGGTTAAATGGCGATCCGGGACAACCACCGCCACCCCCACAAAGACAATCGGGCAGAAATCATGAATGGGTGCATCTATTTAGTGAAGATATTCTCTCGATGCCAGATAAATGGGAGTATCCTTGGTTTGCTGCTTGGGATTTAGCCTTTCATGTCATCCCTTTAGCATTGATCGATCCAGATTTTGCCAAACAGCAAATCGATCGCCTCACCCGTGAATGGTATATGCTGCCGAACGGACAACTACCTGCCTATGAATGGGCATTTAGCGATGTCAATCCGCCAGTACAGGCTTGGGCGGCGATGCGAATTTACCAAATAGAGCAGAAAGTTAGCGGTAAAGGCGATCGCGCTTTTCTTCAGCGTGTCTTTCATAAATTGCTGCTCAACTTTACTTGGTGGGTAAATCGCAAGGATGTTGAAGGCAAGAATGTCTTTCAAGGCGGCTTTTTGGGATTGGATAACATCGGCGTATTCGATCGCAGCAAAGAACTGCCCTTGGGCGGTTATATTAACCAAGCAGACGGCACAAGCTGGATGGGAATGTACTGCTTAAATATGCTGGCGATCGCCTTGGAACTGGCTAAAGAAGATTCTTCCTATGAAGACATTGCTAGCAAGTTTTTTGAGCATTTTTTATATATCGCTGATGCTATTGATGGCATTGGTAATGCAGATATTGCGCTTTGGGATCAAGAAGACGGCTTTTATTACGATGCCCTACGCTTACCTGATGGAAAGCAGTTTCCGATGAAATTGCGCTCAATGGTGGGGCTAATTCCCTTATTTGCAGTCACAGTGCTGGAATTAGAAACTTTGCAGCAGTTTCCCGGCTTTAAGCGGCGCATGGAATGGTTTATTCGCAATCGTCCCGATCTTAAAGAAAATGTCGCTTGTATGGAAACGCCAGGGGTGGGAGCTAGAAGATTATTAGCGATCGCCTATCGTGCCAAACTCCAACGCATCCTGCAACGAATGTTAGATGAGAATGAATTCTTTAGCCCCTATGGAATCCGGGCGTTATCCAAATATCACCAAGACCATCCTTACAACCTACAACTAGATGGGCACGAGTACCGCGTCCAGTATGAACCAGCGGAATCCACAACTGGTTTATTTGGTGGTAACTCCAATTGGCGCGGCCCTATATGGTTCCCAGTCAACGCCCTCATTATCGAAGCACTTTGGCGGTTCTACGACTACTTTGGTGATACCTTCAAAGTCGAGTGCCCAACTGGATCGCGGCAAGAAATGACGCTGCGGGAAGTAGCATTTATGTTATCTCAACGCTTAGTTGGAATTTTTCAACAAAATGCTGCGGGTCAGCGTCCAGTATACGGCAATTTGGAATTGTTTCAGTCTGACCCCCACTGGCGCAACTTAATTCTATTTCACGAATATTTCCACGGCGACAATGGTACAGGCTTGGGAGCTAGTCACCAAACCGGCTGGACAGGGTTAGTAGCCGCCATGATTCAGCAATGTGGTGAACATCGGATACAGGGGGAACAGGATGGAAAGCTTTAAAAAGCATTTGCCAGAATATTTGATGGAAGCGGCAGAATTAGGACTGTTCATGATTGCTGCGGGTGTATTTAGCTGCCTATTTGAGTACCCCGCATCCCCAGTCCATCAAGCAATTCCCAATCGCGATTTGCGGCGTTTCCTGATTGGCATTGTCATGGGAGCTACTGCGATCGCAATCATCTATTCTCCTTGGGGTAAACAGTCTGGCGCTCACATGAATCCTGCTGTCACCTTGACTTTCTACCGTTTAGGCAAAGTTAAACGCCAGGATGCTCTCTTTTACATCCTCTTTCAATGTTTAGGTGGTTTGACAGGTGTATACATAGTTGCAATATTATTGGGTCAAGTATTTACCCAACCACCTATCAACTACATCGTCACAGTACCAGGATCTGTGGGTTGGTTAGCGGCTTTAGTAGGGGAATTGGTAATTGCCTTTCTGATGATGACAATGGTGCTGTACACCAGCAACAACAAACAACTTAACCGCTTCACCGGATTATTTGCTGGCTGTTTAGTGATGCTGTACGTATTTTTGGAAGCACCAATTTCTGGCTTTGGGATGAATCCCGCCCGGAGTCTAGCCTCTGCATTTCCTGCCCAAATTTGGAGTGGATTTTGGCTTTACGTAGTTGCACCACCAATCGGGATGTTATTAGCTGCCGGAATTTACCAATACCTTTATGGGCGCAGGGCTGTAAAATGCGCCAAACTCAACCACGAAAACAACAAACGCTGTATTTTCTGCTGCAACTATAAGCAGAGTCAACTCCAAAATTTGAGCGACCGCCTACCCATTCATTAAAGGAAAAACTCATGACAACCAGCACGCACTACGATGCGATCGTCATCGGTACAGGAGCCGGTGGCGGGACTTTGGCTTACCATCTGGCCCCTAGCGGTAAAAAAATCTTGGTTTTAGAGCGAGGTGGCTTTCTACCTAGAGAAAAAGAGAACTGGAGCGCTTTAGAGGTCTACCAGCGCGAGCGCTATCATACTCAAGAACAGTGGTACGATGTCAACAACAAAGCTTTTCGTCCAGCAACTAACTATTGGGTAGGTGGTAACACCAAGGTCTATGGTGCCGCTTTGTTAAGGTTGCGAGAACGGGATTTTGAGCAAGTTGAACATCAAGATGGCATTTCTCCAGAGTGGCCTCTGAAATACCAAGATTTTGAACCTTACTATACCCAAGCCGAACAGCTGTATGACGTACATGGGCAGTCTGGTTGTGACCCTACTGAACCACCCATGAGTCTGCCTTATCCCTACCCAGCAGTACGCCACGAATCCCGGATGCAAGAATTAGCCAATGCTTTTACAAAGGCTGGGTTACATCCATTTCATTTACCTTTAGGATTGAAACTCAACGAAGTCGATAAAAGCTTGAGTGCCTGTATTCGTTGTAACACTTGCGATGGCTTTCCCTGTTTAACTCAGGGTAAGGCAGATGCAGAAGTAAATTGCCTGCAACCTGCCCGTAACCATCCCAACATTACCCTAATTACTGAAGCCAAGGTCACACGCTTACACACCAGCGCCTCTGGTCGGGAAGTTACCCATGTGGAAGCCGAAGTCGCTGGGGAAACACAAAGGTTTACTGGAGATATAGTTGTTGTCGCCTGTGGAGCAATTAATTCAGCCGCGTTGCTATTGCGATCGCTCAATGAGCATCATCCTCATGGACTGGCAAATCATTCCGGCTTGGTGGGACGTCACCTGATGAAGCATGGCTGTACAGCAATGGTACAACTCACCACTAAACTCAATCCTGACTCTTATCAAAAGACAATTTGTATCAGCGACTTCTACTGGGGTGACGCAGATTTTCCCTACCCAATGGGATTGATCCAGAATACAGGTAATGTATTGGCAGATATGCTGCCTGCGGAAGTGCCGGCATTACTAGCACCATTGCTGAAAATGCGACCTGGAGCAGAACTGAAAGCTGTAGCCGATCGCACCGTTGGCTGGTGGTTACAGACAGAAGACTTGCCCGATCCTGATAACCGCGTGCGAGTAGAAGGCGATCGCCTTCATCTAGAATACAAGCTCAACAATATCGAAGCTGGAAGTCGTTTAATTAAACGTTGGACAGGAATTTTACAGCAAGTTGATCGCACAGAACATCTAGTTCCCTTCAGCATCTACCCCCGCAACATGATGCCGATTCAATCTGTAGGTCATCAATGCGGTACTTGCCGCTTTGGCGAAGATCCCAATACTTCCGTGCTAGATCTCAATTGCCGCACGCATGATATAGATAATCTCTATGTCGTAGATGGTAGCTTTTTTCCTTCTAGCGCCGCAGTTAATCCCACTTTGACGATCATTGCCAATGCACTACGTGTAGGCGACCATTTGCTAGAACGGCTGAAATAACCAGAATATTGCCTTTTCCCCCGTTTCCTGTTTCCGCTTGCAGACGGCGCTGTAATTAGGAAACTAATATGGTTCTTCAGTACCTAGTAGGCTAGGTTGAAGCTTGAAAGGAGGGAACTCTTCACAGGGAACAGATGAATAAATTAAGAGGTTTTTAAATGTCAGAAATTAATGATTTTAAAGACTTAAAAATTTGCAAAAAGGTATGGATATAGCCGAGAAATGCTATTTCTTAACTAAAGTTTTTCCTAAAGATGAGTTGTATGGGATGGTACAACAAATCAGGAGATCCGCGGCATCTATTCCAGCTAACATAGCAGAAGGTTATGGAAGAAGGTCAACGGCTGAGTACATCAGATTTCTTAATATTGCCCAAGGCTCAATTAACGAATTAGAAACACATATTATTTTATCTCAGAGAGTAGGACTATGTAGCCAAACGGATATAGAATCGATTATTTATTTACTCCGAGAAGAAAGTCGAATGATTATTGCTCTTATGAAAAAACTAGAACAATAACCTCTGTTCCCTGTTCCCCGTTCCCTGTTCCCTCTCCCAGACTATTAATTTAGCAGAACAAGTACGGTAGAGCCACTAATATTAATTGCGATCGCTGTTTTCTAGAAGAATCAAAATCGCAGTCAAAATTGACTCTGGTTGATCTATCCAAACAAAATGACCACTGCGATCGGCTTGAATTTGCACACAATTTGTCGATAATTGGAGTATTTCACTGTGCATTTGCTCTCTTAAACGATTAGCTGCTGCCATAGGTAGAAACAGAGTCCAAGGAGAAGCATGGAAAAAAGTATTGGCTTTGATACTAACTATCGGCAATGCACCATAATGATTGGCTGACTGAACTTGGCGGCTACTAGTATCTAGATTTAAGATTTCCCGACTCATGGTAATCCAGTGTTTGGGACGACAGAAAGAACGCTTAATCGGTTTTAAAGTCTCTTTGGGAAATTTAACTAACTCGCGCTTGATAACTTCAAATGTACCAATCACTTTCAGCAATCGCACAATACCGAGAATAGATCCTAAAAAGGACATCACGAACCCGGATAGAAAAAACAGTTTCAAACATTGTAAATGGATAGGCATTTCCAACATGGCAGTTTCATGAAGTCCATCGGTAAGTACCATCCCCACGACTTTTTCCGGAAAGCGCTTTGCATACAACCGCACGTTATAGCTACCGAAGGAATTTCCAACGAGAATATAGGGTGGTTCAATTTTGGCTTGCGTTAACAGATAATCTAATTCTGCAACTATCTGCTTACTAGTTCGTGGATAAGGACTATGATCGCTCCAACCGTATCCAGCGCGATCATATATGCAAACTCGTGTCAGCTTTGCTATCTCTGGCAGCAGTAAATAACCCTCAATGCCGCCTAAACTGTGTTCCAAGATAACTGTCGGGCCAGACAATCCCGCAGTGTAGAGGTGCAAATTATAGCCACCTACATCAATAAGTTGGCCTGGTGGAAGATGACGATCTTCTATTAAGCTAGCGATCGCCTGATAGCAAGTTGTAGCCAACAGTATCACACTGTTGATAGATGATAACATCTTGAAAATATGAATTCTTACTAATTCTGAGACCAGCGCCAATTATAGCGGTTCCATTCATAAATTCCTTGAATTTCATATTCAGCGCCGTTATTGAAGCGGACGACGCAATTACTAAAGCAATCACCACCATTGCTAAATTCATCAACTTGCAGCACTACACAGGAAAACCATTCTCGCTTACAAGGACCATCATCTTGTACCCATTCCCACATAGCATTGGAAATTTCAATGCGATCGCCTACTTTCAGTTTTAGTGCATCCTCAAAATGAACATATTTATCAAAGTGATATGACTGAAGGCGATTGAGCCATTGCAAACCGTAGCGTTCCCGGATAAATTGTACTTCTCCAGAGTCAGAATCGTGCAGCCAATCATTGAGGAATTGCGCTTTCCAATTACCGTTGTATTGTTCCTGCGCCTTAACGAACTGCAAAAATGCTGCCAACTCTTCTGGGGTCAACTCATCCAAGGGATTAGCAATCTCTAACACCCCAAAGTTAGAATTCAGCGGAATTTTCTCCACCACTTGCAGTAATATCTGTTTCTGCATCTCAGTGAGAGGACAGCTGGCTACATCACAACTCTTAAAGGCTGCTTGCAAAGCTGCTTTAATCTCATCCGGAGTCATATGTTAATAGCAAGTTAAGGGTTATTTTCCCTAATTATTACAAAAGTTAAATGAAAGTCTCCAATATCTTTGGTAATGAAATTCAGGTAAGCTGGGGTTAAAAACATTGCTGAAAATGCCTGAAGGCGTTTTCAGCAAGGATATACCGGGTGCTGAATTTAGTGATATATCTTGCCTCGGTATAAAAGTTACTTAGATTTCGTTGCCACTATTTTTAGATATGGAAAAGAAAAGCAGCATAACATCTTGGTTGAATTTCCTAGGGTTAGCTAGGTCAAACTACTCTGTACAACAGCGATTACTTGCACCTGTTAGGACTTTGTATTTAAGACCAATCAAGGTAATCTTTGTTTCCTGTCTTATCAGTGTCTTTTTATGGGTTTTGACTACCCCTGCCGTAGCGCTGACACAAATTAGACTATTTGATATTTCTTATAACGATTGTCCACCAGAACTGGCAGAAGGCGCTGTGATTAGTAGCGGTTCTGCGGCTGCTAAGTGTTTTATTGTGACTGGCAAAGCTGAAAATGCTACTTATAAAACTGTCTACGATGCAGATATTTTCGGTCGGATCTATGATGCCAATAACGACTCAGTGCTACAAAACCGCACACGTTTAGGTTCTATTGCCGAAATACCACCAGGTATCAGTGATTTTGAACTGAGGATTTCTGTACCTGCAAATCAGCCAACCCCATTGAAGCTGAAGCAGTTTAAAGCTGCTGGGTTTAGCGGTCAGGTTCGTAAGTAAGTTTTTAACAGCGGGAATTATTTAATATTAGGGTGGGATTTGCCCACCCTAACTAAATTTCCATCGTTGCACAAGGTTAAAAAATCAATATCGCTTTCAGCGTCGGCAGTAGCCAGTCGCCAGCTAATTGCAGCACCAAGAAAGCTAATATGGGAGAAAAATCCATCCCGCCCAGTGGGGGAATAATTGAGCGGAAAAGATTGAGATAAGGGTCGGTGATCTGAGCCAAAGCCGCAAATGGCTGACTATAAAAGTCAATATTGGGGAACCAGGTCAAGAGTACCCGAACAATCAGCAAAACAGTATAAATTTGGATGAAAGTAGCCAGTGTGGTAATCAGTAGGTTCATGGATAGCTCGGTTTTCTGCTAAGTTGACAAACAAGGTCTTATCATAGATTTTAATTTAATCTAGGTCATGGCGTCTGCGGTTGGTTTTGGCATATAGCACCACATTTAAGCGCTTTCACCACGTTGTTAGTGTTTTAAGAATCTTTAGTGAAAGAACGTTCATTTATGGCTTGCTGTGAACTGCCATTGACATTGCCTAGCTGCTTTCGTACATCGTCTATTGTGGCATTTAGTTGGGCAATCTTGTCTTCTAGCGATCGCCGTGCTGATTCCATCTCCATGCCTTCTGTTTCTGAGGCTTTCATCTGACGACGTTTCCCGACTATTTTCCTAGCTTCATCTTGGTTATTCGTCAGTTCTGCATCGTCATCTGCCACTAATTCCGGATCTTGACGATTAGCAATCAAGGCACCGACAACGCCACCCACAACAGAGCCGAAAATCGCTCCGGCAAAAAATCCACTAACAAAACCATCACGCTGACTCATATCCTTAACCACCTTGACGAAACTTTGGGAATTTTACACTTTTACACTAGTAAAGTTATTTTCCTACCCTAGCTGCATAGTAGCTTAAGTCCCAAAGGTGCGATCGCCTGCATCTCCTAATCCCGGTACAATATACCCTTGGTCGTTGACTATTTCATCAATCGTAGCCGTGTAAATAATTAAACCTGGATAAGCAGCACTCAGTTTTTGCAAAGCTGGGGGAGCCGCTACTACACAAACAATCCTTGTCAAAGCTGGATCGACACCCCGTTGTGTCAATTCTGCCATTGCTGCCATCATTGACCCACCCGTAGCCAACATAGGATCGGTAATTAGAACCCGCGTTTGAGGATCAAATTTTTCTGGTAATTTGTTCAGGTAACACGAAGGTTGTAGTGTTTCCTCATTGCGCACTAAGCCAAGGTGATAAATCGAAGCCAAAGGTAGCAAAGTCTGTGCGCCTTCTAATAATCCTAATCCTGCCCGCAAAATCGGTACTACCGCCACAGGCACTTCTGGATTAATCAAAGTTGCTGGCGAAGAATCCAAAGGACTCTGCACAGTCGTCTCTTGCGTCGGCAACCACTCTCGTGCCGCTTCATAGGTCAACCATCTGCCCAACTCCACCATCGCACTACGAAATAATACTGAAGGTGTGGCTGCATCACGAGCAACTGCTAACCAGTGCTTGATTAAGGGATGGGGTGGAACATAAACACGCAGTTGTAGCGTCATAGCCAAAAATAGGCGGTTTTTAATTATATAAGAACTGAAACATCATGATACTCTGTCCTGCCTACGACTGGCAGCTAAAATCATGGCTTATTAACTTATTGAGAATAGATTGCATTAATAGTTGACAAGAATTCTCAATCAAGGCTATATTATTATCAAGTGTTCTCCTCTCTTTAAGGATCGGCAGACGGGATTAGCCAGCAGCAGCAGGCTCGTCCCTCTTTTTTTTGAGATAGAAACTAAGTAATTCAAAATTTATAGGGAACAGGGAACAGGGAACGGGCAACAGGAAAAAAGATAGGTCTTCTTCTTAAACTCAAATAGGAATCCTATAGTCAATTAAATTTTGATAGGTATTTTAGCTGTTGAATGTATGCGACCCGAAGATACGAAATCGGTTACGTATTATATTTTGTAATAAAAGTAATATACGCTACAATTTTTTAGAAAATCTGATGCGGCTCCTGAGTATCTGCTGACAATCTTTGAATTTGCTCAGTAGAAGTTGTCAGGTTGCTACCAAAGATTAAGTTTTTCGATTTTGCAGTTTAAATTTTGAATTTTAGATTTTTTATGACTTCTAGTTCCTTATTTGATGTAATTGTCATTGGCTCTGGGATTGGTGGATTGGTGACAGCAACCCAGCTAGCAGCAAAGGGAGCTAAAGTGCTGGTACTAGAAAGTTATTTGATACCAGGTGGTAGTGCGGGTTATTTTGAACGGCAGGGCTATCGCTTTGATGTGGGAGCTTCAATGATTTTTGGCATGGGGCAGAATGGCAGCACAAATTTACTCACCCGTGCTCTTGATGCTGTGAATACCAGTTTAGAGACAATTGCCGATCCGGTGCAGATTCACTACCATCTTCCCGACAATTTAGATTTGAAAGTTGATCGGGTTTATGAAAATTTTTTGCAAAATCTTACTGCTTATTTCCCTCATGAAGAAAAAGGGATTCGTCGTTTTTATGACGAATGCTGGCAAGTTTTTAATTGCCTCAACAGTATGGATTTGCTGTCACTAGAAGAACCTCGGTATTTGCTGCGGGTATTTTTGCAGCATCCTTTAGCTTGTCTTGGTTTAGCCAAGTATTTACCGCAAAATGTTGGTGACGTGGCGCGGCGCTACATCAAAGATCCCCAGTTATTGAAATTTATTGATATGGAGTGTTACTGCTGGTCGGTAGTTCCAGCTAACATGACACCAATGATTAATGCTGGCATGGTTTTTTCTGATAGGCACTATGGCGGAGTTAATTACCCTAAAGGTGGGGTAGGAAGAATTGCTCAAACATTGGTAGCTGGTTTAGAAAAGGCTGGCGGTAAAATTCAATATCAAGCAAGAGTAACGAAAATCATTACTGAACGCGGAAAAGCTGTAGGCGTGCAGCTAGCTAATGGTCAAGTCTATCGGGGTAAACGCATAGTTTCTAACGCTACACGCTGGGATACTTTTAAAAAATTATTACCTGTAGAGTCAATGCCATCTAATGAGAAAAAATGGCAACAAAATTACGAAAAATCACCCGGTTTTTTGAGTTTGCACATGGGCGTTGAAAAGTCAGTTTTACCTCAGGGTACAGAGTGCCATCATATATTGCTCGAAGATTGGCAGCAAATGACAGCAGCACAAGGTACAGTTTTTGTTTCGATTCCCACTTTGCTTGACCCAGATTTAGCTCCTGCGGGATATCACATCATTCATGCTTTTACACCTGATTGGATAGATAATTGGCAGGGAATGAGCGAGACTGAGTATGAAGCAAGCAAAGAAGCAGCAGCATGGCGAATTATTGAGCGATTAGAGCAGATTTTTCCCGGTTTGGATGCGGGATTGGATTATTTAGAGGTGGGGACGCCCCGCACCCATCGCCGCTTTTTGGGACGAGAAGATGGCACTTACGGGCCAATTCCCCGGCGCAAGTTACGCGGGTTGTTGGGGATGCCATTTAATCGCACGGCGATTCCGGGATTGTACTGTGTAGGGGATAGTACCTTTCCTGGTCAAGGATTGAATGCGGTAGCATTTTCTGGCTTTGCCTGTGCCCATAGAATTGCCGTAGATTTGGGATTGTAAGCTAATGCTTGTCTTGAAAATGGGGAACAGGGAACAGGGAACAGGGGAAGAAGGATTTTCACCCCTTGGTTGTAGGATTTTCCCGTGATTAGCTGTCTAGAAAAAATAATTTCTCTCTCATAAAATCGAAATGATTTCCTCCCTAGGGTAACGACACAATCCAACCAAAGGAACAGAAAATTTTTCTGGAAAGCTACAACGATCGCAATGAAGAGTGCTGAGTTAAAAGACCGCCCACACAACTGGCTCCTCAGTACTTAGCACGCTCGTGTGGTCAAACAGAACAAGACTATAGGAGAGTCCCAAAGATGAGACTATTGCGCTTACCATCGGGAAGAGAAATTCCTGTGTTAGGGCAGGGAACATGGAGGATGGGAGAGGAGCGGACTCAGCGACCAGCCGAGATAGCAGCACTGCGTCTCGGATTAGATCTGGGGATGACGCTGATCGACACAGCAGAGATGTATGGCGAAGGCGGTGCAGAAGAAGTGGTTGGTGAGGCGATCGCCGGACGCCGTGATGAGGTCTTTCTGGTCAGCAAGGTCTATCCGCACAATGCGACACGGCGGGGTACTGTTGAAGCTTGCAAGCGCAGCCTTAAGCGGCTCAAGACCGATTACCTCGATCTCTATCTGCTTCACTGGCGCGGATCGGTGCCATTAGCAGAGACACTGGAAGCGTTTCAATTACTCAAAAAAGCGGGGGACATCCGGGATTATGGCGTCAGCAACTTCGATCTTGATGATATGGAAAATGCGATCGCCTTACGCGGTGGCGACGAAATTGTCACCAATCAGGTGCTATATAACTTGATGCAGCGTGGCATCGAGTGGGACCTGCTTCCTTGGTGCCGCGATCGTAGCATTCCTATCATGGCTTACTCCCCAATAGAGCAAGCACCGCGCGAACCAGGAGGGATGTTGCAAAATCCTCATCTCAAAGCGATCGCCGCACGTCATAACGCTACACCAACCCAAGTGGCTTTAGCATGGCTGCTGCACCAAAAGGATATTATCGCCATCCCGAAAGCCAGCAATCCAGCGCACCTCCGGGAGAATCGCGCGGCTTTGGAATTAACGCTGACAAATGAAGATTTAGCGGAACTTGACCTAGCCTTTCCACCGCCACACAAGAAGACGACACTGGCAATGAGATAACAATCATTATCTGCAATCATTGCTGTAGAACGGATATTCCAGATGAGCTAAACAACAGAGATGACAATGAAAATTTTGATGGTATTGACTTCTCATGACAAGCTTGGCAACACGGGTAAAAAAACCGGGTTTTGGTTAGAGGAGTTTGCTGCTCCTTACTACGTATTCAAAGATGCAGGCGCAGAAATTACCCTGGCTTCTCCCAAGGGTGGACAACCGCCACTTGACCCCAAAAGCGATGAGCCAGATGCGCAAACTGAGGCAACCCTTCGCTTTCAGCAAGATACGGACGCGCAAACGGTTTTAGCAAACACGCTCAAGCTGTCGACTGTATCTGCCGACGATTACGATGCTGTGTTCTATCCTGGCGGTCACGGGCCTTTGTGGGATCTGGCTGAAGATCCAGATTCTATTGCTTTAATTGAAGCTTTGTATGCGGCTGGAAAGCCTGTGGCCGCAGTTTGTCATGCTCCCGGCGTATTGCGCCATACCAAAACTGCTGATGGCGCTCCCCTGGTACAAGGCAAGTCTGTGACCGGCTTTACAAATTCAGAAGAAGCGGCAGTTGGGCTAAGCAATGTCGTGCCTTTTCTGGTAGAAGACGAGTTGAAAAACAACGGTGGCAAGTATTCCAAGACCGATAACTGGCAGCCTTATGTGGTGAGCGATCGCAATTTGATTACTGGTCAAAATCCCGCTTCTTCTGAACCCGGAGCAAAACTGCTTTTGCAACAGTTGCAACCACTGATGCGCTAACTAGACGAAAGCTTTTACTCCTGTATGCTGACCGCCATCTCGCCCTGGAATTGATTCTCAGGCGGGATGGCAACGAAGCGGGAGATTTACAAGATACGGGTAATCACAAAGCTTGGTGCTTGAGGCGGTAGAAGTTGTGGTACACAGTTGGCGAGGGGTTTTATCGATGTGCCGCATTCTTTTTTCAAATCGGGATTATTTTTCACGGGAAAGTAATTTTGAAGTTCATCAAATTTTTTCTTAAATCTATCCGGAATTGGCGATCGCTACTTGTAAATTTATCGCGGCAGTATATAATCTCTGACGGTTTGTCAGTTTTATATTTTTGTAACCAATACTTGTTGTTAATTACTTAATCTTCAACTCACGGATAGTTTTAACTAATGCGACTCACACACAAAAAAAATATTGTCAAAACAAGCTGGATATTAGCCAGCTTTTTAAGTACCTTGTTGGTTGGTTCAACTGTGAAAGCCGCTACAGTCGCCAATTGGCATTTTGATAGTAATCGCAATCATTTGGACTTCACCACAGATGAAAATGTGCAACCAAGAGTCCAACTGCTGGCTAATCCTACTCGTCTAGCCATTGATTTGCCAGGAGTTACCCTTGGATATCCCCAAGTAAGTCAAAGAATAGGGCCAGTAACTCAACAAATTCAGATAGGACAGTTTGGTGCCAATACTACCCGCATTCTAATTACCTTAGCGCCCGGTTACACCTTAGATCTAGCGCAAGTTAAGCTGCAAGAAGAATCTCCCAATCATTGGTCTGTGCAGTTACCCCAACTAGTTAGAATGGCAGTAACTCCGCCAAGTATTCCACCAGTAGTTACTACAGAGCAACCCAGCACTCCGCCAACAGTTAATAACAGGAATTTATTTGCGGGTGTTGTACCCTTGAATTCATCAATGAAGGCTTTAGAACCTCAGATTAAAGCCTTGATGAATCGCTACAGTTTTCTGCAAACAGGGATGTTTTTCCTAGATTTGGATACTGGGAATTATTTGGATATTGGAGGCGATCGCGTTTTCCCAGCAGCCAGTACAATTAAACTGCCAATTCTCATTGCCTTTTTTCAGGATTTAGACGCTGGTAAAGTCAGGTTAGATGAAAAGCTGACGATGCGCCGTGACTTGGTAACCAACGGTTCTGGCGTGATGCAGTATGAGCGAGTTGGTAAGAAATACTCGGCTTTAGAAACCGTCACTAAAATGGTGACTATTAGTGACAATACCGCCACCAACATGATTATCGATCACTTGGGTGGGGCGGCTAAACTTAATCAGCGTTTCCGCAGTTGGGGACTGAAAGACACGGTAATTAGGCGTCTGTTAGCTGATTTGAGAGGAACCAACACCACCAGTTCTCAAGACATGGCGAGAGTGTTGGCTTTGTTAGTAAATAACAAATTAGTTTCTCCCTCAAGCAAAGAGCAAGCTTTGGATATTCTGCGTCACACGAGTATTCACACTCTGCTTCCCGCAGGTTTAGGGAAAGGCGCAGTTATCGCCAATAAAACTGGAGATATCGGTTTTCTCATTGGCGATGCAGGATTTGTTACTATGCCAAATGGTAAGCGTTACCTAGCAGCTATCTTTGTAAAACGTCCTTATAAAGATTCTCGAGGTAGAGACTTTATTCGCCAGGTTTCCCAGCTTGTTTACAATTACCTCAATCAGCCAAATCCTGTGGCTGCGGTTGGTTCTTCTAACAACGGGAATTTCTAGAACATTCAGTAATAAACCAGTTGTAGTATAAATGTAGGGTGGGCAATGCCCACCTTACTATTTGTTGTATAAGTCAATTTCGTTAATGTTAATTGTAATTGGTTTAACCATTTGATTAAACCGTTAGAGACTTTGGAAGAGATATAAAAATGAAAACTGAACACGAAAGAGAAGAATTAATTAAAGCTATCAACTTACTGTTAAATCAAGCATACGACAGTACGCTTGATGAAATTTATGCTTTTTTGCAAAAAAATGATGATGAAGAGGATGAAGAGGATTTAAAAGCTATCAAAGAAGCTAGGGAAGATATACGTATTAACGGTACAGTGTCTTGGGATGAATATATGGACGAATATAAGAGAGAAAGTGCGTGACTTATCAAATTAGATTTTCTAGAGGTGCAATTAAACAACTTAAGAAACTACCAACAGATATTAAAGAACGAATCGATTCAAAAATTCTAAATTTAGCAATAGAACCTCGTCCAATAGGTGTGAAAAAATTACAAGGTGATGCTCATTCCTATCGTATTCGAGTAGGAGATTACCGAGTTATTTATGAAATAGAAGATGATTTTTTGTTAGTCACCGTGATTAAAGTAGGGCATCGTAGCGACGTTTATAAAGATGATAGTTGACAAAGTAGATAGCTTCTACATTAATAGATATTAAGCAATATTAGAATCTTATCTTGGCTTAAATCCAATACAGTTGAGTGAGCGTCAAAAACCTTAACCTATGTAGGTTGGTGAGCCAATGCGCCCTTGCGGTTTCTCAACAATCGAGCAAGTGGCGTTTGAGGAACGTAGACGCAGAGAGGCTTCTTGCAAGGAACTCAACATTTCCTGGGGTAGGTTGGGTTCTCACACAGTAAGCTCAACCTACGATTATCCTCTTCTGTTTTTAAGCGGGAATGCGACTATCTTGCTGGGATACAAAAGCTAAAATAATGTCTTCTTCTGGAATACCTGTATCGATTAAATCTTGAGTAATTCCTGATTCCATGCCATCGTACTCAATAATAACTTTTTCTCCTAATAAGGTTACGTAAATTAAATTACCTCTGACTCGTTTTTCTCTGTCCCATCCTACTTGCATCAATGCATATCTATCTTGGGATTCATCAAAAATAGTATCTAACCTGATATTGCCATGTGATGGTCTGAGTTTTGAGTATTGAGTTATTACGTCCTTAATTATTTGACGATACCTATTTAGCTTATCCATTTTGTTATTTCAGCCCTTTGTAAATTTATAATAATCATTTTTAATGGTAGCTCGTTAATTACAAGCTCACCTATTGGTTCCTGAAAAAAATCTTCATAAAGAGTATCACTAATCGCTAAGTAGACATCACGTCCTGAATCTACTTTCTGCAAAAGTAATCTATATAAAACATACTGTCCAATTGCTTGCTCTAAATCTTTAATTATTGATTTAGCTCTAAATTCTTTAATCTCTATTGCAATCCGGCTATTGTTTTTTTCAGCCCCAATCAAGCTACCATTAATAGTATTAACCCAAGTTGCGGGTTATCGAATGATGTGTGCTTGTCACCCCTCAACAATTTAT
>NZ_MTAV01000015.1 GCF_002154695.1 Nostoc sp. T09
CACTTTTGGAAGAAATACCAGGCGATTAGAAATCGCGGCTATAAAAACCAAATCCACCTGAGTAGATTAGATTGAGCCTGCGGAGGCAGGCTTTGTTTGTTTAGCCGAGGCAGTGCGTTGGGCGGGTTTCCCGACTTGAAGCAACTGCCGTCCAGACTTCTAGTCTGAGGGGCTATTTGCCGAAAGTGGATGCACCCTGCTGATGGACTTCTGAGAGCGATCGCTGACAAATTACTCAATTTTTATAGCGAGGCGAAATAACCTCATCAAATTTTCAGTAATTAATTATTTGAAATGTCGAATTCAAGAACAACCTGTTAAAGACTAGTCATATTTTGTATTTCAAATTAGGGCAAATATTTATGAGCTTTGATTACGACCTTTTTATTATTGGTGCAGGTTCAGCAGGCCTTGCTGCTGCTAAAAGAGCTGCTTCCTATGATATCCATGTGGGAGTTGCAGAACAAGCAGACGTGGGTGGCGCTTGTATAAATTACGGTTGTATTCCAGAAAAGTTGATGGCTTATGCTGCTACTTTCCCCAGCCTTTTTTCTAATGCAATATCTTATGGATGGAGTGAATTTAATAGCAGCTTTGACTGGTCAAAATTTATGGCAGCTAAAGACAACAAAGTTGAACAACTCCATCAATTACATATTAAGTATCTTAGAGAATCAGGAGTAGATTTTATTAAGGGTTATGCTAGTTTCCAAGATGCACATACCTTGGATATTGATGGAAAGCACATAACAGCAGACAAAATTTTAATTGCGGTGGGTGCGAAACCTTTTCAGCCAAGTATACCAGGCATAGAATATACTATTACCCAAAAAGAATTATTTCAAATAAAAAAACTACCCAAACAAATTGCTATTATTGGAGGCGATTATACTGCTGTAAAAACTGCTAGTTGTTTGAATGAACTTGGTGTTAAGCCTACTATAATTACTGATTTACCTCAAATCTTGCCTGATTGCGACCAAGATATATCGCTCTACATTACAAATAGCATGAATCAGCAAGGTATTCAAATTTTCACTAACAGTAAAATATCCAAAATTAAAAAAATATCAGACCAAATAGATATATTTTTTTCAGATAATAATATTTTGACTGTTGATCGTGTTTTATGCTTGGTACTTTTTTCACCAAATTTAAATAATTTGAGTTTGGATAAAGCAGGTATTAAGGTGACTCAAAAAGGTGCAATTATGCTCAATGACTATAGCCGCACAACACAAGCTAATATTTTTGCTGTAGGCGATTGTATTGACAGACTACAACTAACACCTGTTGCCATTGCTGAAGCTCGTGCATTTGTTGATGCAGAATTTGGTAACAGTCCTCAACTTTTAAATTATGAATTAGTCCCGATTTGTGTTTCTTTCATACCTGAAGCTGCTACAGTTGGCTTGACAGAAGCTCAAGCCCGGGAAAAATTTGGTGAATCTGTACAGTGTTACTCTGAAAAATTTAAACCACTTTTTTATAGCCTGAATGGGCAAGATGAAAAAACATTTATTAAATTAGTAGTAGAAGAGAACTCAGAACGAATTTTAGGCGCTCATATGGTGGGTGAATCAGCATCAGAAATTATTCAAAGTATTGCTATCGCTATAAAATTAGGCGCTACCAAAAAAGACTTTAATAACAATATTGGTATTCATCCATCAAGTGCTGAAGAGATTTTTTCTTTATAAGTATTAATATTTGCCTATAGTATACCTGCGAATTAAACTTAAATTTTTAAATCATTATATAGTTAAATAGTAATATATTGCTGCTTCTGCTAATATTTCACAACTTAATAATCTGTTATAGATTGGAGAGGTACGCCGCTTTAAAAACTGACCAACAGATAGGATGGTCTTGATGAAGAGCAAAAATCCAGTCGTCTACGCTTTAGTTTTACAAAGCGTTATGATATTTTCGCCCTTGCTGCTGTCTAATGCTAAAGTCAGTGGGCAAACTACACCATCTGTATCTCCAGCCGTGACTGCTACTCCACTCATATCGAATCAGGAACGCGAAGAATTGGTAAGACTGCGAGCAGAAAAGCGGATTCGAGATGCAGCCCAATCTGATTTTGAGCGTAACTTTAGTCGTACAACCATGCTCTTCAATATCTGGTTAGTCTTATTAAGCTTATTTCCAGTTGCAGTAATTGCTTTATTTTGGCTGTTACGACGGGTAGCAATCCGAGAAATTGTTAATAAAGCAATGTCTCAGCTAGAAGGCGTGGAAAATTTACAAACTCAGCTAAGCATTGTTAAGCAAGAAGCTGAAAATGCCATTCAAGAAGTTAAACATATTACTGATACATTAGGCAAAGAAGCTGATAGCCTGCGGCAAAAAATTAACAGCGAGCAAGAAAATTTATCTCTAATTACATCTGATTTTTCAGCAACAAAAGAAAGTATTTTAAATCAATTAGAATCAGAAATTAAAATTGTTCAAAATAAATTAGAAAATTTAGAGACAGTATTTGCCTCTCAACTGTCGCAATTGCAATCAAACGTCCAGAATCAAAGTAATTTAACTCTAGAGCATTTAGGAAAAATAGAATCAGATTTAGTAAAGCAATTATCTGAACTGCTAGTAAGCGCTGAACAACAAAGAGATATAGTTATTGAACATTTAGATCAATCCAAATCTAAGTTTACGGCTCATCTATCAGTATTACAGTCTGACACTCAGAAAGAAAAGGATATAGTTGTTAACGACTTTGCAAATTTAAAAGCAGAAATTGTAACTCAAATTTCAGAATTACAAGTGGATGCTCAACAACGTAAAAATGTAACTCTGTCAAGTATTGAAGAGCTAGAAAATCTCTTTAAATCACAAATTTTAGAATTACAATCTGATACTCAACAGCAAAAAGATAAAATTATTGAAGAGTTAAGAAAATTACAGTCAGAATTTGCAAACCAACTAGCTGATTTACAGGCGGAGGCTGAAAACCAAAAAGCGCTAATTGTGGAGAATTTAGAAAAATCAGGCTTAGAATTTACATCTCAGTTCTCAGAATTACAGTTAAATGCTCAACAACAAAAAATTCTGATTCTAGAAAAACTAGAAAAGTTAGAAACAGAGTTTGTATCCCAACTTTCGGAGCTACAATTAGATGCTCAACAACGCAAGGATCTAATTCTGGAAGAACTGACGGAAATTAAACCGCCATCGATTCCAGAGGAGATAAAACCTGAAGTTGAAGAAAACATTCAGGAACCGCCACAATCAGAAGAAGTAGCGGCTGATGAATACATTGAACAGGGAAATGTACTGTTTAGTGAAAAGCGCTATGCAGATGCGATCGCAGTTTACAACCAAGCAGTCAAAATTCAGCCAGACAATGCCGTTGCTTGGTTTAAACAAGGTTTAACTCTAGCCAGGTTAAAACGCTATTCGGACGCGATCGCTTCCTATGATACAGCTTTAAAAATCAATCCTAATGATCATCAAGCTTGGTGCGATCGCGGTGTTGCTTTTGGTAATTTACGAAAACATCAACAAGCTTTTGTCTCGTTTAATCAAGCCACTAAAGTCAAGCCTGATGATGCCGTTGCTTGGATGAATCGCGGTTTAGCTTTGATAGAGTTGGAAGAATACGAAGAAGCGATTGCCTCTTTTGACAAAGCAATAAAAATTAAACCAGACTCCCCCAAAGTTTGGGATAAACGCGGCTATACTTTGGTGCGACTAGGACGAGATGACGAAGCGATCGCCTCTTTTGATCAAGCATTAGAAATTAAACCAGATTATGCCAGTGCTTATTACAATAAAGCAGCCTGTTATGCATTCCAAAGAAAATTAGGATTAGCCTTGGAAAATCTCCAACGGGCGATTGAATTGAACCCAAAATATCAGGAAGAGGCCGCAACAGACATTGATTTTGATGATATTGCTCAGGAGCAATCTTTTATCGAGTTAATTGGAAAGAAATTCGTTAATGAATAAGCCCATCTCCTAACCTTTGACAACTGTAAAGCGATCGCTGTTCGGATGCTACTTACTTTAGGTGATTTCTGATTAAAAAAATACCTATGTTGACGAGTTTCGACTTCGCTCAACTCTCGACCACTCAGTTGGTTGAGCGAAGTCGAAACCAACGGCTGCGGTAAATTTATAGCTAGAATTCACCTTAGGTTTCTGCCTTCTGGGAGTAATTGTGCCGCAGTAACGTGAATTCCAAACTCTTCTCCTAAATGTGCTCCCAGCGTTCCATGAACGAACAACAAGCCTAAGATTGCAATCCCTGCTAACAAATAACTCCACTGCACCTGTCTAGAGACATTTTTGCGCCAACGATAACGCTGTAAACCCCGCCACACAGTCATACCAACAATAATCGCTAATAAAAACAGACCACCCAAGCCATGTAAAAGCATTGTCCAACCAGCAGTTAATCCCCAATCACTCTTGTGATTAACTGCTGGGTTTGCTAGCAATAGCTCAAAAAATCCAGCAGCAACAGTGAAAAATGTAATCGTAGCTGCTGCTAGTAAGTTATACCAGCCAACATCAAATAAACCAGTGCGCAGAGTCGCCAGACCCAGAAATTTGAATATTTTTCGTTCTAGGGGAAAAAGTGCTCCGGCAATATCAAAAGCGATCGCAATGATGAATAAACCTAAGGTTAGATGTACCAACTGCGGATGTATGGGAATTTCGTAAGGTAATCCGTTACCATTTAGCTTCAATCCCAATTGCTCAAACAGTTGCCCGTTCATGGCGTGACTCCCTGTTTCATCGCTTCCACCACAGGCGCTACATGCAAACCGTATACCCAAAACAGCTTACTTCCCAGATATACCTGCAAGCTAACCAAGCAAATTAAAAACGTGGCTGCGCCCAGATAAGCCGGGGGAAGCTTCAGAGGATTGCGATTGCGAATCACAAATCGCCAAGCTGCGATCGCCACAACAATAGCCGCCAGCGACCAACCCACAACTGTATGAAAATTTAAAGTTGGTTGGACTGCTGCATAAGTATTCGCTAAACCTGCCTCAAACTGACCAAAAATTACCGCTAGAAAAATTGCGATCGCAGCAACAAACATATTCCAGAAACTTACTTCATACAAACGATGGTTGCGGGTGAAATAGCCTACTACATCACAGAAAAAAGAAAAAAACACCATCGCAATTACAAAGTGAACAATGATCGGGTGTAGCGGATCGGGGTAAGGAAGATTTTCACTATTAAGAGGCAGGGCAAGCATGAATTTATCCTGACGCTGATATTAGTATGCTAAATGAGTATCACTCACCCTGGCACTGAAGTCTCTACTGGCTCTTGGTCAAATTGCCGCATCAATTCTATTAAAGCTTCCTGGTCTGGTGCCTGCCCATCCTTGAGTAGTTTGGCTAAACCTTCAAAATACTTTTCACGTTCTCCGGCAGGACAAAACATAATTAATAACTTCGCAGGTTTTGTTGCCCGGTTAGCAAATGTATGGGGTGTACCACGCGGAACCAATACAAATGCTCCTGGTTGACCTTGTACTGTTTGATTCCCGACTTGAATTTCAACTTCTCCCTCTACGACATAGAACAGTTCTTCCATGTGGCGGTGAATATGCAGTATAGGCGCGGTTCCCCCTGGTGGGAGCACATTTTCAAACAATCCCAAGTGACCATGAGTATCAGCACCAACCGCCTTAAATATCACTTCGCTATTACCAATTGTCAGGTGAGTGCCTTCTCCTGGTGCTAATACAATTTCTTGAATGGGTAAACTCATCTGAACTCCTGAACCTCTAATTTAGATACCCAAACCTTTTTGTTAGCAAGCAGCTATAGATTCGCTGGCTTATTTAATCAACACAAGTTTGATTTTTAACATTCTCTGCAAGCTACTGGGAAGCATAACAAACTCCACAATTCTTTGAATCAATCGGTAGGAGGATGGAGCTAAAGCTGTAAATTTTTAACTTTAAGGCAAGAGAACTCTTTAGCAGAGAAAAATGCTGGCTGGACGAAACTTGCTCCAAATCAAGGATTTTTGCAGTATTGCGGGGGTTGAAATCAACTTTGCATTTTTTGCGTCCACCTAGAAGTTATAGAGGCGTTTCTTAAAACACAAATTGTTTATTAGGAGGTAAAAAAATGGCAGCTAGAAACGGGAAGCGCAAAATTCGTTACGCCGTTGTGGGATTAGGTTGGATTGCCCAGGAGACTGTACTGCCTGCTTTTGCCCAAACTGAAAATTCACAACTAGTTGCCTTGTTTTCCGAAGACCAACTCAAGCGAGAGGAACTGGGTAAGCAGTATGGAGTCAAGGCTTACTGTTACGAAGACTATGACGACTGCTTAAAAAGTGGCGAAATTGACGCAGTTTACATAGCGCTGCCCAACCATCTCCACTGCGATTATACTGTGTGGGCGGCAAACGCTAAAGTTCATGTGCTTTGCGAGAAGCCAATGGCTGTGACAGAGCAAGAGTGCGAACAGATGATTCGTGCTGCTAAAGATCACAACGTCAAGCTGATGATTGCTTATCGTCTGCATTTTGATCGAGCGAATATGCAAGCAGTAGAGATTGCTAATTCTGGGAAAATGGGCGACCCCCGTATTTTTAACTCAGTATTTTCGCAGCAGGTTGCGGAAGGCAACGTCCGCCTAGAGCCAATCTCTAATGGTGGTGGTACTGTTTACGACATGGGTGTGTATTGCATCAATGCTGCCCGCTATCTGTTTCGGGATGAACCAAATGAAGTCTTTGCTTTCAGTGTAAGCAAAAGCGACAAACGCTTTGATGAGGCTGACGAAATGACAAGTGCAATTTTGCGTTTTCCCGGACAGAGATTGGCAAACTTTACTTCTAGTTTTGGTGCTGGATCAGCTTCCAGCTTCCAGCTTCTTGGCACAAAAGGTAATTTACAGATGGATTCACCATATAACTATGTGGGAGAACTGAAGCATAAAATCACCATCAACAATGAGACACAAGAACAATCCTATGCTGCTGGCAATCAGTTTGCCGCAGAAATTACCTATTTCTCTGACTGCATACTGAATAATAAAGAACCAGAGCCATCAGGTGAAGAAGGGTTGGCAGATGTTCGGATTATTCGTGCTATTTACCAATCAGCACAAATCGGTCAACCCGTGCAACTAGGTGAGTTTAAACGCCAGCATAGACCATCAGCCAAGCAAATTATTCAGCGTCCTGAGGCTGAATCGCCAGACTTAATTCATGCAGCCGATCCTTCGGGTAAGTCATAGCGAGGAATTGGGGAATAAAGGTTAGGAAAAAATACATTTTCATTTCCTCGTTGTGTATAACTGCCAGTGAGTTTTTAACTGCTAGACATCATGAAATGTAAAATTTTAACCTTTAAAACCAATCTCTAAAATTCGGCAACAAATTCAAATTTAGTAATTTAGATTCTGTCCGATTTTCGTAATTATGAATTACGTATTGGTATGAAACTTGCTGAAGAATATTGTTTTCCTTCTGCCTTCTGCCTGATACTCACCTTGATTTGAAAATATGGAAATCAGAAGCTCAGCTTTTTTTATCGGCAATACTATCCCATTTAAATACACTTGCGATGGAGACGATATTTCTCCGCCAATCTATTGGCAAGACCCTCCACAAGGGACACAGAGTTTTGCCTTGATTTTAGATGACCCAGATGCACCCAAACAAACTTTTACCCATTGGGTTGTCTACAACATACCTGCTGATAACCGCGAACTACCAGAAGGCATTACTCAAGAGCCTAAACTCCCAAATGGTGGTGTACAAGGAAAAAATAGTTTTGGTAAGTTAGGTTTTGGGGGTCCCTGTCCACCTCCCAAACATGGCGCTCATCGTTACTTTTTCAAAATATTTGCTTTAGACCAATCACTTGATTTACCTCCAGGTGCAACTAAAGAAGAGTTATTGCAGGCGATGGAAGGTCATGTGTTAGATAAGGCTGAAGTTATGGGTCGTTATGCTAGGGAGACTGAGTAGCAAATAGAATAAAATTGGGGCATAGGGTATGGGACTCTTTCGATACCCCATGCCCTATGCCCCATGCTAGAGATGAGACGACAACTAGTTGAAGTGCAGTAAAGACAAGAATGAAATTCTAAATAGCTGTATCTTCTCTGCCTATCTGTTGCCGAATGGTATCAATAGCTGCATTAATACCAGCCAGCCTGGACTCTAAATCATCTCGCATCCAAGTTAGGAATTTTAGCTTATTCTCTAAACGAGATTTGCGCGAAATAGTTTCGCCACCATAACAGTAATTGCCCCAAAAAGGAAACATAGTTAGCCTCTCTATTTAGCCAAGTAACAGTGCAGGATTGTGCACCACCACATTACATTCTGGCTAATAAAAATTTAGACGGATGGTGTAACGACCGATCCATTTCTTACGTGTTTGGCGAACTCTAGCCTTTCTATGGATGTAATGACAAAACTAGTAAAAATAGCAATAGTTTCAAAAATTTGTAATTAACTGCCGATAAATGCCGATAAAGTTGATTTATGCAAAAGATCTAGTTAACAAAAATTAAGGTAGTATAGCTGCTCAAACAGTTGAAGTTCGCCACAGTGGAGATAGCAGTTTTTATCTCAGTTTTCCTGAAAACTTAAATGACTCAAATATTTGAAGCTCCAACCCATATAGACCAATATGTTCGTGTTGCTAAACTTGCAGATGTGCAAAAAGCAGGTAGCTTATTGGTTCGTAGCCAAAACCACACCATAGCGCTGTTTTATTCTGATAATCAAGTCTATGCCATTGATAACCGTTGCCCTCACATGGGCTTTCCTCTTCACGGTAGTACTTGCAAAGATGGCATTGTTACCTGTCCTTGGCACTATGCCCGCTTCGACCTTGCTAGCGGCGGAACGTTCGATTCTTGGGCTGATGATGTCCCCGCCTTTCCTGTAGAAATCCGCGGTGAAGAAGTTTGGGTAAATCTTGCCCCTTTAGCTAACCCCTATGCTCACCAACGCCAGCGTCTTCAAGATGGTTTGGAACAGAGTATTTCGTTAGTGATTGCTAAATCAACCGTCGCCTTACTAGACATGGGGACGGATGCTACTGAACCATTCCAGATGGGATTGGAATTTGGCGTTCGTTATAACAAGGCGGGATGGAGTACAGGCTTAACCATCCACACTTGCATGATGAATCTACTGCCTTATCTCGATCAAGAAGACAAACCCCGCGCTCTTTTTCAGGGACTTTCAGCGGTAGCTAATGACAGTGCGGGTGCGCCACCTCAGTTTGTGGTTCACCCACTGCCCAATTCCAATGTTGACTTAAGTATCCTGAAAAGCTGGTTTTGCCAGTTTATTGAAGTGCGGGATAGTGAAGCGGCGCAAAGGTGTTTGGTAACAGCAATACGCATGGAGGCTACTTCCGAGCAAATTGCAGATATGCTGTTCACGGCTGCTACAGACCACCGCTACATCGATATTGGTCATACAATCGACTTTATCAATAAGGCGCTGGAAGCTCTTGATGCTGTTGGCTGGCAAGGAGCAGAGTTAGTTTTAGCCAGTCTAGTTTCTGGTTTAGCAAATGCTTCTCGCATGGAAGAGTCAAATTCTTGGCGCTATCCTATAGATTTAGTAACTATTTTGGCATCTGCTTTTGAGCAGTTACCCACGGCTTTGACAACCGGACAACCGCGACGGGGAACTTGGTCTGGTCAAAATGAATTAGTACCAATTTTATTAGGTGAAGATCCACAAGCGATCGCCAACTCTCTTCTCAATGCCCTGCAATTGGGTTGTACTGAGTTACAATTAGCTAGTGTAGTCACTTATACTGCTGCTCTGCGCGTAGCTCGTTTCCACACGAATAATGACTTTAGCGACTGGAATTCCGCACATCATCCATTCACCTTTGCCAATGCAGTGCATCAAGGATTGCGACGAGTGCCTTCAGTGGAACTGCTGCGAGGTGTGTTTGATGCTGCTATGAGTGTCTATTTAAATCGGTTCTTGAATGTGCCACCAGCAAGACTTCCAGAACCAAAAGACCTCGTACAAAATCCCGAAGAATTGCTCAAGCAACTACCAGATTTATTGGATCGTCAGCAACAAGTAAATGAGACAGGTAAGTTAGTGGCTCGTTATTTGTACAGTGGTGGTGCTGTTGAACGACTGATGGCAATGTTGGGTAAATTGATGCTGCGAGAAAATCGTGATTTTCATGTGATTCAAGAAATAGAAGCAGCTTTTCGGCAATATACCCTGTTGGATCAAACTGCTGGTATTCACGTACTAGTAGCGGCAGCACGGTATTTAGCAGCACACTCACCCACAATGCGATCGCAAGGACAAACCTATCAAATCGCTGATCGATTGCACAAAGGCGATCGGCTATTTGAGGAATCTTAATTTTTCAGTTCCTTCTGTGGTTAATTTATTTCTGGAAAATTCCTAAATTATGAACATCTTCCTGACAAAGAGCGACAATTATCTTGCCTTTATAGATGACTCATGCATAAATAACAATGAAATTCAGCGAAATTGTTAGCCGACTTGGAAACATCGTTACCGACCATAGTCTTACCACCAACCAAAACCATGACCCCGATATTACAGGGTTAGCAGCCATTGATGAAGCTACTAGTGGTACTCTCAGCTATGTAGAAGGGCCAAAATTTTTTTCGTGGGTGGGTAAGACAAATGCTAGTGCATTAATTTTGCCTCAAGACAAAACATTACAGTCACAAGCCCAAGAACGTGGTGTTGTCTGGATAGCCACACCAGAACCGCGATTATTGTTTGCTAAAGCGATCGCACTTTTTTACCAACCATACCGTCCGACTGCTGAAATTCATCCAACTGCTGTAATTGACTCCACCGCAGAAATTGGTAGCGATGTTTATATCGGCCCTCATGTGGTGATTCAGCCACGGGTAAAAATTGGCAATGGTGCAATTATTCATCCGAATGTGGTGATTTATCCAGATGCTAAGATTGGCGATCGCACTACCTTACACGCTAACTGTACCATCCACGAACGTACTCAAATTGGTGCAGATTGTGTAATTCATAGTGGTACTGTCATTGGTGCAGAAGGTTTTGGCTATGTTCCTACCCGTACTGGTTGGGTAAAAATGGAACAATCTGGCTACACCGTCTTAGAAGATCGCGTAGAAGTTGGCTGTAACAGCGCCATTGACCGCCCAGCCGTCGGAGAAACGCGAGTAGGTAGGGATACAGTAATTGACAACTTAGTCCAAATCGGTCATGGTTGCAAAATTGGTGCAGGCTGTGCAATAGCTGGTCAAGCTGGGATGGCTGGAGGCGTACAAGTTGGCAATCGCGTTATTTTGGCCGGACAAACAGGAATTGCCAATCAAGTAAAAATTGGTGACGGTGCGATCGCATCTGCTCAAGCAGGAATTCACAACGATGTTGCACCAGGAGAAATTATCTCTGGTACTCCCGCCATGCCCCACAAAGTATATTTGAAGGTATGTGCTATTTATAGCCGCCTACCAGAAATGTATAAATTGCTGAAACAACTGCAACGTCAAGAACAGAAGTAAGGAGTTCACAGTTCGCAGGTAACTGATAACTTTTTTCTGGGAAGCACTACTACCCTAAGTAGGGTTTCCCCTAATAACTAAATTTTGGTTTTCATCCAATATATAAACAAAGGCGATTTCAAAGCGCCAGCAGCAAAGAAGTAATTCTTGCTTTTCACTGTTGACTTTTCTAAATTACCAATTACCTGAATCCCAAATTTAGTTAATAGTACTGATTCTCTGGAGGTTAATCAACTTATGGTATTAGTTCGTTGGCAACCCTTCTCAGACATGGAAAGTCTTCGGCGTCAAATGGATAGAATGTTTGACGAATTAGGGGGAGTTAACTCTCAAGCTACACAAACTTGGACTCCAGCAATTGAATTGCAAGATACTAACGAAAGCTTGATTTTGCGAGCCGAAATTCCAGGAATTGAAGGTAAAGATTTAGATGTTCATGTAACAAGAGAAGCAGTTTCTATTGCTGGTGAAACTCGGCTACAAAGGAACACAGATGAACGCGGTTATTTCCGTTCTGAATTCCGCTATGGTAAATTCCAAAGGATAATTCCTTTACCTGTTCCCATTCAGAACGATCGAGTACAAGCCGAGTTTAAGAATGGGATATTGACATTAACACTGCCTAAGGTAGAAGAAGTCAAACAAAAAGTAGTCAAAATTAATTTGGCAGAGAACAAAGGAGCGTTCGCAGGCTCAGAATCGAGAGAAACAGTTGATGTCTGGTCTTAACTTGCCAATAGCAAAATTTGCGATCGCCTCTAACCAAACTCATTAATATAAACGCCTAAAAATAGGGTGGCTATTTGCCTACCCTATTTTGCTTATTGACCACACTCAGCACTAGGTACTCAGGACTCTTGATTAAAATCCTAATTTTTCTAACACTGGTTTTGTCGAAACAATGTGACGTTCTAAACCCAATTCTTTGGGGCTAACTCCTAACGCTAAAGCAATTAATTGGGGTAAATGTAACACTGGTAAACCCAGTTTTTTCTCAATTACCTTTTCTACCTCTGGCTGACGGGAATCTAAGTTGAGATGGCACAGAGGACAAGGGGTAACTAGACAATCAGCACCAGCTGCTAAAGCGTCTTGAATATGCATCCCCGCCATCTTAAAAGATTGGGTAGTGGCGTAGCTGGCTAGAGGCCAACCACAACATTGGGTACGACCTCGATAATAAATTGGTTCTGCACCTACTGCCCGAAAGACATTTTCCATCGCTTCCGGTCGGAAAGGGTCGTCATAGGGCATGGATTGTTGAGCGCGGAGGAGGTAGCAACCATAAAACGCCGCGCATTTTAGTCCAGTCAACTTGCGGGTGACACGTTTGGTAATTTCTTCCAAACCGTAATCTGTTACCAAAGCATAGAGAAGATGTTTAACTTCTGTACTACCGCGATATGGTAAACAGCCTTCTTTCGCCAGCAAACCATTAACTTGCTCAATATATTCCGGTTTTTTTGTCTGACATTGTTTCAGGCGTTCATCGACATGACCGATAACACCTTGACAAGTGCTGCAATGGGTAAGTAGGGGTAAATTTAACTCTTCTGCTAAAGCAATATTCCGGGCATTAACAGTATCTTCTAATAGTTGAGAATCTTCTTTAAACGTACCCGAACCGCAGCAAGCAGCTTTTTTCAGTTCAATAAGTTGAATACCTAATGCTTGGGTTAAAGCTTGAGTTGATTGGTAAAGCTCCCGACAAGCACCTTGGGCAACACAACCAGGAAAATAAGCGTATTTCAGTGTTTGAGATAGCATATAAGTATATTTGTTTGAGGGCAACAGCTCTCAACAATCAATTTTTGATCTTCCCTTGCCAGTGTAGCTTGCAAGGCTATGTATCCGGATTTGGACATTGTAAAAAAAATCAGTAAGAATTGCAAAACAGACACATGTTTACAGCGTATGCGATCGCTTTGCGGTTTCTGTTGCCTAACCTTGCTTTCTCTAATGTTGGGCAGCATTAGGAACTATCGCATAGGGCACTCTATGACCCAACCATTCCGCAAAAGAATGGCAAA
Source organism: Nostoc sp. T09 (assembly GCF_002154695.1). Lineage (GTDB taxonomy): Bacteria > Cyanobacteriota > Cyanobacteriia > Cyanobacteriales > Nostocaceae > Aulosira. The sequence goes on from NZ_MTAV01000015.1 coordinate 13,544, forward strand.
AGGGTTTGCTGTCAGAAAATTCTTTGGCAGTATACGGGCGATCGCGCTTTCCGATAAGATGTATATGCTCAAAACAATGTCGCCGATAAAGAGCAGATCGTAGCAACTGGTTAAGGACTTTTATCTATGAGCCAAGCGGAAGTTTTTGAAAGAGTTAAGAAAGTCGTCGCCGAACAACTGGGTGTTGAGGCTGATACTATCAGACCACAATCCACGTTTATTGACGATTTAGGAGCTGATTCCTTAGATATTGTGGAACTAGTAATGGCTTTTGAAGAAGAATTTGATGTTGAAATTCCCGATGAAGCCGCCGAAAAGATTTTATCGGTTCAAGAGGCAGTGGATTATATCAACAGCAAAGCTGCTGCATCTGCCTAAAAAGCTATTGGGGTCGAGGCTTGGGAATTGGGGAGCAGGAAAAACTCCATTCCCTGGTTTCTAGTCCCTAATCTCTAGTACTCCCTTTTTGCTGCTTTCTCGCCACCTTTAACTTAGTCATGACAGATTATAAACGTAAACGCGTTGTGGTAACTGGTGTTGGCGCGATTACACCAATTGGCAACACACCAGCTGAGTATTGGCAAGGATTGTTGAGTGGTCGTAATGGCATTGATTACATCACCTCTTTTGATGCATCTCGCCATGATTGCCGCATTGCTGGTGAGGTAAAAAACTTCGATCCACATGATCACTTGGACCGCAAAGAAGCCAAGCGCATGGATCGGTTTTCCCAATTTGGGGTTTCGGCTGCAAAACAAGCTGTATCTGACGCACGTTTAGCAATTGATGAACTGAATGCAGAACAAGTGGGCGTCATTATTGGTTCTGGCATTGGTGGACTGAAGGTTTTAGAAGACCAGCAAACAGTTTACCTCAACCGTGGACCCGATCGCTGTAGTCCGTTCATGATTCCGATGATGATCGCCAATATGGCAGCCGGATTAACAGCTATTCATACCGGAGCTAAAGGTCCCAATTCTTGTTCTGTGACTGCTTGCGCCGCTGGTTCTAATGCCATAGGGGACGCTTTTCGCCAGATTCAATGGGGGTATGCCCAGGCGATGATTTGCGGAGGGTGCGAAGCGGCGATTACACCCTTGGGTGTAGCTGGATTTGCCGCAGCACGGGCACTTTCGACTCGCAATGACCCGGCCAATGCTTGCCGTCCGTTTGACCGCGATCGCGATGGATTTGTCATGGGTGAAGGTGCGGGAATTTTGCTGCTAGAAGAACTAGAACACGCCCTGAATCGAGGCGCTCGCATTTATGCGGAAATGGTCGGTTATGGGATGACCTGTGATGCCTATCATATGACCTCCCCAGTCCCCGGGGGGTTAGGAGCAGCCAGAGCCATAGAATTAGCGCTGAAGGATGGGGGACTAACCCCTGAGATGGTGAACTATATCAATGCTCACGGCACCAGCACCCCAGCTAATGATTCAACCGAAACCTCAGCGATGAAAAAGGCCTTAGGCGACCACGCCTATAAGGTAGCCATCAGCTCTACCAAATCGATGACAGGTCATCTTTTGGGTGGTTCTGGAGGTATTGAAGCCGTAGCAACAGTACTGGCCGTCGCCAACGATCAAGTTCCACCAACAATCAATCTAGAAAATCCCGATCCAGATTGTGATTTAGATTACATTGCTCACTCTAGCCGTGCTCAAAACGTCCAAGTGGCACTATCTAATTCTTTTGGGTTCGGCGGTCACAACGTCACGCTAGCCTTTAAGAAGTACGTCTAAAAATCTCCAATTCATCAGCTGGTCGCTCTGCTGAAAGTTGGTGGCAAAAGTATCATCAATATCATTTCCAACTAAACCAAGGGTTCAAAACGACCCATTTATTAGCTGGATTTATCACCGCAACCTCAAGATATCCCGCTTGTCCATCAACAATCGGGAATGGGATGATGAGGATAGGGGGAATGTTAAAAAAACACGGCAATAAAGGGGGAGTAAAATCCACGCTCCTTTTTGCCTCCCCAGTAAGTGAGAGCTAACAAGAGTGCTAACCCGTCGTTAAAAACAAGAGATTATGGCTGTTGCAACCCAATCCCTCGAAGAACTTTCAATTAACTCGATTCGCTTTTTGGCTGTTGATGCCGTAGAAAAGGCAAAATCGGGACACCCAGGGCTGCCGATGGGCGCTGCTCCAATGGCTTTTGTACTATGGGATCGCTTTATGCGGTTTAACCCCAAAAATCCCAAGTGGTTTAACCGCGATCGCTTTATCCTGTCTGCTGGGCACGGCTCAATGTTGCAGTATGCCCTGCTATACCTTTATGGTTACGACAGCGTCAGCATTGAGGACATCAAGCAATTCCGTCAGTGGGAATCCAAAACCCCCGGACACCCAGAAAACTTCATGACTGCTGGGGTAGAAGTTACTACCGGGCCACTAGGTCAAGGAATTGCCAATGGAGTCGGTGTAGCAATAGCAGAAGCCCACCTGGCAGCTAAGTTCAACAAACCCGATGCCAAAATTGTTGACCATTACACCTATGTAATTTTGGGTGATGGTTGTAACATGGAAGGTATATCTGGTGAAGCGGCTTCGTTCGCAGGGCACTTGGGATTAGGCAAACTCATCGCTCTGTACGACGACAACCACATCTCCATCGACGGTTCCACAGATGTAGCCTTCACCGAAGATGTTTCTAAGCGTTTTGAAGCTTACGGTTGGCACGTTCTTCATGTCAAAGATGGTAACACTGACCTAGAAGCGATCGCCAAAGCCATCGAAGAGGCAAAATCTGTCACTGACAAGCCTTCGATGATTAAAGTAACCACCACCATCGGTTACGGTTCCCCCAACAAAGCAAACACCGCTGGTGTTCACGGTGCGGCTTTGGGTGCAGACGAAATTGCCTTAACTCGCAAACAATTGAACTGGGAATACGAGCCTTTTGATGTTCCCCAAGATGCTCTTAACCACACCCGCAAAGCCGTTGAGCGTGGCGCAGGCTACGAAGCTGATTGGAACAAAACCTTTGCTGACTACAAAGCCAAATATCCTCAAGAAGCGGCTGAATTTGAACGCTACATCAGCAGCAAACTTCCCGATGGTTGGGATCAGGTACTACCTACTTACACCCCCGAAGACAAAGGACTCCCCACCCGCAAGCACTCAGAAACTTGCTTGAATAAACTGGCAGCAGTTTTACCAGAATTGATTGGTGGTTCCGCTGACTTAACACACTCCAACCTGACCGAAATCAAGGGCAAAGGCGACTTCCAAAAAGGAAATTACCAAAATCCCAACATCCACTTTGGTGTGCGGGAACATGGTATGGGCGCAATCTGTAATGGGATCGCGCTGCATACTTCGGGATTAATTCCCTACGGTGCAACCTTCTTAATCTTCACAGATTATATGCGGGCTGCGATCCGCTTATCTGCTTTGTCCCAAGCTGGGGTAATTTGGGTAATGACCCACGACTCCATCGGACAAGGTGAAGATGGGCCAACCCACCAGCCGATTGAAACGCTGGCTTCCTTGCGTGCTATTCCTAACCTGACAGTAATTCGCCCCGCAGACGGAACAGAAACCTCTGGTGCCTATAAAATAGCGATTGAAAGGGCAAAGCAAAACGCTCCTACCCTGTTAGCATTTACCCGTCAAAATGTCCCCAACTTGGCAGCTACATCAATTGAAGGTGTAAGCAAGGGTGGATATATAGTAGTGGATAGTGAAGGTACGCCTGATATCATCCTAATTGGCACTGGTTCAGAATTGAGCCTCGCTGTCACCGCAGCCGAAAAACTCACAGCCGAAGGCAAGAAAGTTCGTGTTGTCTCCCTACCTGCATGGGATTTGTTTGAGGCACAAGATGCAGCTTATAAAGAGTCTGTTCTGCCGAAAGGTGTCACCAAGCGTTTGTCTGTAGAAGCTGCCTCCAGTTTTGGCTGGCACAAGTATGTCGGCACTGAAGGCGATACTGTTAGCATCGATCGCTTTGGTGCTTCGGCTCCAGGTGGTGTTTGTTTAGAGAAGTTTGGCTTTAGTGTTGATAATGTATTAGCTAAAGCTAAGCAATTGTTGGGTTAATTAAGAACAGCATATTCTCTTAATTTTCTTGTGAGGTGGGCATCTTGCCCGCCTTTTTTTGTTTTGAAACGCAGAAGTATGCGGATGGAGAGAAATTATAATTGGAGTAATTAGTGAAAAATGAGAATAAATTATGCAAGAAGTTTCTGATGACAAAGAAGTCCTTTTGGAGCGAATATCAAAAATAGTAGAACATTTGATGCAAAAGGATACTAGCTATAAGTATTTTTTAGAGAAAAATAAAGCTATTCAAATGATATTTAAATACTATTCCGAAAAAGTTTCTATTGAGGAACTAAAGGCTATGTCTGATTTTAAATTAACAGGGTTTGTCGAGGGACATTTGATGACTCTGCTATTGATTGAGGGAGAAGATGATATAGACCTTAAAGCAACGCCATATGGTTAAATATGCTAAATTTCTGAGAAGAAAAATAGTTTATAGTTTACATAGATTAATATACTAATTAGAGCTACAGTAATCGCGTTATAATTTGCGATGCACTATATTTATGTAGTACAATAGTACCAAATTGGTAAAAAATTACTATTTATACTGAGAGGCAGTATGAAAGCAGAGCTTCTCAAAAGATTTTTTAGAGCGATCGCTAGTTCAGATCAAGAAGCGATTGATAAGCTTACATATCTAGTCATTGAAGAAGAACGGAGTAAGGGACACACTCTCTTAGCTGACCAGTTAGAAACTATTACTAAAAAGAGTCAGAAAGATAAGTCTACCAACTCAATCAAACCTCCGTCCTCAGTACCGGAAAACTTACAGGCTTTAACTGAATTACCAACTAGTAAACGATTTAATCTTCCCTTAGTAACTATTATACCGAGGGAGAAATTACGCCATCACATGGTGTTGCCTGAAAATATTGAGAAGCGTTTTCGTCGAATTGAACGCGAATATGCAGCCAGAGATAGGCTGGCTCATCATGGACTACGTTACAGACAAAAAATTCTTCTTTATGGCCCTCCTGGTTGTGGAAAGACACTGGGAGCAGAACGTTTAGCTTGGAATACTGGTCTACCACTTTTAAAAGTGCGGTTTGATGCAATGGTATCGTCTTTTTTAGGCGAAACTGCAACCAATTTGAGACTTGTATTTGAGGATGCTTCAAAAAATCCATGTTTATTGTTTCTTGATGAATGTGACTCGATTGCTAAGTCACGAGAAGACTCTCAAGAAGTTGGAGAAATTAAGCGGGTAGTCAATACATTTTTACAAATTTTAGATGAATATCAACCTTCTTCGGGGCTTTTGGTAGCAGCAACAAATCTGAATAAATCTCTAGATACTGCTCTTTGGAGAAGATTTGATGACTTAATTGCAGTACCCAAACCAGGAGAACAAGAGCTAGAATTTATACTAAAGGAAACACTATCTGCAATTGAAATTGGATCTATCAACTGGTCAAAGATAATTGAGCAGATGAAAGGTTTTTCTGCGGCTCAAGCTGTGAGAGTTGCTCAAGATGCAGCTAAACGAGCAATCCTGGAGCGAGAGGAGCTAGTGATTCAAGAACACTTAGAAGAAGCGATCGCAGAAATCAAGGTTTCCTAATATTAATTCTTGTTTTGGTGTCTGGATAAATAAATGGTTGAAAGTTCTCAGAGTTTTCCGCATATTCGGCTTAGGCTGACAACAGAAGGAAGTGCTGCATCGCCACCGGGAGGAGGAGGAAAAAAGAATCCCATAACACTCGTTAATCTCAGTAATCGTCAGGGACATGGAGGTAAACTTAAACGTTCGGTTGACTCTTTGATATTTGATTGGCAAGAAACGCAAGAAGAAAGAGAACAAGAAGGTAAGCCGCCACTTAAATCTCGACGAATTATCTTACAGATTGACCCTGGTTCTTTTAATCCAGATGGTTTAAAAGCATATGGCATTGAATTGATTGCTGATACAGAAGATGGATATATTATCGGTGCATCAGCAGATTTAGAACTTAGTGAGTTACAAGAAAAGATAAAAAAATTTATTAATGAAAAGCATGGTGGAAATACAGTAGCCCAAATATGGGACATAATAGATGGTCAAAAAAAGCCAGAATTGATTCTTTCTCCAAATTTATATACTGAATTGTATGAGAACTGGATACCTATAAAAGAAGAACAAATATATACTGTTGATGTAGGTGTAGCTTGTGTAGGTACTGAAATAAAACTACCTAATTATCCCAAACGACAACCTAATGATACTAATGATATTTTTACAAAAAAGGTTAATGATTGGATTCAAAAACGTGAGTTAACAGAGGAAGAGTGGGAAGAAATATCTTGGGAAAGGCAAGATGAATTTGAGGAGCTTATTAAATTTTATAAAGGTAGTATTATCAAAGGTTTTCAAGATGAAGGGGGTGAGCTTGGTACAGTTCGTTTACCCGATAGTTTCTCTTGTCGAATTCAAATTACAGGAAAAGGCTTAAAAGATTTAGTTGAAAATTTTCCTTACATTTTTGAAATTAGTGAGCCAGATCAGTTTTTTGAAATGCTCAATCAGGAAAAATTACCTGATTCTAGCACTCCAATTTTTCAACTGGAACCACCAGAGTTTAATGCTCCTAAAGTATGCGTTATAGACAGCGGAATTCAAGAAATGCATTCTTTGCTAAAGGTAGCAATTGATTCACAAAACTCAACTTCTTGGATTCCTGGTGAAACTGGTAGAACTCCTGATTATGTAAAAAATGGTGGACATGGAACGAGAGTAGCTGGCGCATTACTTTATCCGAGTAAAATACCTCGTAGTGGTAAAGAAAAAGCTATTTGCTGGGTACAAAATGCTAGAGTGCTTGATGCTAATTGCTACCTACCTGTTCAAGTATTTCCACCTCAGTTATTGAAAGATATCGTAGAGTTTTATTATGATTTAACATCAACCAGAATTTTTAATCACTCTATAACTGGCCAGACTCCATGTCTTACTAGATATATGAGTGCATGGGCATCAACCATTGATAATTTAACATGGCAAAAAGATATCCTTGTCATTGTATCAGCAGGTAATTTACCTAGAGTGCCATATCCTAAAAAACCTGTTACAAGATTGTCTATCACAGAACATTTTTCAGCAAACAGGCTATACCCGGATTATCTGCTAGAAGATTCATGTAGAATAGCTAACCCTGCACAGAGTTTCCAAGCTTTAACAGTTGGTTCTATTGCTTCAAATTCTTATAATTCACCACCTTATTCTTCGATTGCACAAAAGGATCAACCTTCAGCTTTTTCATGTTCTGGGTTAGGAATTTGGAATACTATTAAGCCAGAAGTAGTTGAGTATGGTGGAGATTTAGTGAAAGATGAAGGTACACCACCAAATATTACTTTCTCTAAAGATGTTTGTCCCGAATTAGTCCGGTCAACTTTGTATGGAGGCCCAGCAGTTGCTGCTGATAATATTGGTACATCATTTGCAGCACCAAAAGTAAGTTATATTGCTGCGCGTCTAGCTGCTGAGTTACCAAGTGAAAGTTGCCTTCTTTACCGTGCATTAATAGTACAATCAGCAAGATGGCCACAATGGGCAATGGCAGATAATGTAAATAAATTGCACGTTCTTCGTCAAATTGGTTACGGGCTTCCCAATGTTGATCGTGCTTTGGGTAATTCTCCCAATCGAATCACTTTGATGACAACAGGAGAACGCCGTATTGTAGCTAAACAAGCTCATGTTTACCAAGTAAAACTTCCAGAACAATTACGTTCTCAAGGGGAATCGCTGGAGATTCTCTTAGAAGTTACTTTGTCATACAAAGCACAACCGCGTCGAACCCGCAGGAATCGCCGAAAATATCTTTCAACTTGGCTGGACTGGGACTGTAGTAAGAAAGGTGAAGATCCAGAGAGGTTTCTAGAAAGAATTTTAAAAGAGTATGATGCTCCAGAAGATGCTGAAAAGGGAGATAAAGGTTTCCAATGGACTCTTGGTAAAAGATCAAAAAACCACGGGAAAATTGAGGGTGTTTCTAGAAGTGCAGGAACCCTTCAGAAGGATTGGACAGTTGTAAATTCATTTGAACTTACAGAAGCATTTTCTATTGCAGTTGTTGGACATGAAGGTTGGAATAACGATCCAGAAGCTAACGTTCCATACTCTCTAGTTGTGAGCTTTGAAGCTATACAAGCTGATATTCCAATTTATACGCCTTTTGTTGAAGCTCAAGTTGAACTAGAAATTCAGCCATTGGTAGAAATTCAATCAACTGTAGGTAGCTGAGGCGATCGCACTCCACACACGAAACTAATACCAATTTGAAAAATGATTCCTACATATGTATGTTGGTTTGAGTAACGAAACCAAGGCCAGCAAAAAGCTAGATTTTGTTGAGTTGAATGCAGTAAAACCCAACCTAAACATCTAAAATCCATACCCTAAATAAAAACCCTTACCTCTATCAAAAAAGATTGAAGGTAAAGGTTTTAAAACAAAAGAAATAGCTCTACACTCTTCCAGGTAAAGATAATCTTTCAGGTTGTCCTAACTTCCGACCTTGAATATTATTAGCATCTTCCGCCGCTAACAAATCCCGAATTAATTTAGCTATCGCTTTTTGCAGCAAGCGGCTAGTAATTTGCTGACCCAAAAGCTGTACTCCTGGATTTATCAATAATTGGGCAAGTTGGGGAGCAAGCTGCACTGGATCAAAGCCACGGGTATCTCGAAGAATATTCAAGATACGTTTGATATGCTCTAAGGTTTGTTGTTGTTCAATTGTCGCGGCGGGAGTTTCGTTAATAGCTGTTATTCCTACCTGTTCGCGCAGTAGGTAGGTGAAGTTATGCAAGACATTTTTACCTAAAGCATTGATTCCATTAATAAATTCATCTACTAACTTGTCGCGAATGAAACTACCGCGTTCGGAAGCGAGAAAGTCTACCCCTTGATTTACTACCAAATTTAAGTCGTAGTCTTCATTACCACGAGCATTTCGTAATAAGTTCTCCAAGCGATTCCACCGGAATTTACCTTCTTTGAAGAGTAAATCTTGCAATGATGCTCTGAGTGCTGGTGCTGGATCTGTTAACAGACGTTTCGCTACGTAAGGATAAGCTTCGCTAAGGACTTTAAAGTTGGGATCTATATAAATAGCAATCCCTTCCAAAGTTACCAGAGAACGAATAATTAAAGCGTAGTAGGGAGGTACGCGGAAAGGATACTCATACATCAAAGCCGATAGTTCATCAGTGATGCTTTTAATATTCAACTCTGCAACGCTAGCACCTTGGGCATCTGCAAAGACTCTGGCAAAAGCAGGAATAATTGGTGTTAAGTCGGTTTCTGGTGATAAGAAATCTAGCTTAACGTAGTCTTTGGCTAACCCTTCAAAGTCACGGTTAACAACGTGGACGATCGCCTCAATTAAACCATAACGCTGAGGCGGCTGAATCTCGCTCATCATCCCAAAGTCGAGATAAGCTAATTTGCCATCCAAGGTGGCTAATAAATTACCTGGATGAGGGTCAGCGTGGAAAAATCCATGTTCTAGTAACTGACGCAGCGAACACTGGACACCTACTTCGATTAAATAACGAGCATCTATGCCTTTGGCGTTAATTTCTGCTGTTTGCGTTAATTTAATGCCGTTAATCCACTCCATCGTCAATACGCGACGATTGGTGTATTCCCAGTAAATTTTCGGTACGTATACATCTTTCATATGACCATATAACTGGAAAAAACGCTCGGCATTTTCTCCTTCGTGTATATAGTCCATCTCTTCAAAAATGCGATCGCCTAATTCATCAAGAATACCAACTAAATCGCTGCGTACCCGTTTAAAGGTTTTCTTTGCCCAACCAGCTAGGCGACGTAAAATATATAAATCAATGGTAATCCCTTCTCTTAAGTCGGGACGCTGAACTTTTACTGCTACTTCCTCACCAGTTTTCAGCTTACCTTTGTAAACTTGCCCCAAAGAAGCAGCTGCAATTGGTTCTGGTGAAAGTTCACTGTAAATTTCCTCTGGCGGCGCGCCTAGTTCTTCTTTAATAAATTGATAAGCAATTTCGTTGGGAAAAGGTGGTAACTGGTCTTGTAACTTGGTAAGTTCTTCCAAAAATGCGGGAGGAACCAAATCAGGTCTTGTAGATAAAGCCTGTCCAATTTTGATGTACGCAGGCCCCAGTCGCGTTAATAATTCTCTAAGTTGAGCAGCTCGGCGGCGATCATTTTTCACCACAATTCCCCGTTTGCTATCCGACCATAACCCCAAAGCAAAGGAGAGAGTTGGCCCCAAAACAGCAAAAATTCGCCCTAAAACCTGTAGAGGTCTTTGTTGATAATGCGCCGAAATCTCTACCGGATCGTAACGCGTCATCTCATATTGAACCTGTGTCGTCAAGGCTCTCTGTTGTTGGGCTGCTATAAGTCTTGGCGATTTAACAACCAAGCCTTGTGTACCATCTTCTGGCACTACTTCAGCAATATGTAGGTCGTCACGGCGGTTGTTGCTACCGCCATTGTCCTCCTCGATCGGTCGGGAAGTTGGGGGAAGTGTTTTCACAATCATGAAGAATGCCACCGGTCGAATTGATTATGTTAAGCATTGTAACAATATGTTTAGCATCAAGCACCCCGATTTAGTTAGAGGAAGTGGTTTTCTGTAAAGGAGATCGGGATTTATCTGTTCCAGTTTCCTCTCATTTCAGAAATTGGATTGTAATAATAGCAAACCACTATATTTGCTTGCATCTCTCATATTGAGAAAAAAATTGTTGTTTAACCTCAAACTAAAAAGGCAATCACAGCAGTTTTCAGTTGAGCGAAACAGCAGAAGTGAAACGCCAAAAGACGTTTATTATCAGTTTGTGTACTATTTTCAATGGTATCTTTATTTCTGCCACGCTAGTACTAGAAGTATGTACGGTAGTTACGACCAAGCCAGCAGCCCTGTCCACATCTATAAGACTTGTTGACTTCCGCGTACTTGTACTGAGTTTGCTAAACTTAAATGGGCTTGCTACTTCTATAATAGTGGCTCATGCTGGTTGCTAAACGCTCATGCCTAGTCCTAAAAGTTGTAACTATTCGGCATCTGCCCTCATGGAGAATTTGGCTTGATGTTGCTTTGCCTGCGAATTGAAAACTTTGCCCTAATTGACCAACTAGAACTGGAATTTGGCGCTGGACTGAATGTATTAACAGGTGAAACCGGCGCGGGAAAATCGATTATTCTAGATGCTATTGATGCTGCCCTCGGAGGTAAGGTATCTAGTCGCGTCATTCGCACTGGAACTAGCCGAGCGATGGTAGAAGCTACTTTTAAATCTAACGCTACTTTAGCGGCTTGGTTGAACGAACAAGAAATTGATTCCATAGATGAAAACTCTGTAATCATCAGTCGAGAAATTGCTGCCACGGCTAGTAATATCCGGAGTAGATCGCGGGTGAATGGCGTGTTGGTGAATCGGCAGATGATGGGGGGATTTCGCGATCGCTTGGTGGAAATTACTGCCCAAGGCCAAACTGTACAAGTGGGACAATCCGCCCAAGTCCGTGATTGGTTGGATTTGCATGGTGGCGATTCCCTAATGCAGCAGCGTCAAGCGATCGCGACTGTATTTGCTGTGTATCAACAAGCACGTCTAGCATTAGAAAAACGCCGGACATCTGAACGGGAACGTTTACAACAACTAGATTTACTTACCTATCAAGTGCAAGAATTAGGCGCGGTAAATCTCAGCGATGCCAATGAATTAGAGCAGCTATTACAAGAACGAGAACGCCTGAATCATGTAGTAGATTTGCAACAGATGAGCTACAAGGTCTATCAGGCTTTGTACCAAAACGATAACGAAACCCCAGCCGCTGCAGATTTATTGGGAGACAGCGAAGCCACATTAAATGACATGGTGGAGTATGATGCCCAACTGCAACCGCTATTAGATTTGGTGCGGGATGCCCAAGCGACATTAATGGAAGTGGGTAGGCAGATTAATGCTTATGGAGAAGATTTAGAAGCCGATCCTCAGCGTTTAGAGGAAGTAGAAGAACGAATTCGGGAATTAAAGCAGATTTGTCGCAAATATGGGCCTACACTCCAAGAAGCGATCGCCTACTATCAAAAAATCCAAGGGGAATTAGCCGAACTCAACGACAGCGAACAATCTATCGAAAGTTTAGAACAGCAAGAACAAGCAAGTTTGGCGAAACTTACCCAAGTTTGTCATAAGTTAACTCAGTTGCGTCGTACAGCTGCTAACGATTTAGAATCGCGATTGATTGCTGAACTCAAACCCCTAGCGATGGAAAAGGTGCAATTTAAAGTAGAGATTGTACCTACTTCTCCAACTGCTACAGGTGCGGACAAAATTACATTTATGTTTAGTCCTAACCCCGGAGAACCACTCCAACCTTTAACAGAAATTGCTTCCGGTGGGGAAATGAGCCGCTTTTTACTAGCCTTGAAAGCTTGTGTTTCCCAAGCCGATGCAGCAGGGACAATGGTATTTGATGAAATTGATGTGGGTGTGTCGGGAAGAGTCGCCCAAGCGATCGCGGAAAAATTACACCAGCTGAGCCAACGGTCACAAGTATTATGTGTTACGCACCAACCTTTAGTAGCTGCTATGGCAGACCGCCATTTCCGGGTGGATAAGCAAATTATCAATCAAAGCAAAGGTAATAAAGCTAACAACGGTAGCAGCGAGCAACGTACCGTAGTGCGTGTTACTGCTTTAGATAATTTAACAACTCGCCGGGATGAACTAGCGCAGTTGGCTGGGGGGAAATCAGCTACAGACGCGATCGCTTTTGCAGAATCTCTGTTATTGCAAGCTGCTAATCATCGACGGGAGAAATCTTAATTGGATGTGTCTTTGGGAATTCTAAAATTGTAGTTATTAGCTGTTTTATGAACCACAGAGACACCAAGACACAAAGAGAACCAATTTCTGAGACAGTTAATCAGGTGGCAAAAGAAATAGTTGATTGTGCATTTGCTGTACATTCTCAACTAGGAGCAGGATTACTTGAGAGAGTGTATGAGGTTTGCCTAATTTATGAATTAAGGAAGCGAGGTTTAAATGTTGTTTCACAGGTGGAGTTACCTGTTGTTTACGATGATATCTGTTTGGATGCTGGTTTTAGGTTAGATTTATTAGTTGAGCAATGTGTAGTTGTGGAACTAAAGGCAGTGGAAGCGCTACATCCAGTTCATAAAGCCCAGCTTTTAACGTATCTTAAGCTATCTGGTTATCGTATAGGCTTACTGCTCAACTTTAATGTTCCTCTCATCAAAGATGGTATTCAACGACTTGTAATTTAAATTATTAATCTCTTTGTGTCTTTGTGCCTTTGTGGTAAATTTTGCTTTTTTTACAAACTACATAGACACAGAGACACAAAAGTGAAAAATTCAATATTTTATTTATAATCGTAACAAAATGATTAAACTCGATCAGTTTTTAAAGTTGGTGGGTATAGCCTCAACTGGAGGACAAGCCAAACTAATGATTCTTGATGGTTATGTCAAAGTCAATGGCATAGTTGAAACCCGACGAGGGAGGAAGTTAGTATCAGGAGATCAAGTAACAATAGAAGAGAAAACTTTTGATGTTGGAGAAATAATAGGATAATAGGCTATTCACTTATACTGGCTCAATAAACGACTTATAATCTTGAATTTTGCTAGCCAACCGCGAAGCTAAAAAATCGCTAGACTCCCTCAAAGCTTCATAAATGTGAATGCCTTCTTCTCTATATTTAGTAATTTTTTCTATACTCCAATAATGTGGTGGTGATTGTAAATTACTAATTCTATCTGCTAATTTAACCATCCATATTTCTTTTGGTTGTTGTTTGATTCTTTGTAAGCTATCTTCCATTTGAAGATGTTTGTCTAAATTTTTATCTTTAGTCAATGCAAGTACACCCTTAGCTACTGCTTCACCAAATTCGGCTTCTATTTGCTCATAAGTTGTATGAGTATCTTCGATAGTGTCATGCAAAAGCGCACATTGGATTGCCAGATTTCCGTCGGTTTCTTTCTCCACATTCAAGGCAGCAAGTACTTCCATACTCACAAAACTTAAGTGCATAATGTAAGGTATTTCTGAACCTGGCATCTTTTGCCCTTGGTGTGCTTGTGCTGCAAATTTATAGGCTTTAATATAACTTTCTTGTGACCAATTTTGTTTCATATACAAGCTCTCTCTAATTTAATCATCTGGAAATTGCCAGGATGAAATGCTTTCTACATTTTCGCTACCGCATTTAATACAAGTAGCATCAAATGTTGAATCCATCCACTCATAACTACAAACACGACAATGACAGAAAATATTATTGCGGTTTGCATCTTTTATCCCTTGATGCCATTGTTGTAGTTGGTTCAAATTTTGAAATGGCAAATTATCAGACATGCTAATTAGCCTTTTTATGAGTTCTTGAAAGACAGAGTTCAAAAAATTTGAGCTTAATTTTATGCCATCCAGAGGTGTCTCATGGAACCATTGACCATGAATTATACTTGAGTTCGCTAAAATCTGCGATCGCAAAAATTTTCATAACGATCAGTACTAATCAATCGCATTCTGCCCAATGGGTTAGTGGTTGTCAATCAAAATATTAAACTTATACCATGTACACACCCTTACTCAACCCATAGTAAGAGTGTAATTTTGCATTCAGAGCCTACGATTAAGTATTAGGAAATCAAATTGTAGTAGATGTGCTTTTCCACTCATGGGCTTGGACGCCAAGCCATATCAAGCAGCAGAGTAATGTTGGGGTATTCCTAAACAACTTGAAACTAAGAGTGCTTCATACTGCCAAAATTGATTTTTTCTGAAGTAACAACACTTAAATTTTTTGTGCCTATCTACGCTCTACACAATAGGAAGTTTGACAAAATGCAGAGTTTTCAACTTTTCCATCAATTTAGCAAGTGGCAATTTTCTAAATTACTTGGCCAGGCAGTAGCTTTAGGGATAGGTGCTAGTATTTTATTCTTTAGTTCTAATGCTAATGCTGCCGAGCAAGTTGTTTTGAAGTATGGTAATTTTCAAGGCCCAATCTCTGTGAAAGAATTGAGTCAGTTTGTAGAAACTGGCAAAACTACCCCCACACTGAGGGCTTATTTGCAGGCGGCTCAACAAAACCCTGCAATAGCTCGTAAGGCACTGACAGCTGGAATAAAAGCCGATCGTACCTTATTAAATAACCTACTTTCTAGCTGGGCAGGGCCTATTTTAGTAAACCAAATTGGCGAGGTAGTTCATCCTCCTGCACAGCAATTAGACGCGCAGGCGTTGCGAAGCGCTTTAAGTACATCTATTAGTCAAAATGGTGAAGTTACGCTCCTTGGAGCCATTCGTAACTATCCCAATGCTGCTGTTGAAATTGAAGGCGATCGCCTGATTCCTGTTTATGAACGGTTAAGTAACATGGCGAAAATCTTTAGCTAAACTTAATTTCATGCCAGCTTGAGATAGCTAGTATTGCTTGAAATAGCACATCCAGAGGTAATGTCAACAAAGTCTGTAGCTACTTCAGCTGCATAATTCGTATCTGCAAAACCTAAATTCTATTGCTAACCTATATAGCAATAGATAACAAGATGAAATTTCTCATCAGGCTTACTGGCTTGGCTTTGATAGTTTTTGGTATCAAGGTTTTGGCAAGTAGTGTAATTTTCTCTGGATACTTTATTCCTAGCTTGCCTGCGATCGTTTTAACAATATCAGGAATATTGATTTTAAAGTACGGGGGACAGAATCGTAAGTATGCTTGGCTATTGATTGCTGGTAGTTTGACTTATGCCATCATGAGTAGCGTAATTTTTATTGCTCCGATCTCACTTGTCTCATTTGCCTTGGCATTGATGGCAGTGAGCATGGGCTACACGATGCTCTCCACTGGTAAAGTTAAATTGCAACTATTACCATAGGTGAAGTTAGCTTGCTACTGGCAATCGAAACCAGACTCTGCGGTGTGAACAATTACTATTTCCTTAAAGATGGGTTGGGTTCATTAATGTATCATTTCTCAGTCCAGCATTGACTTGTGGATACCTCAAACAATAATTTTCCTTAACTGAAGTATGTTGTGAATGCTTGACTGCCTGGATTATTTGCAATTAATCTATGTATTGGTTCAACAGAAAGGAGTGTAAATAAGCATACTTAGATACAGGGAGCAAGCAAGTATAAACTACCAGCAAAGTTAAGGATAAACAATTGAAACAACAGCAAATCATCCTGGGAAGCATCACCGCCACCTTATCTGCACTAGCACTTGGATATTTTGGCGTTCAATACTTTGAGAAAACCACCATGTATACAGTTGCTGGCGCAATGCTGGGACTTGGTGCAACTTCACAAGTTACCCAATTCAAGTCAAAATCTAAATTCCAACCGTCAAAGCAATCACCACCACCCTCTTTTCCTTTAACTCCTGTTATTCCAGACTCTCCACAGCCAATACAACCAAATTCTCAGCCAATTGAACAAAAGATTGAGCATCAGATAACTCCTGTTATTCAGGACTCTCCACAGCCAATACAATTAAATTCTCAATCAATTGAACAAAAGATTGAGCATCATATACATCCTGTTATTCAAGATTCTCCACAGCCAATACAACCTAATTCCCAGCCAATCACACAAAAGATTGAGCATCAGATTGAGATTATTGAATCAGACTCTAGTAAAGTATTAATTGCTGAAATTGATCCAATAATTGAACGCTTTGTCACACTAGGTTTGGATGAATTTTAAATTAATAGAGGGCGGCTTTTATCGCCCTCTACGATAATTCATGACTTAAAAATTTAAATTAATTATGCTAGCAAAGTAATTTAATGTTGCTGGATTAGCAGTAATTAATTCTTGCGTTTTAACTTCTTTTTCAGATAAGCGATCGCCTGAATTTACATTCGTTTCTAAACTATCTTCCCAAGTCAACTCTTTAATTCCCAGTAATTTAGCGAAAGCATTGGTTGTCGCTGGAAAATTTAATAGTAATTCTCTAATTTTTAATTCATTATCGCTAAGTGCTGGTGCAGCCTCAACGCGGTTGACTTGTTCTTTAATCTCCAGTTGCGGCTTTGACCATGCAGGAACCCAGTTATTAAAACCAGCCAATGTATTAGGAAAATTACTAGCGGCTTCTTTGATTAATCCTTGCAGAATTTGGGCATGAGGCCGCAGCTTAAGAATTAGGTTTGGTAACCAAGGTAATAAAATTTTGTCGGGAACTGTTGCGAATAATTTACTCAGAAGTTCTACAACAAATTTACTAATGCGGGGTGCAAATGTTAGAGATAAGATAAATCCGTTTAAGTATTCTGGGAAAGATTTAATTAACATTTCATTGTTAATCACATCATTGAAAAATTCCCGAATGTCTTCTAATTTTCTTAATGTCAACAACCATTCAGTTGTCCACAATAAACCAATTTTGGCGGGGTCGTCTAAACCTTGGCTGGATTGTTTGACACCGATTAATAATTGACTGCGGTTACAACCGAGAGATAATGCCAAACTTTCGAGTGTGAAAATAAAATTCAACATCCCGGCGATTTGTTCGGGAGTTGTTCCTCTATCAGCGAAGGCTTGAGGTAGTAATGTCGCGTAATGACCGTAGCCTGTAGTAACAAAACGCTCTATCCATTCCGGTAAGCCTGTGGGTGTGGTGCGATAATAATGTACTAGTCGGCGGACGCGCTCAAATACTTGCGGTGCATCGCTGACTCCAGTTTCTTGTTTGAGGAGAGAAATCGCGTGTTCTCCGAGTTCTTGCGTTAGTCGGAGGCTACGGGCGTATAAAATGCTATCTTCTGTGGCTTTGAGAACATCGCTGGTTTGTGCTTGGGGAGAGAACGCCAACTGCTTGAGACGCTGTTCTAGAACTTGCTCGATGCTCACACCCTCGTAACCGAGCATAATAATATGGCGTTGGTATTTACCGATGCGAATTTCCCAAGATTCTTGAATTGGTTTTGAACCAAGGCTGCGATCGCCCATAATTGGTTTTACAATCGTATCACCTAATAAATAATGCAATCGCCACAGCACATCGGAACAGGGTAGAAGTTCCGGCTGCTGTTTAAAATCCATTAAGGCGCGTTGGTTGGTTTGTGCAAGTAGGTTGACTCCCAGTGGTTGCAGCCTATCGTAAACATCTTGCGCCAGGGGAGGTAAAGAAGCATAACCAACCGTACCAATGCGATCGCCTCCGAGTAAAATTTGGCAAAGTTGGTAAATATTGCGTTTTTTGGGAGTGCGTTCTTTTTCTAGACAAGTTATGGCTGCATCTTGGAAATCGTAGGGTGTGGGATGCATCCGGTTCCGCATCCCCGCTAGCAGCATTGAGGTTTGGTAGATAGCGATGGAGTCGGCGGTACTAGCTAAATAGGCATTTTTTCGCGCTAATCCTACAATATCAGCACACCATTGTAATAACTGTTCCGTATCTGCGGCGGCTAGTTCTGGGGGACGAGTTAAAAAGGCTGTGAGGGTAGAGTTGGTTGCTACAACTGGACTGGGTTTAGCTTTGGTTGCTTTCTCTTCTTTATTTAGAGAAAATTCCTTCAACCCCGTCACCTTGAGATTCTTTTTCCAATTTGCTTCCGCTAGGGACACTGTACCTGCTGGGTGATGAAATTGGTATTCGATAGCAGCAAAACTGGAAGGAATTAAACCGTATAACCATTTAGTTTGGGTGCGTTCAGGTATTTCCCAAACATTATTATTAGTAACGCTGTATTCTTCTACATCGCTAGCTGAGTGAGCTGCACCACATATATATATAGCTTCCGACGGTGCAATATTATTCGCCGCCATGTGTTTTTTCATGCAAGTCCACATATAGCGTTCGCGCTGGCGGTCGATTTCGATATCTTTGTCGCGGGTTCCTAAACGACGCAGTAAGCTACCGATGAGGAACATCACTTGGCGGTAGGTTTCGTAATCTGCACCTATAATTGCTGTTTCCACATACTCATCCCACCATTCGGAAAAGTGGCGGGTATTGGAGTTTCGCAACAAAAAGGTTAAAAATTGGTCAAAAGTCGGAACTAAACTACCTACTTCCACACCAACCGCCGAACCATGCATTTTTGCTTCATCGCTGGCGGGTTCTTCCGATTCCACAACTTTCGTATCAGGAGGTTCCCATTGGAAGACAAAATCAACAGCCCGGTCTACAAATACTAACTCAGTATCTGGGTTTTGCAGCGCAAATGCGATCGCTTGATATTCTGCCGAAGCTTCGGTGATGGGTGCAACCACACTCAACGGCATGATTTTGGGCGAAAAAGTCTCAGATTCGGCGGCGAAGGCTTGTAAAGCGACGGGTAATTTACAATCACGTAAATTCTCGACAGTATTTTGTAAGTCTTCGCATAATTCTAAATAAATTACCTTCGGCGGCTTCTCTCGCAACCGTCGCACCATCTGCAAAGCGGAAGATGGTGAATGATGACACACCGGAAAAATTTCTAGGGGTTCGCTGCTGGCTTTTTCTACGTCTGTTATCAAAGCCGTTAACATTTCGCTTAAAGGTTGAGCATCCGTAGCAAATTTTTCCGCAGCGTTGAGTAGTTGTTCTTGGAGTGAATTGAATGCAGTTGGGAGGTTAACCATAGTTTAGGAGGTTGGCGTAAATAAAGTTAACTCGTGGGGTTCGTCATTTGTCATTTGTCATTAGACATCGGTTCATTGTTGACTGATTTGTGAGTAGGCGTAGCCCGCACTTCGACAAAGTTCAGTGACCATCGTAGACATCGCCTGTTTATTCTGGATTCCTCATAATATAAATACAGCCCATGTCAGAATCGGAGGCTTTATGTCACTGACACTTGAAGATTTAGAAAAAATTCAGCAACAGTACCCCGACTATCGCATGGAACTAGTTAAGGGTAATATTATTGTCATGAGTCCATCAGGATACGAATCAGATGAAGTTGCTGCTGAGATGGTGTCCCAGTTACGTAACTGGGTTAAACCGCGTAAGCTAGGAAGAATAACAGCTTCTAGCGCTGGTTTTAGATTGCCAAACTCAAATTTGCGCGCACCAGATGCTTCATTTGTTTTAGCTGAACGCTTACGTCGCAGCCCCAAATCTTTTGCTCAATTGGCTCCTGATTTAACTGTTGAGGTCAAGTCTCCCAGCGATAATTTAGAGGATATCAGAGGTAAGATTCAAGAATTTCTGAGTTTGGGAACTAAAGTCGGAATTTTGCTTAATCCTGATGAGCAAATTGTGGAAGTTTACAATTTGGGAAAAGAGGTAATTGTACTTCACAATGGCGATGTATTAACGGTTCCCGAACTGCTTCCAGGTTGGGAAGTACCAGTTTCAGATTTATGGCCTTTAGAGTTTGATTGAGAAGGTATCCGCATCGTTTATTCAAATTTCTCCCTGATTTTCTATGATGATTTGGCTAACTGTTCCCTTACCCATTGCCGCACATGACGAATTAAACTTGTTTCACCCATCGTTAAACTTAACTCCAAAAACTTCATCAACACAGCAGCATTAAACATCGGCAACACTAACGACATTTCACGGGGTTGGTAGTCATTATTAACTAAACTCAAAATTGTCAAAATCTCACGATCAAAACGCCACACTTCCGGCACACCCAACGCCGCATAAATCCCCATCCGATTCATTGAACTGCTGGTACTATCAACCTCAATTGCCAAATCTGGAGGTGGATCAATTGTCAAATCAATTACATCTTTACCGCGCACAGCTAACTCATTTTGAATGTAATAACATTCATCTGGTTCTAAACCCTTGCGTAAATCTTCTCGTGTCCAAGTTGTAGAACCTAAACTGCCAATTTCAATTCCTAACTCTTCTGTAGTAACTTCAACAAAACGACCTAATAATCTTTTATAACGTTCGTGTGGTGGTAGCGGCATCATAATCTCCAAAGTTCCATCATCATAAGTCAGTCGCGTTCCAGGTTGTGACTCCAAATCTCGCACTAAATTCTGATAGGTATCCCAGTGAATGCCTTGAAGTATGGTGATGTTTGTAGGTAATGATTTTGCCAAAGGTGTATCGGAAGCGGCAATAGTCATAGTTTTCTCCTTTAGCTCTAAATCTTCAGTTCTTTGAGATATTTTATCCAACAAAGGCAGAGTTTTAGAGATTTAAAATAGCCCCATTGCTTGTTTGCCACCTTCGAGAAAAGCTTCCCATTCACCTTTGTTTTCCTTACTACGCTTCTCCACAACTGCGTGCCAAAACTGATTCATCACCGAAATATCCTCTGGTTGACGACGCACCAAAGTACCTACCAATGACTTTGCTAATGCACTTGCTTCTAAATTAGTCGCGCCAAAAAAACGACTGTGTAAAATCGCATCTTCTAAAACACCGATTTGTTCAGCAGTAGAAAGCGCCGACTCTAAACGCTGGTCATCGGAACTGGCTGCTGCACTGGTTTCGCGCAAATCTGCAAAAGTTTGCAGTAATACATCCAATAACGTTGGCGGCACATCCACCTCAAAGCCGTGACGGTTCATCAACTCCTTGGTACGGAAGAGAATAATTTCTTTTTCCTGCTTCTTATTCGTTACCACAGGCATATGTACAAAATTAAACCGCCGCTTTAATGCTGAAGAAAGTTCATTTACACCCCTATCACGGCTGTTAGCTGTGGCTATGACATTAAATCCTGGTTGAGCAAAAGCTACGTTATCTGTCTTCAGTTCAGGAATCGAAATATACTTTTCACTCAGTATAGATATCAGTGCATCTTGCACATCGGAAGTACAGCGCGTCAATTCCTCAAACCTGCCCATTGCACCGCTATGCATGGCTGTCATAATTGGTGAGGGAATCAAAGAATCACGGGATTGACCAGCCGCAATTACCATCGCTACGTTCCAAGAATACTTAATTTGGTCTTCTGTAGTTCCCGCTGTTCCTTGAACTACATAAGTTGAATTACCAGAAATCGCCGCCGCTAGTAATTCTGCTAGCCAGCTTTTACCCGTACCAGGGTCACCAATCAACAATAAACCCCGGTCAGAAGCTAAAGTGACAATAGCACGTTCTGCGATCGCGCTATCTCCGTACCATTTTTGCTCAATTTGGCGGTCTAGTTTTTGCGATGGTGTACTTCCCAACACAAAAGTCCGTACCATTTGCGGCGACAGTCGCCAAGAAAACGGCTTTGTACCTTTATCAATCGATGCTAAATATTCCAACTCGTCTGCATATTTCATTTCCGCCGGTTGGCGCAGCATTACAGTATTATCTTTTGTGTCGCTGCTTGCACCATTTGTCGTATTACTTTTAGCCTTTGCCATTTTTATCTCCTAATTATTTTCTGTAATTTTTCTCTGCGTTCTCTGCGCCTCTGCGGTTAGAAAATAATTTTTGAACCACAGAGACGCGGGGACACAGAGGTAAGAAGTTAATTAACAATTACTTTTTTTAATTCCTGAATTAACTTCTTCGGACTACTAGTTAAAATTGGCATACCTAACTCCTTCAACTTGTCGCGGAACCATTGATTAACGCTGAAATATCCCGAACTTGTCACCGCCCCCACCGGAATAAAATGTAATCCTGACTCCTTCAACGATTTAATATAGTCAAATAAAACTTGGTCGCTACCACCTTCGTAAAAGTCAGAAATTAACACCAGCGCCGTATTCTTTGGCTCTAAAATCTTTTGTGCGGCTTCTTGCAATGCTGCGTAAATATGCGTTCCCCCACCTAAGTTAGTTCGCAACAGCACTTCAAAGGGGTCATGTACCCAAGCTGTTAAATCAATTACTTGAGTATCAAACGCTAACAAATGCACTTCCACATTGGGAAGTCCGGCAAAAATAGAAGCCAGGATAGTACACTGTACCATCGCATCAACCATTGAACCCGATTGGTCAACGACTACAATCATGCGAGTTGGTGTTTTTTTCTTGGCTGTATGGTGGTAGTACAGTCTATCGACAAATAATCTTTGTTCTTCTGGGTTCCAGTTGGTGAGATTCTTCCAAATTGTCCGCTTTAAATCTAAGTTGCGAAATATCCGCTTTGGTGGTAATGAATAATCAATTTTACCCGCCACTGCTTGCGCTACTTGTAACCGCAGCACTTGGGCTAGTTCGTCTACATACTCCTGAATCAACCTTTTGGCGTTTTTCAGCGCATTTCCTGACAAGTTCGCTTTTTCGCGTAATAATTGTTCCACCAAAGCCATTGATGGCGTTAGTTGACTGGCTAATCTGTCATCTTTGAGAACTTCGTGCAAAGCCATGCGGTGAATTAATTCACCTTCCAAAGCTTTGAGGATGGCGCGTAGTTGTTCTTCTGTAACGGTAAAACCGCCACCGCTACCAGAACCCGCACCCATACCGCCACCATTGTTACCACTACCTTGATTTTGATTACCTGGATTTTTCCCAATACTTGGCCCGTTTCCACGCAAACTTCCTGGTTGACATCCTAAGGCTTGTTCTAAAAATCCTACATCTTTCAACCACTGGGCGTATTGTTGGGCGGTGACAACTCCTGTTTGGGTGTTGGGGCCGAAAGAATTTAGCAGTAATTTGGAGAAAACTAAGGCGCGGCGGAGGGTGGCGGTTTCTGCTTTGGTTGCTGTGTCGTCTTGAGGAATAATTGGATTCTTAAAATCTGCTTCTAATTCTGGGTAGCGGTGCAGTAAGTTTTCAATACTAATATTAGGGTCGAGGATTAATTGCGGTAAACTCAACTCGCTGACAACTTCAGTCGCCATGTGTTCAAAATTTGCACCCTGTTCGCTGAAGCCAAACATACTGGTTAGCAAGCGCCAGTATACAACTTGACGGCGTTGGGAAATTTGCTCTGTATCCATGATTTTTTCCTCAACCCTTACGCAGTAGTCGGCTAGAACGTTCTTGCAGAATTCCCACGACGCTACCTTTGATTGAATCTTTCTTGGAAATTACTGACGCTGCGGTTTGTCCTGTATATATTGTTTTGTTTTTAACTGTCACCGCTAAAGGTTGAACTGTCCATTTCCCTGCATCAAAGCGCAATAGGCCGAAGATTTGCTGAGATTTGGCGATCGCATCTAAATTGAGTTCTGATAAACTGCTGATACGTTCGGTGGCAATGCTAAGTTCTCCTGCATCACCCCAATTTAAAACTATATCTTCATCATTTTTGATGACTTTATACTTACTGAGAAATATCGGTTCGGCAAGTTGGATGGGATGGCGATCGCTCGCTGCAACTGTAGAATAAACTAGGCTATTCGCTGGGTTCTCAGCGAAAAATTTCTCTGCACGCTGCATCAAATTATAATTTTGACCAAGTTCTGCTTTACCTTGCCACAGTAAATCTCCGGTGGGCAGCAAAGGTACATCTTTGATTTGCAGTATCCGAGTTTGCGCGAAAGCATCAAGCAAAGCAGTTGCATTGGGAAATAATAACCAAATTTGCTCGTTATTGATTGCATCTACTTTGTAAGCTGACTGGGTAACTCGCACCAACTGAGTTTGATTATTTGCATCTAACAACCCGTAAGCTGTAAAGCTAACTAAATTCGCGTGTTGGCGTAAATCTAAACCTAAAATTTCTAAGTTTCCCGATATTGGCTGCGATTTTGGTAAATTAGGCGATCGCAAAGTCCCTACCATCGCCTGCATCCACAAATCAACCCAACGGTATGCAGGAATTGCTTGGCTATCAACAACCGGGACATTACGCATCAATTCATTAAAATATCCCGTCAGTATTGCAGCTTGTCGTATTAATAAAGGTTCCGCTTGAATTTGTTCCAGCGTCCCCGCAAAATGAACCAAGGTTGCTGTATCCAAACGTCCATACCCGACTAAAGCAAGTTCCATTAACCAGTGACGCACACTTGCTAATAGAACATTGACATTATTCGGTGCTTCGCTGGATTCTTCCAACTGCGCTTCAGCTATTTCCCCACGCCCTAACAAACTTCGCACTTGAGATTGTAATGTATCAAATAGCGCTCCTTGAATTGAAGCGCGGGCACTAGCTAAAACGGAAAAATGCTTATCTACAAACTCATTGGAGCTAATTGCCACAACAGCATTAGCCAATGATTGCTGTAGTGGTGTGCCAGTAAATACCCGAACTAAACCCTGCAAAGTCTGGAGATGTTGATCGTCTAGATTGGCAAAGCCAGTAATAAAACACTCATCTAAACCAGCAATCAACTCTAATACTACTTGATTGCTTTCGCCTAATGGATGCAACGCGCCAGGAAAAGCCATGATTATATGAACCAACTCATTTCAGGTAGCGGAGAATTTGACGTTTCCAATTCCAGGTAGCGTAGGTAATTTAAAAAGCGGCTGAAAACTTCACTTGCAGGCTCTTTTTTTACCGTACCGCGACGGTTGATAATGTCAACAAGAGAATTAATCTGGCTAACATCACCCGGAACTTTGAGATAATTGATTACTTGGTCAATACCGTAAGCTGCGATCGCTTCCTTCATCACAGCTTGCAAATGCTTACAGGGATAGCCTCCCAAACCCCCACAAGGACGGTTATTATTTGTACTGCAATAAAAATCTAGCGTCCCCGTTTCAAAAAAAGAAACGTAAACCCTTTCAATATCAGAACCGCTAGAAACAACTCCTTGCAATCGATTATTGAATAGCTCAACAAAGGGAACCTGCTTAATATCCCGCTTTGTCGCAGCATTTTTCTGGCTGGAAGCTAGAAACGATGAATCAGGCATAACGTAATTAATCCCAATTTGGCGAAACTTTGAAATCGTCAAATAATCCGTGAGAACGTTAGCAAAATCTATGATTTAAAATCGAGAATCCAACATGATATTAGCCCACTTACCATGCTCATCTGTAAATTTTACATATAGCCACCATAAAAATACGTAAATTCCTGTCTCTTTGCAAAAGTTATTATTTGGGCGGAATGGCAATAGGCGATGTCTAGCTTACGCACTTGCAAATCTAAAATCTCTAAGGAAAACGCATCTAAAAATCAAGCACTCGCTTTCTAGCTTGTTTTATGCTTACGAGTCCTTGTTAAAAAACTTTGAGAGTAGCCATAATTTTTGATTGGATTTGACCCAACATAAATTGGAATTACCGAGTATCACCTCAGCTTTCCTATTACTCTAAGTAGATAAAAATAGGAAATCAAAAAAAGCAATAACGGTCAACTATCAATACTGACAGCCAATTGCAATCAAAAGTAGTATATGTCATTGCCACCCTAACGCTTTGTAGGGCAACAATCTCATCAATTTTTAGATAATAAAACAGATAGTAACTTAGTAGAGATTTAAGTCAATTTATAAAAGATATTAGGATCTAAATCAGGAGGAAATGCAAAAACTTCTTTACCTGATAAAATTATTGTTTTTTGGTAAAGTGCAACTGCTTTTAACAGATAACAGTGCTTAATTGGCACCCATTGTTCATCATTGTGAAAATAGATGACAACACGTTCTGATGAGTACTTTTCTAGTGGTAAAGAAGTTTTCCAAGGAGAAATCATTTTTTGTTACTAAAGAAAGTTTTAAATAATACATTAATAGTAATTATAAAATGAGTATTTTCTGGATTATAATTAGCAAAACTATCTAAAGTAGCAATTTATATATATCAAAAGACGTAAATTTAAGCTGTTGTTAAATGATATATATTTGGCAACCTAACTAAGTAGCTTGAATTAATATAGCAATCCGATTTGATTACTGAAATTATTTACGTAGGGAGGGAACAGGGAACAGGGAACAGGGAAGAAGGAATAAAAGTGTACTGAGTTTTTTTCAAAAATCAAATATGAGTCCTATATAATAACTACTTATTTAAAGATTGTGTTCCTTACCAATTAATATCTTTTTGCAGTTTGGTATTTGCATCGCTCTGCAATGTTAATGCATCGCCCTGCAATGTTAATGCATCAACCTGCAATGCTAATGCATCGCCCTGCAATGTTAATGCATCGACTTGCAATGTTAATGCATCGACTTGCAATGTTAATGCATCGACTGCAATGCAAATGCATCGACAGACAAATTATATTGCCCGCAAGCTTCTAGCCTGCGGGCGGTTGTTGAGTGTCCGAGAGAACTATATTTTTGCCAGTGTTAACAAGGACATCATGGATGTTATTCTGTTGGCACCCAAGTGGCTTGTTGAACAAGCGATCGCACTGCTTCGACAATGGCATCGGCATCAATGTGGGCGGCATGAAGTAGTTCTTCAGGAGTGCCCGATCCTGGCATATCCTGTACTGCTAGCTTGACAAAGTTTAGTGGCAATTCACCATAGCTGGGAGCAGCACCTACACCTACAAAAGCATCAAGAACAGCAGCACCTAGCCCGCCTTCACTCCAGTGGTCTTCTACTACAACGAGTTTGCCATCGGTGTCACGGGCGGCTTGGTGTAGGGTTACAGCATCAATTGGCTTGAGAGAGTAAGCATCGATGATACGCACTGCAATGTCTTCCTGTTTCAGGCGATCGTAAGCTTTGAGAGCTTCATGTACTGTAATCCCGGCTGCAATCACTGCAACTTGATCGCGATCGGAACTGCGAACGACTTTGCTACCACCAACTGCAAAATCTTCATCAGCCTGATAGAGAACAGGTGTGCTTTCACGGGTTGTCCGCAGATAGACAATGCCATCAAGATCTACCATTTCGGCTACAAGTTTGGCGGTTTGATTAGCATCGCAGGGGTAAAGCACGGTGCTGCTCCAAACTGCGCGCAAACAAGCTAAATCTTCCAATGCCATTTGGGAAGGGCCATCTTGACCAATTGAAACTCCCGCATGGGAACCAACAAGTTTAATATCAGCACGAGAGATCGCAGCCATGCGGATAAAATCGTAAGCTCGACTTAAGAACGCTGCAAAGGTGGAAGCAAAAGGTTTGTATTGGCGCACTTGTAATCCTACTGCTGCGGCTACCATTTGCTGCTCGGCAATGTACATCTCAAAATAGCGATCGGGGTAAGCTTTGGCAAACTCTTCGGCGTAGGTGGAGTTGCTCACTTCTCCATCTAAAGCAACCACATCCGGTCGAGATGCGCCTAAAGCTTTCAAAGCATCCCCGTAAGCTTTACGAGTTGCAACTAAATCACCTTCTTGGTAAACGGGAAGCTGGAGAGCATGAGTTTGAGCAGTTGTAGCTGTTTGAACCTCCGAGTTCGGTTGTTCAACCTGAATAATTATTTGGCGTTCTCCTCCCAATTCAGCGATCGCATTCTTGGCGTCATCGGGTTTTAATGCTTTACCATGCCAACCGCCAATATCTTCTAAATGGGCCACACCCTTACCCTTCTTTGTCCGAGCCACAATAAGTGTGGGAAAATCGAGGTTATCAACTGCTTCTGCGTAGGCTTGGTCAATCTCTTCTAAGTTGTGACCGTCGATTTCAATAGCCTTCCAGCCAAAAGCCCGAGCGCGATCGCAGTAAACTTGAGTGTTGCAACCTAACATTGTTTCGCCGCGCTGCCCCAAGCGGTTGACATCAAGGATGGCGATTAAATTTGCCAGTTTGTAGTGTGTGGCGTGTTCAAAAGCTTCCCAAATTGAACCTTCTGCCATTTCACTATCCCCAAGCAAAACCCAAGTATGATATGGTAGCTTGTCTAAATATTCGCCAGCTAAAGCAACGCCAACGGCGATGGGTAATCCTTGACCAAGTGAACCAGTTGCCACATCTGCCCAAGGTAGTACTGGGGTGGGATGCCCTTCTAAGCGACTGCCATACTTTCGCAGTGACATCAACTCGCGATCGTCAATTACTCCTGCCGCGCGATACATTGCATACAATAGCGGTGCTGCGTGTCCTTTTGAGAAGATGAGGTGGTCGTTGTTGCGATCGCGTGGATTGCTGAAGTCGTAGCGGAGATACTTCGCCAGCAACACTGCCATCAAGTCAGCAGCAGACATAGAAGAAGTGGGATGACCCGATCCGGCAGCCGTGGTAGCACGAATACTATCAACCCGCAATTGTTGTGCTAACTCATGCCATGCTTGCAATTGTTCAACGGTAGCCATGATTAATCTCCTACAAAAATAGGGGCTAGGGGATGAGAAATCTTCACATTCAGAGAAAGAGCTTAGAGCCAGGTTGAATACGCCTCAGAAAGCACGCAATGATTTCAGTACTTGCCTTTTTGAGTCTGTCTTTTAAATTTATGTGTTGCATATTTAGCCTTTAACAACACAATTGCTATCTCAAAACTTTGAATTTCTGACTTATCCTAAATAACGAAAATAATCTTCATTCTCTGAATTTAGCTAATACCAATTCACGAAAATCCTGATCCACATAAATTTTTCGTAGGGGTTTAGCATTGCTAAACCCGGAAGCGCGTATTTGTATCATTATTTAGGTGAAATGGTATAAGAATAAGAATCCTAAATTATTTGTGAAAAACTTAAGCAGTGTATGGTTGACAGCGCCCACCATATTTACTTGTATTTCAAAAATCAATAGGAAGCCCATCGCATACACATCGTAGTTAAGAGGTGCGATTGTTTCCTCTAACAAATGGTAGAGTAATCAGGTATAAATTCTCTAATTAAGCAAATACCCAGCAAATCCAAATCAACTTACAGAAATATCCTCATTGCTTAAGCATTCCTGTCTGTAAACAACTTTAGATGGAGCAAGCCAGATTAATGTTTAATAAATTATGTAATAAAAATTACTATTAAAAACACAAATAGGTTAAAGATTAATAGTAAAAGTAGCAAGCTCATTCTTAACCTCAAAATCTTCAGAATGAATGAGCTATAGAGCAATACAGTTCAGATAAGCCTGTTTTTTCTCCCCTTCCTGTTCCCTGTTCCCTGTTCCCTGTTCCCTCGCCTCCACACAGGAATTTTCTTAACTTAACCGTATAGAGCTAATTACCACAACATCATCGGCAAACCAGCAATTACAGAAGCAATACCTGTCCAAATCGAAAAGCGCCCAATATCTGCTTCATCTAATGCAACGCCCATTTGAGCGATCGCTGCCAATAATGCTGCCAATATAACTATAAACAAGCTGGCATATCCCAAGTTAATCATGATTCATCCTCATCATTTCATGACATTTCTGGCTTTTCAGAGTATTTGCATTTCAAATAATCAATACTCTAACCTCATAAAATAATGGCAATTATTTTCTCTAACTTCTGCTATACGGATGGCAAATTCTCTATTTCTTTCTATTTAAAGAAAGAGATTGATGTTAAGTTAAGTTAGTGGTGATTAGCACAAAAATTCTAGAAACTAGCGTTAAGAAGCAGGCTGTTATTTAGGTATCAAGAATGGCACATAATCATAGTCATAGTCATAATCATCATCATCATGAACATGGCACTAATAACTACAGCCGCGCTTTCATGATTGGTACTATCCTGAATTTGGGATTTGTAATTATTGAAGCAGTTTATGGGTACTTAGCTCACTCTTTAGCGCTGCTTGCTGATGCAGGTCACAATATGAGTGATGTATTAGGATTGCTACTTGCTTGGGGCGCAAGTTTTCTTGGTAGCCGACCCCCAAGCCAACGCTATACCTATGGTCTGCGACGTTCCTCGATTTTAGCGGCTTTAATTAATGCGATCGCGCTTTTGTTAGTCATGGGCGGAATTGCTTGGGAAGCAGTGCAACGCTTTCACAGTCCTGCATCCGTAGGAGGAAGTACAGTCATCGCTGTTGCGATGGTAGGAATTGTCATCAATACAATCACTGCTTTGATGTTTATGTCAGGTCGCAAACATGACTTAAACATTCGCGGCGCATTCTTACACATGGCTGCTGATGCTGGAGTTTCTTTAGGAGTTGTCTTAGCTGGGATCGCCATTGTTTTCACAGGCTGGTTGTGGTTTGACCCAGTTGTGAGCTTGATTATCGTTGCTGTGGTGGTATTTGGAACTTGGCAATTGTTGAAAGATTCGGTGAATTTAGCATTAGATGCCGTCCCAGAGGGAATTGAACCATTAGCAGTTCAAACTTATCTATCAGAACTTCCTGGTGTTACCCAAATTCACGATTTACACATTTGGGCAATGAGTACAACTGAAACAGCCTTAACTGCTCACTTAGTGATGTCCTCTGGTCATCCCGGTGATGATTTTTTAGTCCATACTTGTAAAGAACTGCACGACCATTTCGGCATTGAACATTCTACTTTACAAATAGAAATTGGCGATTCCAATCAAACCTGTGCTTTGGCTTCTCACCATAGAGTCTGAGCTTACGGCTGGGTATTAGTTGGCGATGGCAGTGGTTCAGGTCTTACTGTTAATTGCAAAGTCTGCCCATTACGTTGCACTTCGATAGGCAAGTTGCTACCTATGCCACTGTTTTGAAGTATTTGTTGAATTTCATCAGCGGTGGTAACTGATTGATTGTTTATTCTTTGGATGACATCTCCTGCACGCAATCCGGCTCTATCAGCTGGAGAACGAGGAACAACACGAGCAATTAAAATTCCTTGGTCTGCTTGGATGCGAATATTAGTATTAGGAGAATTATTGAGTCTTTGTTTTATTTCCGGTGTTAAAGCTAGCATTTCAATCCCTAAATACGGATATTCAACTTTGCCCTTACTAATCAATTGCTGACTAATTCTTTGAGCCGTGTCGATAGGTATAGCAAAACCAATACCTTCAGCACCTTGAATAATTGCTGTGTTAATTCCTATTACTTGACCGCGCGCGTTGAGTAGAGGCCCGCCTGAATTGCCAGGATTAATAGCTGCATCAGTTTGAATATAGCTAGCAGGTCTGGTAGAAGAAAGATTTAAAGAACGGTTAATCGCACTAATTACACCGACGGTTACAGTTTGTTGCAAACCCAAGGGATTACCAATTGCGATCGCCCATTGTCCTGGTCGCACTGAGTCAGAATTTGCGATTTCTACTGTTGGAAGATTATTACCAGGAATCTGTACAACGGCAACATCGCTTACAGGATCATTACCCAACACTTTGCCTTGAACAGTACGACCATCAGAAAATGACACCGTTACTGTATCAGCATTGTTGACAACGTGAGCGTTGGTAAGAATTCGCCCATTAGGATCGATAACAAAACCCGAACCAAGACCGCGCACAACTCGCTCTTGAGGCTGTGTTGGTATAGCTTCACCAAAAAACCGCCGCAAGAATGGATCGTTCAACCCACCGGGTAGCTGTGGCGCTTGAGTTGTCACAGTTCGAGAAGTATTAATTTGAACTACTGCTGGTTCTACTTTTTCCACGACTGTAACCACAAAGTTGTTATCTTCGGCAGTTGGGGTAAGAGAGCGATCGCTTTGATTAGCTGTCTGTTGAACTGTGGGTGTTGGGGTAGAACCAACCAAAGGACTAACTTCTCTAGATACATCTGTTGTACAACTACTCAAAAATCCGGCTGTTATTCCTAAGCAAGGTACTAGTAAGTAAGTTATTGGTTGTTGAAAAAAAAGCTTGATGATTGATACTGTTTGCTTAGTTGACAAACTGCTCAAATTTGATGAATTCGACCCCAAATATTTTGCTTGATGGTGCATATTTTTAGTAGATATCAATGATTAATTTTTGTTATAAATACAATGCAAATCTCACTTGTTTAATTTGGTGTTCTCATTGTCCGTCGATTTCAGAATCTACCTTGCCGTTCCCATCATTAGAAGAACGCATTTGAGCAAGCAACCTTAGAGAATCACTGATCCGGCGAGGTTTGGGTAATTCACCTTTTCCTGCTGGCCATCCTTCACGCTGACGGGAACGATTGCCATCTGTCTCTTCGGTTTGGTCATGAAATAAAATCTGTGTTGTGGGAAAAGGTAAGTCTATGCCGTTTTCGACGAGCTTTTTCTTAATTGCAGATAGTACGCGATCGCGTGAAGCTAGATCATCTGCCCTACGTGGTGGTTTAATCCACCAGCGTGCGCGAATATTAACAGAACTTTCAGCTAGTTCCATCACCAATACATCAGGAGCGGGGTCTTGTAATACCTCATCTACGCTATGCATTGCTTCTAAAATTAATTGCTTGGCTCGGTCGATATCGTCGCCATAACCAATACCGACATCGTATTGTAAACGGCGGCTGTCAAAAGCAGTATTTACGGTTATAGAATTGGTGAACAACTCAGAGTTAGGAATCACAATTCGGCGACCATCGTAGGTTTTGATCGTTGTCGCGCGTGTTTCGATATTTTCTACAGTTCCCTCAAAATTTTTAAAGACGATCTGATCATCTATTCGGAACGGTTCAGTTAGCAGAATTAAAATCCCAGCTAAGAAGTTTTGCAAAATATCACGGAAAGCAAAACCAATTGCTACCCCGCTAATTCCCAACAGTTGTACTAAATCACCTGCTCTAAATGTGGGGATAACAATCGATAAAGCCACAAATAGACCTACCAGAATTGTTGTACCCTGTGCTAACCTTCCCAGCACTAATCCTAGATTTCTAGCGTAGCGACGGTTACGAGTTAATCGTTTAACTGATTTCTTAATTGCTCCTGCAATCAAGAAAAATATGAGAAAAACAATTAACGCTAGCACAAGCTTAGGTAACAGTGTAACAAATCCATTGATCATGGATTGAACTTCTTTCCAGGCTAATGATATCTCTGCACTCACGATCGTTACTTACTCATCATTAATTACGAAACTAGCAAATTTTTTTGATTTGGATTTTTATTAACACCAAGTTCAAGCTTTTATCGTTGAATTCTCTACCATTTTTTCTCTTCAGACAATTACAGATGTGTCTCAACCTGTGCAATTACTATCGTTATCTTAATAGTAAGAAGCAAGCGCTAAGGTGATTCTCTAAATTAAAGATTATGGCAAGAAGTGAACAGAGCTAATGACTTGCTAATTCTCAACCGAGTTTACTAAGAACAAAAGCTGCCAGAAACCCAAAGACGACGATTAATCCTGCAAAATCATGGGCTTGTTCAAAGGCTTCTGGAATCATGGTGTCTGTGATCATTGCCAAAATCGCACCTGCGGCCACAGCAGTAGTTGCGGCGATAACTTCTGCTGAGAAGTGATACCAATTTAAATGGTGTTTAGGGCAAATAGGGCATCGAGAATGAAGGAATATCC
>NZ_MTAV01000157.1 GCF_002154695.1 Nostoc sp. T09
AATGCTACCTATACTTAGATTTACCATCTGTCGCATTCTTTTTTCAAATTGGTATAATTTCAAAATATCTCATTTATAATTAATCTCTTATTTACCAATAATCTGCCATCCCTTTTCTGTAAGGATCGCCTGTAAAGGGTTGAACACCAATCACAGGATAAGCATCATCATTAGGACCAAAAATCCGCATTACAGCTTCAGAAATAAACTGAGTTACGCTAGCAATGATTCTGGAAATAGCCATAATCTTAGACCCCTTTTTATGAGTCACTTGAATTGGTGATGTCTATACTCTAATTGTGATATTCTGCCTTTGCTTAAATCCTAAATATATCAACAACCTCTGCAATAGTTGTTCAGATATGTTTGCAATACTTTAGCTTCTTTGCAGTTTAAACTTTTGTGTTTAATCCTAATTGTAAATTAGCTATTTCTCAAACCCTTGATTGACAAAGATGCTGCTAATTTTTCAGACAATTTATTGTTACATTTCATTATACTTTTGGCAAGCTACTTTCTATATTATTGACTATAACTATTAAAAAATATTAAATAAATTATGAAAATTAGATTAATCAGCTGATAAATCTGATTTTTTATGCCAATTAATCGCAGAACTCCCCAAGACTTGACATAATTTATGGTGAAAGTTACCATAAATAGAACAAGCATCTTGTAAGGACGCTCCGGCATGACGACTTTCCCGGACTTGGAGAGATATACAAACAATCAACAACAGCAAAATTACCTTAATCAGGAATTGAATTTTGCTGCTGAGGATTACAGCCTGCTGACTGACCTTTACCAACTAACGATGGCAGCTTGTTATACAGGTGAAGGTGTAGAACAAAAACAGGCCAGCTTTGAATTATTTGCTAGGAAGTTACCAGAGGGTTTTGGCTATTTAATTGCGATGGGACTGGCGCAAGCCTTGGAATATTTGAAAAAATTGCGTTTTAGTCCCTCTCAGATCGAAGCTTTGCAAGCAACGGGAATTTTTAGTCAAGTTAGCGATCGCTTTTGGTCATTGCTAGCCGAAGGGTGTTTTACTGGAGATGTATGGGCAGTACCAGAAGGAACAGCTGTGTTTGCAAATCAGCCATTGTTGCGGGTGGAAGCACCCCTTTGGCAAGCACAACTAGTAGAAACTTACCTATTAAATACTCTGAATTATCAAACCTTAATTGCTACCAGGGCAGCAAGAATTAGGGATGTAGCAGGAGAGCAAGCAACACTTTTAGAATTTGGTACAAGACGGGCATTTAGCCCCCAAGGGTCATTGTGGGCAGCGCGGGCGGCGTTAGCAGGAGGATTGGATTCAACTTCTAATGTGTTAGCCGCGCTACAACTCAACCAAAAGCCCAGTGGTACGATGGCTCACGCTTTGGTGATGGCACTTTCAGCAATGGCAGGTAGTGAAGAACAAGCTTTTAGCGCGTTTCATCGATATTTTCCGGGTGCGCCATTGTTGATTGATACTTACGATACGATCGCTGCTGCCCATCGGTTAGCTCAAAAAGTCAATTCCGGGGAAATGCATTTGACTGGCGTCAGGTTAGACTCGGGAGATTTGGTTACCTTGTCAAAACAAGTGCGATCGCTGCTTCCTGGTGTGCCAATTTTCGCTAGTGGCGACTTGGACGAGTGGGAAATTGCCAGACTCAAAGCCGTTGATGCCCAAATTGATGGCTATGGATTAGGTACGCGACTGGTTACAGGTGCGCCTGTCAATGGTGTTTATAAACTTGTAGAAATTGATGGTATCCCCGTCATGAAAGAATCGCGGGACAAAGCTACCTATCCCGGACGCAAGCAAATTTTTCGCTCGTTCGCTGGAGGCACAATAAAAGTAGATAGATTGGGATTAGCCACAGAAACTTCTCTAGGCGAAGAACCTTTATTGCAACTTGTGATGAAGGAAGGTCAACAGCTGCAACCGCCAGAGTCTTTAGCAACAATTCGACATCGTACCGCAGCCTCGGTCGCCAGTCTACCACAACAGACAAGGCGATTAGATCGTCCTGTATCAGTGAATGTAGAAATTTCCAACGCCCTGCAAGGATTGACACAAGAGACTAAAAAACAAACTCCAAAGGATGCAAAGTAAGATGAAAAAAATTGCTTTGTTTGGTACTAGTGCCGATCCGCCAACAGCTGGGCATCAGGCGATTCTGGGTTGGTTATCTGAGCGTTATGATTGGGTGGCAGTTTGGGCTGCGGATAATCCTTTTAAAACCCATCAAACAGCATTAGTACATCGGGCGGCAATGCTGCGATTGTTGATTGCGGATATCCAGACATCACGGCACAATATTGCTTTAGAACAGGAATTAAGTAGCTTCCGAACGCTAGAAACAGTGGCAAAAGCGAAAGTTCGTTGGGGAGAGGATAGCGAGTATACCTTGGTAATTGGCTCAGATTTACTGAGTCAGCTACCCCGTTGGTATCAAGTTGAAGATTTGTTGCGGCAGGTGCAATTATTAGTAGTACCGCGACCGGGATATGCGATAGATGAGTCTAGTTTAGAGGGAGTGCAAAAGCTAGGTGGGAAAATGGCGATCGCCAGCTTAACTGGACTAGATATTTCCTCGACAGCCTATCGCGAACATGGAGATTCTCAAGCTCTAACTCCATCTATCGTTGCCTATATTCATCAAGAGCATTTGTACAAATGCCAGGACGCAACCACAAAAAGTTTCCAACTCCGTTAAATCAACAACCTTTGGCTGATTTTAAAGTTGGTGTTGATAATGTAATTTTTTCTGTAGATACTGCACAAAATCGACTGCTCGTGCTCTTGGTTATGCGACAGCAGGAACCATTTTTAAATTGTTGGAGTCTTCCGGGTACTTTGGTTCGTCAAGGTGAATCTTTAGAAGATGCTGCCTATCGGATCATGGCTGAAAAAATTCGCGTGAAAAATCTCTATTTAGAGCAGCTATATACCTTTGGTGGACCCAATCGCGATCCACGAGAAGCTACCGATAGTTATGGTGTGCGTTATCTCTCAGTCAGCTACTTCGCCTTAGTGCGGTTTGAGGAAGCAGAATTAATTGCTGATGGAGTCACTGGCATAGCATGGTATCCGGTAAAACAATTACCTCAATTAGCTTTTGATCACAATCAAGTTTTAGCCTACGGACACAGGCGTTTACGCAATAAATTGGAGTATAGCCCGGTAGCTTTTGAAGTTTTGCCAGAAATGTTTACTTTAAATGATTTATATCAGTTATACACCACAGTTTTAGGCGAAAACTTCTCCGATTATTCTAATTTTCGGGCGCGTCTACTCAAGTTAGGTTTTTTATGCGATACCGGAATTAAGGTATCGCGTGGTGCTGGTCGTCCGGCCAGTTTGTATAAGTTTGACGCCGAAGCTTTTGCCCCTTTTAAGGATAAGCCTTTGGTATTTATTTAAACCTTGTCCAAGTTGAGAACTGAAGTTTTTCAAAAGGGAACAGGGAACAGGGAACGGGGAACGGGGAAGACTTGAGGATTTGGGAGCAAAACCCGATCTAAAAAAAACTATGGTTTTCAAAGTAGACGCGGTTTAACTGCAAAGTCCAGAGTCAAAAGTCTTTCAACGAATGACAAATGACAAATAACTAAAATGAAAATTGCGATCGCTCAACTTAATCCTAAAATTGGTGATTTAACCGGAAATGCCCAACAAATTCTGCAAGCAGCACAACAGGCCGTAGCAGGTGGTGCGCGGTTGCTATTAACACCAGAACTTTCTTTGTGCGGCTATCCCCCAAGGGATTTATTGCTAAATCCTAGTTTTGTGGCGACGATGGGTACTACCCTGAAAAAATTAGCGAGAGATTTGCCGCCGAATTTGGCTGTTTTGGTAGGAACTGTAGAAGAAAATCTCAAAGCAAATACTACAGGTGGTAAAGGTTTATTTAATAGCATTGCTTTATTGCTAGGCGGACAGGTAAAGCAAGTTTTTCACAAGCGGCTTTTACCTACTTATGATGTATTTGACGAATACCGCTATTTTGAACCAGGGTTACAAGCGAACTATTTCACCTTGGACGATCTGCATATTGGGGTCACTGTTTGCGAAGACTTATGGAATGATGAGGAATTTTGGGGCAAACGCACTTACGCAGTCAACCCGATCGCTGATTTAGCAATTTTGGGTGTGGATTTGATTGTGAATTTGTCTGCCTCACCTTACACTGTCGGCAAGCAGCAATTTAGAGAACTCATGCTGAAGCATAGTGCAGTGCGTTTTCAACAGGCGATGATCTATGCTAACCAAATTGGAGGCAATGACGACCTCATATTTGATGGTTGCAGTTTTGCCTTGAGCCGTCAAGGTGAAATTATATCTCGTGCCCGTGGTTTTGAGGCAGACTTGGTAATAGTTGAATTTGACGAGAAACAACGGGATTTTAAGTTAGGTACTGTAGCACCTGCCTATCAGTCTGAAGACGAAGAAATCTGGTCAGCTTTGGTTTTAGGCGTGCGCGATTATGCCCATAAGTGTGGCTTTGCTAAAGTAGTACTGGGTTTAAGCGGGGGGATAGATTCCTCATTGGTAGCTGCGATCGCTGTTGCTGCACTCGGCAAAGAAAATGTCTTCGGTGTTCTGATGCCTTCTCCTTATAGTTCTGAACATTCGATTAGCGATGCTTTGGCATTAGGAGAAAATCTCGGCATTAAAACTACTGTCTTACCAATTGCTGAACCTATGCAATGCTTCGATCGCAGTTTAGCTGAGTTGTTTGCTGGGACTGAGTTTGGCATTGCTGAGGAAAATCTGCAATCCCGGATTCGGGGTAATTTATTAATGGCGATCGCCAACAAATTCGGCTATCTCCTCTTGTCTACCGGCAATAAATCAGAAATGGCAGTTGGTTACTGTACCCTTTATGGCGACATGAATGGTGGGTTGGCAGTAATTGCAGACGTTCCTAAAACCCGTGTTTATTCAATTTGCCATTGGTTAAATCGCCAGGGCGAAATTATTCCCCAAAATGTTCTTACCAAAGCACCCAGCGCTGAACTTAAACCAGGCCAAGTCGATCAAGATTCTCTTCCACCCTACGAGGTTTTAGATGACATCTTGGAACGCCTGATTCACAAACACCAATCAGCCGCCGAAATTGTCACCGCCGGACACGATGCAGTAATTGTAGACCGAGTCATCCAAATGCTTGCACGTGCTGAATTTAAACGGCGACAAGCACCTCCTGGACTAAAAATCACCGATCGCGCCTTTGGTACTGGTTGGCGAATGCCAATTGCTAGTAGCTGGGTTGCTTTAAAAAATGCCTCCCAAGCTAAAACCAATCCTACTCCTACCTTAGTAGGCAAAGATGGCAAAGATGCAAATGCACAAATTAAGTGAACATATATTTTAGAAAGTCAATGGTCAATATTGACGCTTGTCTTATTGACTGTTGACTATTGATACCATGTGATAATTAGTATTGTTTGAAATTGCTGAAGGAAGTTCAATAAAATTTATCTCTAATCTGTGCCATCAGAAAGTAAAAAAACCGTCTTATTTTTATTTTTTCAGAGTGATTAAGTTGCGTTAAATATAAAATTTACCTTTGCTTTTCTCCTATCCTAAGTTCAATTTAGATGAAG
This sequence comes from Nostoc sp. T09, assembly GCF_002154695.1. GTDB lineage: Bacteria > Cyanobacteriota > Cyanobacteriia > Cyanobacteriales > Nostocaceae > Aulosira. The sequence continues at coordinate 5,605 of NZ_MTAV01000157.1, forward strand.
CAACCTCATCTTCAGCAAACAGGTATAGCTACGTGCGACGTTGGGTATGCGCAAGAAGCGCTCTATTGCATTTATCTAAACATCAAGACACTCTCAAATAAATATGAGACTATAGATGCAGTAAGACATTCTCAAACACGTGAGTCAACCAGATCCAATCTTAGCGAAAATCCTAGCGGGGACTTCTGATACAGCAATCCCTTTTGCTCAACTATGGCAACTCTTAAACAGACTAGGCTTTGATGAGCAAATTCGTGGCGGAAATTATATCTTCACCAAAAAAGATATCCCAGAAATATTAAACCTACAACACAAAAAAGGAAAAGCTAAAGCCTACCAAGTTAAACTAGTGCGTGCAGCCATTCTGAAGTACCAGATAGGAATTAAAAATGAATCTTCGTTATGAAATAATTCTCTACTGGAGCCAAGAAGACCAAGCATTTATTGCCGAAGCTCCAGAATTACCCGGATGTGCTGCTGATGGAGAAAGTTATCAACAAGCACTGCAAAATATAGAAATTATCATGCAAGAATGGGTAGAAATTGCTCAACGATTAGGGCGTCAAATTCCTGAACCCAAACAGCGTTCAGTAACTACCTAAAATTAGGAAAAATTCTAGCCATTTACTGTAGGGTGGGCAGTGCCCACCTATCGCTGTCTACTATGTGTCGTCTAATTATTTACTTTATCAGCGCCTCTGAGTTCTAGAGCGATCGCCTGATATTTTCCTCAGACGATACGTTAATTAGTGCTTGCATAAAAGACGCAGCTATTCATCTTTTTTATCAAATAACTCTAACAAACCAACTGTGCCGACAAAAAAAGTATAAGTAGCATATTGTATTGGCATCTTCTTTCTGGAAGGTGCGTAAAAAGCTGCTATAACTGCCTCAATTAAATGGCAGCTAACAGCAAAGCGTTCAATCCAAAAAATAGGATTCAGGCTGCTGGGTACTTGAATATTATTTGTTACTGCATAAACATTCCACAATTCCAAGCCAATTGCACTGGCTATCAGCACTGTAGATATAACTTTTATAATAGGGGAAATTTTTTCTTTTATATAGTTTAAATTCATGGTATCCAATCCTATTTAATTTGTGATTGACTTTCATAAACAGTCATTTGTCATTAGTAGTTTCTCACAAATGATTTGGGACTGCTATATCACGGTGAGGGAAACAGGTGAGGTTGCTGTGTCAATAATTGATTATCCGATTGGGCAACTTTTTTTAAAGTCGCTGCTGCGCCTAGTAATTGGAGATGATAAACTGCGGTGGTATGAAACTATCGATTGGCAGCAAGAAAGCGATGTCTGGCGACAAGCAGACTTGATTTATCCCAACTATTACAGCAGCCAGAATTTTCATGGTATTGCAGGTGGCTATCTAAATTCTGTAGCAGCGATGACTTACGATCCGGTGACGGCTTTTGCTTCCCCACCCAATGAAACTTGGATTCGCAAGCAGTTAATTACTGCAATTATGTCTCAGCCTAAAAGGATTCTCGATTTAGGCTGTGGAACAGGTTCCACAACTTTGATGTTAAAGCAAGCTTTTGGGCAAGCGGTAGTCATCGGGTTAGATTTGTCTCCATATATGATAGTTGTGGCGGACTACAAAGCTAAACAAGCAGGATTGAATATTCAATGGTTGCATGGTTTAGCTGAGAACACTGGTTTAGAAGAAGCTGCTTTTGATTTAGTTACAGTCTGCTTTTTATTACATGAAACGCCACCTAAAATTTCTCAGTTAATTTTGCAAGAATGCTTTCGTCTCCTCAAACCAAGAGGACAATTGATTGTTCTTGATGGTAATCAAAAAAGGCTGCGTCATGCTGCATGGCTAATCGAAATTTTCAAAGAACCTTATTCCCAAGCCTATGCCGCAGAGAGTGTAGATGATTGGTTGAAGTTAGCTAAATTTGAAAATGTGCAAACAAAATATGTTGGTTGGATTAGCCAAATTACAAGCGGTATAAAACCAATAAACCAAAATTGTGATGTATGAGGTGGCGTAAAAATTGTTGCTTACTTCCCAAAACTATTAAAGCGATTCATGCATGGCATAATTCTGTACTGAACGCCAACAGGTAAATTTTTAGCATCAATTGCCAAATCTAAAGTAATCAACTCTAACTAAATCTGGCACAGATGTACAAGGGCATCAGATAGTACATTCAATGGTACTTTCACAAGTACAACTTCAGCGTTGCGATCGATTGACTCAATTCCTCGTCTTTCAGACCAAGGACGTGTGAAATGTTCTGTTATTTCAAAGTTCCATTGCGCGTCCAAGTCATTATTCCTTGCTGGTATCGCTTCAGTTAGCCCTGTTAAAAATTCATGCAACCTAAACACCAAGAGAGTATCGTGACTATTTGCCAGATTTTTACTCTCATGTTGCATCTCTAAAATTACCAGCGATTATCTAAATCCCTAATTCAGTAAATCAGCACGAGGTTTAAAAGTTTCAATTTGGCGGATTTTTTCGTAGAGTTCTTGTTCTTCGGGACTAATAGTTTTTGGCGTAACTATTTGAATTTCCACCAACTGATCGCCACGTTTACCACTGTCATTGGGGTAGCCTTTATTCGCCAAACGGAATCTTTGACCAGATCTAACTCCTGGGGGAATGGTCATCTTTACAGGCCCATCAAGAGTTGGTGCTTCTACATGTCCTCCCAAGACAGCCTCACTGGGGGTCACAGGTATCTGGCAAACAATATTGGAACCGTCTAGCTTAAACAAATGATGCGGCTCGACGGTAATTTTTAAGTATAAGTCACCGCCACCAATGCCTTGATTACGTAACCGGATAGTTTGACCTGTTACCATCCCAGTAGGCATACTTACTTCTAGCGATCGCCCATCTTCAAGACGAATGCGTTCATTACCACCCACATAAGCTTTTTCTAATGGTAAGGTTAATCTAGCTTCTATATCCCGACGGGTAGGGCGTGGTTGGCTCTTGGGTACTGTGTACTCTACTCTGCTTTTTGGGGTACGGAACGGATCGCTATTGGTGTTGCTAGCTGATCCATTTCTGGTGTCTTTACGACCAACGCCGACACCGATTACTTGGTTAATAAAACTTTCAAAATCTGCAAATTGGCCGGGATCTACTTCTTGAGTGCTGTTACGGTTGTTAGCCGGATTCTCCCAAATTTTACTCTTTGGCGTCGATTTATTGGCAAAGCCTTTTTGTTTCCAATAACGGCTAAACTGGTCGTACTGTGCCCGCTTGGCTGGATCGGAAAGGACTTCATAAGCCTCACCAATAACTTTAAATTTTTCCTCTGCTGCTTTGTTTCCAGGATTGAGGTCGGGGTGATACTGTCGTGCTAAACGCCGATAAACCTTTTTAATTTCCTCACTTGAGGCTTCTTTAGGTACTCCTAAAATTTCGTAGTAATCGCGAAAATTCTGCAAATTTTGCATAGTCAGTTATTCAACTTTAAATTTTAGATTTGAGATTTTGGTAATAAGTAACGGGTGCTGTCAGTTGTCAGCTATTTTCCTGAATACTGCTGACTAATAACAAATTACCAATTACCAATTACCAAATCCGAATTTTGAAGCAATTTCACTCGCTTTTCCGGACTACTAAACCCATGTGGTCGCTCAGGAGTACTACAACCAATCGTCATCATCGTCATCCCAGTTATCCTGGTAGCTTGGACGAGGCGGTTTGCGAGAAGACCGATTGTCAGAGGAGGAGGAACGATTATCTCTGCCATAGTCTCTGTTAGAGTCTCTGCCATAATCCCTAGTAGAATCCCTGCCATAGTCTCTGTTAGAGTCTCTGCCATAATCCCTAGTAGAGTCTCTGCCATAATCCCTAGTAGAGTCTCTGCCATAGTCTCTGTTAGAGTCTCTGCCATAATCCCTGTTAGAGTCTCTACCATAGGAATCACGGCCCCAGTATGAATCTTTGGGAAGATCGCGCTCAGGTTCCCGTTCTTTGTCGCCACCAGTGAAGATGTCGCGAATAGTACCAAATAAGTCGTCGTCTTCGTCCTCAGCATAATACTGGCGGACTTCCCGGTTTAGCTCATACAAAGCATCTTGTAGATCGGCGTAAGCTTGGTCAATTCCGCGATCGTCGTTGTCTTTTAAAGCGTCCTTCAGTTCCCGAGAAATGTTGTCAATTCGTTGGCGACGGCTGCGGGCGAACTGCATACCAAATTCCAACGCCACTTCTCTAAGTTGGCGTTCGGCTTGGCCAATCAACCCTTCAGCACGAGTGCGCTTTTCTATTCGTTCTTTGCGTTCGCGATCGATATCAGCATATTTTTGAGCATCTTGAATCATCCGATTCACTTCCGATTCACTCAAGGTAGAAGCACCTTGGATTGTGATACTTTGCTCTCTACCAGTGGTTCTATCTAGGGCTGTTACCTGTAAAATCCCGTTCGCATCAATATCAAATGACACCTGAATTTGGGGAATTCCTCTTGGTGCTGGGGGAATACCATACAGCTTAAAACGTCCTAAAGACTTGTTATTGGCTGCCATTTCCCGTTCGCCCTGAACTACGTGGATTTCCACAGTATTCTGGTTATTTTCTGAGGTAGAGAAAATATCAGAACGGCGCACTGGGATGGTAGTATTTCGGGGAATCAATTTTTTCATTACGCCCCCAATGGTTTCCAAGCCTACAGATAGGGGCGTTACATCCAAAAGCAGCACATCTTTAAGTTCGCCTGCAAGAATACCAGCTTGAATTGCTGCGCCTACTGCTACTACTTCATCGGGGTTGACGTTTTCATTGGGTTCTATGCCAATTAAGTCACGCACTAACTGCTTGACCATTGGAATCCGGGTGGAACCGCCTACTAACACCACTTCTTCAATGTCTGCGGGTGAGAGTCCAGAATCTTTCAATGCTCGTTTGACTGGTGTCCGCAAACGTCCTACCAAATCACCGCACAAATCCTCAAATTGCGAACGAGTGATGCGAGTTTCCAGATGTTTGGGACCATCCTCAGTAGCAGTGATAAAGGGCAAGTTAATATCGGTAACGCTGACAGCAGAAAGTTCAATTTTGGCTTTTTCCGCAGCTTCCATCAGACGTTGTAAAGCTTGGCGATCGCGTCTTAAGTCTACCCCTTCTGTCTCTAAAAATTGTTCTGCTAACCAATCTACAATTTTTCTATCAAAATCGTTACCACCAAGCTGAGTATCTCCACTTGTGGCTTTAACTTCAAAAACCCCATCACCTACTTCTAGAATCGATACGTCAAAGGTGCCACCGCCTAAATCGAATACTAAGATGGTTTCCGTATCACCACGATCCAATCCGTAAGCTAAAGAAGCGGCAGTAGGTTCATTGAGAATCCGCAACACATCTAAACCAGCAATTCTGCCAGCATCACGAGTGGCTTGTCGCTGGGAATCATTAAAATAAGCAGGAACCGTAATCACTGCCCCTGTTACTGGTTCGCCCAAGTAGGTACTGGCGTCGTCTGCCAATTTCTTCAGCACCATTGCCGAAACTTCTTCGGCGGCAAATTCCTTATTCAACCGGGGACAAGCAATCTTAATATTACCGACTTCGTCCTTGCGGATAGTATAAGGTACACGCTTCGATTCTGGACTTAGCTCACTATACCTGCGCCCAATAAAGCGTTTCACTGCAAAAAAAGTATTTTGGGGATTCAGGACGGTTTGTCGTCGTGCCATTTGGCCTACGACTTTTTCGCCTTCTTTGCTAAAGCCCACAACGGAGGGGGTTGTTCGCATTCCTTCTGCATTGGCAATCACCACCGGCTTGCCACCCTCCATTACGGCGACTACTGAGTTGGTTGTACCCAAGTCGATGCCGACTACCTTGCCCATGCGTTACTCTTCTCCTAAATGTGTCTTACTATTACTATATTTATTATGATTGGGCGAGACTGCCTCTAGCTTTTTGCTCTGGGATTGAAAACCCCTCAACGGTATAATAGTCATTATTAAGGTAGAAAGGATCGGGATTTTAGCTAAAGAAGCTAGTTGCAAGACTAGGATAACATTGACAATGGTTGGTGTGTTCAAGCACCCTCAACCCTTGTTATCCAAGCTATTTACTTCACGCATCTTGAAATTGGGAAATGCACTTTAATCATACTTGCTCTGTGTTTCCCTCTGCCTGCAAATTTTGATATTGCGACTATATTTAAACAATTGAATTTAAAAGAACGATTACAAACTTACCTGAGGGAAATAGCGCGAGAACGCGATCCCTACATGGCAACAGCTGGACATTTTTTTGTCCAAGAATATATTCGACAGCAATTTGCTCAATGGGGAAGTGTGGAAATCCACACCTTTGAGGTAGGGAGCAAAACCTGTCAAAATCTCATACTAAATTTACCTGCTCAAGCAAGAAAGCAAAAGCGAAATTTGCCACCAATTTTAATTGCTGCTCACTATGATGCTGTACCTGGAACAGTAGCAGCTGATGATAATGCTACAGGTGTAGCAGTTTTATTGGAATTGGCCAGGAAGTTTGCTGTTGAACCAGCAAGATATCCCTTACGCCTGGTTGCTTTTGATATGGAAGAATATGGCTTACTGGGTAGTGCTGACTATGCAGCTTTGTTGCGCCAGCAAAAGCAGCCATTACGCTTGATGTTGTCCTTGGAAATGCTGGGTTATACAGATTCTACGCCAGGTAGCCAAAGTTATCCACCTCCACTAGAACGCTTTTACCCAAATCGCGGTGATTTTATTGGTTTAATTGGGAATCTGCGGACAATACCTGACTTAATTAGCATGAGCCGGAGTATTCGCAAATTTGGTATATCTAGCCAGTGGCTACCAGTACCAAATCGAGGTTTAATTGTTCGGCAAACTAGACTAAGCGATCATGCACCTTTTTGGGATGCAGGTTATCCAGCTATTATGGTGACAGATACGGCATTCTTACGCAATCCAAATTATCACAAACCTAGTGATACTATTACTAGCTTAAATTTAGATTTTCTTACAGGTGTATGTGAAGGGTTAGAAATTGCAATTAGGCAGTTATGAACAGTACACCTAGTTGCCAACACTAAAATCTTCGGACTGGGCAAACCCTTCAACCTTTCTTTGGGCGATTCGTATTTCCAACTCTTTGTTTGTGGTAGAGGCATCAAATAACCAAATTAAATATTATCCCGCACCCAATTTCTAAAAGCTTGAATTACTTGGCTACTACCAACAACTTGACTCTGCTGGACATATTGATTTACTAGTTCAATTATCGGAAGATCGGGAAATATAGAACTAAAATTTGACTCTACATATTTTCCAGCTTGCAAGACGTTAATTTGTAACCCTTGTTTTCCATATCGCCAAAGTTCTGGTACTCCCAAAATTTGGTAATTTTCCAATTGCGTGCGGGAAGTTAAATCAATTTTTATGGCTAAATCCGGGGGTGGATCTACACTTAAATTTATGCGATTTTTACCAATAATTGCAGCTTGATTCTGAATATAAAAACAGGCATCTGGTTCTACTCCCTGAGTCATTTTTTCACTTTTTATAGTTGTTGAACCTAAAGCATCGTAATTAATACTTCGTTCATTCAATAAAATTTTTACCATGTCGCCAATAATTTCTTTTGCTTTTTCATGTTCGGGCAAGGGAACCATAATTTCTAAAAAACCATGACTATAGGAAATTCTGGCAGCACGATGTTCTCCCAATTCAGCCAAAATATTTTCAAATTGCTGCCAGCTAACGTCCTCAAGTAACAATTGCTGACCAGGTTGAATTCTCAATTGTCTTAACTCTAATAGCATAAAGATTCATCCGACCCTTTTACTACAATATATCCCTAATAAGTAGAATTTCGTAACTGTATAAAAAGCCACGTAAAAAAATAACAATTAATACACATTAAATATATATTTTTAAACCCGCAAAGGCAGATTTTGCCCGTGCAGGCACGATTTCCAATAGATTAGGATCTAAAATCGGATACTTGCAAGGCTTTATAGAAATTTTCTCTATTATTAATCTTTATAAACGCCGAAAATTGCATTGTTTTTCAGGTCGTTTAAAAGCGCGATCGCACATTGGGAGTTAGGCTGGTTAAATCATCGATATTGCGCTTCATTGTCTTGCAAATCGTATCTAATGGTAAGTCATTGGCATCATAACCAAAAGGGTTTTCTATTTCTAAGCCAATCGCTTCTATACCAAATAAAGTAAAACTGACTAAAGCAGTAATTAAACCTGTCCACCACTCAAGGCTATCTACCATCTGAAAAGGTAATAAGAGACAATACAGTAATAACAGTTGCTTAAGATGAATAGCATAAGCAAGGGGCATAGGCGTTTTTAAAATGCGCTCGCAAATACCTAAATTATCTATAAGATTATTCAATAACTCTTGTATAGATATTAACTGATAGCTATTCAGGCAATTGCGGTTATATTGGCGTTGTAAATAATCTCCAATCCAGAAAGCTACTTCTATGGGTGGATTATTCATTATCTTTAATTCAAGATACATAGAGGACGGCATTAATTCTTTTAACTCATGATTTACAGGTTCCCCCCGTAAATGCAATTTAGTAGCCACAGCAAAAGCCACTAATAGATATAAAGCTGTAATTTTATCTTTTCTATCTTCAGGAGATATTTCATCTATAGTCACCCAGATCTGTCGCGCCAGATTCCGAACAGTATTAACTATAGAACCCCAGCTTTTTCTCCCTTCCCAAAAACGCTCGTATGCTGTATTTGTGCGGAAAACAAGTAATAAACCTAAAACAATACTGGGAATAACACTCCCTAAAATAGGTTGCGAAACCGGAAATTTAAAATAGTGAAGTATCGAAACAATAGTACCGAAGATTCCACACCATATAACATGTTTAGCAATTGCTTTGATAACCGAACCCTTAAGCTGTAACACTGTTGGAACCCGTTTTTCTTTGTCAAATTTCATGCAATTTACCTAAATAAGCGATGAGGTGTGCAACTGATATTTAAAAAATAATAACTCTAGGTGTAGCACAATTGACAACGATGATTCTATAGCGCGATCCTACAGCAAGGAATCCTTCTTAGTTTTTATCCAGAGTTGACTTGCCGCTTTGACTTCTGGGTATGGTCTGTGTTATTAACAATAGTTGAATAACCAACCGTGCTTGATTTCGACAATACTCATAACATCCTTTAGCACGTTCCGCCACAGCCTCTCTTTTAGCCAGCGATTTGGCATAATAATTCTGTATTTACGCTGAAATGCTTTGATTAATTTTTAGTAGTAATCTAAAAGCTTTTCTCTGCGTTTGTAGTGTTATAACCTGAGATATAAATTCCTATAAATCTGGCTGGCTTAACTGTTTTACAGCCTTTATAGGAATCTGGTTTGATTCTTGAAAAAATTCCGTACACTCTCATCTTAAGTGTAGGGTGGGCAATGCCTAGGCTGTTCACTTTGATGGAATTTTCCCGTTTTTGGTTCATGCAACTTTTTTGTCTACTGCAAAATCTCCCTTTAGTCATTGCGAGCGTTCGCTGAAAGCGTTCCCGAAGGGTAGCGAAGCAATCTCAGCATCTTTGCGATTGCTTCGTCGTTCCTCCTCTCTGCGAGACGCTACGCGCTAAGCGAAGCTATGCCGTTGGCGCAGCCTCTCGTAGAGAAGGCTTTACGCAATGACAACACATATTTTGCATAATTTTCCACTCCTAAAAAGGCACAGAGTCAACATCCTAGGCAATGCCCACCAAAACCTGGGTATGGTGGACATTGCCCAACGCCCTTCGGGTGACGCTCCTTTGTCGCTAACGCTGCGCTAACGCCAGGTTCCCTACGACGAGAAACCCGCCTACCCTACGGGTTCTCCGAAGGAGTACGCTTACCGCACTTTCAATTTAATCTTTTTACAGCCTTGCAGACTTACTTAGAAATGACACTCTAGCTTGCTATAGCGGTTTTTATATCTCTCGACTGATTAATTACGCTGCCACAGTCAACATAATGAGCAGGTATAAATCAGCAGCAAGGACAAATCATGGCTGAAGAGTTAAACAAAGGCGACAAGGTGAAGTGGAATACAGCCCAAGGTGAAACTACTGGTGAGGTTGAAAAAAAATTGACTTCGCCTACAGATATCAAAGGACATCATGTCGCCGCTTCCAAAGACAATCCCCAGTACTTAGTCAAAAGCGACAAAACTGGCAAAGAAGCCGCTCATAAACCTGAGGTTCTTGAAAATATTGAGGAGTAGTTTGGCTTTATGAGTAAAGATGTCAAATCAGTAATAGATGAATTTTATTCCTCAGTCAACATGACACCAAAAGAGCTAGAATCTTGGCTGAAGACGGAGGAATCTCAATCTGTAGGACAAAAAAAGGACGACGATGAATCAATCGGACATAAATCCGGTAAGCGGATCATCGAAATGTTAGACAAGAAAAAAGATGACTACACTGATGATGAGTTATCGCATATGAAAAAAGTCGTCAGCTATATCCATCGTCACTCAGCACAGCAGCCTGAAGGTGATGTGGAAAATACGCGCTGGCGCTACTCATTAATGAATTGGGGGCACGATCCTTTAAAAGTGAAAAGTAAACGCTGAGGAGTTAAAATAACTCCTCATTCCTAGCTATAGTTCAGCCAAACCAGTGAGATGGTTCCAAACCAGGCTGAACTTTTTCACAAAGATGATGGCTAATCCAATCTGACTTCTCTTGAAAGATTGAGTAAATGCCTTGATGAATCAAATTTTGTACATGGAGTTGTTGCTCCAAAGGACTACGGGGTAGCTTGTAGCTTGGCGAGCTTTCTTTTTCTGCTTCGGACAAGGGAAGCCCTTCAGAGATCGTAGAGTAAAGGCAAGGAATACGGCTAAGAACAAAAGCAATTAATTCTTGACGCAAGTCAGGAATAGCAAAAGCTTGTTGATAAGGCTGGTATGGATATGTATCCAAAACACTTTCAATCTCTCCAAGGACTGATTGTTGTGTTAAATTAACTACCGTTTTCATAAATTTCATCTCCTTTGTTATCCAGTCAATAACTTATAAAAGAACAAATGTTCTAGGTGCTAATCTTCTCAAGAGAACCAGCTAGAAGTGATTTACATTAAGAGATGGTCTAACCCTGAATCAAAAATTTTATCTCGGTACAATTATTCAACATCTATCTTCTGTCTATTATTAGTTAAAAGTTATACTTAAACCTAGTATAAATTCTAGAAACAGCAATCAATAGAGCGCGTAAGTACCGATGTTTTATCTCTCTAATGCCAATTATTCCAAATTTTCAATTTAGTATCAGGAAAATACACAAAACGCAGCATAAGTTCTTGGGGATCAATTCTTTTGGTCAATAACTAGAATTAATTCTTGTCAAATTTTAACTAAGCTTAATCCTGTAGTGCCCTTTACATTACTTATTGAACTTAAAAACACTTCTTTCCCAAGTATTTTGCTCTTTGAACTATGTAACCTAAACAAATTATTGTTTTGTACATTCATTTAGCAAATTCCTAAAATAGTAATTTACTATACTGAAAAACCAGTCTATTCATAGATAAAATCATTCGGGGGAAAAGTTGAAAAAGTTAACATTAGCCCAAAGTAGATACCGCTGTTGATTGTTAATTTCAATAGCGGCAACTATGCCCGAAAAAATCGTACCTTCAACGAGAGTGCATTTCTTTTTTATACTTTCTTCAAAAAATAATTTATCTATCTTGTATTACAAACTTTTGTAACAAGAAATTTTAAATGATAAATAATACCAATACCTGGATATGGTGGGCAATGGAAACCCAACTCTTTATTAGGCAAGTATTGAAAAACAAACTCGGATTCTTATCAAAAGTATTGTTTGAATTTGAAAAAATCTCTGTTAGTAAAGATATATCAATCTAAAATTACGCGTAGGCATAGTCCGTCGTAGACATCGCCTCATCCATAGAGAGCTTTTTCCAGTTGTAGAACTCCCTAAATTGATCAAAAGTAGAAAAGAGTCGCCCACAAGCCATTTCTAAATCGGCAGAGTCATCATGAAGGTTGTACTTACCAGGGATTGACAAGCATTTTGCATTAACTGCTGTGAGGAGGGTACGATGCACAAAGCGATCGCCTGTGAAAACAGGTAATTTGTCTTAATTTCTTTCTTGGTAATAGATGCGGATAAGTTACGAATATTGCAAGAATGGTTAAATATTCTCAACTAAGTTAATAATTACTACCTGTCACTACAGTTCAAACGACCAGACGTGGGGTAACATGTCCTAGCACTGAATGGTGCAGGGCAATTTGCTGATGAAATGCAAATCTTGCAACAAACGTTACTAAATGACTGCTGAAAGCTAATAGTAGAATAGGGTACAGAAAGCAGCACGGAAGGGAGGAAGGGAAATTGGATGAACTGAGGGCGGCTCTAGAGCTAGCAACTGAAGAAGAATTGCAAGACTTAACGGCAATTCTGTTTAGTCGTAAGTTTAATCCCTTAGACTACGTTCACACACCTGAACCGATCGAAGTCCAGAGTCAAGACCGTAAGGCTTGGTTAGATACACTAGAGGATCGTTTTCGCTTTTTGGCAGCAGACGGAATGACAGTATTGCGAGGACGCACCAGCCAGGTAACTTATCGACAAGCGCTAATTCAAGTATGTAAGTATTTAAAAATACCTTATTCTAGTCAGTTGGCAACAGTTGATTTAGAAGCAGAAGTATTTTTGCATCTATTAGGACACGTGTGGAAAAAATTGCCTGAAACAGAAAAGCAAAAATTAACTGTACAGGTACAGCGTCACCTAATCAAATCAGAAGCCAAACAACCGCTACCAATTTTATTGCAACGTGACCCCTTAGGATTAATTTTTAAAGGTGGTAGTGCCATAGCTGTGACTTCTGTTGTCCAACCACTTGTACTCAAACAAATTGCCCACCAATTTGCTATGCACTTTGCAACTTATCAAGTAGCAAAACAAGCAGCAATTGAAGGCTCGGCAGCAGCGACTACGCAGTTTCAAAGCTATTTAGCGTTGCAAATGGCACAACGGGGTATGACTGTAAATGCAGCTCGTTATGGGGCAGTTCGCAGTGTCTTTGCCTTTATTGGGCCAGTCATGTGGGCTTGGTTTTTTGCGGATCTGGGTTGGAGAGCGATCGCTACTAACTACGGTCGGATTATTCCTACTATCTTTGCCTTAGCGCAAATTCGTCTTACTCGTAGTGAATGTTGGGAGCTAGCTTGAACCAAGCTGTTTACCATCCCAATCCTGCTTTGCAATTACCTTGGAATTTGACTCAATTGGGACTTGTTCTCTTCCCATTGAGTCCTTTTTTCGGCGCTGTATTAATAGTTTTGGCATCCTTAATTACTTGGGTGCGGCAATTGAGCAAAATTATCCACCGCCCCCTCAATTGGGGATTTGCTGTTCTGAGTATATTGCTAATTATTAGTGCTGGGTTTGCCTATGACAAAACCCCAGCTTTTGTCGGTTTATTTAATTTATTACCGTACTTTATCGTTTTTGCCGGACTGAGTGCCCTGATTCAGAAACCTGCCCAATTGCGACAACTGGCTTGGATTTTGGTAATTGCTTCCGTTCCCATAGCAATTTTGGGCTTGGGACAGTTATTTTTGGGCTGGAGTGTGAATTTAACGTTTTTGTGGATTGTAGTACAGTGGATCATCGCGCCTGGAGGAGAACCGCCAGGTCGGATGTCATCAATATTAATGCACGCTAATACCTTAGCTGCTTATCTAGTAATAGTTTTTACTTTGGGCTTAGGGCTAGGGCTAGAACAATGGCAATTGATTAAAAGGAAAACTCAATATTCATCAGTTCCCTTCATCTTTTTAACTGTGACGGGAATTCTCAATTTTATTGCCTTAATTTTTACCAACTCGCGCAATGGCTGGGCGATCGCAATTTTTGTCTGTTTAGCTTATGCACTGTACCAAGGTTGGCGGATTCTTGTAGGTGGCGTTGCTAGCATCGTTAGTTGTATCCTGTTAGCAGCTTTTGCTCCTTCCCCAGTCGCCCAGATTTTTCGCCATTTCGTTCCACCTTTCTTTTGGGCGCGGTTAAATGATGACATGTATCCCGATAGACCAGTTGCTTTAATGCGCAAAACCCAATGGGAATTTGCCTGGTCTTTAACTCAGCAACATCCGTGGACTGGTTGGGGCTTACGGAATTTCACTGCACTATACAAAGCTAAAATGCAGATTTCCTTAAATCATCCCCACAACTTGTTTTTGATGCTATCTGCTGAAACTGGTCTGCCAAGTACTATTTTATTTTGTGGTTTAATCGCTTGGATCTTAATTGCATCTATTCAACTACTACGAAACTCAAAATCTCTACATCAAGAAGATAAATTAATATTTTTCAGTTATCTCGTAGTTTTGTTTGGGTGGTTACTATTCAATACAGTTGATGTCACCCTATACGATTTCCGGTTAAATACGCTTTCATGGTTGATGTTATCTGCTGTTTGTGGATTAGTCTATCGCTACGACCAAGACCATAGATTGAAAGCTAAAGAAAGTTAGGCCTCAAGACTATTTTCAGTATAAGGTATTGATTTTGCAAACTGACTCATGAGGTTAGCCTGAGAGACTTAGCAGCATAAATTACAATCTATAAGCGCATCAGCTTAATGATATGGATGTATAAACCACATCATGTTTTCAGTGTATGCACTGGAGTCATTTCTCATTTGCAGTTAATAAAATTACTGTTATTCACGTCTGTGAGTGTGGCTAATTCAAGTTAGTCACTGTTGCTGATTGTTGGGAAGGTGTACGGATAACCCTTTTGGGGGTTTTCCTGCATGATAGGCATCTCTTGTAGATGCCTTTTTTTATGCATTTTTTGTTATTAACTCATCAATAATATTGCTAGAAAAATCATCACATAATTCTTCTATGGAAGGTTGCTGGTTGTTGAATTTATCAGAATAGTACTCTATGGATTGTCGGCATTATTAATAATATAAGCTGTTGAATTTAACAGGTTAAAAGTAGCGATGCCCACCCTAACCCTAAAGGAGTGGGCAGTGCCCAACGCCACTTGCTTCAAGCCGGGGAACCCGTCCAACGGGAGTATGTCAACTTTGCTAGAACAGATGAACTATTGAAGAGTGGCAGAATCAATGAA
>NZ_MTAV01000158.1 GCF_002154695.1 Nostoc sp. T09
CCAGAAAACTATTTGCATTAGGATATAAGGAGCCAGACCCACCATTCGCCAGCTGTATCCCCTTGGTAAGGGCAGGGCTGTTTCATTCCCTAAAAGGCTTGAAAATGCAAGGGTTCAGGAGATAAAAAACGAGCTTGGTATTCAATCTTAGGCATCAAGATGGTCAACAATTTATGACTTTTGCCCTGATATTTATCGCCATTCATATTGACAAAATACATACCATTACGAATGAAACAGCCCTGCTTGGTAAGGGGGGTCTTGTTATGTGCATCTTCAGACAAAATTGGTATAACTATCGACAGCAATCTACTATTGGTTCTGAAGCAATGTCATTCAAACCAACAGATTGCAATATCTTAGCCCAATCATTACGTTTCGGCTCTAAGCGACGAAGTTCAGCTGAAGCAGTCACTAACTCGTACCAAATACCATGAGTAGCATAAAGAGCAACGCGCTGCTTTGGTGTTGCTTTCTCTAACTGACTTTTCAAAGCAGTGTTGGGTTCGATTCTTTTTATCCAACCATCAACAAAAACAGGTGGTTGTTGGGGATTGCAGTAAATATTAAAGTACCAATGATAGCGATCGCCAATTTTTAACGAAGAAGCTGTTGATGGCAAAGAGACGCTGACAATCCCTGGTGTCCCAGACAATGAAACAGGATTTTGGTAGACAGTTTGCCCCGCTTGATTCTGTAGCACGAACTCTGCGGCAGATGTAGTTTTATAAGGAACGTAAAACCAGAAAGTTGGATGAGAGATAGTTGTTAATCCAAAGACTAGTTCTGCATTAGGAGGTTGATACACCGGAACTAAGGCTGTAAGAAACTTTTCTTGGGATATAGCAGGCTGCTTCTGCATACTCTCGCAGCCGCGCTTTCCTCCGGCTGTGCGATTCCCAGGTGCGTTAATATCAGGTGGCGGCGGTGGTGCGTTAAAAATCTCCGTTTCGGGAACCTGAGATTTTACGGGCTGTGTTGGTACTAGTGTGAAGCAAAGCGATACTAAAGCGATGGCTGCGCCAACGTCTGCGACGAACGCGCAGGCAAATTTAATAGTAATTGGTAATTTGTACTTCATAATTTTTAATCAATAAAGTCATATTTAATCTAAATTTTGCAGTTTGATTTTGTAGTCTTTTTGTATAATTATACCAATTCAAAAAATGAATCATGCTGATAGTTAGGAAATATTGTTGTGCCTTTACGAATAATTAATTCATCGCAAATATTATTTAAATTAGTATTAGTATAACCTCTTTAAAAACTAACTTTGTTTTAGAGGCTGTTTTAAAAGTCCTTAGTGATGTATTTAATAATTTTAGATCCCCCTAAATCCCCCTTAAAAAGGGGGACTTTGAGTCCGGTTCCCCCCTTAAAAAGGGGGGCTAGGGGGGATCAGTAAATGCTTACAATCACAGCCAACCACTTTTCAAACAACCTCTTATAATTGGCTTGAATTTTTGATTTATTTATATTGGTAAACTCTCAGTTTTACAGTTAGAAGATAAATATAGTCAGCGAACTAATAAAGGCTATTTAATCCTCCAAAAGCATGAAACGTATTTTCAGAATTATTCCCTTTTTACATGGCTTTCCAAATTACGAATTACTAGTACTACACTAGTTCCTGTAACCCCCAGCGTTAGTACGGCAGGAATTAGCGGTATCCAAATGCCTTTTAGGAGCATAACAAAGCACATTGTAGATATAACCACAATTACAGCAATTCCTACTAATCCTAAAAGCAATAAATTACGAATGCGCCATGCTACTATCCCTCCAAAAACAGACCAATAAAAAATCCACAAAACCTCACTCCAAACAGGCCAAACCCATAACAGAGTTCGCCCATCTAAAACTGCACTGAGAATTTGACTCACCATTTGCGCATGAATAATCACACCAGGAATTTCCTGCTTTTGGTGAGTAGTGTAAGGTGTCGGAAAATAATCTCCAGCACTTTGAGTAGTAACACCGATAAGTACGATGCGATTCTTGACTTGATTGGGAGCGATCGCACCCTTGAGTGCATCTTTGAGGGTGATTTGCTCTATCGCCTTTAAGGGAGAGCCAAAGGAACGGTAATTTAGTAATACTTGATAGCCCCGGTCATCCAGTTGTTGATAACCACCCATGTGCGATTCTCCAAAGGAGACACTTCGTGAACGCAAACGTTTAAATACAACTTTGCCAATCTGCAACTCCTGATTTTTGGTGTATTTTGCAGAGATACCCTCGGCTTTTAAATAACGAAATGCCAATTGCGCGCTTAAAGCGTAAGGCGTATTACAAGGGGATGAATCGCTTGGTTTCATCGCAATTAACTGGCGACGGAGAATACTATCCCTATCTTGGATAAAATCGCTAAAGCCTTGACGTTCTATAGGAATTTCCGGCAAAGATGCAATACCTGGCTCGTTATTTTGAGGTTCGCTAAATCTACAAATAGTAAAAAATTTGTCACTGCGTCGCATCCAAGCAGCTAAAGGTGCTTCCTTGGAGCCAACAGGGAAATCACGATAAATATCTAAGCCAATGGCTCGTGGTTGTAACTTTTCCAGTTTCTGCACCAGTAAAGCGAGTGCGCGATCGGACAGCGAGCCTTTTCTGTCTTGCTGTTCTGGTAGCTTAAAATCATTTTCCGCGATCGCAACTACCAAAAGCCGAGGATCTGGTTGTTCGCTAGGGCGCAGTCGCAGTAGTTGGTCGAAAGCCCTTAACTCCGCAGCTTGTAATAGTCCTAGATGCCGCACTCCCATTACTAAGGCTGTGACAATCACACTTAATATCAGCACAGTTTGCAGACGGCGCTTACTGGGGAAAGGCGATATCTCAACAGATTGTAAACCTAATAACGCTTTATCAAGCCAATTTTGATTAAAAACAGTTGCATATATGCGGTTATAAACTTTTAAAGAACCTTGTTGCTTGACTACCAATCCTGATAACCGCAATTCCATTTGCTCAGGGCTGTTATCTGCTGTTATTTGACCTTTTTGTAAAATTTGCTGATAAAGCTTTAGCAACTTCTTAATGCGCTGTTCGTTTCTCAAAATGCCATTGCCATCGGTGCATCGGCAAAAAAGGCGATCGCGAATCGTTCTCAGATGCTCTGGTTCATCTTGCGATTCCCAATTTTCTATTATTTGAGAACGCACAAGTTTCTCAATATACTCTGCTTCACCATTTGGTGGAATGACAGCGGAAGCGGTGACAACTAACTGGCAAAGCTTCTGAGTCAGAAAAGGTTGACCACCACTCCAAGCTAATATTTCTTGCAAAACTATCTGAGGATTAACAAATTTACCCACTAATCCCTCAGCTAATGGTTGAGCTTCCGACAATTGAAAGCCGTTGAGTTCAATTGCTCGACCAATATTAAAAGGTGTGCGGTGTTTATCTTGAATCAAATCGTAGGGAGTAGTTACCCCTAGCAATGCAAAAGTCAGGCGTTGGTAAGCGGGATTATCGGCGCGTTTGTTATAGCAAGCTCGAATTAAAGCTAAAAAATCATCTTTGAAGTTTAATTTGAGAATGCTATCTATTTCGTCTACAAAAATCACAATATTTTCAGAGACTTCTACCAACAGCACTGACTCGATAAACTCACTTAAGCACTCTAGCGGTGAAAGTCCAGAGCGATCGCTCCACCAATTTAATACTTTGAATTTAGGGATGAAACTACGCGCCAGTCTCCGCAGTACGCCCAAATACCACTCAGATTGGGTAATATCCTGACTCCCAATCGCCGTAATGTCGATCACACCACAAGCAATATCTTCTGCTTGCAGTTTACGCATTGTTTGCACTCGCAGACTAGACTTACCCATCTGGCGCGAGTTGAAGACATAACAAAATTCCCCAGCCTTGAGCGCATCGTAAAAATCTTTGTCGGCTTGGCGCTGCACATAGCTGGGAGCATCAATTTGTAGACTCCCTCCGACTTGATATTTGTACATTCAATAGTCATTTGTCATTGGTCAATTGTCATTTGTCCAGAGTCCAGAGCCAATTAATTATTTCTATTTCTCCCTTGTCCCCCCACACTCCCCACACTCCCCACACTCCCCACACTCTCCATCTTCCCTAATAACTCAGGCGATTTTGAAAATATTGGCGATACAAATCGCAGCGTGGCATCACCTTGTTTTCATTACAATATACTACTAAGCCCATACTGTGTAATTTAAACGCTGACTCCGAGTCTAGTTCTATTGGTACTAAACTGTTCACAACTTGGCTAAAAGCTGCGGCTAAATTGGGATGATGTTCGAGATTACACAAATGTCCTCGGAGATGATCGCTGTAAATTCCCGCTTCAGTTGGGGCTGTTTGCAATAATTGCTCAAGTGTGATCTCCTGGTGTTGAACCTGATAAAGAGCTAGCCGTACTAAATTAGGATGTCCTCCTACCATGTCCATCAGTTTTTCCACCTGAGCATCAGTCCAGTTTAGCCCTTGATGACGCTCAACTAAAATTTTGACTTGTTCGGGGTTAAACTCTTGTAATTCAACGCTCAAGCCTACATTAAAGGGAGATTGATTGATATTTAGCGGAATATAAACTTCTTTGGAATGTACCAAAACTAGCCGGAGTTTTTTCCAGAGTTCGCTACTGCGATCGCCATACTTTGCATACTCATACCAAGCGCGCAACAGGCTAAAAAAGTCTTCGGCAATGTCACGATATGGAAAAATGCGATCGACACCATCTAAGCTAACTACTAATGGGCTATCGATTTCTTCTAATAAACACTCTTCAAAGTAAGCCGTAGTTTTGTCCTTACTGCCATACATACTCCAATAATCATCTAACTGATGAAGCTGCTTCAGTTTCCTACCTACACTTTCACAGAACCAGCGTAAAAATGTATCCAAGCTCGTGAAAACTGCTTTATCTGCTAAATGAAAGCTTAAGGATACAGTTTGACAGCCATGCTTTCTAGCTTCATCAAGAATCCTAGCCATGAGCGAAGTTTTACCCATCTGTCCGGGTGCTTTAATGCGAATTAAAGAACCTGGCTGCAAAATCTCTTGATAACAGCGCTCTTCAATTGGAGGGCGTTCAATATAAAAGTTAGAAGCCAGAGGAACTTGTCCCACCGGGAATTCTGGTTCTGCATTTAGTTGAGCGCGTTCATTTGTGTTTATAGTTACTAATGCTTCTTTATTTGCTGGAGAAACTGAGTTATTTGATGTCATTTTCTCTATTTTTAATTGTGAAGATGACATCAGCTTGTGGGAGTGGAAAATTGCCTCTAACTGGTTTGGTGAAGTCGCTGTGCGCGAAAGCCGCTGACGCTCTAGTGCTGCCTGAAAATTCTTTTTACTAACCTTTTCCCCAATTGCTTCTGACAACATCTGCCATAGCTTAGGGCCTACATCATGCTGTAGGTATTCGGTAGTGTAGCCATGAGTTTGGGCAATCTCATCATATTTTTTTCCTTGCCAAGAACAGCGAAGTATTGCCACTTCAATATCTTTCAAATGTCTTTGTGTCTGGGCAACAACTGCTGCATCTAATATTTTGAATGCTGTTTCAAAGTCCATTGCTCAGGCCTGAATCACAACTATTTATATATTCACCTACAGCCCGAATTTTTAACTTTCCAGATTTGTTTACCAAACAGGCTCAAATCTAGACCTTGCCTAGTTGGGTAAAGATGACTCTCCTTACATTTTCTTACTTAACCTTACTTAACACTTTTGTCCTTTAATTTTTGGGAATCAAACTCCTTAAATTATCCACATTTACCTTTTTGAGTGCAAAAGGCAACCTGGTAATAACAGCGATCGCTTCGGATTTGGCTTTAGTCAAATTTAGCTCGCTTGAAAAATTGGAAATAATACACAAACTCATAACCAAATCAAAGGAAACACAAAATTATGGCGATTATTAGTGGAACTATCACCCAAGCCGACGACAAAATCGTAGCTGATGGAGCAAACGATATAATCGATGCTTTGGCAGGTAACGATACAGTCAATGGTGGCGCAGGCAATGACACCCTCATAGGCAATTTCGGCAACGATTCTTTATTAGGGGGACTTGGCAACGATTCCCTCAATGGTGGCTCCAACAGAGACACTCTTGATGGTGGTGCTGGTAACGACACTCTCAACGGTGGCGATGACAACGATACCCTTTCTGGTGGCACTGGAAACAATCTCCTTAATGGCGGCGCAGGTAACGATATTCTCATTGCTCAAAACGGCAACTCTCCTGCTGTAGGTGATGTTGGCGATACCTTGATTGGCGGTGCAGGTAATGACGAGCTACGTGTTGAGGGAGCCTCAAATTATTTCTTGACTAATAATCAGCTCTTTGTTGGTAATTTAGCTCACAATTTTTCTGAGATTGAGGATGTCAGGCTCACTGGTACTACAGGTAATGACACGATTAATGCCTCTCAAGCTTTGTTGTCAGGGCGAACCTTTCTCTTTGGGGGTGATGGCAATGACACCATCACAGGTAGCCGTGGACTTGACCAAATCAATGGTGGTCGTGGTGATGACAGCATAGTAGGAGGTTCGGGATTTAACTTCCTGCGTGGTAATGAAGGCAATGACACCCTTATCGGTGGAAATGACGGCAATAATTTGAATGGTGGCGCAGGGAATGACTTTGTCCAGGGTGGAACAGGAAACGATAGTTTTTCCGATAGTAGCTCTGATGGAGCGGGGAATGACCAATATATCGGGGGAGCAGGTGATGATTTCTTATTTATACAAGGCGATACTAACTTTGAGCTGCTCTCATTTGTCAATGACCCAAACACAAGCACACTCAGAGGTGGTAAGTCCATAGGAGGCATACCAGATGGAACAGTCACAGGCATTGATACCCTCAAAGGTATTGAAAGCGTCACAATTCAAGGAGGCGATAGCTTCAATATCATAGATGCTTCTAAAGCCAACCAAAACGTTACTCTGATTGCTGGGGGTGGTGGTGGCTCTATGAAAGGTGGTAGTGGTAACGATAGCCTATCAGGTTCATTTTCTGGCAATGACAATCTTTCAGGAGGTGCGGGTAACGATACCCTCAACGGCAATGGCGGCTTTAATACCGGAGAGGTGGATATTTTAATAGGAGGAAATGCCTCCGTAGGAGTTCAATCTGCTGATACCTTCGTCATATTGGATGGCTATCGACAAGCAGGTCATGCTGTTATCAGCGACTTTTCTATACAAGATGGGGACAAACTCCGTCTCCGTTTTCCTTTCCAAGGCTCTGCTAGCGATTTCACCTTTGTACAGCAAAACTTTCCGAATACGGGTACGGGTACAAATTCCTCATCTATCAAAGATACAGTCATCTTCTTTGGCTCGCCTGCTTCTAATGACATTATTGCTGTAGTTGAGGATATCAGTCTTACTGCGACAAGTCCTGGTCTCGAAATTTTTGGTTAACTGTAACTTGTACTCTAAGCGTTAATGTGCAACCTGATTGTACACGAGGTTGCGTTTCTAAAAGCACCCGGTATTTGTGTTGCTGAATAATACAATGCTTGAGGCTGACGCGATGATTATTAGACCTAACTTGAAAAAGAGCTTTGGGCAGAGGCAAGTAGTCCAGATGTTTTAGATATCGAACCACAGATACACACCGATACACACAGATCAATGTCAGTGTGTATCTGGCTTGAAAAGTTCTGAGCGGAGGAAGCTTCTGCTCAGACTTTTCGCTGTGTTTATCTGTAGTTAATTACTTCTTGGCATACTTTAATTAAGTGAGAATCGCTATATACCAATTTGATAGAAATTCAAACTTAACATTGTTCAACAAAGATTACTCAACTTAAATTTACTTACTTATCCTTAATTCAAGTTTTTTGCTGCTTACTTTGGGTTAAATAAAACTCCTTAAATTATCCACATTTACCTTTTGAAAATTACACGAGAATATATTATTAACTACTTGATAATGACCAACTGAAGGCGGAATGCTTCATTAAATCGGTCAGAAGCAATTAGTTCCTTCAAGTAAGTGAATTTTTCATCGTTATTTAATGAGGACACAACCATGATTGAGAACATCAAAGAACTACTGCAAAATACTCAACTGCAACAGCAAATAAAAAAAGCTGCCAACTTAGCAGAAGCCATCAAACTGATCACAACCGCAGGCACACAAATGGGCTACTCGTTTACCCAAGAGAGTATAGCTCAGGTAGTTAACGAGTTAATCTTAGAACGCGAACTCTCCGAAGCTGACTTACTCGCAGTTGCTGGCGGGTTGCGAAATTCTGCTATAACGGGACTAAGCTTTTACAACTGTTGTTGGTAAGCTTGCACTGGGCATTTATTTTATCGTCTCGTTTTCGAACTGGATTCAATCCTAGCTCAAAATTTTGGGAAATAAGGAGTGAAATTGCTTCGATATTTCCTCACATTACCGAATTTCAAAAAGCGGAGTAAACTCATGATTCAGAACATCAAAGAACTGTTGCAAAATGCTCAATTGCAACAGCAAGTTAAAGAAGCTGCCAACTTAGTAGAAGCCATCAAACTTATTACTACTGCTAGTACACAAAAGGGTTACTCTTTTACACAAGAGAGTATAGCTCAGGTGGTCAGCGGACTAATGTTAAAGGAGCGCGAACTATCAGAAGCTGACTTACTTGCAGTTGCTGGAGGGAGGCAAAGTTTCACATCCTGGGAAAGCTTTATTAACCTTTGTTATTAAAGGGTGAAATTGCTTCTATAAACCTCGTCAATTTTGGAACCTGGAGTTTTTGATTATTCTGTTGAGTCATTGCGACGTAAGGAAGCAATCTCAAAATATTGGAGAAAAACTATTATCTTGGTGTTGAGTTTTTTTACGTCACAACCTACTGAAGGAGTGAGAAATCCAGGCTATACGGTTCGTTAAAAAAAGGAAAACTTAATCATGATTCAGCACATCAAAGAACTGTTGCAGAATGCTCAACTTCAACAACAAGTCAAAGAAGCTACCAATTTAGCAGAAGCTATCAAACTGATTACAACCGCAGGTGCACAAAAGGGCTACTCGTTTACCCAAGAGAGTGTAGCTCAGATGGTCAGCAAACTAATGTTGGAGGGGCATGAACTTACGGAAACTGACTTACTCTCAATTGCTGGAGCATTGCCTCCTCCTTGTAATACGAGAATGAGAAATACTGTGTGTGAGATTTAGCAGGTAAATTTCAATATCTGACATCAGGACACATTGGATAGTGCGTTTCGATAAACCTCTGAGCTACTTGAATAGTTTTTATTTTTAGTAGCTCTTAATCTGCTCTAGAAAATTTTTTCTAACTTCAAAAAGGAGAATAAATTCATGATTGAGAACATCAAAGAACTCTTGCAAAATGTTCAATTGCAACAGCAACTCAAAGAAGCTGGTAACTTAGCAGAAGCCATCAAACTGATTACAATCGCAGGTGCACAAAAGGGCTACTCTTTTACACAAGAAAGTGTAGCTCAGGTGGTCAGTGGGCTAATTTTAGAGGAACGCGCATTGACAGAATCCGACTTACTTATGGTCGCCGGTGGACTAATGCCTGATTGTAAATGTGGCTTGATTTATTGCACGGTATGAGCTACCAGGCTCCGGTTTCTTTCTGGAATCATAGCTCAGAAGGTTCTTACCTAATTTTTACAAGGAGAACTTACTCGTGATTGAAAACATCAAAGAACTGCTGCAAAATGCTCAACTGCAACAGCAAGTAAAAGCATCTGCCAACTTAGCAGAAGCCATCAAACTGATTACAAGCGCAGGTGCAGAAAAAGGTTACTCGTTGACCCAACAGAGGATAGCGCAAGTAGTCAGCGAGCTAATGTTAGAGAAACAGGAACTTTTGGAGACTGACTTACTCACAGTCGCTGGCGCTTTTGGTTACACAAACAATAGGTATTGTTTTTAGTGTCTGTTCAAGTTCGCCTGCTTTCAAGAATCGTAACTTGAAAGGAGCGATATGGCTTTCAAATCTGGGGGAAAGTCTTTTCCCCCTACTTTATAAATTGTCGGCAATCGCCTACTCCCTAAGCCGCATCTGCTATCAATCTTCACTTCATTTAGCACTACCCCATTTTCCAGAATTACACTATGTCTCAGATATCGATGCCTAGTTTGGGCTGCACCTACGCACCTCCAATCAATTACACTAATGCAGATTTAGCCTCAATTGTTGCTAACGCCAGTTTCCTCTGGGAACGCCTTGATTCAGAGGTTTTTACTGCAAATAGCGAACAGGCTCAACCAGAAATCGATCGTCGTCGCGATCGCTGGTGTCAGGTTGCTGCACAAGGCAACTTAGACACCTTGCAAAAACGCTTACAGTGGGAAGGTTTGAACCTCGATACAGTTCGTCCTCTATTGGGAACTGTCCGATTTACTGGCACTCAGCCTTTACCGGAATGGGCAGAAACTTTAGAAAAAATCATGCAGATGGCAACAGAATTTATGTCTGCATCTGCATCATTTCTGCCAACCGATCCAGACAATCCTATTCTTTTTGAGGACGTTCTCTTACCTGCCATCATAGTTGCTAGGCAGCAACTCCTGACTCGTCTTGGTTCTGGGCAATTTACGGAAGATACCCTCCCCCTCTCGCTTCTTTCAGAAACCGCTTACCAAGCTTTAGAACGCAGTTTGCTGCAACGACTGGCAGTACTTTGCACCAAGACATTGGACTTTGAATTTTCCCAAGTTCGTCCTTTTGGTCAGAATTTGCTCAATTTGCTAGGGTTAGAAACAGAAGACAACAATAGCAAAACCCACTACACCCGGTTTATTAAGCAATTATTACAAGATGGGCTGTTAACCTTCTTCCAAAAGTACCCAGTTCTTGGTCGGTTAGTGGCAACAGCAGTCAATTTTTGGGTCGAGTTCGCAGCTGAATTCCTGCAACGATTGGCTGAGGATAAAGCAGAAATTCAGCGAGTTTTTGGCTCAACGATTCATAGCTTAGACAAAGTTGCACAAATCCAAACCTCCCTTTCTGACCCCCATAAGCGCGGCAGAAGCGTCATTTTGCTCACCTTTGAGTCTGGACTCAAACTCGTTTATAAGCCCAAGGATTTAGGGTTGGAAGTTGGTTTTAATCAATTTTTGAACTGGTGCAATCAACACAGTCAGTTGTTAGATTTCAAAGTGATTCAGGTGCTTAACCAGAAGAGTTACGGTTGGGTGGAATATGTTGAATACCAACCCTGTGCTAATGAAGCCGCTGCGGAACGCTTTTATCAACGCGCTGGGATGCTGTTGTGTGTACTTTATGCTCTCAGGGGAACCGATTGCCATTGCGAAAACTTAATTGCCAGTGGCGAACATTTAGTGTTGATCGATATGGAAACCCTGTTGCATCATGAAGCAAATTTAATTGAAAATTCCCCGTTTATCCAAGATTTTGAGACAGCCGCAGCACAGCACCTTTGGGATTCAGTACTCCGCACCGGAATGTTACCTCGGTGGGATTTTAGCAGCGATCGCCGCGTTGCTTATGATATTAGCGGGTTGGGCAGTAGTGATTCTCAACCAGCTCCCCGGAGAATGCCTCGCTGGCAGGCAATTAATACCGATAATATGCACCAACGGTATGAGTCGGTGACATTCCCCCTGGAGAAAAATGTGCCGCGCTTGGGTGAGATTGCCTTGTCTACCAACGATTATCAGGTACAAATCGCTGCCGGATTTGAGCAGATGTATCGTTTCTTGATGGTAAATCAGGATAGGCTCTTGGCTCCAGAAAGTCCGCTGGCTGCGATGCAAAATCAACAAGTCCGCTTTATCTTCCGCGCTACCCAGATTTACGGTACTATCCTGCAAAACGCGTGGGCACCTGATTACCTAAAAAACGGAGTGGACTATAGCATTGAACTGGATCGCCTCAGTTATGCTTTTCTCGTTGCTCAGGAAAAACCTCATGCTTGGGCGATTCTGAGTGCGGAACTGCAAGCTATGCAGCAGTTAGATATTCCTTTTTTTACCGCTAGTGCTGCTAGCGATGAATTAAGCGTCAGCAAAAATCAAACTATTGGGCAATACTTCAAGCAACCCAGTTACCAGCAAGTTTTCAGTCAATTGCAAACCCTTGATGAAACTGATTTATCCCGACAAGTCGCCATAATTCAAGGCTCCTATTACGCCAAGGTAGCGCAAAACTCAAACCAGGAAAGCGAGCAATGGGATGTGGAGTCGTTACCATTGCTGAACTCACAACAGTTGATTGCGGAAGCCAGAGCGATCGCTACTGAACTGGAAGCGAGAGCTATTCCCGACCCCGATGGTAGCGTGAACTGGATTGGCTTAGTTTATATCCCCGAAGCAGAAAGATTTCAACTACAAGTGTTAAATGATAGTCTGTATGACGGACGCTGCGGGGTAGCACTGTTTCTCGCCGCGCTCTCTCAGGTATGCGGTGAATCACGTTTCCGTAATCTGGCATTGCAATCATTACAATCTTTACGTCGGCAGATCCACACTCTCGATCCAGAATCTCAGCAGCGTCATGCTCGCCTCAGTGGAATTGGGGGTGCATCAGGTTTAGGTTCTATAATTTATACCTTTGTCAAGGTGAGCCAATTCCTCAGCGATGAAACGCTCTTGCAAGATGCTCAAGCCTTGTGCGATTGGATAACACCAGAACTGATTGCGGCGGATAAATATTTGGATATTATTAGCGGTGCTGCTGGAGCCATATTAGGGCTGTTATCCCTTTATGGAGTAACAAAAGAAGCAACAGTATTAGAAAAGGCGATCGCCTGTGGACAGCATTTACTCACCCACCAAGTCAGCCATGAAGGTGCGCCTAAAGCTTGGTTGACAATCGGTGAAACTCCTTTTACAGGCTTCTCCCACGGAGCCGCAGGCATCTCCTATGCGCTGTTACAACTTTATACTGTTACCCAAGATCACAACTACTTAGAAGCTGCCTTAGAAGGCATTGAGTATGAGCGCAGCGTTTTTTCTGAATCTCATGCCAACTGGCCCGACTTTCGCGGATTAGCACAAACAGGACAGCCTGTTTTTCCAACTCAGTGGTGTCATGGGGCAACCGGAATTGGGTTAGCTCGCTTAGGTAGTTTCCAGATTTTGAAAACACCTGAAATTGAACGCGAGATAGAAATCGCTCTGCAAACCACTCAGCGCTATGCATTGCAAGCCATCGATCATCTGTGCTGTGGGAATCTAGGACGGGTTGAGGTGTTGTTAGTTGGTGGTCAACGCTACTCTCGCCCCGATTGGTACCAAAGTGCTTTCCAGAATGCCTCAAAAGTTGTAGCTAAAGCCAAGCGTACTGGAGCATATCAACTGTTTCCTAATTTACCTAATTCTGTATTTAATCCTGGCTTTTTCCCAGGCACAGCCGGAATTGGTTATCAACTACTTCGTCTAGCACAGCCAGAGCAATTACCTTCAGTATTGCTGTGGGAGTGAGGGTTTGGGGAGAGTGGGGAGACAAGGGGGACTGGGGAGAAATAATTTATTGACTATTGACTCTGGACTTTTGACAAATGACCAATGACAAACTTACCTCGCTCAATCTTTCGTGAAGATGCTGTTCGTCGCTATCTAGAAGGTAGAGAAAAGTCTATCTTGCCGCGACTGGTTTCTCCACGCACGTTTATTTATCTATGGTTGCTGTTGGGGTTGCTAAGTGTGAGTAGCCTTATCGCTTGGTTTACCAAGGTGCCAATGTATGCTTCTGGTAAAGCTATCGTTGTTCGCTTGAGCAATCAAAGAATTGTCGTAGCCACCTTTTTTGAACCTCAACATCTTGCAAGCTTGCGAAAAACCAAGAAATTGTTTTTGAATTTTGATGTTAGGGGCGTTGGCGGAGCCTCTCGGAACGAGAATCGCAAAAGCCATTCCATGATTA
This sequence comes from Nostoc sp. T09, assembly GCF_002154695.1. GTDB lineage: Bacteria > Cyanobacteriota > Cyanobacteriia > Cyanobacteriales > Nostocaceae > Aulosira. Next base: position 13,848 of record NZ_MTAV01000158.1, read on the forward strand.
CTGTTGAACCGGAAATTATTAGCCCTGATACTATCCAAAAACGATTTGTGCTTAACTCGCAAACTGCACAGCAAATCACCAGGCCAAGTGCAGTAGCGATCGCACAATTAGAGCCAATACCCGAAAATTTGTCTGCTGCTGCATATTTGGGTAGTGTCGGTCATGCCAAAGCCGAAGTAGGTTCGCAACGCATCATATCTGTCTTACCGCTAATTGGGCAATTCTTTGAGCAATAGACCATGAATGTTCTCAAGAAAGTACAACGAATACATTTACAGCTTGAGGCGATCGCTTGGGGACTAAAATATCTCCTATCGCCTGCTGGCTGGATCAAGTTTTTGCAGCATTCCCAACGGCGAGTTCCGATCAGATTACAACTAAATGCTGTTGAATGTGGTGCAGCTTGCCTAGCAATGATTCTCAGTTACTATGGCAGGCAGACTCGGGTTAATGAATGTCGAGAGTTTATGGGTATTGGTCGAGATGGTGTGACTGCACAAACCATTGCCAAAGCTGCTCGTGCCTATGGATTGCGTGTAAAAGCATACTCCCTGGAAGAACTTACCGATTTTAAATATATTCAGTTACCAGCAATTGTCTATTGGAACTTCGAGCATTTTGTAGTTGTGGAACGCTGGTCAAAAAACTATGTTGAAATTGTCGATCCCAGCAGTGGACGACGCAGATTAACTATCGATCAATTCCATGAGGGCTTTACAGGGGTAGTATTGACTTTCGAGCCAGGCGTGCAATTCCAACGCCGCCGCACAAAATCGTCATTATCGTGGTCGGACTATTTGCTGCAATACATCTTGCACACACCCGGCTTGTTATTGCAAATCCTCTGCACCTCCCTGCTTTTACAAATTGTGGGGCTAGCGCTACCTATCTTGACTAAAGTAGTTGTCGATCGCATCTTACCGTTTCAGATCGCCGATATCATGCCAATCCTGGGGCTGGGGATGCTGATTCTCGTGCTAGCGCAAATGGTAACGAGTTATTTACGCGCAGCGCTGCTGATTTATTTGCAAGCACGCATTGATACCCGCTTAATGCTCGGTTTCTTTGAACACTTACTGACACTTCCTTTTCGGTTTTTCGAGCAACGCACAGTTGGCGATCTGCTCATGCGCCTGGGAAGCAACGCCATGATTCGAGAAACCCTCACTAGTCAGACGCTATCAATGATCTTAGATGCTACCTTTGTGTTGGGATACTTGATTCTACTGTTTGTTCAAGAACCCACTTTTGGAATCACTGTTTTGCTTGTTGGATTGCTTCAGGTGATGCTGTTATTTGGCACAACCAGCCGAGTCCATGACCTCATGCAACGCGATTTGTTAGCTCAAGCAGAATCTCAAAGTTACTTGGTTGAAGCATTAACAGGAATCCTGACACTCAAGGCCTGTGGTAGTGAGGAGCGTGCTTTTGACTACTGGACTAATTTATTTTTCAAGCAATTAAATGTCTCACTACAACGTAATCATTTAGGCGCGATGGTTGACACGGCAATGGTTTCGCTGCGTACCTTCTCACCACTGCTGCTGTTATGGGTGGGAGCGATGTATGTGCTAAATGGAACGATGAGCTTAGGGACAATGCTAGCGTTAAATGCGATCGCTGCATCCTTCTTAATGCCTCTGTCCTCGTTGCTATCAAACGGTCAGCGTTTACAATTGGTAGGCGCACATCTGGAACGACTTACTGATGTTCTCACAGCCGAGTCAGAGCAGAAGTTACAGAACGTTCAAACTGCACCACGGCTAACAGGTCGAATTGAATTAAACCAGATCAGCTTTCGCTACGATTTAAATGCCCCATTAGTCTTACACAATATCTCACTGACAATCGAACCAGGACAAAAAATAGCTTTAGTTGGTCGTTCTGGCTCGGGAAAAAGTACACTAGCTAAACTTTTACTTGGGCTTTATTTACCAACCGCAGGTGAAATTTTTTATGATGGGATACCCTTGCAAGCATTAAACTGGCGCACATTGCGTAGTCAATTTGGGGTTGTACTTCAAGAGCCATTTCTGTTTAGCGGTTCAATTCGGCAAAATATTAGCGTTAACGATCCTAGCCTGGCTCTAGAGAAAATCATGGCAGCAGCAAAGCTGGCGGCTATCCATGATGATATTATGCAAATGCCTATGGGTTATGAAACAAGAGTTGCGGAAGGCGGTAGTGGTTTATCGGGAGGGCAACGCCAACGCTTATCACTAGCGCGTGCTTTAGCTCACCAACCTGCTATTCTCTTATTAGATGAAGCAACCAGCCATCTGGATGTTGTCACAGAGAATTTGATTGAACAGAATTTGCATGATCTTTCATGTACGCGGATTGCGATCGCTCATCGCTTGAGTACTATCCGTAATGCAGATACAATTTTAGTCCTCGATCAAGGAACAATTGTTGAACAAGGTTCCCATGAGGAACTTCTAAGTTTAGATGGATATTATGCTTCACTAATAAATGGCACAAACTTCGTTTTTGACCTCTTACCAATTGTCTAATATCAGATTTGCATCTTCGCTAATTAGCTCTTCAAGGGATTGAGTTGCCGACTCTATAATCATCTTCGCTTCAGGAGTTCCGATTTCTGCTAATGCTAGGAGAGACTTTCTTGGCACATTGAGCCATTCATCATAAGACCATCGGTATGTCAATGCCTTGGATAATGCAGGAATTGCTCTTTCATCGCGCAATACATCCAAAAGTTCAATAACTGATTCATGAAGACCATTATTACTTTCATCATTGAGGATTTGACAAAGTATAGGTGTGTAATCCTTTGATAAGTTACGCCATGCTGCCATCATGACAAACGAAGCCCCAGGATAATCTTCTGGATTTGAAGCATATTTTTCCAACTCCTGAATCACTTCACTAACTGAAGGAGGCGATGTATCAAATTCCTTTTTCATTTCATCAGCAATTCTGTCAGTTTCTCTATAATTAGGAGAATCCTTGAATAATTTCAGATATTTTTCAACCGTGTTACTTAGCATTTTATAGCCTGTTAATATTAGTGATATTTTGGTTAAAAAAAGCAACTCCATCAGGGCTGTTACCCAGAAAAATACTGTCAACGCCTCCCTTTTAAACTTTGGCTTGAGGAACTTTCACGCCTTTTTCAAAAGAAGAAAGATCTGGATATATAGCAATCCTAAATGAGTTAAGAAAAAGGCATATATTGCTTGACTAGAAATTTATTTGTGGTAGCAAGCATCTTCCACAGTGGTAAGATATCGACAACGGGTGAATTGTAGCTTCTGAGTTGTCGTTTTGGAAGGCAATAACTCTACTACAGAGCGCCCTGTGTCTCCATACTCTTTTTTTGGCGAAGGTATTGTCATTTAAAAGTTTATTTAACGTAGATTTTAGTTCACATACTGATTCAAAGAGTCGATAGGTAATAAGGAATCGCTGATGAGCGCTGAACAGCTAGAGCAAGTTAAGCAATTGCAAGCAACTCTTACCAAGATGGAAGTAACGCTAGGTGCGATCGCAGATGCTGTAGTCTGGGTTGGAGAAAACCGATGTGTTCAATGGTGCAATTCTAGCTTTGAGTGTCTAGTGAACCGACCTCAAAGTGCGATCGCAGGTTGGCAGTTAAGTGAGTTACTGCCCCTATTACAATTAGGAAAACCTGTGGCTTTGAACTCTTACCCTGATGTGCTGATCCAAAATGGAGAGTACGAAACTACAGAGTATGAGTTTTACCAAGGTAAGCGTTCTTTGGTCTTGCAAATCTCTGGTAGTCGTGCAGGACTAGCTGAAAATGATTGTGCTGTACTAGTAATTCAGGATATTACGCTAGCTCAAGAAGCTCAAAAATCCTTCCAAGAGAGTGAAGAGCGTTTACGCACACTAATTAATGCGACACCAGATATTATCTGTTTAAAGGACAGTGAAGGAAAATGGCTGGAGTCGAATCAAGCTAACCTGAAATTTTTAGAGATACATGGCGTTGATTACAAAGGAAAAACCGATTCAGAACTAGCGCAATTTAGTGATTTTTATCACGATACTTTGCTTAATTGCGACCAAACAGATGAACAAGCTTGGCGGCAGGGATCTATACATCGGGTAGAAGAAATTGTACCTCGCCCTGATGGTACAGTCAGCATTGTCGATATGATCAAAGTGCCTGTATTTCACCAAGATGGTAGACGCAAGGCGCTGGTGGTTTTAGGGCGTGATGTTAGCGACCGCCAACAAGCCCAAGTAGCTTTAGAAAACTCCTTATCTTTGTTAAGCGCTATCTTAGAATCGATTCAAGATGGAATTTTAGCAGTCGATAGCTTAGGTAGTATCACTAGTTACAACCAAAAGTTCTTAGAAATGTGGTCAATTCCACCAGAACTTTTGTCAGAACCAGATCATCCCAAGCGGCTGGCGTATTTAGCAAACCAGTTAAAAGATCCTGAGGGATTTTTGCAGCGAGTTCGAGAATTATACGCCCAGCCAGAGCTAGATAGTTACGACTTTTTAGAATTGCAAGATGGTAGAGTCTTTGAGAGATACTCCTGTCCACAACGCATCAAAGACCAGATTATTGGTAGAGTGTGGAGTTTCCGCGATGTCACCCAACGCCAAAAAGCAGAAGCAGCACTGCGACAAAGTGAGTTGCAATACCGCAGTATTTTTGAAGCGATCAATGATGGACTATTTATTACTGAAATAGAAACTGAAACAGTTGCCGAAGTCAATCCCGCTGCTTGCCAGATGCATGGTTATACTTACGAAGAATTTGTTGGTTTGCATCCATCAGCTTACATTCACCCAGACTCCCATAAAGTTTTCCATGAGTTTATTGAAACAACAAGAACTGGGGGGCAATTTTATGGACAAGCAGTTGATGTCTGCAAAGATGGCACTTTAATAGATGTGGAAGTTAAAGGAACGACTTGCATTTACAATGGCAAACGACACATCTTGGCAATAGTACGGGATATTAGCGATCGCAAACGTACTGAGAAAGCTTTGCGACAAAGCGAAGTACAGTATCGGGATTTGGTACAAACAGCCAACTGTATTATTCTGCGTTGGGACAGTAACGGTGACATCATATATTTAAATGACTACGGTCAAAAGCTTTTTGGCTTTGATGCCCAAGAGATTACAGGACGCAATGTTGTCGGTACAATTGTCCCCGAAACTGAAACTTCTGGGCGCGACTTACAAGTATTAATGGTTGATATTTGCCAACACCCAGAAAACTATTTATTTAATGAAAATGAGAATTTGTGTAAAAATGGCGATCGCGTCTGGATAGTTTGGGCAAATAAACCGATTTTAGATGAGCAAGGCAACTTAATCGAAATTCTTTCAGTCGGCACTGATGCCACAGAACGCAAACGTGCCCAAGCAGCTTTGCAAGAGAGTGAGTTAAAATTCCGCACTATTGTAGAAAATGCCAATGATTTAATATCTGTCCTCTCACCAGAGGGAATATTTACTTATCACTCGCCTAATGTAACTTCACTTATGGGTTACAGCCTGGCAGAAATCGAAGGACATTCTGTACTGGAATTTACTTACCCTGAAGATGTAGCATTTAGTGCCATAGGTTTACAAAGATCTGTACCTGGAGAAAAGCTAACTGGAATTGAAGTGCGATTAAGACATAAAGATCATAGTTGGCGATGGTTCAGCTTTAACACTTCGACAATTAACACTCCTGACGGTAGAATTGCCATTGCTTGTGTAGGACGCGACATTACAGAACGCAAGCAAGCAGAAGAAGCCTTGCGTCGTAGCGAAATGAAATACCGCAACATCTTTGAAAATTCCCAAGTAGGGATTTTCCGCACTCGTCAACAAGATGGCTTGATTGTGGATGCAAATCAACGCGGTGCTGATATTTTAGGTTTCGCTGCTGCTAGTGACTTGATTGGCAGGTATTTCACAACTGAATTGTATGTTAATCCCAACGATCGCGCCCGGATGTTAGCAGAATTAGAAGCCTATGGCGAAGTTCGCAATTTTGAATTAGCACTACGGCGCTGGGATGGATCTGTAGTTTGGGTATTATTATCACTCCGCCTCAACGCCGAAGAATCCTGTTTAGATTCTGTCTTTACCGATATAAGCGATCGCAAGCAAGTAGAGCAAGCCCTGCAACGTCGCGCCCAACTAGAAAGTATACTCAGCAGTATTTCCCGCCAATTTATCGACCAAGATATAGACACAGCAATTAATTTTACACTTGAGGCGATCGCTCAATTCATTAATGCTGAACGCTGCTCGATTTTTGAGTTATCTGATGAGTCAAAGGAAGTTTATATAGTCAATGAATGGCGTGCTGCTAATATTCAACCATTAATCGGTAATGCCAGAAGGGGCAACCTAGAAATGTTCCCTCTACTTGCACCAATACTTGTAGGGCAAAATTCTATTTTGCCATGCATAGCCGATTTATCACCCGGTACTCCTGAGAAAGAATTCTTTAAAAATCAGTCAATTAAATCTGCATTGGGTGTACCAATGATTCATTCTGGTAAAGTAGTCGGGTTTATTGCCGCAGATACTATTCACTATACGAAAAACTGGAATCAACAGGAGATTAATCTCCTAAAATTGGTAGGTGAAATCATTGCGATCGGTCGGGCTAGGCATCAAGCAGAAGCAGCCTTGAGAGTGGCAAAAGAAGCCGCCGAAACTGCCAACCGTGCCAAAAGTGCTTTCTTGGCTAACATGAGCCACGAACTTCGCACTCCTCTCAATGCCATCTTAGGTTTTTCTCAGTTGATGGAGCGAGACCCTAGTCTGAACTCAAACCAGCGTGAATCTTTAGCTACTATTAACCGTAGTGGAGAACACTTACTCAATCTGATTAACGATGTGCTGGAAATGTCCAAAATTGAAGCTGGACACATCGTTTTCAATCCGGAGGACTTCGATCTATACCTGATGTTGCAAACATTACAAGAAATGTTTCAGGTGCGGGCACAGACAAAGCAGTTGTACCTCAAGTTTGAAATTGCTGCCGATCTTCCACGTTATGTACAAACAGATGAGGGTAAACTCCGCCAAGTTCTGATTAACCTGTTGGGTAACGCCATCAAGTTCACCCAAGCTGGGGGAGTGACGCTGCGGGCGAGATTGGAAGGTGGGGAATGGGGAGAAGGAGACAAGGGGGACAAGGAGGACAAGGGAGACAAGGAGAATAACTACAAATCTATGCCCGATTCCCAATTCATAATTTTTGAAGTTGAGGATACTGGACGGGGGATAGCAGCAGCAGAAATGAATAACCTGTTTCAGCCGTTTGTCCAAACAACCAGCGGTATTCAAACTAAAGAGGGTACTGGGTTAGGTCTAACTATTAGCCGACAGTTTGTAAGGTTGCTGGGGGGAGATATTCGCCTTTGCAGTACTTTGGGGCAAGGATCTACTTTTAGTTTTAACATCCAAGTTAATTTAGCCACACCATTAAAAGTTACACCAAAGTTGAGTAGGGGACGTGTACTCAAACTAGCAGTAGACCAACCAACTTACCGTATTCTCGTAGTTGACGATCGCAAAGAAAACCGCGATTTAATGATGCAACTGCTTGGCGGTGTTGGCTTTGAAGTTGAGGCTGCTAGTAACGGACAAGAAGCGATCGCCATGTGGCAGAAATGGCAACCTCACTTAATTTGGATGGATATGCGGATGCCTGTAATGAACGGCTACGATGCAACTAAAGAAATTAGAGCCAGGGAGAAAAGTTTAGATAAAACTGCCCACACTGTGATTATTGCTTTGACTGCTAGTGCTTTTGAAGAACAACAAGCAAGTATTTTAGCCGCAGGTTGCAACGACTTAATTCGCAAACCATTCCGCGAACAAATAATTTTTGAAAAGATAGCTGAATATTTACAGGTTAACTATATTTGTTCAGAAGAAAGTAGTGAAAATCCAACAGTTAATAAACTAGAAAATGTTCAATATTCTATCTTGAATATTCATTCGTCAATTACAATCATGCCTGCTGAATGGATAGCAGAACTTAACCAAGCAGCCATTGCAGTTGATGCTGAGAAAATTTTCCAATTAATTGAGCAAATTTCGCAAACTCATTCTGACTTAGCAGAAAAATTAGCAAATTTAGTCCGCAGTTTCTGCTTTGATGAAATTCTCGAACTGTCTGATATGGTGGGCACTGCCCACCATACATATAATACATATACGTAAATTTTTTCAATAATCAAATCGGATTCCTATATAGCAACAAAGTTTATTTCAGGCTGATAGATACGAAAATTTTTAACATTAAATTAGTCAACGCAAATATTTCAAAATAAATATACTTCTCCTCTTGCTGATTAAAAGGAGAAGTTTTGAGTTAAGTATAATGCTTGTAATTTACTCAAATAAAAATTGCACTAATCTTGTTAACAAGACTTACGCTGTTACTAAAGTAGGTTCTACCGTAAATATTTTTCGAGTTTCTGGATGAGTTGTAAATTTCACGTATTGAGTTGCCATTTCTGGTGTTAGTAGTTCGATCATAAGTCTGTTTTCTACCCAGAACTCAATAACATCAAAAAAAGTTTCGCGGGTACAACGTAAAGTGCGCCAACCTTCACGAACAGCAATTTTTTCGATTTCTTCTTGACTAGCAGGTACAGAAATAGCTGCATGAATATCTACGAACTTAGGAGAAATAGCATTTTGTACAAATGCGCATTGTCCATCGCCTTCGCCAGGTTCTAATTGAGTACCTAAAGGATAAAGTTCAATAGCTGTACCATGTTCATCAAAAGGTATAACCATATAGCTACCTGGGTGAGGAGGAAAGGGAACAGCTTCTGCTTTTAAAATTTCCGCCAAAACTTGAGCCACGTGGTAAGGGTTGTTAACAGCAAAAGAAATATGGTGAATCATAGAATAACCTCAGTTCGATATTTTATAGATTAGGAAACAATCGGGGAGAACTAGGGGAGACAATAAAGCTATGAAGAAGTTTTTATAAAGGATTATTAAGCTAAGAAATTAACGTTAAAATTTTTATTCACAATTACGTAGCCTATTCTGGCTCAAGCTAATATTGCGATGCCCAAACAGTTATTCAACTCTCCGAAAGCAGACATATTGGTAATTGATGATACACCGGAAAATCTGAATCTTTTATCTGCAATGCTGACCGAACAAGGATATAAAGTTCGCAGCGTGACTAAAGGTTCGACAGGGTTACGGGGAGCAAATGCAGTTCCTCCCGACTTGATTTTGCTGGATGTGAATATGCCGGAGATGAACGGTTATGAAGTTTGTCAACAATTAAAGACAAGCGATCGCACTAGTGACATTCCAGTAATTTTTATCAGTGCTTTAGGTGATGTGCTGGATAAGGTGAAGGCGTTTGCAGTTGGCGGGGTGGACTATATTACTAAGCCGTTTCAACTAGAAGAGGTTTTAGCCAGAATCGAAAATCACTTGACTATTTGTCAACTACAAAAGCAACTCCAAGCGCAAAATCAGCAGTTACAGCAAGAAATTCGCAACCGTGCCAAAGCTGAGGAGAAGTTTGCCAAAGTTTTTCGTTCTAGTCCTAACCCGATCGCGATCGCCACAATTTCGGAAGCGCGGTTCCTGGATGTTAATCCGAGTTTCTTAAAAATGAGTGGCTATTGTTTAGATGAGGTAATTGGACATACCGTTGGGGAACTTGATTTAGGCAAAAATACAACAGCGATCGCCCAAACAATTCAACGTTTACCTGATAGTGGTTCACTGTACAATCTGGAATTTGAATTTTCTACCAAATCTGCCGAACTCAAGACTATCCTACTGTCCATCGAATTAATTGACCTAGCGGGAGTCCCGTGCGCTTTATTAATTGCCAATGACATCACTGAACGCAAACGTCTAGAAAACGAGTTTATCTCTTTAGTCAGTCATGAGTTGCGTACACCTTTAACTTCCACAATGGGAGCATTAGATTTATTAAGTTCAGGACAACTGGGAACTCTCACCGCACAGGGACAAAAAGTTCTGAGCATTGCTAGCAATAACACTGAACGTTTAATTCGGTTGGTGAACGATATTCTCGATTTAGAACGGATGAAATCGGGCAAAATCTTCATGCGTATGGGCAAGTGCAACGCTGCTGAACTGCTGATTACAGCAACAGAAGCAATGCAAGCTATGGCAGATAAACTCCAAGTCAAACTAATTGTTAATCCTTTAGTAGTTGAACTTTGGGCAGATTCCGATCGCCTTTTGCAAACCTTGACTAACTTACTCAGCAACGCGATTAAGTTTTCGGAACCAGGGGATACTGTTTGGATCGGTGCGACACTCTCAGAAAATCAAGGTGTTGAGTCTCAAAAAGATACACCCAGCTACCTGTTGATTACTATCCGAGATCAAGGGCGAGGAATTCCTGAAGATAAATTACAAATTATCTTTGAGCGCTTTCAGCAGGTAGATGCATCCGACTCTCGCAGCAAAGGCGGAACAGGTTTAGGACTGGCGATTTGTCGAAATATTGTGCAGCAACATAGCGGCAAAATCTGGGTTCAGAGCATTTTGGGGGAAGGTAGTACGTTTTATGTACTTTTACCTTTAGCTGTCTCTAATTAGCAACTACTCACTGCTTCAATCTTCCCCAGTTCTCCCCGATTGCGTTTTAGAATAGCTCCAGGTAATCAAGCTAGTCAGCATTACATATCATGCAAGAATGACACCATGAGCAGAAATATCTTGATTGTTGATGATGAAGAAGATGTGCAGGCGATCGCCAAATTGGGTTTAGAATTGGGTGCTGGTTGGAATGTGTTGACGGCTTGTTCTGGAGGGGAAGCGTTGAATGTAGCTGCCAACTCACAAGTTGATGTCATCCTGCTAGATATGATGATGCCTGATATGGATGGGCGTGCCACTCTGCAAAAATTAAAGGCTAATCCTGCTACTCAGCAAATTCCAGTAATTTTACTCACTGCCAAAGTCCAAGAGTCAGAGCAAGACTGCTTTACTGGGTTAGATGTAGCTGCTATCTTTGCCAAGCCTTTCCGCCCTTTAAAACTGGCAGGGCAAATTAGTGAAGTATTAGGCTGGGCTTACAGTGAAATAGATAGTTAAATCTTAGGTTGGCAGCATCGCCCATCAAGAGCTTATCTGATAGAGATTAATCGTCTTGCATAAATCGATTTTTTGAATATCGAACCACAGATAAACACCGATGAACACCGATATTTATCTGTGTTAAACTGTGGTTTTTTTATTTTTATTCGGATTTTTATTGTGAAATAGTAGTGGGCAGTATATAGCCTGACAATCTCTCTCATCTTATTCTCATTTCTCCCCTAGTTCTCCCCGATCGCTCTGTAATTTAAAAAACACAAGCATCGCTGGGAGATAAATCAAATGCAAATTTTACAAAATCTCAAAAAAGAGCTAAAAAAACTGATATTCGCCTATCGCTTCATGCGCATTGTCCAACTACCTTACGGTTCTTTTGGTGCTGGTGGCAATTTATCAGATGCAGCAATTGATCCCAAGAGTCTCAATCAAATTGTGCAGTTTCTCTCGCGCACGGAAAGGGGAAGACTTGCTCTTGCTGCGAAACAGCCTATCGGTAAGATAGATTTACAGCAACTCCATCAATTACCTACCAACACCTTGGGCTATATTTACGCCGATCACATGATCAGAAACGGCTTAACTCCGCCTCCAGTGCGTGAGCATACGCCAGATACCTATAGATATTTGTTCAATTATGTGATGGAAACTCATGATATCTGGCACGTGGTTACTGGTAGTAATACAGACAAAGCTGGAGAAATTCAAGTAGAGACATTTTCTTTGACTCAGTTTTATCCTGCTCGTTTTTGGGTGATTTTACTAGCGAAAAATTTCCTCAAAACTGCGATTGAAGATATGGATTTGTGCAGCCAGCATATGGAAGCTTTTGTGCGAGGCTGGATTATGGGACAACAAGCACAACCTTTGTTTGGAGTTCCTTGGAATACATTATGGGAAAAACCATTAGACGAAATTCGTGCCCAGTTGAATATTCGTCCCTACTTAGGTTCGGAAATTGAAGCTGCTATCAAGTGGCAAGGCGAGGAAATTACTGCTAAGTCTGAATTAGTAGGCGTTAAATGATACATATACCAATAGATTCTAGCATCACTACTTTGGTGGATCTCTTGGAGTATAGAGCAACCCATCAGCCGCAGCAAACAGCTTATACTTTCCTTGCAGATGGGATTACCGAAGATAGCAGCTTGACTTATAGGGAATTACATCAAAAAGCGCAGGCGATCGCAGCATATTTGCAAAGCCAAAAAGCTTATCAAGAAAGAGTTTTATTACTTTATCCGCCTGGATTAGATTTTGCTGCTGCTTTTTTTGGCTGTTTGTATGCAGGCGCAGTTGCGGTTCCGGCTTATCCCCCCCGTCCCAATCAATCTATTTCACGACTACAAGCGATCGCGGCTAATGCCCAAGCTAAGATTGCACTTACCACTCAAGCAGTTTTAGCCCATGTCCAGCCACAGTTACAGGAGTTTGCCGATTTGCGATCGCTACAATGGCAAGCTACCGATAATCTAGATTGCAACTGTGATTGGCAAAGAGTCAAAGTCAGTAGTGATACCCTCGCTTTCTTACAATACACTTCCGGCTCCACCTCGACACCAAAAGGTGTAATGATTAGCCACGCTAATTTACTGCACAATTCCTCTTTAATTTATCAATCATTTCAGCATTCTCCCAATAGCCGGGGTGTAATTTGGCTACCTGCTTACCATGACATGGGCTTGATTGGCGGAGTTTTACAACCACTTTACGGTGGTTTTCCCGTGTTTCTGATGCCGCCGATGATATTCTTACAAAAGCCTTTTTACTGGTTACAAGCAATTTCGCGTTATCAAGCAACTACCAGTGGCGGCCCCAACTTTGCTTATGATTTATGTGTGCGTAAAATTACCCCAGAACAACGCGCCACTCTCGATTTGAGTAGTTGGGAAGTGGCTTTTAATGGTGCGGAACCTGTGCGCGCAGAAACAATGGAGCAGTTTGCTACTCTATTTGCACCTTGTGGTTTCCGTCGTGAAGCATTTTATCCCTGCTACGGGATGGCAGAAACTACCTTGATAATTGCTGGGGGAGATAAAAATGCTTTACCAATTGTGGAAAAGGTAGAGGAAAACGCCTTAAAGCAGCATCAAGTTATTCCTAGCAACAATCATCTTGATAGCCAAAATCTTGTTAGTTGTGGTCAAACTTTATCAAATCTGCAAGTTGTCATTGTTAATCCAGAAACTTTAACTCAATGTTCACCCAATGAAGTAGGGGAAATTTGGGTGTCAGGTGCTAGTGTCGCTCAAGGATACTGGAATAATCCGCAAGCAACGAAGGAATATTTCCAAGCATACTTAACAGATAGCCAACAAGGGCCATTTTTAAGGACAGGAGATTTAGGCTTTTTACATCAAGGTGAACTATTCGTTACAGGCCGTCTCAAAGATTTAATCATTATTCGGGGACGCAACTATTACCCCCACGATATCGAATTAACAGTTGCTCAAGCTCACCCATCCCTGAGACTTGGCGGTGGTGCAGCTTTTACCATTGAACGCCAAGATGGAGCGCGATTGGTAATTGTGCAAGAAGTTGAGCGACAATACCTGCGCCACCTTAACGTTGCAGAAGTGGTGGGGAAAATTCGGCAAGCTGTTTTACAGCAGCATGAGTTACAGATTCATACTGTAGCGTTGATTAAAACAGCGACTCTTCCCAAAACTTCTAGTGGTAAAATCCAGCGCTATGCTTGCCGAGAGCAGTTTTTAGCTCAGAAATTAGAGATTTTGCCAAGTTTAGAGCAGAGTCAAAGCGTGAACCATCTTTTATCTGCATAATCGCATCAGTTATTAAAGTTTGGAATATGGAAACTAGTGCTAGCGTTGAATCCGCATCAATTAGTCGTGCTACTGAGCTATTAAAAAAGAAAACGATGAGCAACAGCTACATTAGGTTGTTGCAAAAGCGCCATTTTTTATTGTGTGATGTTCTACCTTTTGTTGGGTTTATTGTAGCGATCGCCTGTTTATGGGGCAAGCCCATCAGTGTAGTTGATATCGCTGTTTTTCTGGGGATGTGGTTTCTCACATCTGTAGGAATTACCGTTGGCTATCACCGCTACTTTACCCACCGCGCTTTTCAAGCACACCCAGTTATCCGCATTCTGCTAGTAATTCTTGGTTCCACGGGTGCAGAAGGCCCTGTTCTTTCTTGGGTTGCTAACCACAGACACCATCATCGCTATAGTGATGAGATTGGGGATACCCATTCTCCTCATTTACATGGTACAGGTTGGAGAAATCAGCTTTATGGATTTTGGCACGCTCATTTGTGGTGGAAGATTGGCTACGATTACCCCAACCCACTTTACTATGCACCGGAACTGCTGCGTGACAAAACAATTTGCAAGCTTAACCAACTGTATTTTGTCTGGGTAATTTTGGGGCTGGTTTTCCCTGCGGTTGTAGCGTTAAGTCTCACAGGAACTTGGAGTGGTGCTTGGCATGGTTTTTTGTGGGGTGGAGTTATTCGCTTATATTTAGGACAGCAAGCGACTTGGTGCATTAACTCTATTTGTCATCTCTGCGGTACTCGTGCTTTTGATACTAAAGAAAAAAGTACAAATAATCTTTGGTTGGCTGTGCCTACTTTTGGCGAATCTTGGCACAACAATCATCACGCTTTTCAAAACTCAGCCAAGTTTGGGCTGAAATGGTGGCAAATTGATATTGGCTATTGGGTAATTGCGAGCTTGCAAAGTCTGGGTTTAGCGTGGGATGTGAATCAACCTACACCTGAAATGATTCAATCAAAAAGCGTGTGAACTGACAAGTCAGCGCTTGCGCGATCGCAGATAAATAGCTCACTTTATTGGATGCCTAATCATAACCGAGAAACCATAGTGCCCCAACTCGCGTTGATGAAATCAATATCACTCCTTCATCCCAGCAATTGCCGACTTTGAATACAGAAAAACTTGTTGCTTCTGAATATGGAAAGTTTGTGCGCCACTTCACATTTGCTAAGAAATGAGAGGGTTCTCCAATGCATTGGAATAATCTTTGCGTAAATTTGAGCGCTTGCTGAATGTTATCGAAGATAGGAGGTTCTCCCATAGCACCTTGAGTTAGTAATTTCACTATTATCCCCTCAGCCTCTTGAAAGCTTAATCTATTCCAAGGTTGGGTTAAATAATTCCCAGATAAATAACGGCTATAAGGTTCACTGAGGCTATCAAAAAACAATCTAGCAAGGGCAAATGGATCTAATACTTCGTGCGAACTCGTATTTGTTCTTATGTCTCTCATGATTAAGAATGCTGTACCAAGCTCCAAAGTGTCATCAGCATACGTTGCCTCGTTGTCAATCACTTGTTGAAGCTGGAGGCATTCTTCAGATAAGCATGGATGAAACTCAAGTTGATGCATTGAACTCATCTTAAATTCAGCAATTTAACGGTACAGTATTCTAACCCTTTCAACCCTGAAGATAAAATTTTTTCAGCTATACTTAGTATTTTTCTCCCCTAGTTCTCCCCGATTTATCTTTAATCTCTAAATTATCAAAGCAATCCTACTGATATTCAATAAGGTTTTCAAGATGGAAATTACCAGCACTATCACCAATAATTCCTTAAACTCTCAAAAAAATACTCTGAATGCAGAGATGATTCAAGAATCGATAGTTGCTTTCATTGCCGAACTTTTAGAAGTTGAGCCACATCAAGTTAATGTTAAAGCTCGTTTTAATGAATACGGTTTAGATTCATTGTCATCAGTCAGTTTGATTTCTCATTTAGAAAGTTTAATCGGAGAGGATTTATCACCTACTTTATTATATGACTTGCCTAGCATTGAAGTTTTGTCACAACGTTTAGCATCTGGCATAACAAAACTCCAAATTGCTCTCTAGTTTGTCTACAAATATCAATTAATTATAAATAGCAACAAACATCATGACTACTGCAAAAACTTTGACACCTGGCGCTTCGCATCAAGCAATACAACACCATTACGATGTCGGTAATGATTTTTATCAACTTTGGCTAGATAGTACTATGACTTATTCTTGCGCTATCTGGGAAGAAGGCGAACCAGAAGAAGCGCTAGAATTAGCTCAAATTAGAAAAGTTGATTTTCATATCAATCAAGCCAAAGCAAAAAATGCTAAGCGTGTTTTAGATATAGGTTGTGGTTGGGGAACAGTACTCAAACGTTTAGTAGATGTGCATGGAGTTGAGCAAGCTGTAGGACTGACATTAAGTGAAGCTCAAAAAGATTGGATTTCTGCTAACAACCATCCTCAAATTGAGGTTAATCTAGAAAGCTGGTTAAACTATTCACCAACACAGCCTTTTGATGCAATTATTTCTATTGGTGCTTTTGAACATTTTGTCAAGCCAGAATTATCCAGCAATGAAAAAATTGATGTTTATCGTACCTTCTTTAATCGCTGTCATGAATGGTTAAATCCAGGCGGTTCGATGTCTATTCAAACTATTGCCTATGGTAAAAGAAAACCAGAAGAGGTACAAAAAACTTTAGGCGCTCAGTTTGCCAATCAAGAAATATTTCCCGAATCTGATTCCCCGCGACTCACAGAAATTACCGCCGCCGCAGAAGGTATTTTTGAAGTAATTACAGTTCGCAACGATCGCCTAGATTATGTCCGCACTCTCCAAGCATGGTTAACTAACTTAAGAAGCAAGCGTACAGAAGTTATCAATTTGGTTGGCAAAACTGTTTTTGAGCGCTACGAACGTTATCTATATCTGGCACTTCTTGGGTTTTTAACTGGAGATTTACTACTTTTACGGTTAACTTTTCGTCGCATTGATTAAAACATCTAGATTGTCATTTGTCATTGGTCATTGGTCTTTTGTAATTACAAACGATTATTGATGGGTATTCCCTTCTGCCTCCTGCCTTCTGCCTTATTAATAAAATGTTCAACAAAATGCAAAATAATCTGGTAGGTACTTGGAAACTTCTTAGCTGTGAAACTAGAACTGCAAATGGGCAAGTTTTTTATCCTTTAGGAGACAACCCCAGTGGCTACATTATTTATACAGAAAATGGTTACGTTTCAGTAGCCATGATGAGAGCGAATCGTCCTCAATTTCAAGCAGGAGATATTGCTGCCGGCACTGTTGAAGAAAAAGTGGCTGCTGCTGACAGTTACATTTCTTATTGTGGAACTTATGAAATTCAAGACAATCAAGTTATTCATCATGTGGAAGTGAGTTTTTTCCCGAACTGGGTAGGTGTAAATCAAGTCCGCTTTGTTAAATTAAATGGCGATATACTGAATTTAAGTACACCTCCTATGCTCGTCAACGGCATTGAAATTGTTGGTAGCTTAATTTGGCAACGTGTAGGTAACATAAAGCCAGAAAAAGAATTACTTACCTCCCATGCCACAGTACATTGAAGTTGGCGAACATCGATTAATAGCATTAGGCGCAAATCAAAATCAACTAGGAATACCAATTATTTTTCTGCATGGAATAACGCTGTCTGCTAACTTTTGGACACCCAATTTACCACCTATAGTTAGAGAAAATCTACCTTGGTATTCCCTCAGTTTACCTGGTCATTATCCAGACTTCTATCAACCTGAGTTATTAACAGCAGATATGCTAGCCGACATCCTCATGAGTGCAATTCAGAAGTTGGTAGGTAAGCAACCAGTTGCTTTAGTTGGCTACTCAACAGGTGGGTTTGCTGCTTTAAACCTCGCGGCTCATTTTCCCAACCAAATCAAAGGTATTTTCTGCATTTCTGGTTTTTCTCAAGGACAATGGCAAGGTTTATTGGGATGGTTGCAAAGACTATCGCAAAGCGGTGCAATGGGTAAGTTACTTTGTAAAATCCTCTGCAAAGCGTTCATGCTCAATCAAGCCTTCTACAAGTTAGGGTGTAGTATGAACGCAGGCGATCGCCAAGCTTATTGGAATGCACCTACTCTACAAACAACAGTTGACGCAGTGTATCCAGATGTCATCAAACACAATCTCAACAATCTTGTTGACTTATTTGATTGGTTTGCAAATATGGATATTAGCCATCTGCTATCCAAAATTCAAGTCCCTACGCTGATTTTGAGTGGCGATCGCGATCCAATTATCCCTCTTACACAAGCAAAATTCATTGCTAGCCAAATTCCTGACGCTGAACTAATTGTATTGCAGGGTATGGGTCATATGTTTTTTGCCGAGCGATCGCCTGCTTACCAAAATCTTTTGACAAGTTGGATAATAGAAAAAAAGCTATATATTCCTAAGCAATAACTATTTATCTCAAATCGCTTTCATAGGTCGTATTTTTTACGAACCGCAGAGTACGCAGAGAGAAGTTGCGTGCGCGGGTTCCCCGCGTTGAGCAAACTTCGGGAGAACGCAGAGAGAGAAAAGTTTAATAAAAAATTTTGAGGATTTAATATTATGACTATCGATCGTGTTTGTATTATTGGTGCTGGTTCATCTGGAATTGCTGCTGCTAAAATTTTGCATGAGCGCGGAATAGCCTTTGACTGCTTTGAAAAAGGTTCTGGGATTGGTGGTAACTGGCGCTACATGAATGATAACGGGATGTCTTCAGCTTATAAATCCTTGCATATCAATTCATCTAAGGGACAGATGTCCTATTCTGATTTTCCCATGCCGGAGGACTACCCGCAGTATGCCAATCATAGCCAGGTTCTCAAATATTTCGAGTCTTATGTTGACCATTTTGGATTTCGAGACAAAATTACTTTCAACACAGAAGTTTTCCGTGTCTCGCCAGTTGGCGATGGTACTTACGATGTCACTATCAAAAATGCCAACGGGGAACGAACCCAGCGCTATGGCGCAGTAATCGTTGCCAATGGTCATCACTGGTGCCCAAATTTGCCTAAATTTCCTGGAGAATTCACGGGGAAAACAATGCACACCCATGACTATAAAACTCCAGAAGGGATGGATGACAAAAATATCTTAGTTGTTGGTGTTGGTAACTCAGCCTGTGATATCGCCTGTGAGACTTCACGGGTGGCGAATCAAACTTATCTCTCCACTCGTCGCAGTGCTTATGTTTTACCAAAGTACATTTTAGGCAGAACTCTTGATAGTTATCTCACACCTTTGTTTTTTGCGTTGCCATTACCTTTACGGCGATTATATGGTCAAATCCTTTTGTATCTAGCTCGCGGCTCTCAAACTGCCTATGGTTTCCCCAATCCTACCCATAAGTTCTTGGGCGAACATCCAACCATCTCCTCAGAATTACTGAATTTTGTTGGTTACGGTAGAGTAAAAATTAAACCAAACATCAAAGAACTTGCAGGCGATCGCGTAATATTTGAAGATGGTACAGAACTGCCAATAGATATCATTATTTACGGTACGGGTTATAAAATTGCTTTTCCGTTTTTTGAAAAGGACTTCATTAATCCCCAAGACAATGAATTTCCCCTGTACAAGCGAGTTGCACACCCAGAACATCCAAATCTTTACTTTATTGGTCTTTTGCAACCCATAGGTGCAATTATGCCTTTAGCTGAGTGGCAATCTAAGTGGATCGCTGAAGTCATAGCCGGAAACATCAGTTTACCTAGTAAAGAAGCGATGTTACGGCATATAGAAAAAGCACAAATACTGATGCAAAAACAGTATGTCAATTCCAAGCGACATACAATGCAGGTAGATTTTTGCCCTTACATTGATGAAATTAAACAAGAGATGAGAAGGGGACGCAAACGCAGACATAATAATTTACGTTCTCTGTTGTCTGGCGATCGCAGTGTAGCAGCACGAATGGCATGATATCATGTCCGGTTGAACACTTGAGATTGCTTCCCTACGGGAACGCTCCACTCGCGGTGGACATATCGCAACTAATTTAGCGGATATGGTATGAGAGTTAGTTTTTAAATTTTACTTACTTCAGCAAAATTTGCTACCTAGAACCCCGACTTCTTTAAGTTGGGGATTTAATGCAGTGTAACGCACCGCTATACATAAAACTACAAGCGATCGCCAAAGCTTTAAAGTACAAAATAACCAATAGATATTATTATTGACGATACAACTCATAGGTGCATCGAAAGAAAAGATACTAACTCAAGTTATTTGAAGAATAGTTGAATGAAAATCTTGCTGATCGAAGATGATGAGGTTTTAGTAAATATCTTATTGAATTCTCTGACTCAACAACACTATGTGGTTGATATCGCCCAAGATGGATATGCTGGTTGGGAATATACTCAAAGTTATAACTACGATTTGATATTAATAGATGTGGGATTGCCTAAACTGGACGGTATTAGTTTATGTCACCGCTTACGCTCCAGTGGCAATTCTACTCCGATCCTGTTAATGACAGCAAAAGATGCAACTAGCGATCGCATTCGCGGACTTGATGCTGGCGCAGATGACTATCTCATTAAACCTTTAGATTTAGGAGAACTGCAAGCCAGGGTAAGGGCGCTGTTACGTCGGGTTGATACTCCACTTTCCTTAGTATTAGAAATTGGGGGATTGCGGCTCGATCCAAGTAGTTGTCAAGTAACATTTAACAGCCAATTATTAGATTTAACACCCAAAGAATACAGCCTCCTAGAGCTTTTTATCCGCAATCCTTCACGGGTTTTCAGCCGGGGGAATATTATCGAGCATCTCTGGACTTTTGACGATCCACCTCAAGAAGAAAGTGTAAAATCGCACATTAAAGGTTTACGACAAAAGTTGAAAGCAGCCGGAGCAGTAGATTGGATTGAAAACGTTTATGGTTTGGGATATCGATTAAAGCCTTTTGTGAAAGAAGAAAAGCACAAGGGGAGTAGGGGAGAAAAAGAAAAATTCCCAATTCCCAATTCTAGTATTGAACAGCAGTTCAACCAGGCAATGAGTGGGTTGTGGAGTCAATATGAAGGGCTGATGCTGCAACGGATAGCGGTACTGCAACAAGCCGCAGCTGCACTCTCTAGCAATTTAACTCAGGAGTTACGTCAATCCGCAGAAAAAGAGGCACACAAGCTAGCTGGTGTCTTGGGAATGTTTGAGCAAGAAACTGGTACTCAGATAGCGCGGGAAATTGAACAGATTCTCAGCAAAGATGGAGACTTGTCTCCAGCCCAAAAAAGTCAGTTGCGATCGCAAATTCAAGAATTGGGTAACTTAATCAACTTGATGGGGCAAAAGGTCAATCCAACTAGCACTTTGATTGCAGAAGAAATTAGTACGCGATTGCTATTAATTGACCCCAATCCCCAACTGGGTTTTCAGTTACAACAACTCGTTCAGAATTTAGGAATCAGCTGGCAGCAAATTACAAAGTTAGAGGATGCAAAAAAATTACTGCAAACTACATCACCCGATTTAGTAGTGCTAAATGTAGGCGAAGTGGGATGTCGGCAAGAAAGTTTGGCACTTCTATCAGATTTAGCAACCCGTACTCCTTCTATACCCGTTCTTGTACTAGCTGCTGCTGATGAACTAGTAGAACGCGTGACTTTGGCTCAGTATGGGGCACGGGGCTTTTTGGCCAAGCCTGTAACAGCTGCTCAGATTTGGGATAGTTCATCTCTACTATTACAGCGTACCCATTCTCTGCGAGTAAATATATTAGTAGTCGATGACGATCCTGTGGTTTTAGCCGCATTGCGCCCCATGTTAGAACCTTGGGGTATGCGGATTACAGGATTGGATGAGCCACTGCGTTTCTGGGAGGTACTGCAATCTACCACGCCAGATTTGTTGATTTTGGACGTAGAGATGCCTCAGATAAGTGGAATAGAACTGTGCCAAGCAGTTCGCACCGATCCCCAATGGCAGGAATTACCGATTGTGTTTCTCACCGCACACCGCGACATAGAAACCGTGCAGCAGGTGTTTGCTGTTGGGGGAGATGACTATGTAGTTAAACCTGTCGTAGGGGCAGAACTTTTGGCACGAATTACCCATCGCCTAGAACGCAGACGCTTGCTCCAGTCTCTCTCTACCAAAGACCCTCTAACCGGACTAGCAAATCAGTTAAAGTCTAGCTACGACTTGCAGCAGTTGCTCGTTCAAGCACAGAAACATCAACACTCGTTTTGCTTGGTGATATTGAGTGTGACTGATTTACGCCAAATTAATAGCAAGTACGGTCATGAAACTGGTAACCAAGTATTGCAACGATGGAGTCGTCTATTGCAATCAGCATTTTGCAGTGGTGAAGTTCTAGGTTATTGGGGTAATGGAGAATTTGTAGTAGGCGTTCCTGGTTTAACAAAAACAGAAGTCAAAGACCGCCTTGGTAACATTTTAACTACCCTTCGCCAGCAAATATTCACAGATCCTTCAGGCGATCGCTTTCAAGTAGCTTGCAATTTTGCTGTGGTTGAGTATCCCAATGATGGACACAATATTCAATCTTTATATCAAGTTGCCATTGGTCTATCGCATTAATGTTGGTGAGTTCGTAGTTACTAGCGGGGTAAGAAATCCGGCATTAGCGCCATCATACTACGATGCGATCAAATATACTGCTCAATTAATTCTTGTCGTTGTTTTGGAGTTAGCGATCGCCAGCTTGCTCATCTGTAACTGTTGTCACTCCGTCTGGACTAATGGGTTGGTTAATTCAGTGGCATCGGGGAAATCGATGTTTCAACCAGGAAGAACTGTCAACACTTATACACGAAGCAGGGCTGACTCAGCTTCAGTTTGTTCCGTTCCCCGTTGGGTTTGCTCGCTTCACTAGCATTGCTTGTATTGGCTTTAAGAGGTCATGATGTTTCTAAAAATTTGGCGGTTGCTAACACTCATCCTCGTGGCGCTATTTATGGGATTGGAGTTCGCCCATACTTTAGAACTGCCTGCCAAAATGCAGTACGATGGGGCGCTGTACGTGACGATTCAGAATAGCCTCTACCGTTATTTTGGTGCGCCAGGGCCAGGTGCGTTGATTACCGTGGGTGCAGTCCTGTGGGCGATCGCACTCACGGTTCTGGTGCGAAAACACCGCTCTGCTTTTTGGTGGACATTGGCAGCTACAGTGTGTCTTTTGATCGCTTTTCCCCTGATCTATTTTCTACGGATTGAGCCTGTCAATGTCGCGATCGAACAGGCCAATGCAGGTTCAGTCCCAACCGATTGGCAATAGTTAAGGAACTAGTGGGAATACGCTCATGCCACAAACTTTGGTTTGAGTTTAGCTGGCTTCAGTGCAATTGTAATGTCTATCCTTGTTGATTTGCCTGGGCATAAAAACTAAACCTGGGCTTATGTAACGCGATCGCTAATTCGCTAATTTTATTTCTTTCATCTGTCACAACCAACAACACTAATTCGTCTAATAAGCGAACACCTATTTTAGGAAGAGGTTGAAAGATGCAAAGCCGAATGGAACTTAGGGTTGAATCTCCTGCTTACCGAGCGATGCTTCAACTAGAAGGGTATGTCCGAAGTAGTGGCATTAACCCGACGCTACTGGAACTGATTAAAATTCGCGCATCACAAATCAATGGCTGTGCGTTTTGCATCGATATGCACACCAAAGATGCCAGACTCAACGGTGAAACTGAACAAAGAATCTACGCCCTCAATGCTTGGCGAGAAACACCATTTTTTACAGATGAGGAACGGGCAGTTCTGGCGTTCACAGAAGCCGTTACCTTGATTGCAACTAATTCAGTTTCTGATGAAATTTACGACGAAGTGAGCCGTTATTTTAGTCCCGATGAAATTGCTAACCTGCTGATGGCGATCGTCACGATTAACAGTTGGAATCGCATTGCCATTACGACCCGAATAATTCCGGGTAGCTATGAGCCGGGAGCATTGCAGCACAACAAAGGTGTTCCTGAAAAAGTTTCTGTGTAGACTCTTTGGGAGAGTGAAAGCCTTGATTGTACTCTCCCAATATTGATGAATATATAGTCAATCGGCAAGAGAGAAGTAAATATGCGCTCAATTACTCATTATGGAACTACCATTGTATTGCTCCACGCAGTCATAGTAGCACTGCACGGTTTAGCTCACGATAAAATTCCTGTTCATCTTTCTTCACTCCAAAGTCTGTTTGTCGGTTCTACGATCGTGGTAGCTCCAATCGCCGCCATGATTTTACTTTGGACACCATTTCAACAGACTGGTAGCTGGCTGTTGCTGAGTTCAATGGCTGGTGCAATGCTGTTTGGTCTTTATCATCATTTCATAGCGAGCGGAACCGATCGCATCTACCAAATTCCCTTTGCAGGTTGGGGTGTGCTTTTCGACATCACGGCGATTTTTCTATTCCTAACCGAAGGACTCGGATGTGTAATCGGTGCGTGGGCA
Organism: Nostoc sp. T09; assembly: GCF_002154695.1. Taxonomy (GTDB): domain Bacteria; phylum Cyanobacteriota; class Cyanobacteriia; order Cyanobacteriales; family Nostocaceae; genus Aulosira. Next base: position 38,164 of record NZ_MTAV01000158.1, read on the forward strand.
GTAAGCACTCTACGGCGAAGAGAGCAGTTTTTATGAGTCATCTCGAAACCTTTAACGAGCATCGTTCGTTATTATTCGCCATCGCCTACCGGATGTTAGGAACGGTTACTGATGCCGAAGACATGGTACAAGAAACCTTCCTGCGCTGGCAGCAAACAGCCCAAGCAACGGTGAAATCTGCCAAAACCTATCTGGCAACCATTATCACCCGTCTGTGCATCGATCATCTGCGTTCAGCCCGCGTGCAACGAGAACAGTATGTAGGACCGTGGCTACCCGAACCACTGATGACTGAACAAACCACCGATCCAGCAGTTTCTTTAGAATTGGCAGATTCGCTTTCGATGGCATTTTTAGTTGTTCTAGAACGCTTATCGCCGATTGAACGAGCAGTATTTCTTTTGCGAGAAGTGTTTGACTATGACTATGAAGAAATTGCCCAGATGGTAGGGAAAAGCCCGGCTAACTGCCGTCAAATCCTCAGGCGATCGCGCCAGCATATTAGCGATCGACGTCCCCGCTTTCCCGTTTCTGATCAGCAACAAGAGCAAATCACAGCGCAATTTGTGAAGGCTTCCAGCCAAGGCAATTTACAAGGTTTGCTGACGCTTTTGGCAAAGGATGTTACCTACTGGTCTGATGGCGGTGGAAAAGTTTCTGCTGCTCTCAAACCGCTACAGGGAGCGATGAAAGTAGCTCGATTTCTGCTGGCACTTCGCAGCAAATGGCTTTCGACATCGGTTACTCACATCGCCGAGATCAATGGGCAACCTGGTATAATTTTGTTTGTCAATGGTTGCATTCATAGCGTGACAACGTTTGAAATTGTGGATGGCTACATTCAATCTGTCTACACAATGAGGAATCCAGAGAAGTTGAAGCGAATCGATGAAAAGCTCAACTGCCAGAGTCCACAGATGAATTCAAAACCGATCTCCTCAGAAAAGTTACCGACGTAAAGACATAGAGGTGATGCGAGCGTGTTCATTTTCAAGATTTTGACCGCACTCATTTGGAATATTGTTATCTTCGGTGGTTTACTATTCTTGCCAGCAGGAACGTTGAACTGGTGGCGTGCCTGGGTATTTCTCGGTGTTGTCGTTGTTTGCACTGTGGCAACGATGGTTGCTGTCTTTCGCGAGGATGACGAATTATACAAGGAACGCCTGAAACCACCCATCCAAGAGGGACAACCCCTGGCTGACAAAATTCTCGCCAGCATAACGATCGCAACATTCCTGGGTTTGACTGCCTTCATTCCCCTGGATGTGTTCCGATTTCATCTGTTTGCTCAACCAAGTGCGCTTGCTTCGGTACTGGGATTGGTAGTGTATGTCATTGGTTGGTGGATGATCTCTCTGTCCTTTAAGGCAAATACCTTTGCGGCCACTGCGGTCAAACATCAGGCAGACCGACAACAAACAGTGATTGATACGGGAGTTTACAGCGTTGTGCGGCATCCCATGTATGCAGGTGCTGTTCTGGTAATGGTTGGTATGCCCCTGTGGTTAGAATCCTACGCGGCGGCTCTACTAGCGATCGTTCCCATTACAATCCTGGTTGTACGGATTCAATTTGAGGAGCAATTTTTGCGGCAAGAACTCAAGGGCTACGACAGCTACACCCAAAGAGTTAGGTATAAGTTGTTGCCATATCTCTGGTAAGTGGTGAATGCTGGAATCATTATTATTTTCTCAACTTACAAAAAAGTTAGGGCGTGTCATCAGTTAAGCCAAATCACAGTCGCAGCGAGGTAAATTGCACCGAGAAATTTGAATTTGCGCTTGGCATAAAGCTTCAGCTTTTGAAAAGGCACAGGGCGAGCGCGTGCAGAATGTGTTTAGTGATAGCTATCCTATTAGATAGGGTTGAGTTTTAGCAATCAAGTGTCCCATAACCAACAAGAGCAATGTGAACTGTGCCACAGAGAGATGGAACATTTAACTGTCCATCACTTAGTTCCGCGACAACATAGCAAACGCAAGAAACAAGAGCCAGGAGAAACAATAAATATCTGTTCTGCCTGTCATCGCCAGATTCATGTTTTATTCGACAATAAGCTACTTGCTAAAGAACTCAATAGTCTAGAAAAACTCAGCAATGAACCGCAAATACAAAAATTCTTGGCGTGGGTAAGAAAGCAAGATCCAGGTAAGCGAATTTCAGTCCATCGCTAAACAGAAAATTACACGGCAATTTTAATTAGGCGCGAATTCTCTTGAAGAATATCTATTTCTACTTGAGAAAGCGATTTAGGCTGCATTTGTTCTAAATCGCTCAGGACGATTTTGATCTCTTTTGTATCAAATTTATAGTACTCAGTTAAACTTCCGATGGGATAATTAAATTCCTGATAGCGGTGTTTAAAATACAGTTCAACATTTCCTCGGTGCTGCCAAATACCTAATACCTTAATTACAACAGTTTGATAGTGTCTAAGTAAATCTATTTCTACTTCTGCTAGTCGATTTACAATGGGTCTTTGGGTGACTCCTATTTTGTACAAAGTGCCTTTATTAGTTTGAATCTCTAAAAAATAGAGTATGCAAGATAATATACGTTTAAGTTGAGCGCGATACAGCCTTAAATCAGTAAGTCGATATGCTAAATCAGAGGACTTTTTGTGTTTGGCGTGTTCAAAATCTAGCTCCAATTTCAGCAGCCTTTTAAGTAATAGCGGCTCTTGTACTTGATTAAAGTGTATCAACTCTAGTGCTCGAACAGGAATCTTACCTAAATTGCTGAATTCATACGCAGATGGAACTGTGTAAACATTTTTATGCAGCACACCTGCTTTGATTAAACTAGGAAAAACTAAATGATAATCAATTGGATAATTTTTGGAACCATACTCTTGCCACAGCAGTTTTAACTGTGCCAAATCCTTACCTGATAGCTGAATGTTAAAATTGTCATACAGTGGCAGAGTTGGAAATTCTCGATTAGCTACGGGGCGGCAAGTTTCTGCATTATGAGCGAAATGATGTTCTTTCACCTTGCCTTTCTTAGCGATTAAACCACCCTGACAATAAGGACACTTGAGTAAAGTTTTACCCCTAGTTATATCGTCAATACACACTAGTTGTTCTTCTTCATCTACACCATATTTTAACCACATTGTTACACGATGATTTAAGGTAAAAGTTGCTCTTACCAGTGTGCTTCAACTTTTTTAAAATGTCTCTATCTTTTGGCTAAAAACATATACCCAAATTTAGTATTGATTTGAGAAATTTAAGCGCAATTAAGCAAAATAATGCATCTTGATATATGCTTAATTGTTCAGTAATAAGTAGTTAAACATAATTAATTACACAAAGTCATTGCAAATGCAGCGTTCGCGTTGGCGTAGCCTCTCGTAGAGAAGCGTTCCCGTTCGCTCGCAATGACTGTAATTAATTTTGCGTGGTTACTTACTGATGCTTGTGTACGATTAAATAGACCAAGGTAAAATTTTACTTTAACTCAAGTCTCAAGCAAGTCGCCCAAACTGCTCATATTTGTCTGACACAAAAATGCCCCGATAGCTCGGGGCTAAAAAGTCAGAAGTTAATATCAAACCTATGGTTGCAATGTTAGCGCTAGCCTCGATTGTAAAAACCTTTCAAAGGTTGGAATAATCTTTAAAGAAATATTGTAATAATTAATACAAACTAAGCGACATGGCAGTGACAGTTGAGCCAGTGTATGGTTTTGGGAATCTTCGGATTATTTGGCTTGATAAAGGGTAGCGATCGCTCGACATCAATCAAAGTGCTTTTGCAGTTACTGCTTCTAAAGCTTTCTCTAAATCACTAGTGTACTCCAAACAGCGATCGCGGATCGTTAGCTGTTGTGATTAGAAACAACTTAAATTAGAAAGTTTCAGTCCCCTTGCGGGGTGGGATGACAGAGAAACCTGCGATCGCTTTGGGTTGCTATAGCAGAATCAATTTTTTTGTTTTTCTGCACTGATATGTTGGTCGGCTTGTTGTCTTAAACGCCACCAATTGGGGTGACTACTGCCTCTTCATAGGCGGTATTAATTCCGATTTCTTTCCATTCTTCAAATTCCTGGCGTTCTGCCGTCCGCTTTTGTTCCCACAAACCGTAAGCGTCCGAGCCAAGCATTAGTCTCAATGGCGGATTTTGAGATTCAACAGCTTGAATTATCGCCTGTGCTGCCTTTTTCGGGTCGCCTGGCTGTTTGCCGTTGTTACCGTAGAGATATTCTCGAATCGGCTCGATTACCGCTTTGTAATCATCAATTTCCGTTTCCGGCTGCATATTGGCATCTCCCGCGAAGTTAGTACGAAACGCGCCCGGCTCGACAATCGTTAGGTTAATACCAAGTGGTTTAACTTCATCACGCAAGCCTTCAGCAAAACCTTCGACCGCAAATTTCGTCGCGCAGTAGAGCGCGAATCCACCCATCGAAGCTAAACCACCGATGGAAGTAATATTGACAATATGACCAGATTTTTGGCGACGCATTACGGGTAAGACTGAGCGTGTCATTTCGATGACGCCGAAGCAGTTAACTTCAAACTGTTTTCTGATCTGCTCGGATGAAAATCCTTCTAAAGCACCAAGAGAACCTTGCCCTGCATTGTTAACTAAAACGTCAATGCGCCCAAAGCGTTCGATGGCGGCTTGAACTGCTGCAAGTCTATCTTGGGCGTTAATTACATCTAGCCGAACGGCGATTGCATTCTCCTGGTTTGCTTGTGCCAATTGAGCAATTTGCTCGGGTTTTCGTGCTGTCAACACAACTTTGTCGCCACGCTCTAAAACTGCTTCTGCTAGGGCGCGACCGAATCCCGTTGATGTTCCGGTGATCAAATAAACTTTGCTCATAGAACTTTCAAGAGTTAGTGGTTTTTGGGTAAGTGCAAACAAAGGTATTGTCAAATTAAGCCGAATGAAGGTCAAGCAGCTAATATCTGTCTTTCGGTAGAAATTTAGGCTTGATGAGTTAGTTTTTGATGCTGCACAGATGCAAAGGCGAGCGCAGTGCTACTAACTTTGAGCTAATTGTTTTATCAGTTAAAGAAGGTTTTCTTTAATTTGTCCAAGTGCGACTGATGCAGAGGTTTGATCTAGCACCAGACAATCAAGACGAATGGCACTATTAAACAGCAACGAAAACAGAAACTTAAGTTAATGGTCGCACCTCTCCCTCAGCAAAAGCCAAAAGCAAGATTCTGACCAATTTATTTCAACTAACTTCTCAAAGACGCTTGGCAACTGTCTTACAGACTTAAATTGCCACCAATGCTGTACGATAATACGGTAAATTGTTAGGCGGTCTAGTGCCAGAATCAGTACTGCTGGAGTTTGCCATGATTCGACCGATCACGCCCGATGATACAGACGCGCTGATAGCCCTGTCCGACGCGACCGGCCTGTTCGGATCGAAAGAGCTTGAGGAACTGGTCGAAGTGCTGTCTGACTACTTCGGTGGTAACATCGACCGCGATCACTTCTGGATCACTGATGATGATGATGGGCTGGTGGGGGTTGCGTACTATGCGCCGGCTCCGATGACCGATGGCACGTGGTACCTGTACTTAATCGCCGTCCGACCTGACTGCCAGGGGCAAGGACGTGGTACAGCAATGCTGCGCTACGTTGAGCAAGCGTTGACGGCGCGAGGCGAGCGTGTGCTGCTGGTGGAAACGTCGGGGATGGAGAGCTTCGAGCGCACACGGGCTTTCTACCGCAAGTGCGGTTACGACGAGGAAGCGCGAATCCGCGACTACTACAAAGCTGGCGATGACAAGATCGTTTACCGTAAGGTACTGGCCGCTCCTGTACTGGTTGTTAATAACGATACGGAAGCTTTAGCCAATGCCAGCAGTAATCCTATCTCGTAACTTAGGTTTCTAGTAAAAGTTATTAATTCTTAAGGTACCTACTTTTTATATGTTTTCCACAGGTGTTCTCCAAGCCAATAGGCTTTGATGAACTTACTGAGCATTTTGTGATTGTTTATATTTTTAGCTACACAGAGTTTAGTTGTAAAATCGGAATCTCAATTATCAACTTCGCTCCCGCTGCTGGCGATGAAATACATCTTAAACTACCCTGATGTTTCTCTTTGATAATTTGATAGCTAATCGACATCCCTAAACCAGTTCCCTTGCCTACTGGTTTGGTTGTAAAGAAGGGGTCAAATAGACGCTGTTGAATTTCTGGAGACATTCCCGGCCCATTGTCAGCAATCTCAATGGTAATCCAATCTGAGTTAAGTAACTTGGTGCTAATGGTGATTTGTGGATGAGCGCACTGACTACTGATACATGATTTCTCCAAAGCATCGATCGCATTAGTGATGATATTCAAAAACACTTGGTTGAGTTGACCGACATAACACTCAACTAAAGGGAGTTGACCGTACTGTTTAATAATTTGAATAGGCGGATACTCAGGTTTAGCTTTGAGGCGATTTTGTAAAATCATTAAGGTACTATCAATGCCGCTATGAATATCTACGGCTTTGATTGCAGCTTCATCCAAGCGTGAGAAGTTCCGCAACGACAGTACAATATCACGAATGCGGTCGCTGCCAATTTTCATGGAATCTAGCATTTTATCTAAATCTTCAGTAATAAACTCTAACTCAATTGCTACCATTGCTTTTTGAATCATTGGTGTTGGTTGAGGGTATTGTTCTTGGTAAAGTTGCAGCAGTCCTAGCAATTCTTGAACATATTCTTTTGTATGGCTGATATTGCCACTGATGAAGTTAATGGGGTTGTTAATTTCGTGAGCCACACCCGCTACTAATTGACCTAGAGAAGACATTTTCTCACTTTGAATCAGTTGCGCTTGGGTTTGTTTTAATTGTTGGAGCGTTTCTTCTAGTTGTTGATTTTTTTGAATTAATTCCTTTTCCCGCTGTCGCAAAGCTGTTTCTGCTTTCTTAACCGCAGTAATATCTAAACCCATTTCCACAACCATTGATTCACCATTCATATCCAGAAACGGATAATCATAAATCTGATAAACATTACCTGTTTTATGATCTATCCATTCCCAGAGTTGCGGAGCATTAGTATCAAAAACGCGAAATGTAGGACAGACTGGGCAGGGTTGTTTCAGTCCCGCGATCGCCTCATAACAACGTTTGCCTGTAGGATCTCCGAATACCTCTCGGAAGCGTTGGTTATAAAATCCCATCCCATAATCCTTGGGTTGCAGATAAAGGAAAGCTGGTAACTGATTCAGCAGATTGTAAAGGCTTTGGCGTTCAGTTTGAAATGCCTCTATTTGTCGCATTTGTTGATTGATGTCTTTGGCTACTGCATAGATGAGTCCATTATCGGAAGTTGAAAGACTCCAAGACAGCCACCGATAACTACCATCTTTGTGGAGATAACGGTTGTCCCAGCGCAACTTTTGCTGTGGTTCAGTTGGTAGTTGAGTAGCTGTAATATCTTCTGGATGCACTAACGCCGACCACGGATGCCCGATTAAGTTTTCCGCTTTCCGGCCCAATACTAGTTCACAGGCTGGATTCAGTTGCTTATAACAACCATCCTGCCCAATAATACAGAAAAGGTCAGATGAAAGGTTGAAAAAGTCTGCCAGATCAAACACAGTAATTTCATAAAGAATATTTAGTAGTGATTGTAACTAAGTGATTACTTATTTTCAATGTAAACATTACTGAAGATTAGATGATATTTGTGCTAATTATTAGTATTTATACTCAAGCGAAAACATCTAAATTTATAGCAACTATAGTGATTTAAATTTAACGCTCACTTTCTTGACTATTGCATTGAGTATTTATTGCTCCAGCAAGTTTAGCTCTTGCTTAATAAGCGTTGCTGATAATCTAAGTAGTTATAGTTTTGTATAGAACAGTAGCAATTATTGCTGACACGCCATAATAGCTTAGGATAAAATTTTGGTGTTAACCCTGATAACCGCTCAAAAACTCACTCTTAACTCTAACCAGTCAGTTAAATTTCCAGCTTTAGATAACTTTGATAATAGCTAACAAGACAAATGGCAAAATTAAATAGTCTTCAAAAACTAATAGAAATTGCAAATGAGCACGGAATTATTTGTCAGCCAGTAGAGCAAGAATGTTTAATCGCATCTTTACCAGGACACGATAATTTCTTATTAGCTTTTACTTGGTCTGGAGCGATTGAACCCGAAGCACCAGAACATGAATTGATAGCAATTAGTGTACAGGACATAGCTAAAGAAGTTACCGTAGTAGCTTGGCAAATTCCCAGCTATTTATTTGGTAGTGTTTTAAGACAGGCACAGATGCTTGTAGCTGCTCACCTAGAGTTTATTAAATAATCGCTATAGCTACAAGCGTCGAAAATTCTCCACAGATATTGATTTTTTATTCTAAATATCACCGATATTACTAACCTTATGTATTGCTATCAAAAGCATTTTGCTCCTTGATTTTTGGATGAGCTTTAGTAACAAACTAAAGTGCAAGTTCTCGGATCAAGTGCTGTTAAAATTTTTCCTAGTCTAGTTAAAGTTAAATTTAATTAGAATTTAAAATTGCCTTAACTAAATTTTGTTATGTAAATATGGATTTTTGCTATTTTTAATTTAAATTTTGAGTCATCTGCCTAAAGATAGATACTATTGAGTGTAAATAACTTTACATTTGTAACGAAATGTAAATAAATTACTCCAAACACATGGCAGATATTGTTGATACCGCTGTAAACGCTGGCTCTTTTAACACCTTAGTTGCTGCTGTTAAAGCTGCTGGTTTAGTGGATACCCTTAAAGGTGCTGGCCCGTTTACCGTTTTTGCACCTACTGATGAGGCGTTTTCTAAGCTTCCAGAAGGTACAGTTGATGCTTTACTCAAAGATATTCCAAAGCTGAAGCAAATTCTGACTTATCATGTTGTTTCAGGTAAGGTGTTAGCAGCTGATGTAGTTAAGCTGAAGTCAGCTACCACTGTTCAAGGATCTGATGTGAAAATTGACGCTTCTAATGGCGTCAAAATAAATGATGCTACTGTTGCTACACCAGATGTTGCAGCTGATAACGGTGTTATTCATGTCATTGATACAGTTTTAATTCCTGCGTAAGCAAGCGTTTATATAGAAAACATATTTGTGGGGTAGCGATGAACTACAGTCGTTACCCCACAAATGTCTAAACTCCAGTTATCTCATCAAAATATATCAGGTAAAAATCTGATTAATGACTTAGCTGTTAAACGGATCTTTATCTAGTTCAGTTAACTGCTATACGTTCAGTTTTCACAAGGTTATTGTGTCCAAGTTTTGTCCGAATTTTTAAAACTCATATCTTTGCTGTAGTTCAAAGAAATAGCGATTGGCGTAACAGAGGAGAGGATTTTCAGCTTTCTGCACAGACACACCGAATCGTAACTGATTAGGCAGACATGATATAACAACTATTTTTTGACTGCTGAGTAATATCTACTACTCTCTTGTCAAAGGATTGTACCAGCGATCGCTTGGCAAGAGCAGTTTATCTGACTCAGGTGGACCCCATGTATTTGGCTCATACTCGTAAACGGGTGTGACGTTATCGAGAATTGGCTGGACAATCCGCCATTCCTCTTCCACGGTATCTTCCCTCACAAACAAAGTGGGATCGCCCCGCATGGCATCACCTAATAGACGTTCATAAGGTTCCATCTCATCGCCACCTCCGTAAAAGGCCAAGAGTTCAACCGCAGAGCCGATCATGTCTTCTCCTGGAATTTTAGTGCGAGCACCCAATCCTACAATCACCTCCGGATCTAGTAGGAACCGAACATAATTGGTGTTTTCTTTCCCTTCCTCTTGGAACACATTTAGAGGTGGACACTTGAGCTTGACCATCACCTCAGTAGTTTTAACAGGCAATTTCTTCCCAGCCCGGATGTAGATGGGAACTCCTGACCACCGCCAGGTATTAATAAATAGCCGCACGGCAACAAAAGTTTCTACTTGTGATTCAGGAGAAACACCCTCCTCGTTGCGGTAACCGCGAAATTGACCGCGAATAATGTCATTGGGTTGCAGTGAACGAATAGCTTTGAGAATACGTTCTTTTTCATCTCGGATGGCATCAGTAGCCGTACTGGCGGGAGCATCCATGCAAACTGAAGCCAATACTTGCAGCATATGGTTTTCCACTACATCCCGAATCGCACCAGTCTCCTCATAGAAGCGCCCCCGTCCTTGAATGCCAAAGTCCTCTGCCATGACAATCTGGATGCTTTCAACATAGTTGCGATTCCAGATTGGTTCGAGAAAAGAGTTGGAAAAGCGAAAATAGAGTAAATTCAGCAGTGGTTCTTTGCCCAGGTAATGGTCGATGCGATAGATGGATGATTCGGGAAAAACTGATGCCAGAATTTGGTTTAACTCGCGTGCTGATTCCAAATCCCGTCCGAATGGTTTTTCAATCACCACCCGGGCATTTTTAGCACAGCCTGAGTTGCCTAATCCTGCCACTACTTGTGCAAACAGGCTGGGCGGAATTGCCAGATAGTAGAGGGGGCGAGTGGCATCACCAAGGGCTTGACGTAATTTTTCGTAAGTTTCTGGTTTGTTGTAATCACCAGCAACGTACTGGAGTAGTGCAGAAAGCTTCTCAAATGCCGCTGGCTCTACACCACCATGATGTTCTAGGCTATCACGTGCCCTTTCCCTAAGTTGATCCGTCGTCCAAGGTCGTCCGGCAACGCCAATCACGGGGACATTGAGATTGCCCCGCCTCACCATTGCCTGAAGGCTGGGGAAGATTTTCTTGTAAGCCAGGTCACCTGTTGCCCCAAAAAATACCAGTGCGTCTGAATTAGGAGTTCCCACGATCAACCTCTTTAGGAATTAGCTTTTTCATGATGACCGCCAAACTGATAGCGCATCGCAGACAACAGTTTGTCAGCAAAGTCTGCTTCGCCGCGCGAGCTAAAGCGAGCAAAGAGCGCTGCGCTTAATACAGGAGTCGGTACAGATTCGTCAATTGCGGCGATCGCTGTCCAGCGCCCTTCACCAGAATCGGATACACGACCAGCAAACTCTTCTAAATTGGGGCTTGACAATAAAGCGATCGCTGTCAAATCCAATAGCCAAGAAGCAATGACACTACCTCGCCGCCAGACTTCGGCAATATCTGCCAAATTAAAGTCATATTGATAATGCTCTGGATTTCGTAATGGTGTGGTTTCGGCATCGATCTCGCGCTGATTGTTGCCCACGTTGGCGTGGTGAAGAATATTCAGCCCCTCTGCATACGCTGCCATGACACCGTACTCAATGCCGTTGTGTACCATTTTAACGAAGTGTCCTGCACCGATGGGCCCGCAGTAAAGATAACCTTGCTCGGCAGTACCTCCTGCCTTCTCTCGTCCGGGAGTGCGATCAATTTCTCCTATACCTGGAGCTAGAGTTGCAAAAATCGGGTCAAGGCGTTTGACAGCCACCTGTTCACCACCGATCATCAGGCAATAACCCCGGTCCAATCCCCAAACACCCCCACTCGTACCGCAATCAACATAGTGAATGCCTTGCTCCTTGAGTGTGGCTGCTCGACGAATGTCATCATGGTAGTAAGAGTTGCCGCCATCTATAATAATGTCGTCAGGCTCGAGGAGTGGAATTAGCGTTGCAATGGTTTCATCCACCGAAGCAGCAGGCACCATCAACCAGATGGCACGAGGTTTGGATAACTTGCTGACTAGATCGGCGATTGAGCTTGCTCCGGCTGCAATTACACCTTCGTTGACCATTGCCTCCAATTTCTCAGTACGGCGGACATAGCCAACTACACGATGCCCGGCACGCATCAAGCGCTGTGCCATGTTCGCACCCATCCGTCCCAGTCCAATCATTCCAAGTTCCATAGGCTTTTTCCCTCCTTGTTTTCAGCTTTTTGCATTAATCAGCAGCAAGGGTGGCTGCTACTCCTCTGTTGAGGCACTTACGGGAAGACTGAGTTAAAACAAGTGAATTCTATTGGTAAACAAGAAACTGGTAATCTGCACGCTTGCCAGAATTAACCTGAGTTCGGTATCAGAAAGCGCGACGCTAATCAGAATTATACTCAGGTACTTACAAACTGCGATTCTTTGGTGGCTGAATCGTAACAAAAACCAACCTGCCATTGCCGTTAGAGCGCGATCGCCAATTTGAAAGGCAAGGGTTCTCTCCTGTACAGTGACTTTTTATTTGTCGTAGTGTCAAATTAATATCATCAAGTGTGTGAAGCTCGCGCTTCTAGCGATTAGCTTCGAGTCCGTACAGAGGACGTGTAAATTTCATCAATCTTAATCATTGAAAGTGTGGAGCAATCAGACTTGTTTGACGACACGAATTTGTCCCTCTGCCATTTAATGTGGCACTGTACACCAGAGGCAAACTAAACGGATTAGCTTAACATTTGTCAGTGTAATTTAGGCAAGCTCATCTCTAAACTCTTGTTATACATAGATTTCAGCTTTTTCAGTAAAGATGAAACTGGAGTTGTATGGCGACAACAGCAGAAGTATTTATTAACTTTATTTACAATTTTTTCGGTGAAAAACTGGAGCATTTTTTGGATGTCATCGCTTGAAACCCTTTTATTGAGAGTTTATAGCCCAATTGCGCGCCTTCTACCCCAAAGTATTATTAGTTCTTGGAGTTATCGTGGTCGGGTAGCAGGACTATATCGCTATAATCCCGCCCACTATGACCCCTGTTATGACCTTTTTTTAACATGCTCAAAGAAGTAAATTTCGATGAATACCGCCGCACACGAAGTTGTCCTTGACTACACAAACACCGTCCAAGCTGAGAAAACAGAAGAGATCCCCCCAACTGCGCTCGATGAGCAGTACGACACTGCCACCATAATGGGCGGACTCTACGGTGACGGGATCATTGGATTGAAAGGCGCGTTCGAGCCGACGTGGGCAGATCGTCTCGGTGAGGATATTGAGGTTCTCTTGTCAGAAGCGATCGCGCGTCCTAGAGGAGCAGTGGGGCGGGGGCCCAACCGATACTACGTAGAGATTCACCCAGAGAGAATCAGGGGGTTTCTCGACCTCGTGACACATCCTTGGGTAGTGGCAGTGTCAACCGCGGTCCTTGGAGAGGACTACAAAATCGTGGAGATTGGGTTCGATGTGCCTCTTCCTGGCTCTATGAATCAGCCGTGGCACCGCGACTTTCCCGCGCCTGATGCCACCCTGGCAGGACGCAGGCTCAACTCGCTCGCCTTCAACTTGACCACCGTGGACGTTGAAGAGGACATGGGGCCGTTCGAGATAGCGCCCGGCACTCAGTGGGATCGGCCCATCGGCTTCAAACACGAAATGTTCCCACCCAAAGCTCTCTACGGCCGATACCAGGAGCGCGCCGTGAGGAAGATGTCGAAGCGTGGAGACATATCTGTCCGGTCAGCGCTGACCATTCATCGAGGTACCGCCAACCAATCCCAAAAATCGCGTCCGGTGCTAGTGCTTGGTGTGGATGCTCCGGATGCCCGGAACGCGGAGCGGCACGATCTCCAGTTCACTCGGGCTTACTACGAGACTATCCCAGCAGAGCACCGAAAGCACTTCGCCTGCCGAATTGTCGACGAATTAGAACCTATCGTACAAGCGCATACGATCGAGGGACTGGTCATGGGGGAGGCTTAGCATTACCTGAGTTCAGGTTAAAACACATTGTTTGCCCCTGATTTAGCCGTGCTGCGATCGCACTACGACTGGGTGGTAATGTGGCAATTTCTTGTTGCAGCTGTGGTAACAAAGTTTTTGCCGCATCTAGTTGATTAGTCTCAACCAGTAAACTGAGTTGATTGACTTGTGCTTGCACCTTTAAATCCACTGGTGCAGATGCGGCAGCTTGTTGATATAAATTCAACGCAACTTGAGCAGCTTGGGAACTAATCTGAGGATTGTTAGTATTATTGATTTGACTGCGGGCAATATTACCAAGGCTAAGTTGCGCCAACGTGATGATTTCGGGTAATTTTAACTGATTAGCAATAACTAAAATACGCTCCAAAATTATATTTGCTTGGGGAAAATTACCCACAACCCGCAAAGACTCGCCCAAAGTACGCAACGCAGTTGCCGTTTCCGGTGTTGCAGCAAGTTTTTTTAATAAGACTGAATCTCACAACTATAGTTGTATTAGCCGAAAGTTATATTTTTTTGTCAAAAGCATTTTATTTTCCCTATTAGTTTTAAGATCAAAGTCTATAACCTTATTTAGGATATTCTCTATTAGACTTGGCAAAACGACAGGAGTCTAATTACTAAATTCCAATCTAATGTTTCAAACAGGAGATGGATTGTTATGCCACAAAAAAATGCTGCCCAACTTTTTAAAGCTGTAAAACAAGACCAAGCATTAAAGGAAAGACTCAAAGCCACAGCCAACCCAGACGCCTTTATCCAAATTGCTAAAGAGCGTGGCTATGAATTCACAGTTGAAGAACTGGAGAGTGAAATCGACAAATTATCTGAAGAAGATTTAGCCTCTATTGTCAATCCAGGATGGGGCCCTAGACGGCACATTCATCCTAGATAATTCTCGCTCTAGGCAATTGAAAGTATAAACAAATTTGATTGCTTTTGCGTATTTATTAACACTCTTGAATCTTCTGAATAGCCCTTTATGCATGAATAAAAACTTCCCGCTCTGGGTCATCTAATGCTTGCTTAAGGGCATTCAGAGCTTCATGGTTACCCAAATTACCAAGGGCGATCGCTGCTTGTTTTCTCACATTTGAATACTTATCTACTAACGCTTGAATGAGTGCGGGCAAAAACTCTGCATCAGGTATTTTGAGCAATACTTGAGGTAGCTTGCTTGTGCCATATTGTTACATTAATAGCATCAACAAAATTCTTGTAGTCAAAGTCTGCCTAACAATTTGCTTGGAGGCGACTGCTGAGAGCCGCTGGTGTTGTTGCCAATGTTATGTGCAGTCGCTCAAGCCACCGTTATAGAACCCATTTGGGATCTTGGAAGAACGGGTAAAATGAGAAATAAATGCCCTTGGTAAAACGGGGTTTGTCCCGGTTGCAACTCGCTCTTGTGATTGAACGTTCAAATGCTTGGATGGAACGATGTAAGAGTTTGGTCAAGAACTTTGAGCGAACATTGCCTCATGCGACTGCCAAGCTCAATCTATGTTTTATCAGACTCATGCTTAAGCGGTTAGCTCAGGCATAGATATCAAATGGGTTCTATATATCCTTGGACTCCATAAACCTGTCAGTTCATAGATAAGGGCACTCTACTGCCGAGGCAAGGTCGGATCAAGTTATCTGGAAACTTCTCAACGTCTCCCCTCTATCAGGTTTCTGCGATGCGATCTGCTTTGCAGCAACGCTTCGTGATCGCTTTCAGCCCCTACTCATCCCTACTCAATCTTCCAATTAGGCGTATAACCAGAAGTAACTTGGCTATACATTTGCAAGACCGATGCAGAAATACGTCCTGAGAGTTTTGCGATCGCCCATAGCGCTCTTGTAAAATCATTTTCAATTGTTGAGAATTCGCCCAGGAAAAAGTTTATGGCAGATATGTCCGGTCAAGACCCCTCGGAAATCACAATGGCAACGGTTGATGAAGAACGAAAAGGCGCAACTTTCAGCGGTACGGTCATCCTTGGTATAGATCCTGAGGGTGGGGAAGTCGTTTTCTTTAGAGACTTTTTAATTGAAGATTATAAAGGCGAACTTACCGCTTATCTGGCAACAGATGGCGATATAACGAAAAGCATTGATTTAGGCGAACTCGATCATAAAAGCCCCAGTTTTAGGCTGCCAATTCCGCTGGGAACGGATACATTACCCTACAATACAGTCGTGTTGAGCGACAAAAAAAGCAAGAAAAAAATCCTGACGATCAATCTATAAAATTTGTAACTTAGCTCGTAGTTCAGCCAAATTCGATTGCCCTTCTGTATAGATCTCAAATGGGTTCTATAAAGTAAGCGTAGAGTCCATTACTACCAACCGTCAATCTTGGCAAAGTGATGAGTATTTTAATTAGCCAGATTTTAAGTTCCCAATCTCTATGAGTGATTTCAGAAATCAAATCGGATTGCTATCTGTGACGAAATTGGCATCATCAAAGTAGTAACGCCCCTGAGCTTGAAATATGCGTTCTAGGAGTTCGGGAATACTCTGAGCAATGATTACGGGATCTTGAAGCGGTTCGCGAGCTAAAGTCGGCCTACCCACAAAAATCAAACATTCGTTCTTGTGAGGTTTATAAACGTAGGCAATACAACGCCCATCTTCAAGATCGATGAGGTGAGTTGCATCATCGCGGAAAGAAATGGGGTTAGAGATTGTGCAGTCTTTTCTATCAATATACTTGGGAATCTGCCAAGAATGACCGCTATCAGCGTAAAGTGTGGCTCCATCAAAACGCTCTAGCATTTGAATGTGTTCTTTGGGAACTACACCTGTTGAACTGAAATACAATTCCGACCTATTAACTGGCGGTTGTGTGAGATGCTGTTGTTGAATATTATCGAGTAACTGTGCAAAGCGATCGCTGCGCTCGCGCAATATCCAACCAATTTCGGGTTGTAAAGTTTGCTGCTCGGAATCTTGATGCACACCAATAAAACCAGCAAGTAGTTCTAAAGAATACTCTTTTTCATCTGGCGTTATCAGCTCAAATGGAGCTTGCGAAATTCCCAAAGGTAACCTTTCAGCAGAAATGCCACGAATAACTTGCTCAAACCATGCTTCGGATGATGACGCATTCGGAAGTTCACAGCGATCGATTTCTAGAATCCAATTTCGTACCGAAGCAGCTTTAGTCAATGAAGATAAATCCCTCAAATAAGGGAACAAATCAGTTAACCAACCAGTAATTAACTCAGCACCATAAACAGGTTTAGGTTTGTAGATGCAGCGCCAAAACTCTAGGGATGGTTTACCAGAAGCTGTTTCCACAAACTCGCGACAAATCGGCAATAAGCGAGCAGTCCACCATTCCAAGTCATACTCAGCCATGATTTGCACGCGATCGCAAATACTTTGCCAATCTTCGACAGTACCCAACAGTGTAATCTCCGGGATACCGCAAACGCAGGACACCGCGTAGTCAAAATACTGTTGGAAAGCATTCATCATCACCACATGACTGGCTGTCTGGGTGATGGGTGTTGTAGTACTGAAGTTACACTCTAGCAATCGATATAGATCGGCTCCTACACGATCGCGGATCTGCAATACCCATTTTTGCACTGTCTCACTCCAGTACTGGGGTTGGCTATCAATTTGCAGAGTCCCAACTATGAGTTTTTCTTTCCCTTGGTGAGGAACCAAGCGCGAACGCAAAGTTTCTGCATGATTGTTGATATGTTGAGCAAATCCTTGCGCTAAAGTTATCCAAATAATGTCAGGTGTTAACAATAACGGACGATGTTCACTAAAAGCAGCATGAACAGCAAGCGCTAGCGGATGAATACCTTGGTCTGGAATTACTTCAAATGTATCATTGTGACTGAATGCCAGGAGTTGTTTACCTAATTGCTTCTCTAACTGAAATTTGGCATTTGTAGTAGGTAATCGCTCCTGAGCGCTTTTCACATCGTCTACACCAAAGCGAATTTTACCCACAGTTTGTTCTAAGATAGGTGCCAGTACTGACATGAGCTAGCTCTACTTGTATTTTTATACAGAGAAATTGTTTCAATTTTAAAGCACTTGATAGCAAACTCTAGTATCCGTAGGGCGGGCACTGCCAACTCGTTCGGGGGTTTCAAAAAAGCGATTCATGAATGCTTATCCATAGATAAATGAGTAGTCGTGCCAGTCGCAGACAGGATGATAGCCAATCTTCTGGTAGATGTAATTAGAAGTAGGATTTGCCAAATCCGTAAACAAAAAACAGCGATCGCATCCATAATCTAAAAGTTTTTGGCTCAAAGCTGCAACACAGGCAGTGGCATATCCTTTGCCACGATACTCTGGTGGTGTATAGACTGGGCCAATCCGCGCTGCCGCAGGTAAAGATTTACTACCACTAGCCCATGAAACAGGGATACCATCTGACCACAGATGAATACTCTGCTGCTTCAGTCCACTGTTGACTGCCTGTTCTACATCTAGAGAAATTACCTCACCAATTTCAGCGCTAAAATTTGTAAACCACTCTACTAGCAAAGGGCGATCGCTTTCGGTAGCAAGTCTGAGATTACCACTGACAGTCGCAACAGGTTCTACTTGGGTTAACTGGTGAATTTTCAACTCCATGACCCGTCGATAAGACTGTCCAGTCAATGTTTGCCATGACTGCAAAAACGTTTCTACCTCTGCAACCAGTCCACTTACTCCAGGGAGTTGCGGTGAATAGTCTTGTAAATCTTGAGCAATCAGTGTTAAAGCATTCAAATCTTGTGTTTTGGACAGCACCAGCTTGTGTGGCGGAGTGCGGATAGCAGCAGCCAGAATCTTGCCTTTTGTTTGCGCGATCGCTAAGTAAGGAGGATCAGGATAACGATCTGGGTAATGCAACAGGGTATGTGAGAGACCAAGCAACAAATTATGCTCTGCCTCATACTGGAGTAAGTAATCTTGAGCGTTATGCCAGAATTCCTGAATATTATTAAATCGGCGTAATTGCATTACCGTAGTAGGCTAGAAACCGCTATACCCAGTTTACTCAAAACATTGAAGTCGTTGGGTTATCTACTTTAGATATGTCTAAGTAATGGATTAAACCAGAAATCAGAATTCAGAATTCAGAATGCAATCAGTGGGGGACTTAAACCCATTTATTCATTTGCCAGTCGCACAGAATTCAATTGGAGAATTCTGACTCCTGACTCCTGAATTCTTTATTGTTAAACTTGACCTTTGAGGGAATTATATTTGCCGAGCAATTTCTGGAAATACAAAGACATTCCACGCTTATCTATGTACTAGATACCTCTTTGCGCGGCGTCAGGAAGGCAAGGACAATTGCCACCAATAACAATGCTGGAACATCACCGAAGAGATGTCCACGTTCAACAGGATCAATTACTGCTTGTACTGCCATAATTAGCCCGTGGACTGTACTTGACCAAACTGTAAACCAGATTAAACTGAGGTTAGCTTCTGGTTGTCGAGAAGCCAAAAGCAAAAAGACACCAAGCGTCGCATAAACACCAATGATCATTTGTTCATATTCGTACTGACCCGGTTGCCATAACCAGCCTGATGCCCAAATCTTCATCAGCGGATAGATAAGTAGAAAGGCAATTCCGACAATAATCAGAGCGATTTGTAAGTAACGATGACGCTCATCCATTGCTCTAACCTCTGCTATTTTATGGTGTAGTTTCTCTCAAAAAACTATATATTTTCTAATAATATCCCCACTAGTGACACTTCAGTTTTGGAGTGTTAGAAATTTTAATGCTTTATTCACTGCTTTAACAAAGAACTCTAGTTTTATTAGGCAATAAATGCGATCGCCTTTTGTCGCGATCGCCTGTGTATTTCTCTGCTTAGATTTTGAAGCAATACAGTTCAGTGAAGACGAATTCTAAAGGCACAGTATACATAATTTTATCGGTGCCGTGCCCCTAAGACTATTGCATCTCAGCCTAACTGAACCTGATTGGATTTTGAAGCGCGTTGTTACTCCCCATCAAAAAGTTCATTTATGCCATTGCATCGGTCTGTTATGCCATTGCATTGGTCTGTTATGCCATTGCATCGGTCTGTTATGCCATTGCATCGGTCTGTTATGCCATTGC
>NZ_MTAV01000159.1 GCF_002154695.1 Nostoc sp. T09
CCAGGTTCTATTTTTACACTAGCCTCTCTATATATAGGGAGGCTTTTGGCTATCTTTTATCACTCAATAAATTAACGTTCAACGGCTACAACTGTCAAAAGACCATACCAAACAGACTATTTAGCCAGACACAAACAGCAATGAGCCAAAACTTTACGCTGGACTTCTCCCCAAGCAAAAAGAGCTAACTGTTATCCAGAACGACCTTCAACGTTTTTCGCTTCGCTCTTACTGGGTACAAATTGTCAAAGGGGCTAGGACGATAAGCGGGTACATTGATTACAGCAGTTTTCAGTTGGGTAGACAACAAAAAGAGTAAACTTGTATGAGTTTGAAAAAGGTTGATATAAGTCATACTCATGCCAGCCTCCTACTCAATGGATTTACGACAACGTGTAATTGTTTAATTTAACCTCATCAAATAAATCTTTAGGTTCATACCGCTCACGCAGCAAAAATTTATTCACACTATCATCAGACAAATCTTCCATTATTTCTGCCAACCTTGTGCAGCCTGGGTATTTTGATTCTGCCAACAAAAACAGAGTGTAAGTATCGAGGTTACACTTTGCGGTGGATGGCTTACTAATAGCTCTGATAGTCTCAACCCTAAATCTACCCAACATTAAGTATTATCTGCCATTTCATTGCCGCTACTGATTCGCGATCGCATTTTCAATTTCGTCCGTTAGTTTTTGCATATTTAGCAACTTTTGTCAATGCGTAAGTTCTATGGACGTGCAAAAAATGGTGAGCGATTGTACGATTGTTGCCCACGTAATCGCGGACAAAACATTTTATTGATTGGCGCATTCAGTTTGGATGGATTGATTGCGACGATGAGTATTTCAGGTAGTGTCAATACTGAGGTCTTTGTGAGTTATGTCGCAGAGGTTCTAGTACCACAACTATGGGCTGGAGCAATTGTAGTCATGGATAATTTATCGCTACATACTGCTAGTGTAATTGCAAACCTGATTGAGTCCACTGGCGCGCGTCTGGTCTTTTTGCCCCCTGATTCGCCGGATTTATCTCCTATTGAATTATGTTGGTCAAAACTCAAGCAATGTTTACGTGCAGCAAAAGCTACAACTCATGAACTGCTCAATCAAGCTTTGACTCAGATTGTGAGTGAGCAAATCTCATCCGACGATGCTTGGGGTTGGTTTGCTCACTCTGGTCTATTCATCTGAAAACCGCTGTAAGTATCCTGACAGTTAAAACCGAGGTTTCAATAGTGCAGCTGGCCTGTTTAGAAGCATGGTTCTGGGGATTTATGACTACGACATTGGTGAAGGAAAAAGCTTCCTATCCCGTTTGAAAGATTATCTATGATGGCATCCCCAGGTCAGGACAAACAGGTGATTACCGTCGTGAACATTTGTTTGTTCTCAAGCAGGAATTATCACTGTAAGAGGTTTATAAACAAGAAATAGCGGCTCTTGACGCTGAGATTGAAAAATGTTTAGCGTCTTTTGAACCCAAAACTCTAGATGCACCCCCCACAACCATGAAAAAACGGAGAAAAAAGCCCACCGCCAATCACTCAAGTTTTGATTTGCATCAATACATTTACCGCATTACAGGTGTAAAAAATACCAGGAACTGATGCTCAAAAACCTCAAGCAAAAAGCTCAGGCTCTTGCTTTAGAACTCATCCCTATTTCTGACTCAACGACATGTGTTTCTTGAAAGCACCGCACTGGCGGCGTTTTTTTGTGACTTTTTTGCCGGTTCTAAATCAATCAAGTGCGATCGCCTAGACCAACCCAGTTTCTCACTCTTTATATCTAGAAAGCTTTTTGGCTTTTTATAACCGTCGAACTCACGTTTCCTTAACACGGAGACAAAACGCTTCCCAATCTTTCACGCCCCAAGCGATCGCTCACTTTACCCCGACAAACAACCTGAACTCCATCAATATATACCACCTGCACAATCTCATCTGAACCACGCTTCACCATTCGTGGTTCACCATCCAAAACTGGATCTGATATTTCTACTTGCGGGCTAATTGGCTGATTTAAAGCATTGGGATCGAGTAAAACTATATCTGCTTTAGCACCAACTTTCAGAACGCCTGTATCAAGACGAAACCATTGGGCGGGTTCTCCCGTAACGCGAGAAATCGCCGCTTCCGGTGAAAGGAACTTGGTTGCGATCGCCTGCTTGAGCAAAGACAAAGCGCCATCATAGTAGCCTAGGTTACGCACATGAGCGCCAGCATCAGTAAATCCCGGGAAAATATAAGGATGTTGCATCATCGCCAAACGGGGTTTTAAGCGATCGTTGGCTCCTGTTGCTACCCAGCGCAAATCTGTATCGTAAGTCTGCAACACCTGCATAAACACATCAACAGGTTCCTGTTGCTTTTGGTGGGCAATTTCCGCAAAACTTAACCCTTGCCAACCCGCTTCGGGACAGTCAACAACTTCCATCAAATCTAATCGACGATGGAATGATTTCCGCCATTTACTGTTCCATTCTTGGCGAAACTGGCAACGAAAAGCTTCAGATTGCCACAATTGTTGCCGTTCTTGTCGTGACTGACAGCCATTTAGTTGTGCGCCTGTGGAGAATTCTTCAAATAAGGGCGTAACAGGGCCATCAGAGTAAATCGTGAAAGGTTCAGTTAGTGTTTGAAAACGCACATTACCATTTAAGATGCGGTTCCAGATGAACAGGATGGGGGAAAATATTCGCCACAGTTTGCGATCGTGTACAGCATCTAAAGCTGAGAGGACAGTTAGCCGCAGCGATCGCTTTCCAATCCCCGATCCCATACGCAGAATGTCTACAAAGGAAGCTAGCTTTTGTAAATTGGGAGTGACTTGAAAAACACGATCGCTTTGCCGACAGAGTTTGGCTAGCATCGCATATTCTTTAAATTTCGCGTGTTGCGAGGGAATTGTGCAACCTTGCCATTGTCCACTCATCCGATGCCAAGCAAACATATCTATCGAAACGCCAATAAATCCAGCATCTAAAGCATCTGCTGTAATTCGCTGCATAATTTTTAGCTCGAATTTGCTTGGCTGAACAGTTAAACTGCGTTCCAATCCCATAACGTAAGCGCGTAAGGCACTATGACCAAACAAAGGCGCAACATTCGGGCCAAGCGGTAACTGTTGCAAATGCTGTAAATATTCTGCTGGTGTCTGCCAGGAAAGTGACTTTTTCAGCCATTTTGCAATTAGCCGATGGGAAAGCGTCTCCACCCTTTGAAAAATATCTGCCAGCATTTGGGCTTCACCAATGGCAATTGACAAACTACAATTACCAATGACAACGCTGGTAACACCATGACGCACCGATTCACTCAGTCCTGGTGCAATTTCCAACTCTAAATCGTAGTGAGTATGAATATCGATGAATCCTGGCGTAACCCACAGCAAGGAAGCATCAACGACTTCACGGGCTTCAACAGGTAAAGAAGGAGCGATCGCCACAATCTGTCCATTTTGAATTCCAATATCCCCACGAACAGGTGCAGATCCTAAACCATCAAAAATCAACCCATTTTGAATCAGCAAATCTAGCATATTTATTTAAGAAGCTCAGACAATGTTTGAGCAGCTTTATAAGCCTCATGGGGAGACCAAACAACTGCTTGTGTGGATGCTAATTGCTTTAGTAATGAGTTTTCTTGCTTTTGTTCTTCGGTTGGTTCTAAATCGCAACCTTCTTCTCTAGCGACTTCTAGCAACAGAAAATGAATGAGGCGTAACTTGTCTTTGTGTGATAGCTGACTGACAGCCGGAAGCAGTTCATTTAGCGGCATACTGCTACTCTCAAATGGAAATTTAGTGCCATTATAAGTTGAAAATTTATTGAAAATGGCGATCGCCTGTGCTTAACTTACTGATAAGCTCTGGTTGTTTAGCAATTAGTATCGTTTTGCAGTTTAGTATTTGCATCGCGGTGTTATGTCAACGCGACCGCCTGCAATGTTAATACGTCGGTCTGTTATGCCATTGCATCGGGCTGTTATGCCAATACATCAGTCTGTTATGCCAATACATCAGTCTGTTATGCCAATACATCGGTCTGTTATGCCAATACATCGGGCTGTTATGCCAATACATCGGTCTGTTATGCCATTGCATCGAGCTGTTATGCCAATACATCCATCAGCTTACATTGCGAATGCATTGACTTAGTAGTGATTTCGGCTGGCGATCGCTACTGTAAAGTAGATGTCGTAAAAAGAGCGATCGCCAATTTTGCAGACTGCGTTAACTCTTATGTAGGGCATGAGGTGATGCGATCGCGAATTAGTAAAGTTCTAAACAATGCAGATTGGGGTTATTTAAAAGCTCTTGAATTGCATCTAATCCAGAGCGAATTAGATCTGCTACTTGGGTGGTTGGTACATTCCCGCAGCGTAGTTAAACAACTTTAGGCGGAGAACCATACAAGCGGCTCCTTTCCGCAAAATCTGCATCCTGAGTCACAATACAAAAGTCGTTTGTTTTGGCAAATTGCCATATTTCAGTATCAATACTCTCTGCCAAACTATGAAACTGAACGTGGCTGGAATCAGGGAAAATATCTACTAATTGGCTCACCAACTTACGGCTTAACTTTTGATCGAAAAGTAGCTTCAAGCAGCACCTACCGCAGCAAATAAACGATGCTCGCGATCAGCAGCAAATTCTAGACAAGCTCTAATGTCTTCTTCTGTCAATTCAGGAAAATCTTCTAAAATCTCGGCATGAGACATACCAGCAGCCAGCCAGCCCAGAACGTCGTACACTGTGATTCGCATTCGTCGAATACAGGGCTTACCGCCTCGCTTATCTGGCTCAATGGTAATAATATTGCGATAGCTCATAGTGGTTGTGGACTGCATAGTATCTCTCTCAGTCTAGAGCAGCTTAACATTGTGCTGCAACAGGTGGTAGAAAGAGCGATCGCTTCCTCAAAATAATTACAAGGTAATAGTAAATATCTAATGCGAGAGCTATAGGTCATTTCGCAAAACCTTAAATGGCTGATTGTTACTTTTCCAAGCACAAATTTCTAAGTAGAGATGTGTTTGACGAAAATAAACTGCTTCATAAGCAAGCCGCAAATTACGTTCAAGGCTGATTGGTTCAACATCAGAAGGTTTGTTTGAGCCAATTGTTTTGCGTAAGCTGAATGACAAGAGTTCTACTAGATCATGACCACAGCAAACTTGCCAAGGAGCGTGGCTGTTTTTCTTTTGCATAATTAGCCGTTGTTGCAAGTCTTCGTCTTTCAGCGAGAAGGCTTGTGATTTATTTTTTACTTCTCGAATCAGTTTAAGTTCATCAATTTGCAGCGTTTGCTCGTCAATAAATTTGCTGAATGTAATACCATCAAAGGTCAGGTTCAATCCATCACTTTGAGATATCCAAAGCAAATAACCCAACGTCATCCCCGTTTCAAGTAATGTTAATCTTATATCTCTACTAAACTGGCTAATCTTATCTTCAGAACCAAACTCAGAAATTACTTTGTTCAATGCTGGTGATTTAATCAGCATAGTTTCAAGGTCATGGGTATCGGTGCGAAGTAAATTAGGGCTGCTGTATGACAAAGTTGTAAGGCGATCAAAGTCTGCATCGACAATCGCTAAAATGCCTTGAAAACTTGATTTCTCTAAAATTTCCAGCACAGCAATAACACGCAGTTTACTGGATGGTTTTCCTGAAACGGTAATTAACTTACAAGCTAAAGTATCAATAAAGCGCTCGTAGAAAGTTTTGTCTGAACCACCTTCTACTAATACAAAAGTTCCTGAATGAGTGCTTCTTAGTAGTCTAATTTTGTTAGCATCACGGTCAACTGAAAGAAAATCTCTCACTTTTGTGGCCCTTTCAGTTCTACCGTTAAATCCCAGCGATCTTGAACGATATCTGGTGAATGAGCCGCCATGAGAATATCTAAGTCTGCAAGCTTTGTAATTTCTTGTAAATCTTTTAAAAACTGAATTTGCCATCCTACGTGAAGAGATAGTTCAGGCTCATCAATTAACACCAGAGAATTGGGCTGAACTTTAAATAGTAGTTCATATAGCAGAACTAGTTCATGTTGTTCGCCAGATGATAAATCTGTTGGCGAAAGTATTTTTGACTTGGATACATGAGATTTATATCGCGTTGTAATTACAAATCCCTCTTCTTTACTAAAGTTTATTTCTTTGTAAGAATAGGCAAACTTATTATTAATAATCTTCCTTAATAACTCGATTTTGCTTGCTATTTCCTCAAAAACACTCAGTTTCTTTCCCATGTCCTCAACATATACAGACAAAGCATTTTTAGTGCTTTCATCTATATCTTGAGGCTGGATTTGAAATTCTGTATCCTCATCTTTATCTAAAAGACCTACTTCTATCAAGCGAGAACGTGTGGCTTCAAGTTTGTTTAGTTGATGACGAAGTTGTTCATCTGTTAAATCTGCGGATGGCTGTTGCTTAACCACTCTAACTGGAAAAGTTCTGTCAAGAGCTTGAGATATTGTGCCGTATTCCTTAAATTTATCTTGCATCAGTTTAGCAAGTTCATTAGAGTAAGCAGACACAGTTGACAATATTGATGGTGTTTCACGCTCTGCTCTGGAAGCACGCTTAGGAGACAAGTTAAGCAAACGTTGTGATTCAATGAGGCGAATATGAATATTGCTTTTCAAATTATCTAGCCACTTAGGCTCTTTTTGCAATCTTAAGTTTGAGGGTGATAAACGAATAAAATCCTTGAAATCTTCTGCTACAGAAAGAGTTTCTTCATTGAAAAAATCCAGGTCTCCTAGAGGAACCCTTTTTTGTATACCAGCATCAAAAATATTAATTGAAATTCCTTGATCGGAACTATTTGTTAACAAAGTCGGAGTAAAAGAAACTCGTTTGGAATCAGGCTGATAAAAAGTAAAAACAATATTATGTTTTTCCGAATCTTCTACATTATCGGTATTTTTCTTTATTTCAAGCCTAGTACTATCATCAAATTCACCTCGAAATTTACTAAAAGGAATAGCTCTTAATTCTGAGTATTGAGAGTTGAAAAAACTATTCAAAATTCTCAATATTGCTGTTTTACCAAAACCATTTGGCCCATGAATGATTGTGATTCTTTCATCCATATTCAATGGAATCACATGGTCAAAAATTCCAAATAAGCCACTGACAGAAATTTGCTTAATTCGCATGGTTATTGAGTTTTATATCCATTGGCTTGATGACTTTGATTGTAACCTCTATCTTCTCTTACAAAGCAGAGGAGACACAAAGGCACATTTTATATATCTGTTTAGTGTAAGCTAAAACAAATTCTGAGTTATCAGCGATCGCAGCATCACCAAAACCTGCCAAAGTGGTCGATAGAATCGCTAATTCCATACACTGCACTAGCTAATAAGATGTATCATCAAATACAATACTTCAGAGAGATTACCTTTTGAGGAAAAGTTGATGAGCTACTTGTAGTAAGTCTTCTAGTAGTCGCACAAATTCCTTAAAATATGACACCCACAGTTCAAATTGCCCCCGAACTTTGCCAAGCTGTTTTCAACGAACGAATTAATGATGCTGTCATTGATGGGTGGCAATTAATGGATGCCCAGCTATATGACCAAGCGCTAAAAATATACCATCAAGCCCTCAACAGTGCTGCACTCCTCAACAGCCCTGAACGGGAGTATGTGATTCTCAATATTATCCGAGATGAACGCTTTGTCTTACAACCCTTGACTCAACTGCCGCGCCAGGAGCAAGATAAATGGATTGAGTGGCTGGGGAAGGTGCAGCAGTATGCGCTGAATCTGGGCGAAAACTCAAGTTTAGCGTTGACGCGAAGCGGCTTGTCGTTAGACATCGCACAACATTTAGAACAAGTTGCAAAAGGTTATCAAATTCTGGGACGAACCGATCTCGCTACGATCGCACTTCAAAAAGCAACCCAAGCAGCGTCGCAGATCCCGGAGGCTGTTAATCGCGCTAATGAATTTATTCAACTTGCAACTCAATGGCTGCAATTCTCAGACAAAGCCGAAGCTCAACAAGCACTTACCCAAGCTTTAGCAGCGGTTTCGCAAATTCCCACTGACGATCCCTACGCTCAGTGGAATTATCTCTACTCGATTGCATCGCTGTATATTCAAGTAGGTGAACCACAACGCGCCTTGAAATTAACCGAAAACATTGGCAGTGAGTATTACCCGAATGCAATTCGTCAAGAAGTCGTGCGCGATGCGGTAAAAAGAGGAGACTTGCATTTTGCTCAAGCTGTCACAGCTAAAATTCAAGGAGCCGAATATCAAGCCAATGCTTTGGTGCAAATGGCAGTTTATTGGGCAACTCATCATCAAGTTCGACGGGGAAATCGCCTGTTTGCCCAAGCCTTAAAACGGGTGGCGAAAGATGAGCGTGCAGAAGCTTTACAATCAACACTGATTCAAACTTATCAAACATCAGGTCAACTCACCATTGCCCTAAATGCAGCTCAACGACTCACTCAAGATGAACCGAAAGCGCTAGCATTGGGTGTAATTGCTGTTGCTTACGCAAAGGCCAAGCAATCGCAGCAGATGCAACAAGTTCTTGCCCAACTCACGGGTTTAATTCAATCGGAAACTGCCGTAAATAACGTTGGTTACGTCAACAATATACTGCAAGCTGCTGTGGAGGCAGAACAGTATAATTTGGCGATCGCAATTTTAAATGTGGTGCAAAATAACGCAGACTTTCTCTCAAAACCGGGTTGGTATCGACAAATTGTGCAAGCACCGTTGCGTTCGCAGCATCTCGACAAAGCACTGGAACTAGCAAAACAGATTCCTAATGATGTTTGGCCAGAGGAACGCAATTCTAGTCTGCAAGAAATTGCTATTGCTTATGCTAATGCCAAACAATGGAGTCAAGCTAATGAAGTAGTAACACAAATTGAAAATACCAGTTTCACCCCATATCAAGTATTAACACAGGCGGAACTTGCGGCGATAGCACCCACACCGGAACAATTCACCACTTTGATTCAAGCTGCAATTGCACAAGCACAAGCTTTAGAACCGATTCAGCAGAAAGCCTTAGCACTGGCTGCGATCGCCTCTGCATATCTGCGTTCAGGGAATGAAGAACAAACACAATCTTTCCTCCAGCAAGCAATCCAAAAGTTGCAGCAGGTAGAAGATGAAGAATATCGCGGTCGTCTGCTCAGTCAGATTACCGATTATTTAATTCAAAAGCGACAATATACTGCTGCCCTAACAATAGCGCAGGCTAATCCAGTTTCCTACTTGCGGCAATCAAGCTACGATACTATCTTCCAACAAGCACTTCCAGCCTACGGTTTTTACGTCGCCTTGCAAGTGGTAGAGCTAGACACAATACCAGATACCCAAGCGACAAAACTGCTAGCGATCGCCAAAACTTATGCTCAACTGGGGCGGAATGAAGATGCAATTGTATTACTCGATCGTGCTTTTGAAGTAGCTCAAAAGATTGCCGATCCCGAAAGCCGCATGATTCAAGTCAGCGAGTATACAGAAGTTCCCGATGAAAGCGATCGCGCCCACCAATACACCCGTTTGGTGAAACAGTATGTCGCTTTAGAAAGACCCGATAAAGCCCAACAAGTAGTTGAGAAAGCCCAGGACACATCTCTGCGCGATTACCTGCAAGCTTGGATTCATTGTTAGGGATGTAATACGTCGTAGGGGCACGGCATTAATAAGATTGCTGTATACACCAAAAGATTATCGGTGCCGTGCCCCTACAATCTCTACGATATTTTTAATTGATCGCGCTCACCAATACACCCGCTTGGTGAAGTTGTATGTTGCCCTAGGAAGGGCGGATAAAGCCCAACAAGTGATTGAAAAAACTCAGGAAACATCTCTGCGGGATTACCTGCAAGCCTGGATTTATTGTTAATATCATGTCTGGCTGATCAGTTATGATTCGGTGCCTCTGTGCAGAAAGCGGAAAATCCTCTCCTCTGCTCTTTCTGCTAGCTTAAATGATAAGTCTTTGACTGGACACGATATTATTCTATGCGTTGTTTTCAGCTACAGTTTTTTATCTCAAAAAGAGCAAACATTCAGAAAATGCCCATCCGAGTAATGACAAAACCATAATACAGAAAGTGATATATTCAGGCATCTTGACACCTCATTAACCGCAAATTTTATTAAGAGGTCACAGCTATAAACATTCTTAAATTAAAGATAAAGCACTACTCCAAGAACAACTTCTGCCCAAAGTCAAAGGCTTTATTTCCACACTTTATAACTTTAGTTAAAGGAACTCCTTCTTAAAGTTGATGTAATAGCAGCCAAATCTAGCATTGAATACAAGTTTTTGAAAAAATATCCTTTGAATAAAAGTTTGTAAACTCCTGATAACTGATAGTAGTAACACAAATACCTCAAATCATGACATCCACTGTTCAAATTTCCTCTGAATTTTGCCAGGCTGTTCTCTACGATAAAATTAATGAGGCTGCCATTGATGCGCAGCAATTGATGAATACCCAGCGGTATAACTTAGGGATGAAAAGATCCCATCAAATCCTCAATTATGTGATTGTTAAATTGCTGAATTATATTGTATAGGGCGATCTCGGTTCGAGAAAGGTAGCGATCGCCCACATCAATTAACTTGTAACCAAAACCGATTTTTTGCGGCTGGGACGCTTACGGTCTGATTTTTTCTTCAATCCTACTGCTTGCGCTTGATCGCTATCTGAGCCATATTGCCCGCGTACAACTTCTTTCATCGCTAATATCGCATTATGGAATTCCCATTCTGCCAATCTAGCCGCATCAGCCGCCGCACGGTATAAAGCTAATTTCTCGGTTTCCGCTTGTTGCTGCACCATCATCGCCTGATAAGCTTGCTGTATGTTTGCAACAGAAGCATCAGCACGGGATGTGTCATAAGTACCGATGGTTTGCAAACCGTGCAATGAGTCAACATCTTGACTAATGACTAGAGGACGCAACCGATTTGTTGTATTTTGAAGAGGCATTGAGATATACGTACTAAACTATATATTTAATGTGCCCATTAAAACAAAAAAAACTTAACAGTAAGATGAAATTTTTAGCTAAAACAGGATTAGAGAGGCTTGCTTAACACTTGCAAGTCTATGTATTGGCATAACAGACCGACGTTTTAATATAACAGCGCTATGTATTGGCATAACAGACTGATGCATTAATATAACAGCGCGACGTATTGGCACAACAGACCGACGTTTTAATATAACAGCGCTATGTATTGGCATAACAGACCAATGCATTAACATAACAGCCCGATGCATTAATGGCTCAACCGTGAAGCGCTGCTATTTAGCTGTAATAATATGGCGATCGCTCATGGTTGCATTGTGCAACAGGGGTAGTGGTTCATCTCATTAGTTCTGAAGGGTTGTGAGGGATCAGATCCCCGACTTCTTCAAGAAGTCGGGGATCTTGTAAGCCAGCAAAATTAATGCGATAGACCTGTAGAAAAAGCGATCGCTAATTTTGTAGACTGTGTTAGCTCTGGTGTAATACCGTTTCCCTTTAATTATGATAACAATACGTTGGTAGAGAACAATGCCGTGCCCTTACGCTGCTAGAATTTGAGCTTATACTTGTTATTAATACGGCTTAAGCAACAACTTCAGCCCTTAAGCAGCCACTTCCTGCATGAACGCTGATTTTCAACAATACCTAGAATCTGTGTGTGACGCTTACCAATGTTGGTGGGAAAAGTACACCATTACAGATGTAGAAGGGCGTAGACAAAACTCACCGTTTGAGGGCTTGATGGTTGCAACGGTGTCGCCAAAGCAAGACAACCGAGGTGACACCCAGGATAAAACAGAACGCTTACCAGTGCAGGAAGGGTTACGTAAATATGCAGACAATCATGTATTACTTGTAGGCAAACCAGGTTCAGGCAAATCAACAGCCTTAGCGCGGCTGTTGTTGGAAGAAGCAGAGAAAGCAAAATCTCTAGGCGATTCCGGGTGTATACCCGTGCTGGTAGAGTTGCGGCAATACACAACTTCAGTGCTGGATTTGATACAAAATTTTTTGCAACGGCATGGATTATATATAGATGTAGAAATAAAAACCTTGTTGCGTAACAGGCAATTTTTGCTGCTTGTGGATGGGGTAAACGAGTTACCCAATGAAGAAGCAAGGCGAGAGTTAAAAACTTTTCGGGAAAATCACCCCAAAACTCCAATGATTTTCACTACGCGAGATTTGGGGGTAGGTGGTGATTTGGGAATTGAGCAAAAGCTGGAAATGCAACCCCTAACGGCAGAACAGATGCAGCAGTTTATCCGCGCCTATTTGCCCGAAACAGGTGAGGAAATGCTACGGCGGTTAGGTGAAAGATTGCGTTCCTTTGGGGAAACGCCTTTGCTGCTGTGGATGCTGTGTGAGTTATTTCAACAAACAAACGATATACCGCCGAATTTAGGTTTGGTGTTTCGACAGTTTACACAATTTTATGTCGGCAAAATCAAAGATGATGTTCGAGTAGTTGAGGAGTTGCGCGGCTGGTGGAAGCAGTCATTGGAAGCATTGGCTTTTACCATGATGCAAGGAGAAACGCCAACAGAATTGCGAATTATCATTGATAGGCTTGAGGCGGAAGAAATTTTAACGAAGTTTCTGGAAGGGAAAGTAGATTATCCGCCTACTCGCGCCAAAGAATTGCTGAAAGATTTACTCAAGCATCATTTAATCCAAATTAGTAGCAATGAAACAATAGAGTTTCGCCACCAGCTGATTCAGGAATACTACGCTGCGGAATGCCTACTTCAGAAGCTTCCCCATATTAGTAATGAAAATTTGCAACGGGATTATCTAAATTATTTAAAGTGGACAGAACCTTTAGCGCTGATGTTGGCTTTAGTGGAGAAAGAAGCGCAAGCAGTAGGCGTGGTGAAGTTAGCGCTAGAGGTGGATTTAGAGTTAGGGGCAAGGTTAGCAGGAGAGGTAAAGCCAGAGTTTCAGAAAAAAACAGTTGATTTAATTCTCGGGTTAGAAGTTTCTGAATTGCTCAAGATAGAGTTTTTAGGGAACACACGCTCTCGGCACGGAGTTGAATTTTTAATTAATAGACTACAACATAAAGATTCTGATGTGCGTAGGATTACCGCATATGCATTAGGACAAATCAAAGATAGCCAGGCGGTAGCACCATTGATTCAAGCTTTGCACG
>NZ_MTAV01000160.1 GCF_002154695.1 Nostoc sp. T09
GGGGTTTCCCCCATGAGCAACTGCTGAACCCGAAGGGGAACAGGGAACGGGGAACAGGGGCAGAAAAAAACAGGCTTATCCGAACTGTATTGACCCTAGTCCTAGTTGATGTATGAGAATGATCCAAAAAAGTTGCAAGCCTAAACACTAAGTGCAAGGCTTGAGGTAAGAATCTTCAATTTTAATTTTGGGCAGCAGTACTAGGCTGGGACGACAAATTTCTCGCTACCAGCCAGATCAAAAGCAGCATGAATTGCTTGTAAAGCCTTACTACCTTGCTCTTGCGGCACAACACAGCTAATTTTAATTTCTGAGGTAGCAATCATTTGAATATTAATTTGGTTTTGAGCTAGGGCCTCAAACATTTTTGCGGCTACACCTGGTTGTCCTACCATGCCAGAACCCACGATACTAACCTTAGCGATCGCACTGTCAAGGACAACTTCACCCCAACCTAATTCTGTAGCTGCTTGGGAAAGCATCTTTTGAGCATTTTCCCCATCAATGCGGGAGACAGTAAAGGCAATATCTCTTCGAGGTATGCCATCAACTACTCGACAGCGTTGAGATTGGATAATCATATCAACGCTAATGTTGTGCTGTGCCAATAATCCAAATAGTTTCGCCGCCATCCCCGGACGATCTGGTACTTGGCGAATTGCAAGCCGCACTTGATTCATATCCAAAGCTACGCCACGAACGGGGGGAGAACTTGGGGACAAGGGGGACAGGGGAGAGGGGGGGAACAGGGGAGAAGTTTCTTCAATGATTCTTCTTTGTCCTCCTTGTCCTCCTTGTCCTCCTTGTCCTCTTTGTCCTCCTTGTCCCCTTGTCCTCTCTTCCTCTGCTTCAATTTCAAAGGTACTACGGAGTGCAGCGACGGCGCGATCGCATTCTTCGGCAGCAACTACGCAGCTAACTTTGACTTCACTGGTAGAAATCATGTGGATGTTGACACCTGCTTCGGCCAAGGTAGCAAACATCTGGGCTGCAACACCGGGACGCCCAATCATTCCTGCTCCCGAAATGCTGACTTTGGCGATATTTTGCTCGATCATCACCTCTGCTTCTTCGGCTTTGGCGTGATGGCTTCTCAGTGCGGGTGCGATCGCGGCGGCTACTGCTTCTGCTCGCTTTAATATTGGTGTGGTAACAGTAAAAGCGATGTCATTAGTATTACCTTCATGTATCGATTGGATAATTAAATCCACGTCTACATTTTGTCGGGCGATTTCACCAAATAACCTGGCTGCTACCCCTGGTTTATCAGGTACACGCAATAAAGCTACTCTTGCTTGGTCGGTATCAAACTCTACTCCATCTACTGCCCGAGCAATTTCTAAATTCACGAGCGATCGCCCTTGGGGTGCAGGTGATGTCACCCAAGTACCAGGTTCATCAGTCCAGCTAGACCTAACCACTAGGGGTACACCATAGTTACGCGCAATTTCTACAGCCCGGGGATGTAAGACTTTTGCTCCTAAGCTTGCCAGTTCTAACATTTCGTCGCTGGTGATTTCTGCCAGCAGTTGAGCTTGGGGAACTAAGCGCGGGTCTGTAGTGAGAATCCCTGGCACATCTGTATAAATTTCACAAAAATTCGCTCTTAACGCCGCAGCCAAGGCCACAGCTGATGTATCAGAACCGCCACGCCCCAAGGTTGTAATTTCTAATTCTCCTGTGCTGGATATGCCTTGAAATCCTGCTACAACAACAACTTTACCTTGATTGAGATGGCGCTCCATGCGTTCAGTTTCAATGTGCAAAATCCGAGCGCGGGTGTGTTCTGCTTCAGTGACAATGCCTACTTGAGCACCAGTCATTGAAATTGCTGGTTGTCCAATCTCCTGCAATGCCATACTTAATAGAGCAATAGTTACCTGTTCCCCGGTAGAAAGCAGCATGTCCATTTCTCGGCGGCTAGGATTTGGAGAGATAGCATTAGCTAGCTTGACAAGTCCATCAGTGGTTTTGCCCATTGCGGAAACCACCACCACAAGCGAGTTTCCGGCTTTAACAGTCTTATAAACCCGCTGGGCAACAGCTTGAATACGTTCGACTGAACCAACAGAGGTACCACCGTATTTCTGAACTATGAGCGACATAAATTTTCTTCAATCAATTTGCTGCTTTCATCAACGCCGCCGCCGATTTGGGAAGCTTGCAAGGCATTGCCAGTTATTTAGTTTACAGAATATCGCGCTTAGTCCGATAGACCCTGTGGTATAAGTTATGGATTGATCACATTTTTATTTAGATTAGTTTACATTAGACAGTCTGATTCTGATTTATCGACTATGGCAATGAATTAAATAGTTGACAATTAAAACAGCAAATTGTTACTACTTATATCTCAATTGAACTCAGGAAAAGCAGCTAGCATTAACCTTGAGAGCTAAGTGGCACTAATTCCTCAATAAATAACGCGTCTCAATTCCTTGAGGAATAGCTGTAAGCACTAGGCGAGGTTGAATGACACCATAGGATAGAAGCCAAATGAGTCCAAAAGTCAACAAAGTATTGAAGCAGTCCGGGGTAATTCCTTATAGAATTCAAGATGGCAAAGTCGAAGTATTGCTGATCACCAGCCGCGATCGCCAAAATTGGGTAATGCCTAAAGGAGATATTCCTAATGGCATGAGTCCACCTGATTCAGCCGCCAAAGAAGCTTGGGAAGAAGCTGGAGTAATTGGCCAGGTAAATACTCGTGAAATTGGTACTTACAAGTATCGCAAACAAGGCAAAAATTACCGTGTCAAGATGTATTTATTACCAGTAGAGGCAGAGAGTGAAGACTATCCAGAAGCAGGCCATAGAGAACGGCAGTGGCTAGATGTATCAAAAGCCATTAGACGGATTAAAATTACTTCGCTCAAACGAATTCTGAAGGTCTTGCTACTAACTGAATTGTTCTTTTGCTATCTCATTATGTTTAATTTTATTGTCAGTTACTAATCGCCTGACTAACTTGCAGACTTTAATGCATCTAGAGCGAGATTTAATTTCAAGACGTTGACCCCAGGTTCACCAAAAATACCCACAAAGCGACCATCAGTATTTTGATTAATCAAAGTTTCTAACTGTTGGGGTGGGAGTCCTCGCGCCTTGGCGACACGGGCAACTTGCGCTCTAGCGGCTTCGGGGGTAATGTGGGGGTCAAGGCTGGAACCAGAAGTATAAATCAAGTCTGCGGTAGGTGGCACATTTGCTTTTTTCAAACGATTTAAATCGCCTTCAATCCGTTTTTTGGGATCGGGATCATCTTTGCCTTTGATGCGTTCTAGTAAGGCTGAATTGCTGGGAGCTAGGTTACTAGCACCAGAAACCCCTGTTTTTAACACTCCAGCTTCATCCTTTTTGGGATCGGCGGTGCTGTAGCTGGTGGTACTGGGGCGACTGTTAAAATAGCGATCGCTTGTAAAGGGTTGACCAATTAAAGCAGAACCCACAACTTGACCTTGGCTATCTTTGATCAAACTACCATTAGCTTGAGATGGAAATATAATCTGCCCAAAAGCAATCATTGCAAACGGATAGATAATCGCTCCAATTACCCAAAGTACAGCAGTAGAACGAATTGCTCTGCTGGCTTCTCTTGCAAAACTCATTAGAATTTCTCCGGTACGAACATTACAAAAAACAAATAAATAGAAAGACTTAGTGTTACAAGTCCCAACAATCCCAACGCCCAAGCTTGAGAGCGAGAAAACTGTTCACCCGTGGCTGCATAAACAACAGGCGCAACCACAAGGTTGAAGCACATTCCCAGGAATAGGTATAAAGGCAGTTTTTGCTTGCGCCACTCTGACCAGATTTCGGTGATATCTTCAAGTGTTTGGGTGAAAGTTGGATGTTTCATAACAGTGTTGAGTAGTTATATCAAAGAAAACTAAAAACTCCTTATTCTCTCTGCGTCTCTGCGCCTCTGCGTGAGACTAATTCCAGTACTTGAAATTAAGAAAGAGGCAAGATGACATCAATAAGTTTGATGGCGATAAAAGGTGCAATAATACCGCCCACGCCATAAATGAAAATGTTGCGTTTTAATAGTTGATCTGCCGTTAGAGGACGGAACTTCACGCCTTTGAGTGCTAGGGGAATGAGTGCTGGGATAATTAGAGCGTTGTAAATTAACGCTGAAATAATCGCAGATTGGGCACTTTTTAAAGCCATAATATTCAGTGCGCCAATTCCTGCTGCTGCAAAGATTGTCGGGATGATAGCGAAATACTTGGCAATATCGTTGGCGATGGAGAAAGTTGTTAACGCCCCACGGGTAATGAGCAACTGTTTACCAATTGTCACCAAATCAATCAGCTTGGTGGGGTCTGAATCCAAGTCCACCATGTTAGCTGCTTCTTTGGCAGCTTGTGTACCAGAGTTCATCGCCACACCCACGTTGGCTTGAGCTAATGCAGGTGCATCATTAGTACCATCTCCAGTCATTGCCACCAGCTTACCTTGAGATTGTTCGGAGCGAATTACGCTAATCTTGTCTTCCGGTGTGGCTTCGGCAATAAAATCATCTACTCCAGCTTCTTGAGCAATTACACCAGCGGTAATGCGGTTGTCACCTGTAAGCATGACTGTTTTAACACCCATACGCCGCAGTTGGTCAAAGCGTTCCCGCAAGCCAGGTTTAACAATATCTTTGAGATAAATCACGCCGAAAATTTGGTCATCTTGACAAACAGCTAATGGTGTACCACCTAATCGGGAAACTCGCTCATAAGCTGCATCTACATCATCAGGAATTCGACCGCCACGAGAACGGACAAAGCCCTTAATCGCATCTACCGCCCCTTTACGGACTTGCTTACCATTGGGTAGGTTGGTGCCACTCATCCGGGTTTTGGCTGAGAATTCCACACCTTCTGCTTGTTTGTAGTCGAAATCAACCTCTACTTGGTAATTTTCGGCTAGTTTGATAATCGACCTGCCTTCTGGTGTTTCATCAAATACACTGGCAGCTAGAGCAACTCGTGCCACATCTTCAAGTGTGTAGCTATTCACAGGGATAAACTCATCAGCCATTCTGTTACCCAAGGTAATAGTACCTGTTTTATCAAGCACTAAGGTATTGATATCACCACAGGCTTCTACTGCTCGTCCAGAGGTGGCGATCACGTTAAACTGGGCAACTCTATCCATGCCAGCAATACCGATCGCACTGAGCAAACCACCGATAGTTGTGGGTATTAAAGCTACCAGTAATGAAATCAAGATAGCAACGCTAGCACCTGCACGTAAACTGTTTCCGGCTTCTGCTCCAAACACAGTGCTGATAAAGTTGGCGATGTAGCCGACAAAGGGAGACATGGTTGCCACCACAATTAAGAAGACTTGTGTGAGTACGGCTAACAATACTGTTAGGGCAATTTCGTTCGGAGTTTTAGATCTTTCTGCTCCTTCTACTAGCGCTATCATGCGATCGATAAAGCCCTGTCCAGGATCGGCTGTAATGCGAATTGTCAACTCATCTGAAAGTAGACGTGTACCTCCTGTTACGGAACTGGCAATATCTGTACCTGGTTGCTTGAGTACAGGGGCAGATTCTCCAGTAATTGCCGACTCATCTACCGAACCGATGCCTTGAAGGACTTCGCCATCGGCAGGAATCATGTCATTGGCAATTACTTTTACCAAATCGTCTCGCCGCAATTCCGTAGAATTAACTTGCTGTATGGTTCCATCAGGGAGGACTTTACGGGCAATAGTATCGGAACGTGTTGACCTCAAGGAATCTGCTTGTGCTTTACCTCGTCCTTCAGCGACTGCTTCTGCAAAATTGGCAAATACCAGTGTGAAAAAGAGAATGAAGGTAATGATTCCGTTTAACAGGCGTTGCTGATTGACATTTGCCTGTAATGTGCCAAATAAATTAGGGTCAAGAGTTACTAAAAAAGTGACAATTGTTCCTACCCAGACAACAAACATTACTGGGTTCTTCACAGTAATTCGCGGATCGAGTTTGACAAATGACTCTTTAATTGCTCTTTGATAAAGTCCCCGCATATCTGCTTTAGGCGTGTGCCTGCGCGAGTCACGAGTTCCCTGAGGAACACGAGGCGGGCGGGGTGAAGGGGAGGAGTCTATATTGGTGGTCATGGATTATGGAGACTGAGGAGATAAGGAAGGCAAGGGAAGGAAGACAAGGGGGACAAAGGGGACAAGGGAGACAAGGAAGACAAGGAAGAAGATTAGTGGAACAAACTGCGTTGTAAATTTATGATGTAGTTTGAGCCTTTGAGGTTGGAGTTTGAGGCTTTGAGGCTGACGGTTGAGCCTTTGAGGTTGGAGTTTGAGCCTTTGATGTCGGAGGTTGAGGCTTTGAGGCTGACGGTTGCACCTTTAAGGCTGACAGTTGCACCTTTGAGGCTGACGATTGCGCCTTTGATGTCGGAAGTTGCACCTTTAAGGCTGACAGTTGCACTTTTGATGCCGGAAATTGCGCCTTTAAAACTAAAATTTCGAGATGGACAAATGACCAATGACAAATGACAAATGACAAATGACAAATGACCAATGACAAATGACAAATGACCAATGACCAATGACAAATGACAAATGACTTATCCAATACCTTTCGCAATCCAAAAAGCTTCACCGATGGGGCCGAATGCTAATACTGGGAAGAATGTCAGTGCGCCCAAGATTAAAATTACGCCTGCGGTTACGCCTGTAAATAGTCCGGTGTCGGTTCGCAATGTTCCAACAGTGAGAGGAACTTGTTGTTTGCGGGACAGATTATCTGCTAGTAAGAGTAAGCCGATAATGGGGATGTAGCGTCCTGCGAGGAGACTGAAGCAAGTACTAAGGTTCCACCACAAAGCAGTTGCGGTGGTTTTTGCGCCAGTTGCAATAGCTAAAGGTGATGGTTGAGAATCTCCTAAGCCTTCAAATCCAGAACCGTTATTAGCCGCAGCTGAGGCATATTCGTAAATGACTTGAGCAAAACCATGAAAGCCGGGATTGCTGATTCCTGCTAGTTGATCGGGAAACGCTAAAGCTATTCCCGCCGGAATCATGATGGCGATGGGGTGAACTAAGAGAATGAGAAAACTGGCAAGTACTACCTCACGCTTTTCTATCTTGCGTCCGAGAAATTCTGGTGTGCGTCCTACCATTAAACCTGTGGCAAATACTGCCAAAATCAAGTAGGCAAACAGGTACGCTGTTCCTGTACCCTGTCCACCCCAAATGATTTGCAAGAACATATTCGAGAGGGTGACAAAACCACCGTTAGGCATGAAAGAGTCGTGCATACTATTGACTGCACCAGTCATTGTCCCTGTGCTTACTGTCGCAAACAGCGCCGACTGCGCCCAACCAAACCGAACTTCTTTACCCTCTAGGTTCGGTTGTGTACTTCCCAGCAGTGCATTCACTGCCGGATTACCGTTATATTCTCCAATGGCATTAACAATCACAAATGTGAGAAAAAGCACACTCACCATGCCATAGACTAACCAAGCTTGTTTGGTGTTGTTAGCAAACAAACCGTATGTGTAGATCAGAGATGTGGGAATTGACAGCATCGCCACAACCTGAATTAAGTTAGAAAACCCATTGGGATTTTCAAAGGGATGTGCTGAGTTGATGGCGAAAAAGCTGCCGCCGTTTTCTCCTAGCTGTTTGATGATTTCAAAATGGGCTACAGGGCCACGAGCGATCGCCTGACTAATACTAGAATCTTCTAAGGTGGGAAATACAACTGGCCCTGCTAGAGTTTCGGGAACACCAGCTGCCATCAGCGCAATACCACCCACAATACAAATAGGTAGCAAAATTCGCGTAATTGAGCGAATCAAATCCACGTAGAAATTGCCCAAAGATCTACCAGTCAATCCGCGAATAAAGGCAATCCCCACTGCTAAACCAGTCGCCGCCGAGGTGAACATATGATAACCAAGTCCCCAGATTTGACTGGCATAGCTGAGGTAGGTTTCACCAGAGTAGTGCTGTTGGTTGGTGTTGGTGATGAAAGAAATGGTTGTGTGCAGCACTGTATCCCAGGTTGGCGCACCTATCTTAGTAGGGTTGAGGGGCAACCATCCTTGATTCATGATGATCAAAAATATCAGCAACGCCATGACTACATTGCTGTACAGAATGGCTCTTGCATACTGCCAACCTGTCATATTTTCTTTAATTTGAACGCCAACTAAGGAATAAAGTACTCGTTCAACTGGGTTCAAAATTGGGTCGAGAAAAGTGCGCTGTTCTTGGTAGACACGCGCCATGTATCGTCCAAAAAAGGGAGTTATTGCTACTACAATTAGTAGCGTTAATATAATTTGAATCCATCCTTCTAGCATGGGTTATACCATTTTTTTAACGCAGAGTGACGCTGAGTAAGCGCAGCAAAAAGTTCCTCGAAGCCGGGTTTCCCGGCGTAGGAAACTTTTCAAGACAGAGGAACGCTGAGTTTTTCTAAATTTAATTAGATCGTCGATGTATTTGCTAATAAAAACAAGATATAGAAGATATAAAATTCGGTTTATTATTTATATATCTAGCGTTTAGTCAGTTTATATATTTTCTAAACGCTGACTTGTGTTCAAATTGTGTATCGCGATTACTTTTGAGTTTTTAAAGATTAAATAACGGTGAAAGCTTTGCCAGCAACCATAGTTTGAAAAACTAGTGTCTAAATTCAAAGCATACTGGATAGAATCAGTCTCTAAACTAAATATATATTTTTTATCTAAACGCTATCTTGACTGTTGTGAATCAAAGAAATTTCACTAAGATTAAGGTAAGAATTTAATTATTGGTTATATAGTTAACAGCTTGCATGACAAAAAAGCCATCATAAATGAGACTATTTACAGCTAAATTAATGAATAAAAACTCCCAATTAACCAGATTTGTAGCCATTTTGGGGCTGTTTGTTGCTGTCATGTTTATGGAGTTTTCCACACCCACTGAATATGTGTTTGGATATCTTTATACAGGCCCAATATTATTGACAAACTCATGGTTTGGGAGAACTGCAACCTTACAGGCAACATTGATTGCAGTATGTTTAACGATTTTGAATCTTTTCTTACCAGGGGGTGAAGCGATCAAGGCATCGACAGTTGCAGATCGCGCGATCGCAGTTATGGCTTTGATTGTCACTGGTGTTTTAAGCGATCGCCTGCGTCGTTCCCAAGAAGCGATCGCTCTCACCCGTGCCAAGCTAGAATCTCAAGAGGAATTAGTCAAAGTCAGAGAAGATTTTGCCTCTACACTCACCCATGATTTAAAGACGCCACTGCTAGGCGCAATTGAAACTATCAAAGCATTTCAACAAGAAAAATTTGGCCCCGTCTTACCAGCCCAACAGCAAGTGTTGGACACAATGGCACGCAGCCACAAGACTTCTCTACAACTTTTAGAAACTTTGTTAGATATCTATCGCAACGATACTGAAGGCTTAAAGCTGAACTTAGCACCTGTAGATTTAACTAACTTAGCAGAAGATGTGGCTGGTAGTTTGATTGAATTAGCTGCCAATCGTCGTGTTCATCTGTCGGTTAGTTATGGTGATTCTGATTGGCGAAGTGCACTGTGGGTTCAAGGTGATGTACTGCAACTACAACGAGTTTTTAATAATCTGTTAGTGAATGCGATTAATCATTCCCGACGTGGTGCGCGGGTAGAAGTAGTCTTGGAACCACAAGCCTCTTACCAGGTGGTAAAGATTTTAGATACGGGTGCAGGTATTGGTTCAGAACAGTTTCCTTATTTATTTGAACGATTTTATCAAGGACATAGTAATCGCCAAGCCAAGGGTTCGGGATTAGGGCTTTATCTATCTCGCCAAATTATTGAAGCTCACGGAGGTATAATTTGGGCAGAGAACAGAGTACCAACTGGTGCTATGTTTGCTTTCAAATTGCCCGTTTACCCATTTCAATCTGCTCTAACTGTGTGAAATGTCCTCTATCCCAATCAAAATTCTGCTTGTTGAGGACGATGAACTCTTCCGATTGGGTTTGCGCGTGCGATTGCAACAAGAACCAGGGTTAGAGATTGTCGCTGAGGCTGAAGATGGTGAAACAGCTATTGAGTTAGTTAAGCAAAGTCTTCTAGATGTGGTGCTGTTGGATGTAGGTTTGCCAGGAATTGGCGGAATTGAAGCTTGTAGACTAATTAAGCAGCAAAATCCCCTGCTACCTATCTTAGTATTGACTTCTCATTCCCAAAAGCCTCTAATAACGCGTTTGATTGAAGCAGGCGCTCAAGGCTACTGTCTCAAAGGAATTGCGGCGGAAAAATTAGTTTTGGCACTGCGTTCTGTGGCGGCGGGTGCTTCCTGGTGGGATGCAACTGCAACAAAAGAAATTCGTTCTTCTTTTTCCTGTGAACAGTCTCAATCAGACTCAGAAAAGATGACAAAGTCTGCCAATCCTCTGACGCAGCGCGAACAGGAAAT
The DNA here is from genome assembly GCF_002154695.1 of Nostoc sp. T09. Classification (GTDB taxonomy): domain Bacteria; phylum Cyanobacteriota; class Cyanobacteriia; order Cyanobacteriales; family Nostocaceae; genus Aulosira. Next base: position 10,424 of record NZ_MTAV01000160.1, read on the forward strand.
TCTGTCGCTGTTAGCGGCTGGAAAAACCAATCAAGAAATTGCTCATGCATTATATATTGCACCTGGAACAGTGCGAGTTCATATTCATGCGATTTTACAGAAATTGGAAGTAAGCGATCGCACTCAAGCTGTGGTTGTGGCTTTACAAAAACGGTTGATTAAACAAGAGTAGGAATCTGCTAATTTTCCACAGCCCAATCTAAGGCTGTAGCTATTTGAGTGGCTAATTCTAGCGGATTGAAAGGTTTAGCGATCGCACTTGCCATCCCCATCTGCGCATAACGACGACGATCCGCAGCTTGAATCTTAGCCGTTAACAAAATCACAGGAATATCTTTAGTTGCTGCATTTGCTTGTAATTTCTCAAAGGTAGTGATCCCATCCATATCTGGCATCATGACATCTAGTAAGATGGCATCTGGTTGCCAAGCTTCGGCTTTGATGATGCCTTCTTTACCAGAACTCACCGTCATCACTTCCCAAGCAGCAACGGTTTCCAAGCAAATTTTGGCAACTTCTTGAATATACTCTTCGTTATCAACCACTAGAATTCGCTTCGTTGTCATTACTGCCGCCTTCTTGTTGATTCTGTGTAATCCGCTGAAGTAGCTCCATTACGCGTTGTTCAAATTCTTGGGTTGTTACACGTCCTTTGGTTAAAAATTCTGTATGTCCTAAATTCAGACGCTGGCGTTCAGACTCGTCCAAATCTGTAGCTGAGTAAACCACCACAGGAGTGCTACACAGTTGATTGTGCTGCTTTAGCCAATCTACCACTGCAAACCCATCACTTTCTGGCAGAATCAAGTCAAGAATCAGTAAGTCAGGATTGACTTCTTGGCTGAGGCGGATTGCTTCCCGTCCACTTTGGGCAAGGAAGGTTTCAATGTCATGTCTTTCAAACAGCGCGATCAGTAGTTCTGCTACATCATTGTCGTCTTCGACAATCAGAATCCGAACTCGCTTGGAAGATTTAACCACCACTTGTCTAAGTGACTGCAACAGGTAACTTTCTTCGACTGGTTTACTTACCCAATCAGCAAAGTCTACACTGGGTTGAGAATTGAAACTTGGTTTGTAGACACTACAAATCACAATCGGAATATCCTTTGTATCTGCCCGCTCTTTTAATACTGCCATTGTTTCCCAACCATTCATACCAGGCATTAACAAATCCAATACAATTACATCTGGATGTTGGGTTGCAGCTAAGGCGATCGCTTCTTCACCAGTAGTCACAGTTACTACTCGATAACCACCTTTTTTGAGTAAATTTTGTAACTCGCTACTAATTGCCGGATCGTCGTCGCAGATTAGTACTAGGGGGGCATAATGAGACTTGAATCCAGAGTCTTGAGTTGTAGCTAAGTCCACATGCGGAGACAGCAGAATTGGCAGGGTGAAGTAAAAACTACTGCCTGCATTTAAGGTACTCTCAACCCAAATGCGTCCCCCATGCTGTTGCACAATGCTCTTACAAATTGCCAAGCCCAAACCAGTGCCATCATGGTTGCGTGAATCTGAAGAATCAACTTGTTGAAAGCGCTCGAAAATACTATCAAGTTTGGTAGCTGGAATACCGCGTCCGGTATCTTTGACTGTAAATACAAGTTCATTGCCCTGTTGGGCTGCTACCAGCCAAACCGTTTGTCCCGTACTCGAAAATTTAATGGCGTTACTCAGTAGATTAGTTATGGTTTGGACAATCCGATCTGCATCTACCCATAACTGGACGGATAAGCTGGAAATGGATAGTTTTACCCCTGCTTTCTCTGCTAGTGGCTGCATGATATTCACTGCTGATTCGATCAAGTCAGCAACATCGCAGGTTTCTCGTTCCATTTTCACCCTACCCGACTCGATCCGCTCTATATCCAAAATGTCGTTAATCAGACGGACTAGGCGATCGGTGCTATCTGTAGCAATTTGCAGTAGGCGTTTTCCCTGGTCTGATGCGGGTGAGAGCAAACCACTGACTAGCATTCCTAGCGAACCGTGAATCGAAGTCAGAGGTGTGCGGAGTTCGTGACTCACAACGGAGACAAACTCATCTTTCATCCGTTCGATTTGCTTGCGTTCTGTAACATCACGTAATATCACAGTATAATAAAATTCTTCTCCTCTATCTACTTTAGAGATAGAGGCCTCCGCCGGAAATTCCGTGCCATCTTTACGACGACCAAATATTTCCCGCCGTTCCCCCATCCTGCGGGCCAGACTGGGAGATTTGCCAAAGTCAACGACATGGTGACGATGGACCTGAGCAAAGCGTGATGGTAATAGTAAATCTAGCTTCTGCCCGATCGCTTCTTGGGCAGAATAGCCAAAAATCTTCTCTGCTCCTTGGTTAAATAAGATAATTTTTTGGGCAGCATCGATGGAAATAATGGCATCATCAGCAATATCTAAAATGCGGACAAACTTTGCTTGCGAGATGCGCAGTTGTTCCTGTATTCGCTGGCGCTCATCGAGTTCTGACTGTAATTTGCGATTGAGACTAATTAATTCAGCAGTCCGCTCTGCAACTCGCAATTCCAATTCGCTATTAGCTCGATGGAGAAACGCCTCAGTTTGTTTGCGCTGAGTAAGATCACGAGCGATAAATTGAGATGCTGGTTGACTTTGGTAAGTAAAAGCCGCCGCCGCTATTTCCAGCGCGATCGCTGTCCCATCCAACCGCAGAAATTGTGCTTCATTTAGGGGAATTGCCTGTTTGAGTTCTCTCAGGAGTCTAAAGTTTTCGCTCAAAGCCTGCTGTGAGTTGGGGTGTACAAAGTCAAGTATGTTTTTACCAAGTAATTCTTCTGGCTGGGTTGCCCCAAAAAGCTTGACTGCGGCACTATTGACAAAGATAAAATTCCCGTTGTTTTCGATAAAAATTGCTTCTGGGCAAAGTTCTACTAACTGTTGATAGCTTTGCTGACTTTGTTGTAGCGCTGTTTGAGCGAGTTGGCGATCGCGCTGATTGCGCAATGCCATAATCCCATAAGCTAAGTCTGCTGCTAGTGCTTGCAGTAATTCCACTTCATCGTTATCGAAAGACTCTGGTTCGGTGGCGTAAATATTCAACGCCCCAAATACTTCACCATCGGCGATTAAAGGTAAGGCGATCAATGCAGCATAGCCTTGTTTGCTCGCCTGACATTGCCAAATCTCGTAATTAGGATCGGTTAATATATTCTGGATAATACAAGTTTCACCTGTACGAATTGCTGTCCCCGATGGGCCTTTGCCCTGAATTGTGTCTGCCCAACTCAGGTCGAGAGATTGCAAATATCCATCTTCGTAACCTGCTTGCGCGATCGGGCGAATAGTTTTTTGGGCATCATGTTCGGCAAAACCAACCCACGCCAAACGATAGCCACCAACTTCAACGATCATTTGGCAAATTTTTTCTAGCAAATCCAACTCATCTTTGGCACGCACCAGTACTTGGCTGCAATTACTCAACGCCTGAAGCGTCCGATTTACTCGCCGAATTTCTGTTTCTGCCCGTTTATTTTGTGTAATGTCTCGCGTAATTGCTAACTGCACAATTGCACCATCTGCTTCGTAATGCAGAGGTACAGCATGAGTCTCCATCCAACGACGATTGCCCTGACAGCTAAGCATCTCGAACTGTAGAGTACCCTTATTACCTTGACAGATACTTGCGTTAAATTGACGAAATACTTCTCGATCTTCTGGAGCAATCAGAGAATAAACAGACTTGCCAATCAAGTCGCCACTGTTATTTGCCTCCAGCATTAAAAGCCCTGCTGGGTTAATTTCCAACAAAGTACCATCAGATGCAACCAATTTGACACATTCTGGCTCGGCATCAAAAATGGCTCGCCAGCGATTTTCTGGTTCGTCAACTTTATTGCTATGACTGTTAGTCACGCGCCGCAACAGTTTAATTCGCTCTAAGCGATTAATAATCCGCGTCACAAGTTCTGGCCCGACGATGGGCTTACTGACAAAATCATCAGCACCAACACTAAATACTTGGTTCACAATTTCGGCATCACTATGAACCGTGAGAAACAAAATCGGCAACTCACTCCAACGGGGATCGTTCCGTACTACTTTGCACAGTTCAATCCCATTGGTATAAGGCATTTCCACATCCAGAATCAGCAGATCTGGGGCAACTGTTTCCAAGGTTGACCAAAACTGTTTGGGATCGTCAAGACCAATCACTTTTAGTCCCCAAGGGGCAAGTAAAGTTTGTAACAATGCCAGAATTTGTGGATCGTCGTCTACAGCTAATATCTTGGCTTCAGCATGGGGAGCTTGTTGCAGTACTTGGTTAATTGTCTCTCGTACCCGTGCCGCAGGCATGGGCTTCTGCAAAAAAGTGTGTCCGCCGTTGCGAGCTAGTTGCAAACGATTAGTAAAATCAGTCTGCTCAGTCAAAACTAGCACTGGTATGCGTGGCTGATGTTGGGAAAGTTCTGCGAGTAAACTCAAACTTTCTTCTTGATTAAGAGAAACGCTCAGATCGAGCAGCACCACACTGGGATGCTCTCGGTAGATTATATGTCTAGCAGCTTCAATACTGGTGGCAATTGTAACTTTTACATTCCAGTTAGCAGAATCTTTTTGGAGATTTTCAGCTAAGGTGCGTTGATGCGGAGTATCTTGCCCATAGGCATCGCCATCAATTACCAACACCAAGGGAATTTCATCAGCAATCGGTGGCGAAGATCCAGGTTCATCCTGTTTGCTCTTACTTTCAATTTCTTGACGCAATTGGCTGACCCAATTTTGTAATTTGCTTGTATCTGATTGCGTCAAGGTTTTCTCAGATTTCAGCAGCATCTCTATTTTACGTGCCAGTTTCGAGCCAAGAGGTAAGCCAAAAGTCCCTAGCGAGCCTGCCAAGGTATGCGCTTCTTGGGCGGCTTGCAAACGCAATTCTGGATTTAAAGGCTTCTGGTTTACAGTTACGGCTTGCTCCAGCACCCCTACCTGCTCGTCAACTCGTCCTTGAAATCGCTGCCAAATTCCAGCAACGGCTGCGAGTGTTTGTTGCTGTGATTTGTGATTTGCACTTGCGGATTTTGTGCGGTCTAATTCTCCTTTATTTCCCTGCTCCTCTGCTCCCTGCGGTTTTAGTCGATAGCCAATACCATAGACTGTTTCAATCAAATCGCTGGGCGCTCCCACATTGCGGAGCTTCATTCGTAAACCTTTGATATGGGTGCGAACGGCTTCTTCACCAGGAGTATCATCATAAGACCAGAGATGTTCCAAAATCATGCCGCAACTGAATACCCGGCGACTGTTGCGCAAAAAAAGTTCCAAGAGGGCGTATTCTTTTGGCGTTAATGACAGCAAGTTTTGAGCATAGGTAACTTCACAGCCAATCGGATCGAGGCGTAAATTGCCCCATTCCAGTACAGGTTGCGATGTTTTTCCCCCTCGACGTAATAAAGCCCGGACGCGAGCTACTAACTCCTCTTCGTCAAAAGGTTTAACTACATAGTCATCTGCGCCAGCATCTAGCCCAATTGCCTTGTCGTGACTGCTATCGCGCCCTGTCAATAACAGAACTGGCATTTGCAAACCACGGGAGCGTATATCACGACAAAGACTGATGCCATCTAGCTTAGGCAATATGACATCTAAAAGTATTAAGTCATAATCGTAAGTTTCGATTAAATCCTGAGCAGCTTTCCCATCAGTGGCAATTTCAACTGCATAGTTTTGATTAGCGAGAATCTCGGTGAGTACCTCCGCAAGTAACTCGTCATCCTCTACAACTAAAATCTTCATATCAAAAGCTTTCTTGAAATCCGTGATTTTATAGATAACGAGCAAAAAAAGTTAAATTTAAAATAAAAAATTTAATATTAATCTTTGGCTTAAAGGCATATTAAATGATAAATCTTTAAACATTTACTTTGAATTAACAAATATCAACATTTATCAATCTCCAGAATTTTTTAATCAAGTTTTAGATTAAAAATTTTATACCTGTCTAGAATATAGGTAACGAAAGTCACAGAGATTTTCATCTCTTTTTTATGGGCAACTGCCTTAGGTTTCTATCTTAAATTTTAGATAAATATAGAAATTTTGACATTACGAAACAAAGAAGCGGAAAAATTTTGTCTTCGTTTGAGTATAGTGCGCGATCGCAAAACCCGGATTCAGACCTATTTACATAGATAATGCCCTTACTTTTGTGTAAAGGCATTGAAATAAGTCTATGAATTGTCAAATCTAGGAAACTATGCTGTTCGAGAAGCTTGTTGCTTCCGCTTCATCCACCAGCCCAAAGCACCAGCAACCGCTGTACCACAAAGGGTAAAAGGTTCAGGAACTGATGACGATTGGAGATCGATGGAAGTACTAATTGCAAAGTTGGACTGAGTTGTGTGTCGTTCTGCAAAGAAGAGATTGAAATCATAGGTTTTCCCCAGGGTAAGACCCAGAGTATCAAGATTCACGCTTTGCGTCTCTGCTGTGTGAACTCCACCAAGATCTATGGCAAGTTTTTTATCCAGGAAAACCCACAGATCGTCGTCTCCAGTAAACGTAAAGGTTTCTCCACCCTGATAAGTAAACTTGGAAGCGATTTCGTAGGTAAAGTGGAAGTTGTGCGCACGTCCCTGGTTACCTAACAGGTCATTGTCGATTGGGAAGAAACTGTTGTTACTATACGAGAAAATACCAGGAGGATTCCCCGCATCGCTCAGTGTAATCCCATACTGTTTACTCTGATTCACACCAGCAACATCTCGATACCATTGGTCAAAAGCTGCTTGTCCATGAGTTGTAGCAGTACCAATCCCTCCAGCATATACTGGCTTATTGTCTGCACCGAGTGTTGATTTCACAATTCCTAACTCAGCACCAAGTTCTTTTTCAAAGTCTGGATGGGTATCGTTAAAGTCTCGAATTGTTCCTGTCAAGTTGATGGTAGCTGCGCTGGCTGATGAGGCAGTGAATATTACTATGATACCTGCGCTCAAAGCTTTCAGTAATACAGCGAGTTTCGTCATAACTTAATTTCTCCAAAGCGGTAATTTTTGACAACAGGAATCGGTATTCTGGTAGCAATTTCACAAAAAGCAATCTTAAAATGCATCCTGTTTAAGCCAATTTTCCTGAACAGAAAATCACTGGCTGGAAAAGGACGCACAGCAATGAGACAGTAAGCATTTGCGAAGATGGTTTCTTCCGAAGCTTCTGCGGTAATAAGTACAGGGTTTTCTTTAGAGTGACTTAAAGGTTTAGGCTAGGTATAAGTCTGCACAGAGAAAACTTGTCTATATACTTGCTATTTGCGATCGCCAGATATGATTCCTGTAGTTAGATACACCCCCATGTGTGACTGAAAATTAAGCAAAAATCTTGAGTCTTTTGCTTGTAAGTGATATACCTGAAACATAATCAAAAATTGCTTCAAAGTATACTAGTAATTTTGCGGTAGTGCTGCTGTATATTACTACGTAATTTTATAGATAGTTAGACCTATTAAACAATAAAAAAACAATTACTACACGAGTTTTTCATGAAAAAAATACATAATATTTTTTTCTTCTTGTAAAAGATTTTACAAAGGATTAATAAGATAGTAATTTCTGTTTTTTACAGAACGCTGGAAAGTTCAATACTACCTCCTTGTTGTAGTAACTACGGTAGAGTCGGGTATGCAGGGAAACAGGAACAATGTTTTTTAGCAAAATTTTTGTGAAATCATAGCAGAGAAAGCATTACCAGGTAGAGCCAAGTAATGCTTTCAAGAACTCGCAAATATCTACCAATATCTCCAATCAACAGACTTTAATCTTGTAGGGTGGGTTACGAGAAGTTGTAAACCACCCTACATTAGAAGTTACAGAGGTTAATGTACCTAATAGCCAACTGAGTATTCACTGCCAGACATACAGCAGGACAAACAAAACAATCCAGATGACATCGACAAAGTGCCAGAACAACGAAGTGGCATTAACACCGAAGTGACCAGTGTCATAATTACCCGGAATAAAAGAGCGAACTAAAATAATCAGCTGCAACAAGATGCCGGTGAATACGTGCAAACCGTGGAAGCCTGTTAGCAGGTAGAACATCCCACCAAATACCCCTGAAGTAAAGCCAAAGGCGAGGCTGTTCCATTCAATCGCCTGTCCTACCAAGAAGTAGCTGCCCATAGCCATTGTAGCTAAGAGAAACAAACGAAATTTCATTAAGTCATGGCGCTGGAGAGCTCGTTCTGCCAGGTAAATCACAAAGCTACTGGAAACCAGAATCACTGTGTTGATTGCAGGTTCCTTAATTTCTAGCCCAGAAACGCCGACTGGTAGCCAGTTAGGAGTTGTTATTTTGTAAACAATATATCCAGCGAAAAAACTTAAGAAAATGACGCTTTCTGAAACTAGGAAGACAATGAAGCCAAACATCTTGTTGCCTTCTTCGTCGTGGGTATGCTCACCGCCTGTGTGATGCAACTTCCCGGATGTGAGATAACTGTCCATTGCTTAAATTCTCCTTGATCTTGCACAAGAGGCTTGAGTGATGGGTAATTGAGAGTGATGAATGGGAAAGGCAGATGAGGGAGGAATAAACGAACCGCCAAGAACCCCAAGAACGCCAAGTAAAAGAGGGACTCATTAAGTGCTTCAGCAAAACTTTGCGTCCCTTTGCGTTTAAAAAATTACTTCCCTCATTTCTCCTCAGAAATAGCATCAGCAATCAATGGTTCCGACTTACCGTAGCCGTAGGGTTCGCTAATCACGATGGGAATTTCTTCAAAGTTCTCTACTGGGGGTGGTGAAGAAACCAACCATTCCAAACCAATTGCGCGCCAAGGATTATCAGGTGCTTTCTCACCATGCATCCAGGAAACTACCATATTGAAGATGAAGGGCAAGGTAGACATTCCCAAGAGGAACGAACCGAGGCTAGCGATGATATTCCAGAATTCATACTCTGGGGCGTAGGAAGAAACGCGACGTAGCATCCCTTGCAATCCTAAGGGGTGCATAGGCAAAAAGTTGAGGTTAACACCGATGAATGTCAACCAGAAGTGCAATTTGCCCCAGCCTTCGTAGTACATCCGACCGGTCATTTTGGGAAACCAGTGATAGAAGGCTGCATACAAGCCCATTGTCACCGTACCGAAGAGTACATAGTGGAAGTGACCCACCACAAAATAGGTGTTGTTTACATGCACATCAACAGGTACAGAGGAAAGCATAATTCCGACGATACCTGCGAAGACGAACAAAATTAATCCACCTAGGGCAAATAGCATGGGTGTAGTTAGTCGCAGCTTACCACCCCAAATTGTTGCTACCCAAGCAAACACTTTAATACCAGTAGGTACAGATACCAACATCGTTGTCAGCATGAATAGCATCCGCATCCAAGCAGGTGTACCGCTGACATACAAATGGTGTACCCACACAATGGCGCTAACTGCCGCAATCAAGATTGATGAAATAGCAACTACTTTGTAACCAAATAAAGGTTTACGGCTATAAACAGGGAAGATTTCTGAGAATATGCCAAAGATAGGCAGAATAATCACATAAACAGCAGGGTGGGAATAAAACCAGAAGTAATGCTGGAACATAATTGGATTCCCGCCTTTGCTGGGGTCAAAAAAGGCAGTACCAGCAGTAAGGTCGAGTAACAGCATGACTGCACCGACTGTTAAGGCAGGTAGACCAAAGAGTTGGATAATCTGGGCGCTAAATACTGCCCAAACGAACAGGGGCATCCGGAAGAAGGTCATGCCTGGTGCCCGCATTTTGACGATGGTGGTGACAAAGTTAACTGCCCCCATAATCGAAGACACACCAGATATCGCCACTGCTAACAACCAGATGACTTGACCGTTAATCAAGTGACCTGTGGGGTTTTGCAAACTGACTGGTGGGTAAGACCACCAACCTGCTTGGGCTGGGCCACCTGGGGCTAAAAAGCTTCCCATCAATAGAATGCCGACTACTGGCACCATCCAGAAAGCAACGGCGTTGAGGCGGGGAAATGCCATATCTCGCGCCCCAATCATCAAGGGCACTAAATAGTTAGCAAAACCAACGAGTGATGAGCGTACAAGGGACACCCACAGATCTTGCAAGACAGGGAGCATCCACTTTTGGAAGAAACATAATTATTTTTGATTGTAAAAGTCACCGAACAAGATATCCAACGCTGTTCCTTGAATGACATTGTTGCTAGATGTGCCAGTGAGATTATTGATAGGGTTAGTGATGTTAATGATGAAGATATCGCTGGTACTAGCACTGCTGCTGTCTGTAGCTTGGACTTTGATGTTCAATGTTCCGACATCGGTCAGGCTGGGAGTACAACTGAAACTGCGAGTATCAGGGTTAAATTTTAACCAATCGGGTAGAGGTGAGCCATTTTCTAATGTTGCAGTGTAGGTGAGGATGTCGCCTGCGTCTATGTCTGAAAAGCTGTTGGCACGAACTGTGAAGTTGAACAGGCTGTTAGAAGTAGCGGTTTGATCTGCGATCGCATTTCCTAATGTTGGTGGCTTTGTTGCATGAAACAAAAAAAGGGCAGAGCAACTCTTGGTATAGTTGATAATTAGTCTTCCACTTTGTAGCTATCTGGCTTACCTAACTGGATCATGCGGTTAAGCGCAGCACATTGCAGAAATAACTCGACAGCTTGACTGTCAAAAAAGCGTCGTCTTAACTTTCCTCCAAAAATGGTCTGGAGTCGAAACATGGCCGTCTCGGATAAAGAACGGCGATGATAACCGGACTCTTCTTTCCATTGCTTACGTCCAACTTGGCGCACCCGGCGCAGATTTTCATCCCTGGGATGCGGTTGTGCTTTACTGTTTCCATGTTGCTGAATCTTGGCATTACTGCAAGGTGGAATTGTCGCTCTTGCCTCACGAGCCGCGATACCTTCGGCACACTTCGTGAACGCGTCGTAACAGTCGAAGGTGTCATAGCCACCATCACCAGATAGTTGCTCAATAGTTTTAACGAGGTAATTATCATTAATAACAATTAGCGATCGCATGAAATGCATAACTTCATTTTTTGGCTCAAAACTATCAGTAACGATATCAAACCCTAATTGTTACTTTTAAAGAAAATCTGCAAGGATTGGTCTCAAAGCCTTGTAAATATTGGCTTGCAAGTTTTAGGACGGGTCTATTGATTTGGAAATATCTACACAAAGTTTCACCTTTGGTAAACATTAATTCAGCAATACGGGCTTTCTTTTACGGTAATGAGCTTTTTTGAACAAATTAACTCTTTTGGGTTTGGTGCCTAAAGCTGCGTCTACAGAATCTTACAACAAGTCTTGATTACCTAAAAAAATTAAGATTTCAAAATAGACGTAGCTTAAAAGCCTTATTCTGTTTTTGATGAGGTGGTTTAATTAGTATATTACGATCGGATTCTTGGTTAGGTAATTCCCAAATATCTTGTCGTCCCTGTTCTTGGTCTACTAATAACTGAAAATGAGGTGGTAACTGGGAATATTGCCTAAATGACCAGGGTTCTCCATTTGAGAATTCTTTTTCTATGCCATGTAACATAATGTTCGCCCTTGCGAGGAATAAGTTATGATTTTTGAAAATGGTACTCTGGTGGAATTAAGATATTTTCTCAAATCAGGTACTGGCTACCTGTTGCTCCCATCCCCAAGCGATCCCAAGTATTAGAGAATACCTTTTACTTACATTTGGCGATATCTTCGTTAAAAACGTTGTCCCAAAGTGGCTTGACATAAACTTTTGTAGGAATCACACCTGCTTTGAAAAAGGTATCAACAACTTTTTGCTGAGATGTGATCGCCTCTTCAGACACAGGAAATAATTTTTGGAGTCGCTGTTTTTGTCCTTCCTGGGCATCCTTGTAAACAATCTCTTCATCAACATTGATGGCAGTTGCATAGCTTTTCGACCTCTTTTTGTTGAGTTACTTGGGCTGGAGAGGCTGTTGTATTTGCAGTATTATTGTTAGATGATGTGCCCTAATTATTGCTACAACCAGAAAAAATTATAGATGCTACAAACGAGCTTACAGCCACGATTAAAAACCGATGTTTCATTTTAGCTTATTCCTCTAAAAAACAGGTATCAGTCTTCCCTTATATTCTTTATTAATAAAATTTTTAACTTGGGAATGGACGAGTAATTTATTTAACTTTTGAATTTTTTGTTCATTTTCTCGCCCCTGTAATGTGACTAAAGCTAGAGCATATTTCTTATCTTTAGCGGTTTCTGATCCCATAGAATTAGGTTCTATACCTGCTAAAGCAACAGTTTGAGCCGAAGAGACGATGAAATCTACATCATTAATCGCTCGGACAACTTGTACACCTTCTACTTCTTTAATTTTCAAGTTCTTCGGATTAGCTGCAATATCCCTTTGAGTAACGAATTCTCCTATGTTATCTTTTAACTTAATTAGACCATTAGCTGCTAATAATCTTAATCCGCGGTCATTATTAATCACATCGTTGGCAATAGTCACAGTAGCATTCTGGGGAATTTCATTCACTGACTTGAGATTTTTAGAAAAAAGCCCTAGGGTATTTAAATAAACTGTATTTAACGGTACTAAATTAATCTTAAGTTCTTTCACAGCATTATTCATAAAAGGCTGATGCTGAAAGAAATTTGCATCAATCACCTTATCTCTTAATGCTGTATTTGGCTGTATCCAGTCATTAAACTTCACCACCTCAATTTTTAACTTTTCTTGAGGAGCAAGATTCGTGTTAATAAACTTGAGGATATCTTCAGAAACTATACCAGTAACCCCAACTTTAATAATCTCTTCTTGTTCAGTTTTGGCTACAGTTCCAGAAATTCGGCTACAGCCTGCAAAAAGAAGTGAAACGGTAAATGCACTTCCTGCTGTGAGGAAGAAACGGCGACTAGTTTTTGTGAAGGGAAGTAAATGCTGCTTCTTCATAAACAAATTTTAAATTGACAATGAATTAACCCTCACGCAGAGTCACAGAGGAGAGTTGAGTTCTCATATTCATAGCGAACTATCTCCAAAAAAACTCTGCGTACCTCCGCGCGAACTTTGCGCCTCTTTGCGTTAAAAAATTATTTCTTCCTCAACTGTCGTGCCAACAAATCACCCAAAAACTGAATAATCTGCACCAACAAAATCAGCACAATAATTGTGGCAAACATGACTCCCACATCAAATCGTTGATAGCCATATTGAATAGCTAAATTACCCAAGCCACCACCACCAACAGCCCCCGCCATTGCGGAAGAATTCAGAAGACTAACAATTAAAATTGTCACCCCCAAAACTATCGAAGGTAACGCCTCCGGAATGAAAACTTTTAGAACAATTTGCCAATAGTTGCAGCCCATTGCTTCTGCTGCTTCCACTAACCCTTTATCGACTTCAAGAATGCTAGTTTCTGCAATGCGTCCAAAGAAGGGAATAGCTGCGAGGGTAAGGGGAACAAGTGCGGCGGTACTACCAATAGAAGTGCCAACTATTAATCGCGTTAAGGGCGTGAGGACTACAAGTAAAATAATAAATGGGAAAGAGCGCCCAGTGTTAACTATTGCACTTAGTACTTGGTTGAGTTTGGGAGAGTCAAGAACTTTACCAGGGCTAGTCATTACCAACAATAAACCCACCGGCAAACCCAAAAGTATCGCTACAATAGCGGAGATTCCCACCATGTAAAAAGTTTCTTGGGTTGCAAGCAATAAACTGTTAATTAATTCCCATCGGGAGTATGTCAACTTTGCTAGAACAGATGAACTATTGAAGAGTGGCAGAATCAATGAA
>NZ_MTAV01000161.1 GCF_002154695.1 Nostoc sp. T09
CTGCCCCACCCCTCACTCACTAAATCTATGAATCCAGTTGCAACTACCTCCAAACCAAAACCCCCCCGTTCTCGTCATGGCGATCGCCGCCAATCACGCAAAAAAGCGAAAGCAAGTGCCAGAGGCATATATTTAAGAGCAATTAAGGACGCTTTTGTCAAGCTAAATCCCAAACATGCTGTCAAAAACCCAGTGATGTTTTTGGTTTGGATTGGTACAATCATCTCCTTGGCTGTAGCGATTGATCCCAGTCTATTTGGTCCTGTTGATCAGCAGAACCCGCAACTTTTCAATGGCTTGTTAACAGGAATTTTATTCTTCACCGTTTGGTTTGCTAATTTTGCCGAAGCTGTAGCTGAAGGACGGGGTAAAGCCCAAGCCGATGCTTTACGCTCAACAAAATCAGAGACGATCGCCAAAAGACTCGCTGCTGATGGTTCAATTACTGAAGTTCGATCTACCAGCCTCAAACAGGGTGATACTGTCTACGTGGTGGCAGGTGATTTTATTCCTGCTGATGGGGAAGTGATTATGGGTGTAGCCTCAGTAGATGAATCGGCGATTACTGGGGAATCTGCACCCGTACTCAAGGAATCAGGCTCGGATGTTGCCAGTTCTGTAACTGGTGGTACGCGGATTATCTCAGATGAATTGATCGTTCGCATCACAGCCGACTCAGGCAAAGGCTTTATTGACCGGATGATTGCCTTGGTAGAAGGCGCAGAACGCAGCAAAACACCAAATGAAATTGCCTTGACAGTTTTATTGGCAGTTCTCAGCTTAGTGTTTTTATTTGTAGTAGCAACGCTGCCTGCATTAGCCTACACCGTTCAAAGTCCAGTCAGTGTGCCAATTTTGATTGCCCTCTTAGTGGCGCTGATCCCTACAACAATTGGGGGTTTGCTGAGTGCCATAGGGATTGCCGGTATGGATAGAGTGGCGCAATTTAATGTCATTGCCACTTCCGGACGAGCAGTCGAAGCCTGTGGAGATGTTAACACTCTAGTTTTAGACAAGACAGGTACAATCACCCTTGGTAACCGCTTGGCAGAAGAGTTTATCCCCATTAATGGTCACTCAATCGAGGAAATTGCTAATGTAGCTTGGATCGCTAGTGTTTTTGATGATACTCCCGAAGGCAAATCAATTCTCCGGCTAGCAGAAAAGTTCGGCGCTAGGGTAGACTTTGACCCCAACCACGCAGAGGGAGTGGAATTTTCTGCCAAAACCCGCATGAGTGGCACAAACCTGCCAGGTGCGCGTGAGGTACGCAAGGGAGCAGTAGAAGCAATCATCGGGTTTGTACGTTCTCGTAACGGACGTGAAACTCCAGAACTCAATGCTGCCTACGAAAGAGTTTCCCAACAAGGAGGTACACCCCTAGCGGTTTGCTTAGATCGCGAAATCTACGGAGTCATCTATCTCAAAGATATTGTCAAACCTGGGATTCGCGAACGGTTTGACCAGTTACGCCGGATGGGAGTACATACCATTATGCTGACTGGGGACAATCGGATTACTGCTTCTGTAATTGCCAAAGAAGCAGGAGTTGATGAATTCATAGCCGAAGCCACACCAGAAGATAAAATCTCTGTCATTCAACACGAACAGTCAGAAGGCAAACTGGTGGCGATGACAGGAGACGGAACTAACGATGCTCCAGCCCTAGCACAGGCTAATGTTGGCGTAGCCATGAATACTGGTACTCAAGCAGCAAAAGAAGCCGCTAACATGGTGGATTTAGACTCTGATCCTACCAAGCTAATTGATATTGTCAGTATTGGTAAACAATTGCTAATTACTCGTGGAGCCTTGACGACATTTTCCTTGGCTAACGATATTGCTAAGTACTTTGCGATTATCCCGGTAATCTTTGCCTCTGCTAATTTGCAAAGTCTGAATATTATGAAATTGACTAGTACTAATTCAGCTGTGCTATCAGCTTTGATCTACAACGCTTTGATTATTCCAGTTTTAATTCCTTTAGCTTTAAAAGGTGTACAGTTTAAACCTCTGACAGCTAATCAACTACTGCAACGTAATATCTTGATTTATGGTTTAGGTGGGATAATTTCACCGTTTATCGCCATTAAATTGATAGATATGCTAATAACAGCAGCAGGATTGACCTAAAAGTTTAAAATTTCCAAACAAATGCCAGGGATGCATAAAATAAAGTAAAAAATGAAGCAAAAACTTAATGATTCTGATTTGTTACAGGCAATATCATTTGTCTGGTCACAATGGCGTAAACAACAATTGCCACTGGCAATATTTATAGTGCTGTGCTTGAATTTGGCAATTGCTCCTGTAGTTTATGCTGCCTCTGATGGCATGTTAGAACGTCGCTCTGCTTGGGCGATTGGCATTTTGGGATTTGTCACAATAGCACTTGTTCTTTACTTGTTTGTTGTGATGTTTCAGCCAGAACGTTTCTAAAAATTTAAAATTATCATTGGCAATTCAATTCTGAGAACGAATAAATTGTATGTCTATTATTCGAGAAATCATCAGGTCAATTCGTCTAACTTTTATACTTTGGTTACTAACAGCAATCATATATCCATTGGCAATTTTATTAGTGGGTCAAGTTGTTTTCCCATTGCAAGCTAATGGCAGCATCATACTGAATATAGATGATAAACCGATTGGTTCTGCTTTAATTGGTCAAGTATTTACATCAGAAAAATACTTTCATGGGCGTCCTAGTACAGTGAGATATAGCCAAGGAAAAAAAGCTAAACCAACTGGCATTTCTGGCGCTAGCAATCTTGCCCCTAGCAATCCAGAATTACTTAACCGAATTGTTGAGCAGGCAAATCAATTCCGAGATGAGAATATTCAGCCTACAGCCGATTTAATTTATACATCTGGCTCTGGTTTAGACCCTCATATTTCCTTGAAAGCAGCTAAACAGCAGTTGGAGAGAGTTGCTCGTGCTCGGAATATTAAAGAAGATGAGATATTACCTTTAATTAATAAATATACTGATGAAAGAATTTTATGGATTTTTGGCGAACCAGGAGTTAATGTGCTGCGATTGAATTACGCTTTGGATCTACAAGAAATCAACAGTCAGCAAAATCAATAAATGTTTTGTTTTTTAGTGCCTTCGTGTCTGCGTGGTTCAAGTTTTTTTCATACTAAGGCACGAAGACACTATTCATAGGCGATCGCTTACGATCAAACATACAGTTCCTATTCTTTGCGGAACACATAATCTTCAGACTTACCCGCCTGTCTTAAATGGCAAGAAGCACAGGCATTTGTCTTTCCTGGTGCAGCATTTGGCAGGTATGTTTTATCTGGTCGATAACCAATGTACTCCCATTCGCCGCTGCGATCGTCTAGATAATCAGCTCCAAAGCCTTGTTCCTTTCGGTGGACAAAAATTGCCGTGAGAGCTTCTCGGATGTATTGCCCTTTTTCATCTTTGAGAATGTTACCATTGGCGTCTTGTTTAGCATTGTAGATTTCCATGACAAACACACTGCCGTAGGGAAAAGTCTTTCCGGGCTTGACAGCAGCAGCAATATCGTTACCACAGATAACACGTACCTGCTTGTTGTCCGGTCGGTCAACAACATATATTAATTTGAATTCATTCCGATAGTTTTCTGGAAATCCCACCCTGTCTATTTGAGGGGCTGGACGTGGAGAAGATATACCAGGAAGAGTTGGTGGCAAAGGTGCGGCAGCTTTGGGATTGGAAGCTTGCAGTAGGCGGGGAATCGCGGAACAAGGTGGTAAGGTCGAGCCAGTCGTGTGGGCGGGTCTCCCGACTTGAACGTAGACACCCGGAGGGTGGCTTCTCGTAGAGTACTGGCGTTGAGCCACAGATATAGAAGTTGACAGAGAGATGGTCATTGAAAGCATCTCCGCTAAGGCGAATCCAAGTAGCAAAGCGCTTAATAGTACTAGTATCTTTACCCATCGCTTGAGTATATACTTAATCATTGGTAAATATCGCATAGAAAATTGAAGTTTATTTTTATAGTTAAATTTGATTCATGGTTGTCAGTTAGACAGAATCAATATAATATATGCCTCAACTAATAACAACGCTTACTGCAAAGTGTTTGTATCACTATAACGAGCGTAAGTTTGAGCACGGCTAACCGTGATAATGATGATACTAGAAATTTAATATATACTTATACTTTGGACTGATAAAGTAAGGAATTTACTGGTGCCTAATTATCTTTACAACTTGGGTCTACAGTATTAGACTCGGTATCAAGCTACCTGTGAAGTTAACTGGCTCGCCAGTCTAAAAAAATAAGAATGCTCAACTGTGCAGTTGAGAAGCTCTAAAACTTAACAATTATTTCTGTATCTATGAAACGTCGCGATTTTATCCATTGGGTTGGTTTGGGTTGGTTAGCTAGCTCACTACCTGTAGTAATTGCTGCCTGTTCTTCTCAAACAAAAGCATCAACAAATTCAACATCTGAAGATTGGCAAACAGTCGGTAACTTAGGAGAATTAGATAAGACTGGTCAATTACTTACAGAAAACTCACCTGTCGGTCCTGTTTTAATAATTGGTACATCTGAAAGTGAAAATTTAATTGCTGTTGATCCAACCTGTACTCATAGAGGATGCACAGTGGCATGGAAATCTGAAGCGCAGAAATTTATCTGTCCGTGCCATCGCGCAGAATTTGCAGTTGATGGTAAGGTACAAAAAGGCCCAGCTAAAAAACCGCTCAAAACTTATATTGCCAAAATTGAAGGTAATTCAGTACGAGTTAGGTCAACATAGGCAATTTAATTCAATCAAAATGTTGCTGATGTTAGGGATGGAAGTATCCGAGGTTTAGCTTTTTCGGTAAATTCTATCCCACTATTTAGAAATATCTAATTCAAGCAAGAATAAAAGTTGATACCGATGAGAATGGCAATGTCACTCGTGTAGGGTTAATTCGTTCTAGTGGCGATCGCGAATTGGATGAAGCCGCTCAAAGCTCAGCACAAGAATGGAAATTAAAACTGACATCTGGCGGCAGACAAGGTGTACGAGCTTCAGTTAACTTTGCCATGAAAGGATCGCAACGTCACCGCGAATTTCAAGAACGTCAAAGGCAAAGACAACGAGAAGCAGCACAGAAAAAGTCACCAACGACAAATGTACTACCAGCTTACGCCAAACCACCTGCTGATTCCAATGCCAATTCAACAAATAATAATTAATCAGTTATTTAGTGTTAAGTAGAACTACGACAGCTTGTCTTTTGACATCTGTGAGAAATAACTAGAAAAATAGCATTTAGTGACTGTTTTTACCTGGTGTGAGAAACGTGAATAAGTGCCTTTTTTTGCTGCTGCCTGTAGTTATCCAAAGCATACTGATAGCTTCTCCTGGCTTGGCATCTGATACTGAAATTAACCAAAAAACTATTTCCAATATTCCCGATCTAAGTGATATTGAGCTACCCTCCACTGATGCTGAATTATTAACGCAACAATCTATATCAAGTGAAATTAGCCAGGAAATTCAGCCAACAGAGCAACAAACAATAGACCCCACTTCTCCAGATGATGCGGATATTACCATCGAAACAATTGGAGAAAAAGATACTCTACCTCAATCCACTCCAACTTATGTAATCGAGCAAGAAGAAATTAAAAAACAAGGTGCTCATAGTGTAGCCGATGTTATAAAAAGACTGCCTGGTTTTGCCGTTAATGATGCAGGGCATGGTGCAGATACTCACACAGGTACATACTACCGCGGCGCTTCAATCAATCAATCTGTATTTCTAATTAATGGCAGACCAATTAATACTAATATCAATACTTATCATGGCGGAACTGACTTAAATAGTATTCCTGTAGAGGCGATTGATCGAGTAGAACTATATAGCGGTGCTGCTTCTACCTTATATGGTTCATCAGCCTTTGGGGGAGTTGTGAATATCATCACCAAAGAAGGCTATGGTCAGCCTAAATTATCTAGCAGTGTAGAATTTGGCTCATTGAGCCAAAATAATCAACAAGTTAGTTATGGTGGTTCTACTGGTTCTGTAAAATATAACTTTAGCTTTGAAAGGTATTTTACAGATAACCGCTACCGTGTTCCTGTAGGAGCCGCCAATCGTGATGCACAGGGGTTTTTCTCAAATGCAGATACAGCCACAAGTACTTACTTTGGTACTATTGGCGTAGATTTAGATAAAAAGAATTCCCTCAACTTAGATATTACTAAATTAAGCAGTCGTCGGGGTTTAATCTATTTTGGGTTTCCGCTACAAAAAGACCGACTAGACCACGATGGATTAAGTGCTGGGTTATCTTGGAAAACTCGGCTAGGTAATGGGGAAAATTCTACTCTTACAACCACATTTGGTTATAACCAAGATTACTTTAGCACTTACGGTCCTACAGTTTTTCAAGGGCAAGAATATTATCGGACAGGTGTTTTAGATACACAACAATTGTCAGCTAGGGTGGATCATGAGTGGAAATTAACTCCAAATAAACAATTGCGTTGGGGGTTAGATTTAAAAAATACTGATTTAAATGGTGATGTTTTAAGTAGCAGTCCTAATAGAATTGCTACTAACGAAACTGAAAACCGAAGTGTTTTTACCACAGCCTTATTTGCCGTTAATACTTTAAATATTAGCGATAGTTTTTCGGTAGATTTAGGTTTAAGACAAAGCTTTGATGGACAGTTTGGAAATTATTTAAATCCTAGTGTAGGTTTACGTTATGCTGTTGCACCAAGCATTGCTGTGCGTGGTAGTTGGACCGGAGGACAGCGTAATCCTGGTTTAGATCAGTTATATGTTTACGATACAGTTCATGGTTGGGAACCAAATCCTAATTTAAAACCAGAAACTGGCTCTTCTTGGACTGCGGGAGTAGATATCAATTTTTCAGAGAATTTAACTGGACAGTTTACTTACTTTGGCAGTAGTTTAGACAATCGCCTGGGAGTAATAGCTGGAAAATGGCAAAACATTGGCTTAGTAGATACTAATGGTTTAGAGGCGGCATTACAATTCAAATTTGCTGCGGGTTGGTCAACTTTTGTCAACTACACTTATACAGATGCCCAAATCCAGACAGGAGATGAAAAAGGCTTACAGTTGGGTCTAATTCCTTACTCTGTACTTCAAACTGGCATTGGTTACCAAAATTCAGGTTGGCAGGCTAACTTGTATGTTACTTATAACAGTGGCGCTCGTAGATCCATCTTTGCAAAAGCTGGTGACAAGCCTACAGATTTTGCACCATCCTTTCTAAATTTAGATTTGAGTGGTCGCATTCCTCTAACTAGAAATTTGGGATTGATAGTCTATTTAGAAAATTTACTAGGTGAACAATACGAGCGTGTTAATCGTATTTACAGTCCTGGGTTTACTTTCCGTATAGGTTTAAGCTCAGAGATATAGGGATTGCTTGTAGAGATGTTGCGATGTCTACGACAAGCCCTTTGGGTGACGCTCCTTCTCCCAAGGGGAGACGCTACGCGAACGTCGCTCTAAGCGAAGCTATGCCGTTGGCGCAGCCTCTCGTAGAGAAGGCTTTACGCTGCGCTAACAGCAGTTGCTACCCTGCGGGAACGCTTTCAGCGAACAAGCCGGGAAACCCGTCCAACGCACTGCTGACGCTTCTACGTCGCTACCGCTGCGCTAACACCGCTCCGCGTCTACGCATATTCTCTACATTTCACCAATCAATTACAATGGCTGATATGAGAGCCAGAATTGAAAATGAAGTGCTAATCATCAACCACGAAGACTTACCAGAGTTTAAAAAGGGCGGTTCTGTGGTAAGAAATTCTTATTTTTGGGCAATACGTTCAATAGCTGGTAAATCTGGGCGTTATCGTGATTGGGAATACGAACCAGAAGTATGGTTGGCGCTGGCGCGGATGCTGTTGTCGTTTGCTGAGTCTGGGTATTTAGGTTACAGAGAAACTTTACTAGAGTTTCCCCCATCTCAAGAGCAAATACCAGATTTACTGCGAGATGTCTCAACTTGGGAGTAGAAATACCTCACATAAAGACCCCAAGATTTTCTTAGTATCTTGATTAAGAAATAGGTTCAAATACCATTTGCGGAATCAGCACCCCATCTTGTGATTGTCCAATACCCAAAAAACGAGTCTCTTCTTCATAAACTCGCACTATCCCCGATACATCTGGAACAGGAATACGCTGACCTTGACACCATTTTTGAGCAGATGTTGCTGGTAACGTCACAGATGGCAAATATTGCAAGGCGGCATCAGGAGCCATAGGACAAAATGTTCCTGCTTGCAGTTGTGCTTCTAAGTCAGTCAAGGTGAGACTATCTTTTAGGTAGAAGCCGCTGCTTTCAGTCCGTGTCAAAGCGGCGAGGGTTCCACCAGTTTCTAATGCTGCACCTAAATCACGCGCGATCGCTCTAATATATGTACCACCACCACAGGCGATCGCAATATCTAATTCGGGAAATTCTCCTTCCCGCCAATCCAAAATTTCTATCTGAAAAACTTCCACTGTGCGGACTGGAACTTCTACCTTTTCGCCGCGGCGTGCTAAGTCGTATAGTCGTTTACCATCTACTTGAATTGCGCTGTAACTAGGTGGAATCTGCTCAATTTTGCCCTCAAATTGAGGTAATAAACTTTTCACCTCTGCCAAACTCAACCCAGGACAAGGTGCGGATGTAATAATTTCTCCTTGTAAATCGTCGGTTGTAGTACGCACACCCAGCCTGATGGTAGCGTTGTAAGCTTTACTACTTGGTAAATACTGCAATAATCTTGTGGCTTTACCAAATGCGATCGGTAAAACTCCAGTAGCCGCTGGATCTAAAGTTCCTGCATGTCCCACACGTTTGAGGCGCAAAAGTTTTCGCACCCGCGCCACACAATCATGAGAAGTCCAACCAAATGGTTTGTTTAAATTTAAAAAACCTTGCACAGTAGAATTCTAAACTTTTAGGATAGCCGCACTCTCAAAAATTATTTTTGAGTAAGTAAAGATGATATTTTCGCACAAAAACATTGTAGAGACACAACTTATCCAGTCTCTACAATGTTTGTTGAGGTTTAAAGGCAAATTATCACATGCAGCAGTGCAACTCCCACATCCAACATCCAAAACCCAAAATTGCCTATGGAGTTGGGTGACTTTTTTATGGATAGCTTAGTTCTTTGGCTTTCGCTGTCTACAGTTTGTGCTAATTCAGTTGTGCTGAGAGACTGCACGAAACTTAGGCTTAAAGGCTGACTAGAGATAGCTTTGGCGTAGGCGGCGTTGAGGTAGGGAGAGTATTGTGATGTTCGCGCAACATAAGTTTGAAAGAAAGGCAAACTCAAAGCATTTATGTAGCGACGTGCAACAGCCGGATGATCGCCAATTACTTGGGATAGCGCTCCTACTGATTCATTCCCACTGTTACCATTACCAATGGTGGAAAAGTGGGTTGCACCCACAAGCATCACAAGATATTTTTGCGAATTCGCAAACCAAGAGAACGGTACAATTTGCTCGAATAAAGCTGGTGCAACTGTATCATCACTACTACCAACGAGCATGACTGGAATGTGAATTTGGCTCAAGCCAGCTTTGCCAAAAATCGAACTAGTTATCGGGTTAACTGCGATCGCGGCTTTGACTCTCTCATCCCACAGCTTCAGTTCTTTGCCCGTACCTTTATTTAATGCCAAAGCGCCACACTGAAGCAATAAAGACATATTCCAGGTATCTTTTAGTACCTCATGTCGGCAGTCTTTTCGCAGTTGCGCAAAGTTAATCTTAGCACCAGCCAAAGCTAAGGCTGTATAACCACCCAAGGATTGACCAAAAACTCCAACTTGTTGCAGATTTAATAGACCCTTAAATCGTGAATCCGACTGGTTAGCTTTCTCCAGTTCATCAAGTATGTATTTCACATCTAAAGGTCTATCTGTAAATCCATTTGCTTCTGTACTTACATTGGCTTGTCCATTCAATTGTTTGCGATCGCTATCAGCATGATTGGGAACAACGACAGCAAATCCGTAAGAAGCTAAATGATTGGCTAAGTAGCGAAAGTTGCTACTGTCCGTACCCAAACCATGAGAAATCACAATTACTGGTGCGGGACTGTGGACATTAGGAATATACAGATCGCTCAACAATGACCTGCGGCGTGACAAGTCGAAGAACTTTAATGTATATTTTTGCGCTTCAAATTGCCCTTGTTGCCGTAAATCTGGCAATTGAGAGAAATTTATTGGCTCTTGGGTAGTAGCTTCTATATTGGACTTTTTGCTAACTTGGGCGATCGCTTGGCTGGTTTCATTGACAAGTTGCTTTAGTTCTCCAGCTATCCCCATGCTGTGCGCTAAATCGATGTTAATGCTGCTGGTGGGATACTTCCGTAACAGATTTAATAACGTTAGTCCTCCTGGTTCCGCAGCGGCTGAAATAAATGCCGATCGTAAGGTTTGAAATTCCGATTGTAGTTGAGGCGATCGCGCCCTTACCGCTGCTGCTAACCGTCGTAGTATAAATTCTCCCTGTGGGGTGTAGAGAAATTGTGCAACTACTACCGGACTTACTTTCACAGGAGTGAGTAAAATTCGCCGTAATTCTTTGAGATGTTGTGGTGGTAGATACTGTTGATATATGGCTAGCTTGTGATCAATTACACCAGTTTGAGCATAATGTTCTAAAGAAGTGACTGAAATAGAAAGTTGTAGTGCTGAATAAGAACCATAAATTTGCTCTGCTGCTAACACAGAATTACTAATTCCAAATGTTGGCAGCAGTATTGAAAAAACCAGCAATAGCAAAATTTTTCCCAGGGTGCTGGCCCAATTACCAAACGAACTAATCATCGCTCAACTGTTTCGGTGATGTTGTTTCACGAGGCGTTGGCTTTGGTAGTTATTTGGGCACCCTGGTAAGGTTATTTAATATTAATCGCCTCTTGATTATGGATTTTTTTTGAGTTTTTCTCTCTTTGTTACAATGCCAAGAATTAAATGTAACAGAGCCATGCTGATATCAAAAATATCTATTTGGCAAGAGATTTACTCAATTGGTTGACGCTTCCTGTGAAATCATAACAAAGAAAAAATCACCTTGCCTCAGTATTTCTCATGTAGCTTTGAACAGAGGATTTATATACTACAATTAATAGCCAGTAAAAACTCTGAAAATATAACGATTATTCAGCTTTTCCTAGGGCAATTGCAGCCGCGCCAGTAACAACTAAAACGGCTCCTAGTACTCCTACTAATGTAAGTTTTTCCGGTAGTATCAGTGAAGGTGTAATTACTGAGATAGCCCACACTGTAATTAAAGTAACAATAGGAGCTAAAGCTAATACTGCACTTACCCTAGATGCTTCCCAATGTGCTAATGATTCAGCAAAAGCTCCATAGGCAATAAGAGTATTTAAAGCACAAAAGAGTAATGTATTTAGATGTAAATTACTGAGTGTAAAAATTGTTTTACTTGTAGCAAATGGTGTGAATAAAAAAGCACAACCACCGTAAACAATAAGCATAATTTGTGCAGAAGACAAAGATTGTAATAATTGCTTTTGTGCCAGAG
Organism: Nostoc sp. T09; assembly: GCF_002154695.1. Taxonomy (GTDB): domain Bacteria; phylum Cyanobacteriota; class Cyanobacteriia; order Cyanobacteriales; family Nostocaceae; genus Aulosira. The sequence continues at coordinate 11,543 of NZ_MTAV01000161.1, forward strand.
CATAAATAGCCCATGCAGCTGCTCCTAAAACAATCAAACTACTGCCATAAAGATATACGTTGTGGGCTGTAATTAAATTTGTCAGTTGTTCGTGAAAAAATAAGACATAACCTAGGGTAAATATACTGACTCCTATCCATTGATACAGCTGATAACGTTCTTTAAAAATAACTAACCCTCCCAAACCTAGAAATACCGAAGAAAATTGAATGACTACTTCAGCATTCGCAGGTGATGTGAGTGCTAAACCTTGTAAAAACAAGAAGTAATTCATTGCCAAGAAAATTGTGGCGATCGCTAATAACTTCCAAGAAGTAGAACGCAGTTGCTCTCGAGTTGGTAATTTACCTTGTACACCTAAATACACAGCCAGTAAAGCAAACGACACTGAAAACCGAAACCAAATTACTGTGTAGACATCAAGTGCTTGCAGTGTTACCGTCAGGGCAATAGGTAGAATTCCCCACAAGAAGACCGTCAAGAGCGATAAAGCAAGCCCTAACCGCCAGCGCCCAGAACTTTGATGCATAGTTAAGGTAAAGATAGAATTATAGATTTTATCTAGTAGCTGCTAGTTATAAAATCTGACTTTGAGTGGTTGTTGTTAGCGGCTGTAGCTATTTGTAAAGCACTCAACTGCTTACTAGTTTAAAAGTGGATGATTCCTCATCAATTTCTTACAAGTTGTAAATTGAACTGAATAATTTCAGTCATCAAAATTTAGTATAAAAAAATACTTATTTTGAAAAAATAGTAATATGTTTGTAAATTTCAAAAGTTTGTTCACACAGCCAGCTATTATTTCTAGCGCAGTAATCACAGTTTTACTGCTAGGTATTCAAAAAATAGGGGTTTTAGAGCCATTAGAGTTGAAAGTTTACGACCAGATGATGCAAATACGGAGCGATCCTGGCATAGATCCACGTTTGTTGATTGTGGCTGTAGGTGAAAAGGATCTCAAAAAATGGAATTGGCCGCTTTCTGGTGAAGTTTTAGAGCGAGTATTGGGCAAACTTGAGGAATATGAACCACGAGCCATTGGTTTAGATATTTTTCGTGACTTACCTGTACAGCCAGGTCATGAGAAACTTCTGAAACGCTTGCAAGAGAGTGATATTATCATCCCTATATGCAAACATTCTGAAGCTGGAAGTTCTGGAAATCCAGGAACATCACCCCCCCAGGGTATAGAAGCAGAGCGAGTCGGATTCAGCGATGTTGTAGAAGATACTGATGGAGTAATTCGTCGCAATCTCTTATCAGTCAGTACAGATGCAGCCGATCCTTGTCAAAGTGTTTCTTCCTTTAGCTTGCAATTAGCCCTCAAATATTTGGCAGTAGGAGGCATTCAACCGCAATTCACCTCTAACCGGGAACTGCAACTACGTAATATTGTATTTAAACCTTTACAACCTCACGCTGGGGGTTATCAAAAAGCGGATGCAAGTGGCTACCAAATCCTACTCAACTATCGTTCTCCTCGTCAAATTGCCCAGCAGGTTACAGTTACAGAACTGCTTTCAGACCAAGTAAAACCAGATATAGTCAAAGACCGCATAGTTTTGATTGGTTCTACAGCACCTAGCCTGAATGATATTTTCAATACACCTTACACTAGTGGCAAATTAGATCGTTCTGGCAAGATGTCAGGAGTTGAGATTCATGCTCACAGCATTAGTCAGATTCTGAGTGTGGTTCTGAATCAGCAGCCTTTGTTTTGGTTTTTGCCTGGGTGGGGAGAAGTTTTGTGGATTTGGGGATGGACTTTACTAGGCGGATTAATAGCTTGGCGCATTCACCATCCAGTAGGCTTAGGACTAGCAGAAGCAACAACCCTTTCAGTATTGTTTGGCAGCAACTTTGTGATTTTTACTCAAGCTGGATGGTTTCCGATAGTATCTCCAGCCTTGGGGTTAATAGTTGCCGCTGGTAGCGTCTTGGCTTATACCTCCTATCAGAGTAAGCAAGAGCAAGAGGTAATTATGCAACGGGTGCAAGAGCAAAAAGAACTAATTGCTCAATTGCAGTCCTTTGCTAGGGAAAGGGGGAGCACTACAGCTCAAGAGACGATACTGAGCAAAACTATTTATCCACTAATCCAAGAAGTTCCACTAACCACCATACTCAACAAGCGCTATAAAATCATTAATAATTTAGGTACTGGTGGATTTAGCTATACCTACTTGGCTGAGGATATTCAGCGTCCGAGCAATCCTGAATGTGTAGTTAAACAGTTGCGACCTGCCAGCCAAGATACAGAATATTTAACTGTTCTTAGACGCCTCTTTAAGACAGAAGCAGAAATTTTAGAAATTTTGGGTAAGCATCCCCAAATCCCACACCTTTTAGCTTTTTTTGAAGAAAATCAGCAATTTTATCTAGTGCAAGAATTTATTTCTGGGCATTCTCTTGCTGATGAATTAACCCCTGGTAAGTGCTTCAAACAACCTGAAGTTATAGCTATCCTCAAAGAAATTTTACAGGTGCTGATTTTTATTCACAGCTATGGTGTAATTCATCGAGATATCAAACCTAGTAATTTGATTAGGCGAAAAGCAGATGGACACATTGTTTTAATTGACTTTGGTGCTGTTAAGCAGGTTCAACCTCAAGAGCAAGAAAGTCAAACTATTGCCATTGGTACTCCTGGCTATGCTCCAGCTGAACAAATGAGTGGTCAACCCACACTTAACAGCGACATTTATGCCTTGGGTATGATTGGCATACAAGCTTTAACAGGCATATACCCAAAAGTATTTCGCAGAGATACGAATACGGGTGCAGTGATTATCCAAGTTGAATCTCAAACTGGCGAACAAACTTGGCAGTATTGGTGGGAATTAGCTGAGACTACAGAAGAGTTTGCCAGAGTCTTAGATAAAATGGTGCACCTTGACTTTACACAAAGATATCAATCAGTTCTAGAAGTGTTTAATAGTTTAGGAATATCGATTAAATAAGATCCAGAATTATCACACCTGTGGCTTGGCAGTGCTCTAAATCACTATGGCGATCGCACTTTTATTGGTGTTAGTCAGAAAAATGAATAATTAACCGTAGATAATTTCTTCACTTATTCACTCACAAGTAAACCGCCATAACTATTCTGTAACTTAATCAGCGCTGTTGCCAAATATACATACTGCTCGTATGTATTATACATTTGCGCTGATATCCGCACTAACAACCGAGGATTTTCCTGCCAAGGTACTACCTGTACTTGAATGCCAAATTTATCAAATAACTCATCGTGTACAGACATAAAATGGCGGTTATTCCATGCAGCAGGCATTGGTATGACTGCCATAGAACCAATCATCTCATCTGGACAAGGCGGTAAGACTCCTAGGGACTGACAAAGTAGCCGTCTTCCTTCTAAAACTAGCTGATGATTTCGCTGCATTAACTCACCCCAGCCACCAGGAAGCAATGAATCCATAAAGGCGATCGCTTCTGGGACGCACATATAAGCTGTAGGATCGTCTGTACCAGCCCAATCGAATTCTAACTGAAAGCGTGTTTTATCAGTTCTGGGTGAGTTTGCACCGTGGCTAATTGTCAGGGGACGAATTTTTGACTGCTGATCCCGTTGTACGTACAAAAACGCTGCTCCCTTCGGCGCACATAGCCATTTATGGCAATTACCCGTGTAATAAGTTGCGCCAATTTCTCGCAAATTTAGCGGTATCATTCCGGGAGCATGGGCACCATCTATTAGGGTATCTACGTCCCGATGTTGCAATTCCTCAACCAACTGCTGAATTGGGAAAATCAATCCTGTTTGGCTGGTAATATGATCTAAAAGCGCTAATCGCGTCTTAGCGGTAACTCGCTCCATTACCGCTGCAATTACTTGCTGTGGCGAATCAATAGGAAAAGGAATTTGTGCAATTACTATCCGCGCACCAGTACGGCTGGAAATAAAATCGAGGGCATTGCGGCAAGCATTGTACTCGTGGTTTGTGGTGAGGATTTCGTCATCAGCACAGAAGAAAAGCGATCGCAACACTGAATTAACGCCAGTCGTCGCATTGTTTACAAATACCAAGTCTTGGATATCAGCACCAACAAACTCTGCCAGTTTGCTTTTGGCATTATCTAGCAGTGGTTCCCACTCTCTACCAAAAAAGCGCAGGGGTTCTTGTTCTAGTTGCGATCGCAAACGTTGCTGAACTGCTAAGACCGCTTTCGGACAAGCACCAAAAGACCCATGATTTAGGAACGTCACCGATGGGTCAAGCGACCACAATTCCTGAAATTCTAAGGCATGAAGTTTGAAATTTGCTTTTTCATCCTTCATCCTACACCTTTTATCCTTTTTTAACTCCCCAGGCTGGATTCGAACCAGCGACCAATCGATTAACAGTCGATCGCTCTACCACTGAGCTACTGAGGAACGCTCACGATTTATAATAGTAATGGTAAAAGATAGGTTTTGGCAAGTACTGCCGCTAAAATTTTTTTTAAATACTTAACTTGATGATTTTTGCAGCCAAAATAGAGTCTGGATTCAAAGCAGAGACTCTTAGCACCAATATCTATTTCAATTCCATTCGCAGTTCAGCCAGACGCTGGCGGGACTTGGCATCTATGGAATTAGCTAAAAATCTGCTGTGTGGTTTTTTCCGTGACTGATACCTATGCCGCATTCGACAAACTGTAGTTTCCACTTCGCCACATAGTTGTTGTGCAGACAACCATTCAGCTCCATATCCCTGTACCATCAGCTGCTGCGCCCGATCTGATGTGGCGACAATTACACGAGCAATTCGAGATTGGGCTATTTGGTAGCGTAAAGACGCACAAAATTTCTCAATGTATGTATCTGCCGTTTGCCCGAAATCAGTGTAATGAACTGATAAAAGCTCAGTAATAATTTCTTTGTTACTAGAGGTATTCTGATATTGAGCATCGAAAACTATTTGAGTGTCATAACCTTGAAACGAACTGTAACTAGTCATCGTTTCAACCAATTCCACTCGTGCTGCTTGTAGACCTGCACTATCACGGGTTTTTTTCAGGCAAGGCCAAGCGCCAATTATATTGTAGCCGTCTACTAATAAAACGGCTTGGGGTGAGGGACGGGGCATGGTTTTTAATCACAGTTATGTAGAGTTGGCAAGATTCGTTCATAACTTTATATAGTAATTGAAGCATTGCTTGTAACACTATGTTACAGAAAATGAAAGTTATGCTATTAGATGATGTAAAAACTTGAAACGCGCCTGAGAAAGGCGCGTTTGAGTTCTTTAAATTATTAGTGTTGAATTATGAGCTTAAGACAAAGAACTGGAAAAAAATAGAGATTTTTAAGACGCTGCTTTGTCTACTTCCATCAAACGTTGTTTAAGGCGGAGTGCTTCACCTTGATCAACAAGAGAGCCATTTTCTAACAAGAAAGCTCCATCACAATAATTTAACTCATCGAGGCGATGCGTTACCCATAACGCTGTAATCCCACGAGTTTTGACAAGGCGGCGTACACTAGCTACCAAGTCCAGTTGGCTATCTGGATCTAGTAAGGCAGTGGGTTCATCTAATAATAGGACTTCACAGCATCGGGCGATCGCGCCAGCAATTGCTACTCGCTGTTTCTGCCCCCCACTGAGAGCATAGATAGGCCGTCGTTGCAGAGTTTGTAAATTTACTGCTCCTAGAGCCTCCTCTACTCTTGCTCTGACTGTAGCTGGCGGCAATTTTTCTTCCACTAATCCAAAAGCCACATCTGCACCAACTGTTGGCATTACTAGTTGATGGTCGGGATTTTGGAATACAAAGCCCACGGGATGCAAAACCCGAATTTCACCGGATGTGGGAGCTAATAGTCCTGCTAGCAGTCTGAGTAATGTTGATTTACCACTGCCATTTGTACCTAAGAGCATCCAAAACTCACCTTTGGGTACTTCTAAAGAGCAAGATTTAATTGCTTTCTCCCCACTAGGCCAATTGAACTGTAAATCCTTAACCTCGATGCCCACTTCCACCATTGATACACCCTGCTCACTCAGTAGTTAGGGCGACAAAACCAGGTGGTCTACCACTACTAGTGGTTACACCATCTTTCTGAAGAATCTGCACCCCAGAGATTTCGCTAGCACGGATAGCAATTTTCTTCTCTGTCTTGCCTTCGCACTTTAGTTCCACAATGTCGGGGTTACCAGACCGCATTGCGGCCAAAATTAGCTGGTAGACAGCCTCAGCATCCTCTGCTGTCTTACGTTGCACTGATATAGGGTAAGCAGTGTTTCTGACGGTTAAGTCGATGGTAAACATTTAGCATTAATCAATTTGACTGTAGGACTCATTCTAGCGCTAGCTGCCTGACTACTGGTGTAGGGAGTGGGGGGGATGAGGGAGATGAGGAGGGCAAGGGAGACAGGAGAGGAAAGAAATAACTATTACCTATTCCCTTCTTGCCCAATGCCCCATGCCCCTAAATCTATATAAATATTAAATTTAATTAAAAATTACCTGGAAAAATTAGCGATTTACACCTAATATGATTAGAGTCAGTAAAAAATTGTAAACTGGATTGACAACCCAGTTAACTTTCTGTTTATGGAAAGCTAAATAATAATAGCGATCTATAATACAGAAGTAAAAACCTGTACTTATAACATTTGGAGATTTGCTCTAATGACCATCGCAGTTGGACGCGCCCCCAGTAGAGGGTGGTTTGACGTTCTAGACGACTG
>NZ_MTAV01000162.1 GCF_002154695.1 Nostoc sp. T09
GGTTTTGAGTTCCTTTCCCCTTTTCCCCTTTCCCTTTTACCGACTTCTGCAAGAAGTCTACTATTGAAACCCAACATAGATAAAAGTCAAAAGCGAGTGTCCATCTCTTGATCGTCATCGTCTTTATATTGAGAGCAAAACGCGATGCACGGGCTGCGGAACGATTTTTCCGTAGCGCTTTAAAACCTGGTCAAAACCGAACTCCACCAGTGATTAATGTAGATCAGAATGCTGTTTATCCAATAAATGAAAATTGCGGCAAGTCCAGTATTTGAATAATAATATAAGACTTAACCCCACCAACAGGGTTTTCATCTCCTCAACAATTTTTTGCAACACAACTATTTCAAGTAACCGTTGACTTCATGCCTATTCAACCGAATTCAGGTGGAAACGAAACAAATTGGCTGTCCGCCCATAGTACCTTTTCCGGCGGTGGAGAAATGGGTGCGCTCATGCGTACTATCGACTGGGGTAAAACTCCTGTTGGCCCTGTTGAGAGTTGGCCTAGGAGCTTAAAGACTGCCATCCGCATCCTGCTTGAATGTCGGTTGCCCATGTACATTGCCTGGGGGAAAGAATTTACACAGTTTTATAACGATGCTTATCGTCCGATTCTCGGTAATAAGCACCCGGCAGCTATGGGGATCAGCGCCCAGGAAACCTGGACGGAAATTTGGAGTACGATCGGCCCCATGTGGGCAGAAGTGTGGCAAGGCAAGTCATTTGGCTTTGATAATTTCAAGCTCACCATTGAGCGCTTTGGCTATCCAGAGGATTGCTACTTCAATTTTTCCTATAGTCCTGTTCCAGATGATCTCGGTAACGTCGCCGGAGTTCTGGTTACATTTACTGAGACAACGGAAACAGTTCTTACCCAAAGACGTTTGCAAGCCAATGCGGATCAGCTGAGACGGATTTTTGAAAACGCACCTGTTGGTATTACCGTATTGCGAGGACTGGATCTCGTCTATGAGTTTGCTAATGACCGTTACCTAGAATTGGTCGATCATAGACCCGTTATGGGTAAGCCACTGCGCGTAGCTTTACCGGAGCTTGCTGGACAGGGTGTTTATGAAATGCTAGAGCAAGCATACACAACTGGTATACCATACGTCGGCAGACCGCAGATGATGTTGTATCGCGGACAGCCACCGACGCTTCAGGAGTGTTCTTTCGAGGTAGTTTATCAGCCACTCCCAGATGAGCAAGGAAAGATCGACGGCATTGTTGTGATTGCTTTTGAGGTCACAGAAATTGTCAATGCAAAGCGCTCTGCTGAGTTGGCAAACCGAGCCAAAGACGAATTTCTGGCAATGCTCGGACACGAACTGAGAAATCCACTTGCACCAATAGTCACCGCCTTAAACTTGATGCGACAGCGAGGCATCTCGGAGGTAGACAAGGAACGGACAGTTATTGAACGCCAAGTGCGCCACCTTGTCGGTTTGGTTGACGATTTACTTGATGTATCGCGCCTTACCCAGGGCAAGCTCACCCTCAAGAAAGAACACTTTGAATTAGCCAAGGTAGTTGTCGAAGCAGTCGAACAATGCAGCCCCTTGCTCGAACAACAGCATCACAAGCTCAATGTCCAGGTTTCCAGCACGGGTTTAACAGTTGAAGCAGACCCTAGAAGGTTGGCGCAAGTAGTTGCAAACTTGCTTAACAACGCTGCCAAGTATACTGAGCCAGGTGGGGAAATTGCGATCGCCGCCGAGCGTGTCAAAGATGAAGTATTGCTACGCGTGAGCGATACTGGCAAAGGCATTCCTTCCGATCTCCTTCCTAAGGTATTCGATCTGTTCTACCAGGAGCAGCAATCTTCTGATAGATCCCAAGGCGGTCTCGGACTTGGGCTGGCAATTGTGAAAAACCTCGTAGCGCTACATGGGGGGCGAGTATCTGCGGCAAGTGCGGGCAGAGGTCGCGGCAGCGAATTCACTGTCTGGCTGCCGTTAGCAACTGAAGCTTTGCATATTGAGGAAAAGCTCGAAACAATCCGTAATCCAACTCAAAATAATCAACTGCGTATATTAATCGTAGATGATAATGTGGATGCAGCGGAGATGTTGGCAGCCTTATTTAGCTTTTATGGTCATACAATCCGGGTTGCCCACAACGGGGTAGAAGGGCTGGAAGTTGCGCAGTATTTTCTCCCAGATATCGCAGTCCTCGATATTGGTCTCCCTGTGATGGATGGTTATGAACTTGCTCGGCGCATCCGGCAGTTGCCGGGCTTAAGTAAGATCAGGCTCTTGGCAGTTAGCGGGTACGGACAACAACAAGACCGAGAGCGTTCCCACAAGGCAGGCTTCAACGTGCATTTGGTCAAGCCAGTCGATGCTGATGAGTTAAACGCTGCCTTGTTCAGCGATTAATCTTGAGTAAGAGGTACAAAGCAGGCATGAGAGGTTACATCTGAGCACTAATATGCAACTGCCTGCGCTAACCCATCCTTAACGATCGCAGCTTTAGCCGAACGGTGGATGGATCGCTTTCTCAACAAGATTCCTGACAGCAGGGAATGGGAGTAAAGTTAGGCAACTTCAACGCCTAAGTTTTACTACACATTCCCAAACGGTCTTCAACTATAACTTTCAGGATATGCATCTACTAAAATATAGATTGACATACATCTAATCTTTACACAAACATGTAAGTGATATCACTCTGAAGATTGAAGTAAAAGTTTGCAACTTTAAACATGGTAGATAGAGAAAATGTTATGGCTTGATTATGGAATGCTTAATGAAGGAGTAACATCGAATAGTGTTAATCACTATATTTTGATTTGTGACGATGTTGAAGATAACTGTATTTTCTTTCAAACAATTTTAGAAATGGAAGGTTATACAGTTGAGTTTGTAACATCTGGAATCGAAGCTCTCAATAAAATTGAATCTCAAAAACCAGACTTGTTACTATTAGATATCATGATGCCCGAAATAAATGGGTATGAAATAGTTAGACGTGTTCAAAAAGATAAACATTTGCAAACTCTACCTATTTTGCTCATTACAGCACATAAAGAAGTACTTGCAATGGAATTAAGTGATATAAGCGTTAATGGAATTATTCAAAAACCTGTAGATCCTGATGACCTGGTTGCAAGGATTCAACAGATTTTGCAGGCTGTAGACTAACTTAATCTAAAATTGCTCTAACCTGAGAAATTACAGTATCGATATTAATAGGTTTCTGAATAAATCCATCAACCTTAATATCGAGATTAGTATCATCTATATACATTCCTGTTACTAATAAGACGGGAAGAGATTTTAATTTATTTGACTGTCGGATGCGCTGAACAACTTCAAATCCATCCATTACGGGCATCATAACATCTAATATTAATAAGTCTGGTAGATTAGAGTTGGTTTCAAGAAAGCTAAGTACTTCTTTCCCAGAATTAACTATTTGAATTTGACAATCATCTGCTAGTAGTATTGCTTGTAAAAGCAGTGCATCATCAGCAACGTCATCACAAATTAATATACGCTTAATCAAAGCTTCCATTAGGCTGATTTAACAAAAAATAGCTTTCTACGCCTGATTTACTCTAAATATGTGAATTATTCTACTATTGATGCGCTTTTGTGCCCAGCCATTCCAGATGGCTAACAGCTGAGTATCAGGTGCATTTCTTAAGGTTTACGACATCCTATAGGAAAGAGGGGGGAAAGGGAAAAAGTTAAAGGGAAAGGGTTTTGAGTTCCTTTCTCCTTTTCCCCTTTCCCTTTAACCGACTTCTGCAAGAAGTCTATTGACAATAAACAAGAAATATAAGCCATCAATAAAGATGGATTGGCAATGCATTAATAATTCCTTTGTGTAGTTTTAAGCATTAAAGTATCAAAGGCATCCAAATGCCAAATTCTTGTAAGTATAGATACAGATATAAGCTTTAGTCTGTCCGGTATCGTATATATAAATCAAAATCGTTATAATGCTAGGCTTCTAGCCCCCAGAAGCTACGCGATCGCACTAATAACGCTATATAATTAAGATATGTTGCAAATTTCTCACAAAATTATCATCCCTGATAGCGAACTCGAAATTAGTGCGATTCGTTCTCAAGGCGCAGGTGGTCAAAACGTCAACAAAGTTTCTACCGCCATCCACTTGCGCTTTGACATTGAGGCTTCATCTTTACCCGCTTTCTATAAAGAGCAGCTTCTAAAACTGAAGGACAGGCGCATTACCCAGGAGGGAGTCGTCGTCATCAAAGCTCAAGAACACCGCAGCCAAGAGCAGAATCGGGAGGAGGCTTTACAACGACTTCAAGAACTTATTAAAAACGCAGTCGTACTGAAGAGAAAACGCAAACCTACCAAACCAACTCGCAGTTCTCAAAAAAAACGCCTTGACAGTAAAACTAAGCGAGGACAGATTAAATCTACTAGAAGGCAGGCTATTGATTGAAATGCGATCGCAGTTAAACAAGAGGTTAAACGTACATCACTGGAACAGCAACCCAATGTCTCGCTAGGGAAATTGTCTTTGTAGTAAGTGCGATCGCCCAAGAGCCATTACCGCGCAACAGCGAACAGCATTGGCTCCTACAATTGTACTTCTGCTAAATTCTCTAAAAAAAGCCCTCATGAAATCTCTGAGGGCATTGATTAATTTAATTTATATGACACGCATTAAGTACGGAAACGTCTCTTGCCTTGCCTGTGCTTGGCAACTTCTTTACGCTTGCGTTTTTCAATAGGCGTTTCAAAGTGACGATGCTTTTTCATATCTTGAAAAATCCCAGCCTTGGAAACTTCTCGTTTAAATCGGCGTAAGGCTGACTCAATGTGTTCATTGTCGCCCACTACTATTTGGGTCATTATCTCTCCTGCTAATTTGACTTAAAATTAATAGCTTATAATGATAAGCCGTCCAGTTGAAAGGGCAAAAAAAGGCGTACTCTTTGTCTGACCTGAAAATTCGCTTGTAAATTTCAGGTTTCAACGCTTAGTAGCGGTTACGTCTACCACCGCCGCCGCCACCGTATCCCCCCCGATTACCACCGCCAGAAGAACCTCTATCTTCTCTAGGCTTGGCTTTGTTAACTTTGAGGTCACGACCCATCCATTCAGCACCATCAAGGGCTTCTATGGCCGCTGCTTCTTCAGCTTCAGTTCCCATTTCCACAAATCCAAAACCACGTAGTTGTCCTGTTTCGCGGTCAGTAGGTAGTTGAACACGCCTTACAGTGCCGTATTCTGCAAAAACAGCGGTCAAGGTGTCTTGGGTAACTTCGTAAGAGAGGTTGCCTACGTAAATTGACATCGATTATCTCCAAAATTATTACACTTGTTGAGATTTAAATTTCGGAGAAAAGTCTGTCAATACCAAAAGGGAAAAGCCTGTCAATACTAAAAACAAAAATACTCACCGAATTAACTCTCGTTTTCTAGGATGACATAGAAGATAATTTTCTGCATCAAAAAGATGGTTAATTAACCAGTGATGTAAAACTAGGTGCGTAGGCGTAGCCCGTCGTAGCATCGCCTCAGTTGGCTACTCATCTATCTGGATACCCAGTTTTAGTGTGTTTGATCAACAGATAGACATACAGACTCACCATTCGGGTAATCGAGAATGAGTTTGATGAAATAAGAGATGGAGGAGGCGTCGGTTTCACCATCGTTGCGTCTCCCGTCCTCCTCGTCCCTGTGTCTTTTTGAGGCTAAGGATTATGCAACTTAAAGGCGGATTAGCTTATCTGGAGAAAAAGCAGACGAGCGATCGCACATTCCAACCGACCAACAAATCGCAACGACATTTAACAAAAAAGGTACGCTTGCAGCAATGTCATGGCGATACCTTTAATGCTGCTTTAATAGTCGCAGATGTCCGTAATTAATAAGGTTAAGTAATCTCTCTAGGGTAGTTAGTACGTAATATTACTAGACATAAGCAATAGGAATTGCCAGAAATAAGAGTTACGGTTATGTCTCTAGGCTACTTCCTTTGCGATATCCTGCCAGCCCATCAACATGATTTGTTTGCCCTGGTGCGCGATCGCTTTGAGATTAAAGATTACATACCAATACGGTTCAGTTAAGAAAATTCTTCTGTGAAGGCAAGGGAACAGGGAACAGGGAA
>NZ_MTAV01000163.1:0-19201 GCF_002154695.1 Nostoc sp. T09
GTGCATCGGCTGCGGCACTACGGACATTAGAGTTAGAATCTTTGAGCAGTGCGGCGACGTTGGCGGCAATGTCTTTGGCTTGCATCTGCGCCAGTGCTGATGCTGCGGCTCTACGGACATCAGAGTTAGAATCTTTGAGCAGCGCGGCGACGTTGGCGGCAATGTCTTTGGCTTGCATCTGCCCCAGTGCAGAGGCTGCGGCTCTACGGGAAAGGCTCTTTTCTTCTTTTTCTGGTGGCGATAGCTGCTTAACAAGCTGATTTACAACGTCTTGATAGTTGGGAATCTGCTTTTTAGGATCATCTAGCTGATATTTTTCCAATTTCTCTGCTGCTGCTAGTCTCACTCCAGCATAGGGGTCTGCCAGGGCTGCGACAATGCCTGTAATTTCCCAATCTTGAGGCTTAGGTTTGGGTTTTTCTTCGGCGTTTACCCAAGTAAGTGAAAAGATAACAGTCAGTAAACAAGTAAAAAGAAACAGGAAAATCCACGATAACCTGCGACGGTTCCTAGTAATTTTGGGACTGATAGGTAGACAGAACAAAAGGCTGTTGTCATTTGTCATTTGTTCTTTGTCTTTTGTTTTTATATTGAATTTACTGTAACAGTACGATCGCCTGTAGGTTAAACGCCTTATTGATGTTTTCATATTCCCTAGGCGCTCTCATTTCTCACTCACATTAAGATAAAACTTGCAAATGCAACGCTCATTGCAGCTATTGCTGATGTCAAACTAGCTTTTGCTTCAATAAAAACTGTAAATGCTCGGTTCATTACAGCTATTGCTGATGTCAAACTAGCTTTTGCTCCAACAAAAACTGTAAATGCCCGGCTCATTACAGCTAATGCTGATGTCAAACTAGCTTTGCTTAAACCAAACTTATCAATGCCCGGCTCATTACAGCTAATGCTGATGTCAAACTAACTTTGCTTAAGCCATACTTATCAATGCCCGGCTCATTACAGCTAATGCTGATGTCAAACTAACTTTACTTAAGCCATACTTATCAATGCTGCATTTTTTGTAATAAAAGTTCAAACAAAACCAAGCGGGGTTGGATTGAGTATTTGTAAAATTGCTTGCGATCGCTTAGGCATCAAGTAAAAATAAGTAGCCGCCCAGGAATTATACCGTTTTACTTTAAGGTTGATACACATGGGCAAGCTGGGGGGGCTGGGGAAGCTGGGGGAGTTATTTGTATCAAGAATTTCGTGAAATGGTATTATTTGGTCGCGCGGTGCGTTAGCCAAAGGCATAAGACACTCTAATTTTGGGGATAGGAGTTCTTCAGGGTTGCGATCGCGCTAAAAATCAAGACACGCATTGGAGTAGGTGCTAAAACTGGAATAAGTAAATATTCTAGTATCGGATGATGTTAAGAGCAATTCCGTTTGCGATCGCAACTATTATTATCCCGTTGACCAGCTATAGCCCCATTAATGCGACCATCACTGCTGATTATCAACTTTCTCAGAATCCAAATCAATCAAGAGGAATAACTACCGAAAGTCTGGGGATCGGTGGCATAAAACTTTCTATGTCTGAGGCACAAGTCAGAAAAATTTTAGGTAAACCTGTAAAAGTAGAAAATGGCTTTATGCCTGCTATTGGTAAAGTGCGTACTCTTAAATATGCAGGCATCATAGTTGATTTAGATGAAGGTGTTCAACTTGGAAACTTTACTGTTTATCAAATAAAAGCAAACAGTTCTAAATATTCCACCATACATGGAGTGAAAGTAGGCGACAGGCAATCAAAAGTGCTGAGAACCTATGGAAAAGTTGAAACATACCAAGAGGGTAATGTGACAAATTTAGGCTACCAAATTGAAGACCCCAGTCCTGCTGGCTTAAATTTTACTCTTAAAAATGGCAAGGTAATGGAAATCTTCTGCTTTTACGTGATAAATTAAGCATTTGAAGTCTAAGCCGATAAAGTTATTCCTCATGTTAAAGTAAGCTTTATAGCAGAAATTTTGGCATAAAAGTTGATTTTAAATATTAAATTTTTTAGGTTTGAATTGAAAATAATAGCGATATAAATGTTGATTGTTTTATTTACAAATCTGTTGAGCTAATCTACCGCTATTCGTCGTTGTAAACTTGTAGAACCTCTTGAACTATTTCAACCAGGTCATCACTATTAATAGGTTTGTGGAGAACTCCATTAACTTTTATATTGGTGAACTCTGATGTTATCACTTCTTTATACGCTGTAATCAGCAAGATAGGTAGAGTTTGCAAATATTTATCTTGCTGTATAACTCTAACTACTTCAAAACCATTCATTTCTGGCATCATTACATCTAGCAGTAGCAAATCTGGTTTATGAGATTTAATTTTATTGATTGCTTCTATTCCAGATGTTACAAACTCAACTTTATATCCTTCCATTTCTAAAATTACTTGAAGGATCATACAGTTATCTACAAGATCATCACAAATAAGGATGTATTTTCTTAACATAACTTGGTATTACTTCTTCACGATCTATTTCATATTTGACCTATAAGGTTTTCTTTAATTATCATGTTTTTGGACAAATTCCAACATCTACTATTGCAATCTTTAGATTTACAATTTAATGTGATATATTTTACATATTTAGGTCAAGGTTAGATGTATGTTAATGTATCTTTTAAGAGATAGATATATCAAACTTAAATATAAATTAAATTTTAAAATATATAATCTAATATTTAGAAGGTTTAAGCCTTACCGTAAAAAAAGCGCTAAAGTCACCATAATTTTTCTGCATACATCCCTTCAAAACCTTCAACCTGACTAAGTTGACTCTTTTGTTTTTCTAACTTTGCTGCCTAAATACTGCTTATTTCAGTGACATTGATTTGTATATTGCATTAACGGAATGTAATAGACCTCTTGCAAAGATATATTTTTGCAAGAGGGGGGAAAGGGAAAAGGTTAAAGGGAAAGGATTTTGAGTTCCTTTCCCTTTAACCTTTTCCCTTTAACCGACTTCTGCAAGAAGTCTAATGCACTGCCATTCATAGCGTGTTACTAAACATCAAAAAACTGCAAGCGATCGCTTACGCTGTGAAGATGATACAAAAGAAGCAATAAATATTATTATCGAAAAACAAGAAGGTAACTCAAGTGATTGAAGACTACTTTAGTAATGAAAATCTTGCTGATTGAAGATGAAGAAGTTTTAACAAGTATCTTATTGCATTCTCTGACTCAACAACACTATGTGGTTGACATCGCGCAAGATGGATACGTTGGTTGGAAATACACTCAAATTTATAACTAAGAATAGAACCTACCCCAAATGCTTCAATTATCCAAAAAATATTTTGAGGATATAGGTAACGAGTGCGATCGCGCAATAAAAAAGCATCCAGATCTAGCTAGGATGCCTTTGCTAAACAGTACTATGAAAGCGAGATTGATACTTTAATTACCTATCGCACACTTTGTTGATGTACTACCCAGTTATCTATCTGTCATTTCTATAATATCTGTCGTCGTATCTGTCGTTTCTATAGTATCTGTCATCGTATCTATCGTTTGTATCGTATCTGTCGTCGTATCTGTCGTTTCTGTTGTATCTATCGTATCTGTTGTTTCTGTTATTTCTGCGATTGCCAACTGCGAACTGAGCTCGGCAACCATTTCTCACCCAAATACGATTTCTGTTATAGCCCCAATTGTCTCTACAACTAGTGCTAGATAATTGCCTGATCAGGCGCACTCGACCTGTTGTAGATATCGCACAACTATTCCGCCGATTATTTTGGCTTTCACAAGTTATTACCTGCTGAGCCGAAGCTGGGCTAGCAATGCTTAAAAGCGTACCTATACTGATGCTGGCAACCATGAAGGTGGCAGCGATTACTGGAAAACGGATAATCATATTAAATGTTACATTTCTTCAAAAAATATTAGATAAACCGCGTCTACTTTGAAAACCATAGTTTTTTCTAGAACGGGTTTTGTTTCCAAATCCTATACTTTTCCCTGTTCCCTTTTAAAAAACTTCAATTCTCAACTTAGACGAAGTTTGGCTACTATTTTAATCTATATTATGCAACAGTAAATCTACCCTAAGATTATGTTCTTAGAGGATAATTTTTTGTTTTCGTAAATTAATTACGGGAAGATAAAGCTTTGAGGGAGCCATCGCCTTCTCTACGAGACGCTACGCGTAGCTTGCTTCACCGTAGGAGTACAGCTAACGCACTCCCAGCTTGTATTGATTACTTATCTTTTGAGTTCTTGACAATTACCAAACACTCGTTTTTTACCTTAGCAAGCATGTCATTAAACGCGGGAGTATAGCGACCATCTTCATCGACAATTTTACGCAGTGTATAATCACCAAGCCCAGGAATAATACCTAACCAAACATTCTTGCGTTGCCATATCTCTCCATTTTGAGAATTTTCGTCTTGGTTCATTGTGAAATCTGCGATCCACTTGGGAATCGGCAGCCCAAAGGCAAAAGGTAGAATTTTTGCTCGCCGCAAGGTTTCATCTTCAAACTGAATCTTGTAGGTAAACCGAGCCAATTGAGCACCGACAAGTAACAGCAATCCCATAATTGAGTTATGAAAAGTCCACTGTACAGGGGCAAAGACAGGTAAAACCAAACTCAGGTTTTGTGCGTCCCATTCTAAGTTGTACATTGTGATGCAATCATCAGGCAGTGGATTGCCATCCATAAAGAATACACCCTTGAGGGGGGTTGGTAAGTTTGTTTGCGCGATCGCGAGCATCCAGGTTGCAATATTGTCAAGTTGCTTGTTCTCGATTGCTTCAATCATTACCTCTTTCCTGTTTTGCTTATGGTCAAATCTTCTCAAGAACTCACTGTCTTTGAGCAAAGCCTTGTAGTACTAAATTATTAGGAGTAACAGCAGTGACTTTTTCAAAATCCCACTTTACTTCTGTAAATGAGTTCCATTGATAATTTTTTAGCAGATACAGACAAAACATTTGAATTAAGCCAATCGATAAAGATTTGCCAGGACAAACCCGTTCATGCCCCTCACCATTCCAAGATAAAATATCGGAAAAATCCCGCGTCACGTCAAAATTATCTGGATTTTTGTATCTGTTTGCATCACGATTAGCTGTAAAGATAGAGCCAAGTAAACGAGTTCCCCTTTGGAATGGACAACGCTGTGCGCCAATTTCAACTTCACCCCGCTCAGTGGAAAGTTGACTAACAAATCGCACAGGTGGATAGAGACGTGCTGTTTCTAGAATTACTTTATTGATCAGTGTTGACTGCTCTAGAGCATGTCCGTTGGGAGTATTCTTTCCATCCCAGACAGCATTAACTTCTGAAATTGCGTCATTTCTTAAGGCATTATCTAAGCATAAAACACCAATAACAGATCCCAAAAGCGCGCTCGTGCCAGCAGTACCAGCAATATGAATCATATCGAACAAGCTATTAGCAATTTGGTGTTCGTTCAACTGATACTGGGCACCTGTTGCTAGATATGATGACCATTTTGGCGATTGTTTATATCGCTCGATTAAACGCTGGCGATGACGAATATTTGCTGCTGTTTTAAAAGCCAAGAGATACTTACTAATGAAATTTGGTAAGGATGCGAGAACCAAACCTTTAATGTAAGCACCTGATGCAGTAATTTCTTCCTCAGATAATGAAATTTGGAAAACAAGTTCGTGCAAAATTGCCAACATCATCCTGGGCAAATCGTTACCGATATGCAATTGACCTTGTGTAGCAGCTTTTGACAGCGATT
Organism: Nostoc sp. T09; assembly: GCF_002154695.1. GTDB lineage: Bacteria > Cyanobacteriota > Cyanobacteriia > Cyanobacteriales > Nostocaceae > Aulosira. The sequence continues at coordinate 5,742 of NZ_MTAV01000163.1, forward strand.
TATTAACTAACTGCCCTAAAATCTCTGCCTGTTCTGAGGGATCTGGCAAGGCTTGCAAAAACACAGCACGAACCCCTGCGTGTTCATTACCATTCATTCCCAAGCTCAGCGGATTGTCGAGCATATAGCTAGGGGCTAAGATTCTTATAATGCCTAAATCATTACCCCGTACTTGAGGCTCAATCTGCATCAGTTTTCTCACTTGAGAATGAGAGGAATGCATAATTGCCTGGTCTACAGCAAAAAATTTGTCTCCGATATTGTCCTTGCGGATGTAGAGAAAGTCCCGCCACGCCTTGAGCATGATCGCAGCATCCATATAATAGAGACCTAAGCGCAGCAACTTGCCAATGGGAGTGTTATAACCGACTTTGGCTAGAATACGTGAAAGCCGAATTTGGCGGCTGTGGGCTTTGAGGACTTTATCTTTGAGTTCCATAATGTTCGGTAAAGGGGCTAGAAAAGCAGGTGAGCAGTGAGCAATGAGCAGGGGGAGGAAGAAATCACTAATTGCTTTTTGACAAATGACAAATGACGAATGACTAATGACTAATGACGTTTAAATATTAATACTCTGCGGAATTCTAGAAGGAAGCAGATACTCATAGGTTGGACGGCTCAAGTTGCGCTGATTGATCTTATGTTCAACCTGCTGAAGATTGTTTTGGAATGTCTGCAACAAGGGTGATACACGCCGATCGGTAAAGTATCCCTGCGGATATTCGCCTAGCTTGTTGTAATAGACAGAACCCAATAAACCGAGTAGGTTATATTGCCGTTGTGCCTGATTTAGAGGTGAGAGTAAATTTAGGTAGTCTTGCTCACTAACTTCTCCTTTAAGAGTTGAAGCTGGCAAATAACCAGCTAATGGTAAGGCTGCGGCATAGCCCATGAGATCTTTCTGGGGAAAGTTAACCGCAGCATGTTGAGCGCTGGCTGTGAAAATAATCAACGTAGCCGCATCTATTAGGTATTCTCGCGTCTGGATACGTCCATCTTCGCCAAAATCGCTGATCCGTCCACCATCGTAAGCTTGGACTTCAGCTGCCCAAGCCTGGAGGGCTGTATCATTTTGAATGTCCTGATCTGTGGCGTAGTAAAGGTTCAGGTAGTCCGAAACCCATTGCTGAATGGTATCCCAGACTAACAGTGCATCATCGCGGTAAGGATAAACAGGCAGCAGGTTAGAATCGTCTACGCCGCGCTGCTGGAATTGCTTGCGTAACATAGCACTATTGAAGCCATAGCTTTGCAACCCGCGCACTGCTAAAACCCGAGAGTTATCAATTGTCGATGAGAGCAATCTATCGACTCCACCGCCAGGAGCGATTAAAATTCGTTGGGCTGCATCATTAATTGCTAAGGTGCCTTCAAAATGAGGGCGTAGCAGTAACCTGAGCGGATGAGTGGCTGGTAGTTGCCGATAGGTAGCCATTACAAAAGCACCAACTAACAGGTGCGTTCTGGCTAGGTGGGTAACTGGTTCGTGGAAGTTGGCATCTGCTATTTGGACAACAGTTTTGGCAAACAGCCAAGCATACTTACCAGAGTTAGGAGTAATAATTGGGTAATCGGGGCCGGGAGTTTGGCCGCATTGAATAGCTACTGGGCGTATTAGACGTGTAGGACTTGAGCCTTTGGGTAAGGCAAACAGTGCTAGGGGCGCATAGACATATTTTTGCTCGTGTGGAAAAGTACCGTTGATCGCACCCTCGAAAATTCCATAATCCGCCAGGTAAAGTCTTCCTTCTTCCCCAGCTGCTTTTAATGAATCGTCAGTTCCCATCACTCCTTGGTAATGTTCGTCTGTAACTGGGAAGCGATCGCTCATGTTGGTTACTCGCTCAATCATCACGGGATTGTAGCCAGCTACTCGCATGTAAGCAAAGACTTCATCTTCCTGGAAAGTTTTGCCAATCGCCGGTACCCCAATTACCGGAAACAACTTTTCATAGTCTTTCAGGTTGGTCACATGTCCTGTAGGATGTCCTTCATACAGTAGCTCTATGACTTGATTTAGAGTATCTCTGAGGATTACAAGTCCATTTTCCCTGAGGATAGAAAATAACAGATCGTCGAGTTCTCTAAAATCTTTAGATATTCCTTTAATTAAAAACTGAGGGACAATTTGCAGAAGCCTAGCAATAATGCTGATATTGAACGGTATCGCCCCCTTGAGCAACGCTTCCCAGATAAACATTTTGACATCATCGCGGAGCGACTTGGAACCGCGATTGCCTCGGTTGGTAATTAAGGTATTGATGAAAATCTCTCGTAACTGCTGGGCTAACAAAAAATACCAGTTAGTGGTGAACCGTTCCGCCGGAGGAAGCTCATCCACCATAGCAATTGCTGGAATATGGGTGTAGTTATATTGATATTCCTGCCTAGTAACCTCCAGACTCGTAGTCACAGGGAGACTTATTAGATTATTTGGTGATGAAGCAGTCATGGATCTTCTTGCATGTATTGTTCAAAGAGAACTTTACAACTCAACCGAAAAAAAACAAGTCCTTTAATTTTTTCGTTGATGAGGTTGCTCGGATGTGTTAGCTCTGTCTCGTAGAGCTTACCGAATATTCTGCCTAAGTGGTGCTTATTGAGAGGTTGTGTTGCAAAAATTTGTAGGAGAGAAAACTGCTGTATAAATTCCAACTAATTATGCAGCGATCGCCAAAATTTTGGCAATAAACTTAAAATTATGCTTTACCAAAGATTAATGCTCTGTTAACCTTGCTTGTTTTACCCTAGCATGTACTCCAGTCATTGTATCTGACACAGAGCATTGCAGCTAGCTGCTATACATCCTAGTACCTATGCAAAACATAGGTGGAAAAACAATCAATTGCGGGGCAGTTTTCATGTTAAATCCTGTACAAACTCTCGGTATCTTTCAAAAACAACCAGATCCTAAAGTATTTTCAGCAGGACAAGTTATATTTGAAGCGGGAGAGCCTGGTGATTGTATGTATGGCATTCTAGAAGGAGAGGTTGATATATTAGTCAATAGCAAAGTTGTAGAAACGATCGCAGCCGGAGAAGTTTTTGCGATAGGGGCCCTGGTAGGGGTAAAAAATAGAACATACACAGCTATTGCCAAGACAGATTGCCAACTTGCTTTCCTTAATGAACAAAGGTTTCTGTTTGCAGTCCAAGAAACTCCCATGTTCGCCCTGCAAGTGATGAAAAATTACTCAGAGCGTTTGACTCGTGTTGAGCATCAGCTCTCCAGCCTTACAGTCTCATAAATAGTTAATATAGGTTGGAGTGGCGATAAATATCTCCATGCCACACCTATCCATTTAATGTTTAATTGGTGAAAAAATTTGGATTCAATGGGATGATAGCGAAGAAGCTGGAGTTCCTAAAGAAGATAATAGTTCTTGGTTTTCGTCATCCTAAAGCACGGCAACATACAGGTTTTGCTGTGACGTAGTTTTAGTAAATCACAGCAAGATTGTAGCGATCGCAGTTATTTTGGTTGATACTTTGTGCTGCTAAATACTCTGAGCAATTAAGAAGTACCCGTGAGGGTACTGCCAGGATGCGATCGCTTGCTTTGGCCATACCCCGGTTGCACATAATTCCACTGTTATGAGCAGATTAACTGCTCCGCCACTCCATAAAAAATAAATGTTCATCGCTAGCAACTACTTTAAACCCAAAATGTTCATAAAAGGCCTTTGCTGGATTAATTCGGATGACACTTAACCTAGCTGGAATTTCTCTTTTCGCTGCTTGTTCCGATATTTTCCTAAGAAGCTGTGTACCAAAACCTTGTCTTTGATGAGTAGGCATGATTGCAAGGTAGTTAATCAGTAACACATTTTCCTGGTCAACTACTGAAATAGCTCCAATATCTTCTCCCTGATTACAGACAATTTCAAACGGTAAGCTATCAAAATCCTCTCGCATTCCATTGCGTTGAAATTCTTCTTTGTGTCCCCATATCTGTTCAACGTATGCATAGAGTGTTTGTTGATGCAAGCTGTAAATAAAGTCAAAGTCTGAAGCTATTGACTTTCGGGTTTCAAGGAAACTCATAGCAGTGCCAGTTTGAATTGACAGTGTATTTGATTCTACTAAAAAATTTACTTAAATTTCAGGTATGCTAATTTAATACTTATATAAAAAACTCATATAAACCTGTAGGGTGGGCACTGCCCACCAAAACCCAGTTACGGTAAGCATTGCTGACACTTAAAGGTAAAACTTAGGTCATTTTTTCAAAAATTTAACCAGATTCTTATAGTTAATTAAATACTTGTTTGTCTGAAATAATAATAAATGTCAAGGCTAAATTGGCATAGATAAATATTTATAATCAGTTCTGAGCGCTCCATCTTCAGAAAAATAACTAATTGAGTTTAAAAGAGAACTGCGAAATCTTGAAGGTTTTCCATCCCGCAATATCAGGAAATAGCGATCGCTCGATAAATAGAAGCTCTGCGAATCTGGAAACAATAAGGTAGTATCTGGGTAGTCCGAAGTTTTTGGTGAACAAAGGCGGAATCATGTTCCAAGAGATTACTGCTCAGATTGCTTCTTCTGACTCATTTCCCTATTTAGCAACAGGTTTAGGCGTTACTAGCATAGCGGGAACACTGGGGTGGCGCTGGTGGAAGCAAAAGAACACATATAAATCGCTACAATCACTCCCCTCTCCTCCCAAACACTGGCTGTTAGGAAATCTTCCGCAAATATTAGCAGCCGTGAAACAAAAAAAATTCTTCAAATTAATATTTGATTGGAGCCAGCAGCTAGGCTCGATGTATGTTGTCTGGAATGGCAACTCTCCAATCCTCATTTTAAGTAAACCAAAAGTTATCGAAGATACGATTGTCAATGGGATGAGAGATGGTAGCTTAATCAGGTCTGAGCAATTGCGCAAAGCTTGGAACGATATCAGTGGTCCCATTCTTCTAGGAGAAACAGGGGCTGAGTGGCAATGGCGACGCAAGGCTTGGAACCCGGAATTCAGTTCTAGCAGTCTCTCCAAATATCTTGAAATTATTAGCCAAGCCTGCGAACAAGTAGTTGAGACCGTGAAGGAAGCAGCGCCACCAAAAGAAGTTGAGGTAGATCCGCTGTTTGTAGAACTGACGATGAGGGTGATTTCTTGTCTAGTATTAGGCATTCCTGTAGATAGAAAAAGTACTACTCAAGAAGGGCCACCCCTGGAAGTTTCCAAAGTGTACGAAGCGATGTCTATTGTGGGCTATCGGTTCCTACGGCAAGCTACTGGCGAGAAGACGTGGATGAAATATCTGCCAATTAAGAATTCACAAGATTATTGGGCAGCAAGGCGATACTTAGAGGAATTTCTGATTCCCCGTGTAGACTTAGCTTTACAGATGAGAGAACAAAACAAAACCGATTTACCACAGGTAAGTCCTTTGTTCCGGGAATCAATGTTAGTCAAAATTGCTGCCAAAGAACCAAAATACAATCGCGAAACATTAATAGCAGAATCTGTTGAACTCTTAATAGGTGGTACTGACACAACTGCCCATAGTTTATCCTTTGCAGTAGGAGAGTTGAGCTTAAATCAAAGGGTTTTTCAGCAAGCAAGGGACATCGTTGATCAAGCTTGGCAAAGTCACGCCGGCATTAATACAGAAAGCCTCAAAGAATTGGCTTATATTCGCGCAATTATCAAAGAGACGTTGCGCCTTTATTCAGTCGCCTCAGGCTCAACTTCATTGCAAGCTCAACGCGACACCGTAATTGAGGGTAAAGTGATTCCTCGCGGTACAAGAGTATCGTGGTCAATGCTTGCTGCTGGAAGAGATCCAGAAGTCTATGCTAATCCGGAAGAATTTTTACCAGAGCGTTGGTTAGATAAGAGTAAAGAAACAACTTCACTGCCAATGATAGACTTTGGCTCAGGCCCGCATCGTTGCTTAGGAGAGCATCTATCAATGCTGGAAGCAACAGTGATGCTGGCATTATTCCTCCGCTACTTTGATTGGGAGTTAGTCAACGGTCGTTCTTCTTTGGAAGAGTTACAGCAAAACCTGTTAATTTATCCTGCCGATAAAATGCCAGTGCGCTTTCGGTTAAGAAATTAGGCTTATTTGCAAAATATAGCTGGTTAAAACAGATATGTTCTTAAGGCTAATCGTAGCAACTTGCTGACAACAGTATTTTTCTAGAAATTTTGCAATTTAATCAGAAGCTCATGACCGAATACGATTATATTGTCATTGGTGCAGGCTCGGCGGGCTGTGTTCTTGCCAACCGTCTTACAGAAGACGGTAAGACAACCGTTTTATTACTGGAAGCAGGCAATCCGGCTAATAAACCAGAGCATGAAGCTCCTCTAGGCTGGATAAGATTATGGGGTACTGAGGTGGACTGGGCATATTTTACGGAAGAGGAACCCTACATAAATAACCGTAAAATCTATTGTCCACGGGGTAAAGCCTTAGGTGGCACCAGTTCCATCAACGCCATGATCTATATTCGCGGCAGCCGACATGATTATGACCACTGGCAAAAATTAGGCAATCCTGGTTGGAGTTACCAAGATGTATTGCCATACTTTAAGAAATCTGAAAACCAGCAGCATGGCGCATCCAAATTTCACGGGGTCGATGGATTATTGAGTGTCACAGATCCTTTAGCACCTGCCGTAACATCACATCGATTTGTAGAAGCAGCTGTTGCACTTGGTTACGATCGCAATCCTGATTTCAATGGCGCACAACAAGAAGGTGCTGGACTTTATCAGTTGACTATTAAAGATGGTAAGCGGCACAGTACGGCAGCCGCATTTTTAGTACCAATCTTGGATCGCCCCAACTTAACCGTCACCACTAGTGCGTTAGTCACTCGGTTATTGTTTGAGGGAACACGCACTATTGGAGTGGAATATCTGCACGAGGGAACGATACACCAAACCTTTGTAAATCAAGAAGTAATTCTTTCTGCTGGCGCGTTCGATTCTCCCAAACTGCTGATGCTCTCCGGAATTGGGAATGCAGAACATCTGCGATCGCTAGACATACCCGTAGTTGTTGATTTGCCTGGTGTCGGTCAAAACCTCCAAGATCACTTTAGTGTCATAGTTGCATACCAAGCAACTCAGGATCTGCAACCTGCTCCAACTAGTAATATCGGGGAAGCTGGATTGTTCCTGCATACTGAAGGTCGTTTAGATGTTGCGCCAGATTTGCAGTTTTTCTGTGGCCCTGTTTTGTGGGCAGCTCCTGCATACGCCCGCGAAGGCCCAGGATTCGCAACTTCAGTCTGTGTAACTAATCCCGAAAGTCGTGGTAGTCTCACCCTGCGTTCTGCTTCCCCCCAAGACTCACCCGTAATTCGGATGAATTATCTCCAGAGTGAATCTGATGTCCAAAAGTTGATTGCAGGAATCAAAATTATTCGCCAGATATTCCAAGCAAATGCATTTGATGACTTCCGAGGTGAAGAAGCTGCTCCCGGTGCTGATGTAACTAGTGATGAAGCACTACAAGCTTACGTCCGGGAAACCTGCGAAACTTTATACCACCCTGTTGGCACTTGCAAAATGGGAACAGACCCCGATTCTGTGGTAGACTCCGAACTGCGGGTACATGGAGTTGAAGGGTTGCGTGTTGTAGATGCATCAATTATGCCAACCATTGCCACGGGAAACACCAATGCACCCACAATTATGATTGGCGAAAAGGCAGCTGATTTGATTAAAGCAGCAAGGCCTATTGCACAGCCAGAATTGGAGTTAGAGAAAGTTTAATATTAAACAAACTTTGTTTTTTGATCCCTGAACAAATCTCCGTATCTGTAGTAGGGTGGGCAATGCCCACCTACGTATATTTCAAAAATCAAGTATGAATCCGATATAAGCCCGATATTAATTTTATTAATGTGCTTCTCTTAATTGATAGATTTATTTGCACAATATATTTAGAAGATAACTTAAGATGCTATTACCAAAATTTGTGTTATTAGTAATTTCCTAATACTGCTGACTCCGCAGAATTCAAAATATAAAATTTCATGCAAAATAATGTTATAAATGCTAGTCTTTCTACTCAAAATTTAACCTTTCGTCCTAGTGGGGATCCGGCATTATTTGAAGTGATTGTCAACAATGACAGCGATCAATTTGCCAATTTTCAAATAGAAATTACTGCTGCGGGAGAAAATCGCAGTCCTGAATATCGCTGGTATAAGCTGGAACCAGAAGTAGCAGCAGCCAAGCCTCCGGGTAGTAGCACGACTTTTCAGGTCTTCGTTTTTAATACACCCATTCCCGGATTTGTGGGTACAGTCAATTTGACTGTGAAAATTTTCTCACCGCAGCTAGGGCAAGAACGTAGACTTTTACTGCGGCTAAAAATCGAAGCAGAGAATCAACCAGCACTTTTGAGTGTGGAATTGCCTGTACGAGAGTTCCAAGTATATCCGCGCAACACTGTAGATATACCAGTAAGAGTCCGAAATTTAGGACAACAAACTGTGAATGTAACTCTGCGGTTTATAGGTGTAGATTCTGCTTGGCTAGTTAGCAGTGCAGAACGGCGCTTTTTCTTAGATCCAGGGGGTCAAACAGAAGTAATTTTTCAATGTCAACCTTTATCTGTAATCCAAGCGCCTAGCGACATTTATCCATTTACCATTGAAGCCATCAGCAACAGTGGTTATCCAGCTAGCACTGAAGGTAATCTAGAAGTTTTGCCTGTAGGTTTTATCGAGTTTACTGCAACCCAAAATTCCCAAAGCATTCCGCAAAAACGTAGTTGGTTACCAAACTGGAAAGCTGATACAGCTAGCTTTGAATTGCTATTTAGAAATGCTAGCAATCTTCTCCAAGAAATTAATGTGCGGCTACAAGGACGCAACTGGCGAAAATGTACTTATAAGACTTTACCTACAACAGCAAATTTAAATTTAGGTGAAACAATCAAACTCATTTTAGATATCAAAATAAAACGCCCTTGGCTAGGAATAGGCAAAACTTTACTTTTAGAAGCTAAATCGGAATTATCCGATCAACGTTTAGGTAGTACAGATCCTGCTACCCAAAATTTAGAATTAAAAATTTTACCGATTTTACCTCTATGGTTACAGTTAGCTATTCTGGCTTTAATACTTGCATTGCTAGCATTCTTGATCAGACCAGAGCCAATTATGCATACTCGCTCTGTAAACTCAGTGGGTTTTAGCGGTATTGGTTTGTCTGTGGTCAGTGGCTCAGATGATTGCACATTAAGACTTTGGAATATTAATGGCAACCGCTTAGAACCTGCAAGCATTACCTATGATGGTCAGCCTGTTGCTTGTGGTAGACAGCACAAACCCAAAGGTTTGTTGGCAATTACCGATGATGCTGTAGAAGTCGCACGCTTTATACCTTTAGAAAACGATCGCGTTGCGGTTGGTTTAGATAATGGTGTAATTCAACTAAGAGATGTCCCCACAGGTAGAAAAAGAAACGAACTGCAAGACCAACAAGACCCCAAGGCTAAAGGTGACAGAGTATTTGACTTAGTATTTACAAAAAATTCCTTGGATTTATTCAGTGGTTATGGTAGTGGTAAGGTAAGACTATGGTCAAGACCATCTACCAACAATGATTTCCAGCCAGAACCCAAAGCAATTGACCTGCAAACTCAACAGAAGTTATCAGGTTTTCAAGTTCGGGCTTTAACTCTGAGTCCAGATGATAAAACGCTAGTGATGGCAGGCAATTTTAAGCGTTTCTTATTGTGGCAATGGAATCAATCTCAAACAAAAAATCAAATCAAAGGTTTAGCAGTACAAAAACTTGAAAAGCTAGATCCGAGAACAGGACGCGAAGACTATGTTTGGGGGTTAGCCTTTGTGCCTAACTCCTTAGAAAAAATTCTCGCAACTTCTGACTCGGCGGGATATATTACGATTTGGAATTTAAATCAATGTCAAACTCTGCCAAATCCCCAAAATCAAATAGCTGAATTAAATTGTCCAACCCTAGACCGCTGGTCAGCATCGAAAACTTCAGTGCGGAGTTTGGTATTTAATGAAGATGGTCGCCTGTTAGTAAGTGCTGGCGATGATGGACGAATCATGATGTGGTATTTAACCCCAGAACACAAGCTTGATAAACTTAAAGCAGCCACAGGTGAAATAATTTATCAAAGTACCAAGAAAATCAACACTATTGACCTGAAAACAATTAATCAAACAAGTGCGATCGTGAGTGGTAGAGAAGATTTTCAGGTACAACTACATTCACATCCTTTTAAATAAGGGAGTTGGTAACATGCAAGCTAAACCCAGTCCCCTGGAAGTATTTATTACCCCACCTGGCATTCAAGATGCTATGCCAGGAGATACGATTGAACTCCATACTGTTGTCACCAACAAAGGTGAGCAGAATGCGATTATTGACATATATTTAAATTTCGATGAACTATTTAAGAATGTCACTGGATTATCTAGCATTCCTAGAGAAAGTTGCGCGATCGCACCTCAACAAAGTAGTGATGAAGTAACATTTACATTTGAAATTCCTATTGATGCTAACCCTGGAACTTACGACTATACCTTAGTTGTAGATGCGCCTCAGCATTATCCCCAAGATACTCCGATTAACTTCCCCCGCCAACTTAAAGTAGTTCCCAAAGAACACACCGCAATTCGGGCGAATGATTCAACTTTTGCCATTAAACCCAGCAGCAATACTAATAAACCGCTAATTTGCAAACTCCATGAACCTTTGCTGTTAGAGGTAACAGTTGAAAATCGCTCTCAGTATGTAGACCGTTTCCGCCTAACTTGCCTCGATTTAGATGATGATTGGTTTACAATCACCTATCCGACAACGGGAGTAGAAGGGCCAGGTTTATTATCTGATATTAATGCCCTAGCACTCAACCCTGGTGATTCCGGGAAAATCTCGTTAAAATTTCACCCACCAGCCGATACCCTGGCGGGAAGTTATTCACCAACGCTGCGCTTGTATTCGGAAAAATTTCCTGACTTAGTATTGTTAGATTTGGTGTATATCCAAATCCCAACTAGCTATGAACTAGATTTCCAACTGAATACCATCCTGGGACAAGTTAGCCGTAGTCCTGGCAAGTATGAATTATCTTTAGTTAACCAGGGTAACATTGTCCGCGAACTGATATTTGGTGTTGAAAGTCGTGATGAAGAAAGGCTCTTTACCTACAAATTTGACCCTGCTGAGTTAAGATTATTGCCCAGCAAAATTTCTGAAACTAATCTAACTTTAAAACCCACACCTTGGTGGCGAAGACCTTGGTTTGGTGCCGGGCAAACTATTAACTTTCAAGTCAACATCCAAGATAAACAATATTTACCTATACCTGACACATTACCACAGGGAACTTTACTTTGGAAACCCCGCCCTTGGTGGCAATTAATATTATTAATCTTACTAATTTTAGGGTTATTAGGAGGGATAGGATTTATTATTTGGCGAATGTTAAATCCCCCGCAGTTAAAAATAGAAAATTTTAGCGCCAATAGTACTCAACTTACCGAAGGCGAGGATGAGGTAGCTTTGAGGTGGGACATTCATAACTATAAACAGTTAGAAAATTTAATTCTCATAATTAAAGGTCCACAACCAATTAAGCCAATTACCTACGATTTTCGTAATGGTATTCCTGAGTCGCTAGGCAAGCGTAATGCTAATGAAATATCACCTTGTATAGTCCAAAGACAAATAGATTTGATTTGTAACAATATTAAAACTGGCATTAACACCAAAGGTAATTACACTTTCGAGTTACAAGGCTTGTATCACAAAGGTAATGCATTTTTTTCAGAAACGGCTAAAACAGATACTCAAACTACTCAAGTAGTCATAAATGAAAAACCAATAGCAGAAATTGTTGATTTTAAGGTAATTAAACCACAGTATAAAACCGGAGAAAATATTCTTTTCAATTGGACAGTTACCAATCCCTCACTACTGGCAAAAACTCAGATTATCGGCAGTACAGAAGCGGGAACATCAATTGGTAATCCAATAATTTATAAATTCAATCAAGGTACTATCGGCAACTCTAAACTCAAGAATTTTTGTAAAGAAGTAAATCGTCAACTGCAATGTACAAATATACCCATACCACCATTGAAAGCCGGGAACTATGCCTTTGAATTAAGAGCTTTGTCAAATAATGGAAGTGAAAAAGTTAGTGCTAAAAAGACTGAAGGTAAAATTGAGGTTTTGCCCAAACCAATTAAGATTATTTCTTTCACAATCAATGGTAGTGAGCAACCAAATCAGTCACTCAAAGAAGGAGAAACCGCTACTTTATCTTGGAGAGTTGAGGGAGAAGATATCCAGGTGAAGCTGCTACCATACGGCAATGATCTTAAACCAGTAGGTTCGCTGCAACTGCCGGTGATTTCAGAATTTCCACCGCAAATTGCACTGCAAGTAATTGATAAATCTGGTCAGTCCCAACAAAGAGGATTTGCGGTCGCAGTTATCAAAAAAGTTGTACCTACTCCTACACCAACTGTAATTCCTCCAGTTCCGCAAGCTAGCCCAGTTCCACCTGTGTTTTTACCCGGAACGAATAACCGTTGAAAAGGTGGTTATCCGATTTTTAAACCGTATATACGTACTAGCGTGAAGCAAGATAGGCGCAGCGCTACTACAGGTAACGGTGGTAAGTGTTGGTGAAATATTACTTAACAATTTTTTTGAGATTACGTAGGTTGCGATCGCATCAGCGAAATGTGTGTTTTTCCCCAGAAAACGTTGTTTTATTGGAGTTATGAAGAATTTATAAAATAAACTCTCATAAGTTTACAATTTAACTGCATAATTCGGCTTGAGATAGCTGTATATAAAGTATTGGCTGACACAATTTAAGTTTTTAAGATGATGTATTTCCCAATAGCTGTGCAAGCGCAAGTTCATCCAAGCCGACAAAATGATGTTGCTACTGATACTCTTACAGCAAGTATCATAATTTCAGTACCGATAATTTTAGTGCTAACAATTATCGGCTATCGCAAGTTTAAAGCTCGAATTTTCCACGAACGAATTGCCCATCTAGAAAAAATGTGGCGTTTAAAAGCTCCAGAAAAAACCCCTTAATAACCAACTGCACCTAAAGATTGCAGCGTCAAAATAAATGCTATAGCAATCCTAAATAATACGTAAGATGAATAAAGGAGCTAATATTTGTAAAATAAGGATTTTTATCTCCAGGTTTCACGAATAATTTCGGATTGCTATAGTAGCCGTATTTACTATTATTAAAATGATTGAAGTATTTTAATTATAATATTAAGTTTGGAGTTCACTTGATATTGCTAAGGCGATCGCAACTATTAGGTTAAGTAGGTCAGCGTTAAAAACTGTTGTTATGAAAAGGCAGATGGCAGAGGAGCCAGTGCGTTGCGGGGGTTCCCCCGTTGTAGCAACTGGCGCATTTTAACAGTGATTGGAGTTGTTCGTAACTAATTCCTAAAATTTGTTTTGTCCG
>NZ_MTAV01000163.1:19211-24782 GCF_002154695.1 Nostoc sp. T09
AATAAACAAGGTGTCTCAGCAATGTCCACTATTGTATCTCGCCTCGACATAACCCAGATTTTTTGTGAGGTAGACGATTTCTGTTCATCATGGGAAAAGCAGTGGCAGCAAGTACCACAGTTACCATCAATGACTGGAGAGCGTCGCAGCACTTCCCGGATGCATTTATCAGAGATGATGACAATAGCGATCACCACATCGCATCACACAAACTATGCCGGTTTGTCCTCGGAAAATTTTTGCAACAGAACCCATAATGGAGCGCTCAAGTACGCTATCCTGTCGATCACAACATCGAACTAGTCTTGAAGGCGCAGCAGGAGCAGGACCAGCCACTTCTCATCTACCAATCTTTGACAATCGAACCTTCCGCACCGTTGACCCAAAAGCAAATCCTTATCTTAAGGAGAAAAGATGTCAAACCACTTTACTGGACTCAATCTCGGCCCACCTCTCGATGACCAAAGACTCGATCTGTGCGACCTCTACGCGTTCCAGTCGCCCACGGACCCGTCAAGGACCGTGCTCATCCTAAATGCAAATCCGACTGCCGACGCGCTCCATCCTGACGGCATATACCGCCTCAACATTGATAACGACGGAGACTGCCTGACTGACATCGCGATCAGTTATGTGTTCTCGCCACCGCAAAACAGTATGCAGACCGTCAACGTCTTTGTGGCAAAAGGCACGGAATCCCGTTCGGTCGAAGCTGTTGGGACGAAGATCATCGCCGATGCCGAGGTCTCCTTCGGCACCAAACCCAACATCGTCAAGTCCGGGGACTACACGTTCTTCGCCGGTACTCGCAGCGACGCTTTCTTTTTCGACTTCGACGGAATTAAGAATCTGTTCGATACCTCGGGCGGCAGAAATTTCACCGCACCCCACCTGGGCGGCAAGTCTCCGTGGACCGGCGTGGATTCAAATACGGAAGCCAATGTGTTCTCGACAGTGATAGAGCTGCCGACAAGCGAGCTCGGCGCGAACCCGGAGATCCGCATTTGGGGGCGGTGTAGCGTGCGCAAGGACGGCAAGCTGCTTCATGTCGATCGCGCTGGTCACCCGAGCGTCAGCAGCTTCTTCAATACCGACGACACCAAATTGGAATATAACGCCAGCGAGCCGATCAACGATCGCAAGCGCTGGACGGATCAGTTTGTTCACTTGATGGGGCATACGGGCAATTACACCCGCGAAGAAGCAATCGCTGCGATCGACGCTGACCGCATTCTGCCCGACATGCTGTGCTTCGATCCTTTGAAGCCCGCTAAGTATCCAAACGGTCGCGTTTTTACTGACGACGTCATCGATCATCGCCTCGCCTTCCTCTCCAAGGGCGATATTCCCCCCTCCGGCCTCAAGCCACACACTGACACTCTCAAGGAGTTCCCGTACATGGGCACGCCGCATCAGAAGAAAAGCTAACGGCGCGCACTGGCTCCGATCTGTAAAGGAAGCGTAATTGTAGTGACCTGCAATGCTAATCGTTCAAACCTGCAATCATGACATTTACAAACCAGGATTAAATGCAACTATAATTCTGCTTCAGCCAGGATTATAGTTGCATTTAATCCTGGCTGAAAACAACGATGATTGCAGGTTGGGGGATTTATAATTGCAGGTCACAACAAGTAGAGGCGATCACCCAAAACCTTTTTTCTTCATACCATGAGACGCAGCGGTAATTTTATTCTGTTGTCATCTTCTCCGTCTGCACATTTAAGTCTGTTGAACCACAGTGTTGAACCTTGAACCGTTCATCGTACAGTAGTGGTGATAATTCCTCCAATCCCTCACAGTACATAATTTATTACTAATCCACCGTTAAATAAGTAGTCGGCATTCGTGAAGCAATAAAGCAATGCGAGATGCAGTGATTAAATTTATTTTTTTGGGATAGTTAAACCTATGAATGTGAAACTTCGCCAAATCACATTTGACGATAAATTTAGTGGAATTGTTGGTGTAGTAATTGGACTGGTGGGTATTGGGCTAGGTTTTTACGGAAACAACCGAATTAAACACGAGCGTGCCACCCTCACAGAAACACAAGGTAGAGTTGTGGATATCGTCCATCGTCGGGAGCGCGATAGTAAGGATAAGCACAAAGACACCTATGCACCAATTATTGAGTTTCTCGCTAAGGGTGATCCCGTTCGCTTTACAGGTTGGTATGATTCCAACAGAGCTAGTAAGGGCAAAATAGTAGCTGTCCGTTACGACCCCAAGCACCCAGCAACTACCGCACGTGTGGTGCAAGATTCTGAATCATTGGTACCTTGGGTAATGTATGGTATGGGTGGGTTAAGTTTAGTTTCTGGACTGCGCGAGTTGTCGCCTCTAAGCGTGTCTTTAGGTGAGGGTAAGTAACCCGTCAATAGACTTGTCCGAAAACTGCAAAGCCAGACTGTTCAAAGCTTTAAGACAAAACTTTGATATTTGCGTCAAGACGTAATTACAAGGGTTTAAGATAGTTACTGATAGTATAGAGGCATAAAAATCAACTCCTATTTTTATAGTTATTCCTAGTTACTAATTTGGTAAAACTAAACTACTTATCCTTAATCTAACTAACCCACATACTGTTAAAATAATTTGTTCATAAGTATCGAGCTTTAATCGAAATCTTTGGGAAGCAATCCGAAATATTTTAAGTAATCGAATTAAATGTTCAATGAATATTCGATTACTAGATAAAGCCTTGTTTTCATCTTTTTGCTGTTGAGTTAGTTCTTGTTTCGGTTTTCTTTTATGAGGTGTAATAATGTTTTCGCCACCTTGAAATCCTTTATTACCTGAAAAAGGTTGAGATTTATCAAAATTTTGCTGAGATTGACGAAACAATTTTATATCTGCTGTTGGCCCAGGAACACCTACTTCCACCTCCACAATATCTTTTCCTTCAGGCATCCCAATCATTTGGCTTTTCAAAGTATGTTGTCTTTTCTTACCGGAAAAATATTTTTGTTGCTCTTTGGAGTCAGAATGCCTATAAATTGACTGTTCCAGACTATCGACTAATAGCCTAAAATTAGTTAGTACTTCTTGAACAAATAGTAAATCACTTTCATTCTTTGAGACTTGTTCTAATAAACTGGAGGGTAAGATATCTCGCAAGATTGGTATCCAGTCATGAAATGTATCATTAGCTTCCGTTTTGGAAACGCCAAACAGCATTCCTAATACTTGAAATGTTGGCATCTGTCTTAGATAAAACAAGCATAAACAGACTTGCTCACTTATTGACAACTTTGTAGGGCGACCTCCTCCAGACGCATTGATTCTAATTTTTTGACTCTCCTGTTTCACTTTGATTTCTTGATGTCGCTTTTGGGCGCATTTTAACAGTGATTGGAGTTGTTCGTAACTAATTCCTAAAATTTGTTTTGTCCGGGGTGGATATTTCTCGATATAATCAAAAACCATAACTAATTCTGAAAAATGGTAGACGCTCAATTTAACGTTTTACCATTTTTCTTTTCCTAAGTTAATATTTCGGACAAGTCTTTTACTTAATATCCCAATTACTAATTAACAATTATCCATCTCAACAGGTTGAGCGTAGCTGAAGAACGAGATTCGCAGCTACTACCAAAGGTGGATTAATAGGTAGGTGTGAAATGAATAGGATTAATTTTACACACTCCTGCCTAAAAGCGAGGAAAACTTGCAATGAAGGGATTAAAGGGAAAAAATGCGCTGATTACTGGAGCTAGTTCGGGGATTGGGCAAGCGATCGCCATTCGACTGGCTGAAGAAGGTTGCAATATTGCCATCAACTACCGCAAAAGTCCAGAAGGTGCGGAGGAAACAGAAGAACTGGCAATGCAAACAGCTTGTGGACAAGTCGAAAAATGTGGTGTGAAATCCCTACTCGTTAAAGGTGACGTTTCTCAAGAAGCAGACATCATAGATATGGTGAATACAGTTGTCGAGAAATTTGGCAGCTTAGATATTCTCATCAACAATGCCGGAATTCAGAAAGAATGTCCATCCCATGAAATTGCTACTCAAGATTTTGATAACATTTTGTCTGTAAATCTGCGCGGTGCTTTTCTCTGTGCGCGGGAGACAATTAAACATTTTCTTTCTGAAAAACGATCTGGGATTATTATCAATATCTCTAGCGTTCACGAAATTATTCCTCGACCTTTGTACGTTAGCTATTCGATTA
This sequence comes from Nostoc sp. T09, assembly GCF_002154695.1. Classification (GTDB taxonomy): domain Bacteria; phylum Cyanobacteriota; class Cyanobacteriia; order Cyanobacteriales; family Nostocaceae; genus Aulosira. The sequence continues at coordinate 23,389 of NZ_MTAV01000163.1, forward strand.
GCAAAGGGGGAATGGAAAATCTGACTAAAACATTGGCCCTAGAGTATGCCGAGCAAGGAATTCGCGTCAATGCGATCGCGCCGGGAGCAACGATTACGCCGATCAATAAAGCTTGGACAGACGACCCAGAAAAAAAGGTGATCGTGGAAAGTCATATCCCAATGGGTCGCGCCGGAACAGCAGAAGAAATGGCAGCAGCAGTCGCTTTTCTCGCCTCTGACGAAGCCGCTTACATCACAGGACAAACCCTATTTATTGATGGCGGACTGACGCTGTATGCCGACTTTCGAGAACCCTGGTCAGCCTAAGTTTTGAGGATGCTTAGTAATTCTAGAAAATTAATGAACCCTACACAGTACTCACCAAAAAATATTCTCGAAGTTAGAGCACGTCTAGGAGAGGGGCCTTGTTGGCACCAAGATGAGCAACTGTTGTACTGGGTTGATATCTATAATCATCGAGTCCACCAGTTTAATCCGGCTACTGCTGCCCATCAATTTTTTGATGTGGGTGAAGTCGTAGGCTGTATTGCACCAGCAGGAATTAATCGACTGATTATGGCTCAACGCCATCGACTAGCTTTTTTGGACACCAGTAACGGTAAAGTCACGCCAATTTTAACCATAGAGGACAACCAGCCAGACACCCGCTGCAACGATGGTAAGTGTGACGCAGCAGGACGTTTTTGGTTTGGCTCAATGAGCACTAGCGGACCAAAAGGTTGTCTGTACCGTTACGATCCCAATGGTTCTTTACACGTACTAGAAACTGGACTAACAATATCCAATGGGCTGGGGTGGAGTCCAGACAATAACACCTTTTATCTCACTGATACGCCGCTCAAAACTATCTATGCCTTTGATTTCGATTTTGAAAGTGGCAGTATCAGTAACCGAAAAATATTCATTGATTTAACCACTGAATCCTTCTATCCCGATGGTTTGGCAGTGGATCGAGAAGGTTGTATCTGGTCAGCTATGTGGGACGGCTGGTGTATTATTCGATTTGACCCCTCTGGCAAAGAGATGATGCGAGTGATGATGCCAGTTCAGCGTCCAAGTTCCTGCACTTTTGGTAATGCAGATTTGATGACGCTTTACATTACTACAGCATCAGTCGGGTTAAGTGAGGCAGAAATTCAAAATAGCTTCTATTCTGGCGACTTATTTAGCTTACCAACCACCATCTCAGGCTTACCCACTCATCATTTTAAGGGATGATATCATGTCCGGTTGAACACTTGTCATTGCGTAGGCGAAGCCTTCCCGAAGGGTACGGAGTGAAGCAATCTCCAAACCCTCGCGATTGCTACTTGAAGGGAAGCCCTTCGGGTTCGCCAGTTCCTTTATGCCGACGGCACTTCCTACAAGTCGGGGAACCCGCCCAACGGAGTG
>NZ_MTAV01000164.1 GCF_002154695.1 Nostoc sp. T09
TGCACAACTTTAGGCTTGCCACGCCACTACGATTTAAGCTTTACTTTATAAATAACCTCTTAACGCGAATATTTTTATTTTTCCTCTGTCTAGAGTGGCAAAACAACTATTATCTCTCTGGCGCGATGATTTAACAACCTGGTAATAGAATAATTAGCTATTTTGAATTCATATTAGTAGGAAATTGACGATGGGATTGCAAGCAGTGCTTTTAGATATTGATGGGACGCTTGTCTTAAGCAATGATGCTCACGCTCAATCTTGGGTTGATACATTTAGAGAATTTGGTTATGATGTCTCGTTTGAGCAAGTACGACCATTAATTGGTATGGGTGGAGATCAACTGATACCAAGAGTAGTACCTGGACTTACGGATGAAGAAGGCGATGGAAAAGCGATCGCTCAACGACGCAAAGAAATATTTCTCAACAACTATGCACCAAAACTCTCACCAGCTAATGGTTCAAGGGAATTACTCCAGCATATGCAGCAGCTTGGTTTGCGGCTAATTGTTGCTAGTTCAGCTTCAAATCAAGAAATGGAGGTGCTGCTCAAAGTTGCTCAGATTGACGACTTAGTTCAAGAAACAACAACATCAAGCGATGCTGAAACGTCTAAACCAGCACCAGATATTGTGGAAGCAGCACTTAGTAAGCTTAAGATGGAGCCTAACCAAGTTTTGATGCTTGGTGATACACCTTACGATATTAAATCTGCGGGTACGGCTGGAGTTGGCTTAATTGCGCTGCGCTGTGGCGGCTTTGACGATTCCAGTTTGGCAGAAGCTAAAGCTATCTACAACGATCCTGCTGATTTGCTAGCAAACTATGGTGATTCACCATTGAGCAAAAATCCGTAAACAAGATAATAGATATTACGCATCTATTTAAAGCACAATCGATGGAAGACTTAAAACAAACAATCATTAGTTATTCCAGCAAAGACTTAGAACAGCGTAAAAATTGGTATTCTCCCGCAGCAGAGGCTTACAACAAAGCCAGACCTCGCTATCCCCAACATTTAATTAATCAAGTTGTAGAGGTTACTCAACTATCCTCTAAGTCAAAAATTCTGGAGGTGGGATGTGGCCCTGCAACGGCAACGGTTGCGTTTGCGCAATTGGGTTCTTCTATGATTTGTTTAGAACCCAACCCAGATTTTTTTCAGTTAGCTCAACACAATTGTCAACCTTATGCCAATGTCAAGATTGAGAACACATCTTTTGAAGAGTGGGCATTAGATACTCTTGAATTTGATGCAGTCTTAGCAGCAAGTTCTTTTCATTGGATATCACCAGAAGTAGGATATACCAAAGCAGCCAATGCTTTAAAAGCGGGAGGTTATTTAATTTTATTGTGGAATAAAGAACTACAACCCAGCTATAAAGTATATCAACGATTATCTGAAGTTTATCAATTATATGCTCCATTCCTTGATAGATATGAAGACAAAGAAACGCAAGAAAATATTTTAAGAGGATTGGGAAGCTTTGTAATTGATTCAGGAAAATTTAGCGACTTAAGATTTAGACAGATTACGTCTGAAGTCAGCTATACCGTTGATGAGTATTTAATGCTTTTAAATACTTACTCGCCTTACCTTAAGTTAGACCCACAAATTAAAGATGCCCTATTTGCAGCCTTGAGACAACGGATAGAAGATGAATTTCAAGGTAGTCTTCAGCTTGCATATATCTCTGCTTTTCATATTGCTCAAAAGCTGTAGTCCATTAAACTTTTCGCTTTAGTGTAACCCAACGGCAAATAAAGCAGGGGGAACCTCCACACCGCTTTTTACCTCCCCTACTGCCAAAAGCTTGATTAGTCGCCTACTCAAATGGATGGTTGTTGCTAAACATCGTGCTAGCGTACTGAGTGCGATCGCCAAACTAAAGCGTAAAAAACTCTATCTACATTAATGCCAACTTCAGCTAGTTAAAATTCTTTTGTATGTGCTTAAGCTTGCTGTGTTTTGCGGCAAGACAGCAATAGGCTGTAAATTACTAACAATTACTTGCACATCTGTTTTGGGAATGTTAACGCTGTTCAAGATAGGTTGGATTTGCTATCATCCAGTGCTTGAGAAAGGTCGTTAACTAATTTTTGCACAATTGTTTGTCAAGAATTAATTGTGTCTTGTGCTACTATTATTAACCGTATTTATACTCTATTTATTGTTTTCACTATTTTTTTCAAAAAAAATAGATATAAAAACTTGCCAATCCAAAAAAAAAGAGTAATTATAGACACGCACATGAACCACCTACTCAAGCTCAAACAATGAGGTGACAAAAATGATTTTTAATTTGAATGATGTTTTTCAAGTAGTCCTAATTGCTTGTGTTGCTAGTGCAATGTTATCTGCCGGAATTTGCTGGACATTGCCCAGACATAAAAAACTGGGGTATAATTCTCTGCCATAACATTGGCATTTATTACTAGAGGAACTCGGTTGGATTTCTCAATAGATGACCTACTGTTGAATTTTAATCACTATTACGCTGTTTTCCTATTGCCTGTCTCTACAAGTAAGTTCGCAAATTAGATAAGAGTGCTGTTGCAACAGCCTGTTTCGATAATTAGGCTAGTACAGCATGGCGTAAATAAACAGACCATAACAATGTTGCAAAAGCCCGGAATCCAATTCTTTTGACTTTTGACTTCCGCGCAGCGGTACTAGTGCGCTACGCGGGATTCAGAATTAATTGAAGAACCAAATGAAGATGAGCATTTAAGCTATTTTCATTTGGTTAGTTATTTCTGCCACACTGTAATAGTAGAGTTGAAGATTCTTGTTGTATATTTATGTCAGATGCAAGAAACATTCTTTGAGAACGAGATTTATTTTATTCAAGAAAATAGCATTAAATTTGTCATTATGTAGTGGAAAAGTTTGTGTTTTACAATTTTATTTAAACTTCATAGATTATTGTCATATTTACTTAAAATTAAGCTACATCTGTCACCTTTAATTAAGTAAGAAAAATTTTCTAAGCTCAAGTGTTTTCAACATTAGTTATTTTATTATCTAAATGTCATGCTTAATATAATCTAGTCTAAAAATTATTGATTTTAGGCACATATAGCTATGAAAAAATGTTTGTACGCAGCTTCAATTGTTCTGATTTTTTCTTTGTTAACAATACCAAGTGTTTTAGCTAAACCTAAATTAGATCGGGGTAACCCTAACGATAATTTCAATGGTAACCCTAATGTATCGGCAGAGAATTACAATTTACCAGAAGGAAATAATAATCGCTCTAATGCGGGAGGACGACTGCGCGGTCAAGAGCGAGCGGCTTATGTTCATTGCTTAAATGCCGCAAAAAAGAACCGTGAATATTCTGGAAGTAACAATTGCTCCCAAAACCAAATCTATGGGCAGGGAAGGAATAATATTCAACAATCGATTCAGAATAACTCGCCTATTAATGTTGCTCCTACACCAAAAGCAGAATAAGAGCCGTAGAAAATTCCATCCGATTTTGAATAGCATTTCGTACCGCTATGCTAGATGATTTTGGATTAAGCCCCCGTATTTATTTAGGGGCTTGGAAACACCAAAAGTCTAATTACGTTTTGAAAAAGATACATAAAATATTTAAAACCTCTCATTTTTAGATGAGAGGTTTTTCATTGGTAAGTAACTACGCAAAATTAATTACAGTCATTGTTTTTTCAATTTACTGGTCTAATTCTGCCAGTTTTTTCTGAGCAAACTCCCTGAGTTTCTCATCTGAATCATTATTTGCTCTGTCACGCAGCAATGGTAAAGTTTGGGGATGATGAGGATACTGTTTAATAATTATCTCCAGTGCGACTCGTCGGGGGTTGGTTTGCCAACTGTTGTGACGCTGAAAGGCATCATTGACAGCACAGTTGTAGAATACGTCAAACATCCCAGCTTGATTTTTAAAGTTGCGTGCTAATACTTGCACGGCTGTAAGTCGCACATGCCAACTATTATCAGCACTGGCGCAGTCTTTCAGGAAGCCTATGCTGTCAGTGTTATTTTTAAAGTTGCGTGCTAATTCCTCCACCGCTGTACGTCGCACATTCCAATGATTATCGTTAGTAGCATGATCTTTGAGAAAGCTAAAAATATCGGCATTATCTTTGAAGTTACGCGCCAATGCTTGCACAGATGCACGTCGTACATAGTGATTACTGTCAGCAGTAGCTAGGTCTTTCAGCAAGCCGATAATATTGGTGTCATTGTGAAAGTTGCGCGCTAATTCTTCCACGGCGATACGTCGCACATTCCAACTACGATCAGCAGTAGCGCGGTCTTTGAGCAAGCTGATGCTTTCGCTGTGATCTTGGAAATTGCGCGCTAATTCTTCTACGACTGTACCTCGCACATCCGCATCTTCATCAACAGTGGCACGGCATTTGAGAAAGTCTATGGTGCCATAATTATCTTTGAAGTTGCGTGCGAATACTTGCACTGCGGCTTGTCGTACATCCGAATCATCATCAGCAATGGCGCTGTCTTTGAGAAAGTCTATGGTGTCGGCGTGATCTGGAAAATTGCGCGCTATTTCTTCCACGACTGTACGTCGCACATGCCAACTCTCATCAGCAATCGCAAGATATTTCAAGAAGTGGATACTATTAGCATCATCTTGAAAGTTGCGCGCTACTGCTTGGATTGCAGCTTGTCGCACCAGCCAACTCTCATCAGCCGTAGCGCAGGATTTGAGAAAGCCTATGGTGTCGGCACGATCTTTAAAGTTATATGCTAATTCTTCTACGGCAGTACGTCGCACCTCTGCATCATCATCAAAAGTGGTTCGGTTTTTGAGGATGCTGAGGGTGTCAGCATGATTTGGAAAATTGCGTGCTAATGCTTGCACTGCGGTACGTCGCACATCTGCGTCATCATCAACAGTAGCGTGGTCTTGTAGAATGCCGATAGTGTCGGTATCATCTTGAAAGTGATGCGCCAATTCTGCCACAGCGGTACATCGCACATCCGAATCTTCATCTGCGATCGCCAAATCTTGCAGAATCCTGATGGTCTGAGTGTCATCTTGAAAGTACAGCACCAATTCTTTCACAGCAGCACATCGCACATCCGCATCCTCATCTGCGATCGCGCAGTTTTGCAGAATCCTGATGGTGCTGGTATGATTTTTAAAGTTTCGTGCTAATTCTTCCACGGCAGTACGCCGCACATCTGAATCCTCATCAACAATAGCACGGTCTTTCAGGAAGCAAATGGTGTCAGTATCATTTTTGAAGTTCCGTGCTAATTCTTCCACGGCTACACGTCGCACATTCCAACTTTGATCAAAAGTGGCGCAGTCTTTGAGAAAGCGGATGATCTCAGTGTCATCTTGAAAATTGCGTGCTAATTCTTCCACAGCAGCACGTCGCACATGCCAACTTTCATCAACAGTAGCGTGGTCTTTTAACCAAGATTTTATCTTCACGTCATCTTTCCAAGTAGTTGCAACTGCGGCAACTGCTTGGGTGCGAATTTCCGCAACTACTTTAATTTCTTCATCATCAAATAAGTGGTCGTAATAGTACCAAAGGTCATATTTAGTTAAATCTTTTAATTGCTCAAGTAATTTATTGGCAGTTGCTGCAATTACTAAGCGCTTTCTCACTTCTGCTAGGCATTTAGCAGCTAAAAATATGTTACTAAACTTTTCCTCCTCACCTTGTTGACAGATTAAGTACTCAATAACTGTACCCACAAATCCTGGCTCAATCATTCCCGCAATCAGCCGTAATACTTCATGCCAACTTTCATCTTGCCAGTGTTTGCCAAATACTTCATTTTTAAATTCTTCAAGTTGCAAAGTTTGCGTTTCTTTAAACTGCCAGACAAGCTCCCAAGCACAGAAATATTCCAAAAAAGTACGATGCACAAAAGCATAGTAATCCGCGCCCAAAAAACATAACATAAAGTTGCGAGTCCGCAATTGGATAATCAACCGCTTTGCTTTATCTCTGGCGTTACTGACTTCAATATTTTTCAAATATTCAATAAAAATTTTTTCTAAATTACTGGCACTAATTAAATTACCAGTTAACCCTTTTTTATTGGTTTGCATATAATATGCAACCTGGCGCAGCATTGCCTGTTTATCCTGATAATCAATGGTTATAAGAAGATGCCGTTCATTTACTAAAGCACGTTCTACATCCCATTTATATAGCAATAACTCTGAAGCTTTTTTATAAAGTTCTGCTCTATCTCTAGGTAGCTCCTGGTTACGATTGAGAATTGCCATCATAGTCAGCAGTAGAGGATTAACTGCCAATTCAGCAATAGCTTTTGATATATTAATCGCTCTTTGCAATCTTTCTTTTTTTCTCAATTTATCAGCCTCATCCTTGAAAGCTAAATCATGCCAGCGGTTGAGAAAATCTTGAATTTGCTCATTGTTTAAATCTTGCAGCATAAAGTGACGGAATTGTGCATCTCGTAAACGTTGTGGCTTGTACCCAATCACACGAGAAGTTACAATTACCTGTACATTAGGATACTCATTAGTAAAACGATGAATAGCTGTAATTACATCCTCACGTTTACCAGGATTAAACACCTCATCTAAACCATCAAACATCACCAACGCATTACCAGCCTTTAGCTGTGCCTGCAATTGATGCTGATTGAGATGAGAAATTGCACCCGGACTTTGATGGAAAAATTCTAAGAAATCTTTGCAATGTCCATCATCGTAATTTCTGATATAAGCGCGTAACTCAATTAGTAATGGAATTGGTAGTAAAGAAAATCCCGGTTTACTGAGTCGATCGAGAGTTTTTTCTACCCAATCTAACGCTAGGTATTGCAATAAAGTAGACTTGCCAGAACCAGGATCGCCTAATATGACTACATATTTATGAGTTTGCGGCTGAATGACAATATCCAACACCGAACGTATTGGTTGTTCAAGATAAACTCGTTTGTATTGTTCTAACTCTTCTAGATTAAATTCTTCTGCTTCTACTTGGTTACTTTCTTGCAGCCGCCGCAAATGTTCTTTAGGTAGTTCGTAAGCTTGGGGTAATACTTGGTGAACTTCTCGCACATTAGGAGGAATAAATAGGCTCCATAATCTCAGTTCGTTATAAGCATAACCGCTGGTATCTAAACTATCTAATTTTAAATTAACATAGCGCTCACGAATTGCTTCTTGATATTGACGTAAGTCAAAATTAGCAATGATTCCGGCTGTTTCTTGAGTATTTTTCTGGATGGCTGTGAAATTACGTGTATTTAGTAACTCTCGTAAATCTTCTGACTCAGAAATAATTTGGTGGCATTTTCTTAAATAACGATCCGTTACCAATTGCCAATTAAACTTAGCTGGTAAATTAGGTAGATTCAGATCTTGCCAAATACTTTCTAGAGTTTGGTAATCTAGCTCATCACAATTTGTATCAAAAGCCTGACCCAAGATTTCCTTAACAGACTGGTTGTAAATAAATTGCTTCAGAGGTTGATTAAATTTATTGATATCGTCATCAGCAAGCTTCCGAAACTTTAACTCTTCTTCAACCTGTTGCAGAAATTCTTGAAGCGCTTTAGCGACAGCTTGCTGAATTGGTGCTTGCTGAAATATTGTCGCAAAGTTTTTCAAGCGGCTTTTAAAAAAGTCTTTAGCATAGTCCTTAGCTATCTCTTTAGCAAAGTCTTCATTGAGAATAGCCTTGACAAGAAATCCTACAGCATTGTTTGCTACCAAGCCAATTATCCATTCCACCATAACACTCGCGCCTGTTAGAGATTTTGACTACGAGTATAGATACCAGCATTAGTAATTTTCTCAGATATCTGGGATATTAAATAAATATCGTATCCTGGGAAATATATCGCTTGTAAATACTCTTTTCTCTATTGTCAATGATGTTTTGTTAAAAATATAAGTTCCATTTTTTGTTATTTTAAGTACATGTTTTTTGCTCGTTATAAAACGAACCTGTTTTTTAGGGAACAAGCTTTGAACTCTTGGTAATTACTTAAGCAAAATCTCTTTCGTACTCTTGTTTGTACTATTGGGAATTTGTTGCGATTTTAATTGTGCGGAAGTTATATTAGTATCTTATTATCTAAAATATGTCTATAAAATAAATTATAAATTGCGTAGCAGACTTACCATTATATTTCAGTAGTGATGTGTAAGATTTTAAATAAATCTTCTAGTATCACATATCCTACTTAAAATTTTATCTGTTGATATGAATAAGTAAATACGGTGGGCATTGCCCACCCTACTTAAGCTTCAAGAGTAGGTAATTTTTTAAGTAAACTGGAATAATTTGTTTATCGCTACAAACAAAAATATACTAAAAATAATTGAAGCTTACCATTTAATATAGGTGTTTCCTTTGGATACTCAAGTATAGATTTGTGTTGAATTGTAATATTTTAAATGCACAAGAATGTAGATTTTCGTTAATTACATTTGTGTCTGATTTGCGTAATGTTCTGCTAAGTTACATAATAGAACTAAGCTTCATATCGTCAGAATTGGTTCACAATGTATCAAACTGATCCACCACGTTCCCCTAAAGAAGTATTACCTACAATGTATGATCTTCCTAGTGAAGATCCAGAGGAACCTGGTTTGCCAGATCAGTTTCATTTATTGCAACCTCGTTTGTTAGACGAAACTTTTCGTCCACCAAATTACCCAAGCGACCAAATTTTTGTTGCTAGCGATTTGAATCTTTATTATGACCCGCGCCATCCACTGTGGTACAAGCGACCAGATTGGTTTGCTGTTTTGGGTGTTTCTCGTCTTTACGAACAACGGGATTTACGCTTAAGTTATGTAATTTGGCAAGAGGGAATCGATCCTTTTATTGTGGTTGAGTTGCTTTCTCCTAGTACCGAAGAGGAAGACTTAGGGCAGACATTACGCAATATCGAGCAACCACCAGGAAAATGGGAAGTGTATGAGCGGATTCTGCGCGTTCCTTACTACGCTGTATTTGATCGTTATAAATATGAATTCAGAATGTTTAAGCTTGATGGTAGTAGTTATGTTGAGGTAGCACTACCTGAGTCCCGCTTCTGGATACCAGAATTACAATTAGGCTTGGGTGTCTGGCAAGGAAGCTATCAAGATGTAGAACAGCCTTGGTTACGCTGGTACGATCGCACAGGTAACTGGATATTAACTTCTACACAACAAGAAAGGCAACGAGCAGACCAGGAAAGACAGCGCGCTGAACAGGAAAGGCAACGCACAGAAAGATTAATCGCGCAATTAAAAGCGCTTGGTGTTGAACCCGATTTAGATTAGCTATTTAGTTTACGCAGGTAATCATATCAGGGTCTTTCTCAAAACTAATTAAGTTTAAATGAGCCGGATTGGCTACTAGCTCTTTTGCCATTAAGAACCCAGAGATAGTCCAAGTTTGATATTTTCTCGCTTCTTTTCCAATTAATCGCCCGTTTTTACCATCATAGTATTCTGGCCATTCGTCTTGGCTGAGGCGGCTTTGAGCTACATCAATGGCTTTGTTAGCAAGCTCTACCCTACCTGTTTTGAGAGCCGCAGCTACCAGCAACCAAAGTAATACAGGCCAATTACCCCCATTATGGTAAGACCAGGCTCTGTTTTTTGGGTCTGAGCCAGTAACAATTTTCCACTCTAGACCTTCTAGGGCCGGAAAACAAATTTTCATCGGCATAGAGCCAATCAAGTCATCCCAGCGTTGTTCTACGAGATTCATAATCTTTTGGGATTCTTCCTCACTCGCTAAGGAAACCAGAATTGCCATCAAGTTTCCCAAAGCAAAGAAGCGAAAATCTAACTGTGAAGGTCCCAAATTTCCTGCCAGATAGCCCCCAGTTTCTGGTAGCCATTCGGTTAACCAATTAGGAATAGACTCTGGATAAATATTGAACTTATTCGCAACTTCCTTACCAAATTCTTCGCCTTGATAGCGGTAAATCTCATTTAAGCGATTGATATCTATCCAATAATATTCTTTGACGTGGTATTCAAGGGCTGCCAAGCGTCGATTTATTGTATCAAGATGAACGCCACTATCATCCGGTAAAAGCAACTCACTCGCTGCTACTAAAGCTGCATAAAATAGCACCTGAATTTCTAAGGGATTGCCATAGACTCCCATGCGACGGTCAATCATAAAAGCACCGTCTGGAACTAACATTGTTGGGTACATGGCAAATCGATGCACTAAGCAGAAATCCAAAATTAGCTTGATACCCTGTTGAAATTCTGGCTGATAAGCTAAAGAAATATCTTTTGTCGCTTTCACATATGCCCGTAGCAAAATAATCCACCACAAACAAGAATCGACTGGTGGGACTCTGGCAATGGCATGTTCACCAAAATCAGCGATTAAAACTTGCTTCCCATCCACAATATCCACTTTAAAACTCGCTGGCATCAATCCTGGGCCTGGCTTAAAAAAGTCCATTTGCTTTTCGTGGCTTTGCAAGGCTAGAGTTTCTATTAAAAAATTGCGAACAATCTCTGTTTTTCCTTGCGTGAGAAAAAGCAGACCTGAAGTGATAAAGTCGCGAACAAAGCACTGGTCATAGTTAAGCGCGGCTCTTTGGCAGTCACGAGCCGCTACTGTGCCAATTGGGCGTTTCCTATAGAAAATAATTGAGTTTTCCAGTGTCCTCCAAGCTTCGGTAATGGAATCAGTTTTTACGCTTATAGGCATGAGCGAATTATCCTGTAGTACTTTACATTCAATAGCTAGCAGCGATGTCTCACGACAAGCCGCTTTGCGTCTACGCACTGTGGTACTGGTTACTGGGAATAGGAAAATTGGTCAACAGCCTCTATAAATAGAATGACTCAATAAATAAAGCCTGCCCTCATACCCCCGTATTAGTTATGAGGACGACATTGGTTAGGTACATACACGAACAGTTTTTTTCAGCACCACTCTCTGGTGGCTATTTTCAGGCTCAGTCAATCTATCATTGGTATAAAAGCAGTACAGGGCTGAGGAACATTGCTCTTCCTGCTAAAATATTTCACCGAGCCTCAAGGAAAAGATATGACACAAGGAAAAATATTGTTGCAACCTGGCACGTTATGGAAAAGTGTCATAGAACGTACTGAATCCGCTTGGAAATGCGGAGCCTTACTGTCGATACCGACGGAGTTTGAGTTTGTTGAGCAGGGTGGTGTGAGCTTTTTGGTTCGGATTTTGTCAAATCTTGTGCGCAAGGATGCAGCCAAGCAGAAACAGGCTCAACAAACTGCCTTATTAGGCAAGGATTTTAATCCGTTCTTACCTTACGATGAGGATTTATTTGTAGCAGATATTTCTGAGACTCATGTCTGTCTCTTAAATAAGTTCAACGTTGTTGACTATCATCTGTTGATTGTTACTCGCACCTTTGAAGAACAGGAAAGCTTACTGACTCTAGAAGATTTTGCCGCCATGTGGGCTTGTTTAGCTGAATACGATGGTTTGGCATTTTACAACGGTGGTCAAGTTGCAGGTGCTAGCCAGCGACACAAGCATTTGCAGGTTGTACCATTACCACTAACAACCTCAGAAGCAGCAATACCCATTGAGCCTTTGTTAGCAGAAGCAGAATTTCAAGGTGCTATTGCAACTATACCAGGGTTACCTTTTACACACGCTTTTGCACAACTAAATCCCGATTGGGCAGAGTCGCCACTTACAGCAGCGCAAACAACTTTGGAACTCTATCACGCCTTACTAACTGCCGTAGGTATAACCGCAGTTAACAGTAATAAACAATCTGGTGCTTACAATTTTTTAGCTACGCGAGAATGGATGTTAATTGTACCGCGATCGCAAGAAGAATTCGCGGCAATTTCTGTAAATTCATTAGGCTTTGCAGGTGCTTTACTAGTGCGAAATCAGGAACAAATGCAAATTCTCAAAGAACATGGGCCAATGAATATTCTTAAAAGTGTGGCGATACCGAGGCAAGCACAAGTGTAGAAACAAAATTTTTGTGTTAACTTGTGCAGCATAACTTGCCTGTAAAAACCCATAAATGCCCAATACGATTTTTGGCATTGTTTTAACAATTAGGTAAGGCACTATCAACGAATGGCACTAAGTTAAAAGTTTAGGTAAACGCGGAAAATTTTTCAGACTAATTCTCCTCGCCTCCCTGTGTCGGATCATCTGAGCGCCATTCGACTATCAACCCAGGAGATGATTATGCAGCACCTTGACTTGAAATGGATACGCGCCCAGTTTCCCGCACTCACACAAACAATCAACGGTGAACCTGTAATTTTTTGCGATGGCCCTGGTGGTACTCAAACACCAGGAGCAGTACTCGATGCCATCAGTGACTATTTGGTGAGGTCAAATGCCAATTCTCACGGAGCTTTTGCCACAAGTGTGCGTACAGATGCCCTGATTACGGCTGCTCGTGCTGCTAGTGCCGATTTACTCGGATGTCACAGTGATGAGGTGGTATTCGGTGCTAACATGACCACCCTGACCTTCAGCTTAAGTCGCGCTATTGGTCGGGAACTGCAAGCAGGTGATGAAATTATTGTGACGCGGCTTGACCATTACGCCAATGTTTCCCCTTGGTATGCATTAGAAGAAAAGGGTGTAATTGTTCGGGTTGTGGATTTCAACACCGAAGATTGCACCTTAGATATGGGTGAACTGGAACGGCAAATTAATCCACGCACAAAATTAGTAGCAGTTGGCTATGCCTCTAACGCAGTGGGGACAATTAATGATATACCCGCCGTAGTGCGCCTCGCCCATGCTGTTGGTGCTTGGGTATTTGTTGATGCAGTCCACTACGTGCCTCACGCTCCTATTAATGTTCACGCGTTGGGTTGTGATTTTTTGGCCTGTTCCGCTTACAAATTCTTCGGCCCCCACGTTGGGATTTTGTATGGCAAACGCGAACATCTTGCCAGTTTAACTCCATATAAAGTCAGACCTGCTCCTGATGATGCGCCAGCGCGTTGGGAAACAGGAACTTTGAATTTTGAAGGTTTAGCTGGAGTGGTAGCGGCGATTAACTATTTAACAAAACTCGGTTGTCATGTCTCACCTTCAGTTGACAGCGAGTTAATTTCCGCTTTAATCGAAGCTGATAAGGAAGGCTTAGAGAAATTCCACTGTCCCAGTTTCCTCACCTCACCAGAACAAGCAACACCTTCAATTACATCTGCTTATCACAGTCGCCGTGCTGCTTTGGTAGCAGCAATGTCAGCAATTCAACAATATGAAAGAGAATTGAGCCACAAACTTATTCCGGGATTGTTGGCGATTCCTGGTTTAAGCTTCTATGGCATTACCAACCAAGAGCGTTTTACTTCGCGGACACCAACAGTTGCATTCAGGCTAGCAGGACAAAGCCCCGAAAGTGTTGCCAAAGCATTAGGCGATCGCGGTATATTTTCTTGGCATGGTCATTTTTACGCGATCGGTGTGACTGAAAAGTTAGGCGTAGAAGCTACTGGTGGCTTAGTGCGGATTGGACTAACACACTACAACACAGTCGAGGAAATAGAGCGAGTGTTGCACGCTTTGAAAGAGATTGCTGGCTAAAATCGCTTATGCGATCGCATTGACCTGTAATTGAGTTGCATCGGTCTGCAATGCGATCGCATCGGCTTGTTATGTTAATGCATCGACCTGCAATGCGATCGCATCGGCTTGTTATATTAATGCATCGACCTGCAATACGATTGTATCGGCTTGTTATGTTAATGCATCGACATGCAATGCGATCGCATCGGCTTGTTATGTTAATGCATCGACCTGCAATGCGATTGTTTCGGATGACAATGTTATTGTAGGGGCACAGCATTGATAGATTGTCTGTTTTCCCAAAAGTCTGTGGATGCCGTGCCTTTACAACAGATATGGTATCAAGACGCGAAAACTGCATAAGCCCTCACGCCTCTGAAACAAATATCAGAGAAGCGAGTAATGTATTTGTCAATTCCTCGACTTATCTAATAAATAAATTGTTGTGCTTGCTAACTCTAGTAATTGCCTCCGTCGCCAGTAATTTTATTTATACTGAGAATTAAGAACTAATTTATTAAGCCGCCTCAGTTCAACAAAATGGAGTGTTTTAACTCCTGTGAGGTCTTATGAATACCAATTTAAATTTATACGATTTAGTCATCACAAATGGTTGGGTTATCGACCCTAGCCAATCTCTAAATGGAAATTTTGATATTGCTATCAATAACGGTAGAATTGTGGCAATTTCTCATCATTTACCTGCATACAAAGCTAAACAGACGATAGCAGCTAAAGGTTATCTAATTTGTCCTAAATTTATCGATCTACACGTTCATGTTTACGAGTGGATTACTACTTTTGGATTATCTGCTGATGACGTTGGAATAAATGCTGGTGTCACTACAGTTATCGATCAAGGTAGCAGTAGCGCTTTCACTTTTCCAGGCTTTAAATCCAACGTTGTTGAGCAAGCCAAAACGGATGTACGTTGCTTTCCTTTAGTTAACCATTTAGCAGCACAAGCTCTAGGAGATAGCGAATCAGGTTTAGAAAATCCGCAAAAAGTAGATATAGATCCACTAATACAGTTAGCTATAGAAAATCCACAGATTGTCCGTGGCTTTAAAGCTCATGCAGAATCAGGAACTATATCTCGCTGGGGTATGGGGGTTTTAGAATTAGCTCGTAAACTAGGCGATCGCACTAATTTACCTTTATATATTCACACAGGAGAATTATTTCCTGTAGTTGCAGCAAACCGACCTAACCCCGAAAAAATCGTAGAAAATGTATTGTCCTACATGAAGCCGGGAGATGTCATCGGTCACTGCTATAGTTGTCAACCAGATGGGGTAATGGGAACACGTACCACAGTTCCCAAGTGGCTAATTGCAGCAATTGAGCGAGGTGTACTTTTAGATTTAGGACACGGGCTACAATTTAGCTTTGATATTGCTCGGCGGATGATGGAACAAGGAGTATTACCTCACACTGTTAGTAGTGACGTTCACGGTGACTTTAATCGCGTTCACGATGACTCGCATTTGAACTACAGCCTGTGTGGTGCGCTTTCAAAACTCATGGCTTTGGGATTAGATTTAGAAAATGCGATCGCTACTGTCACAATTAACCCAGCGCGTGTTTTAAAGGCTGAAGCAGAAATTGGGACTTTACAAGTTGGTTCAGTTGCAGATATTTCCATACTAGAGTTAGTAGAGGGTGATTGCTTATTTTTTGACTCTCTCGGTCAGCAATTAGTAGCTAAACAAAAACTAGTTCCAGTATGGGTGGTGCGTTCAGGAGAATTGATTCAACCACATCGCCGTTTGCTACGGGATTTAGAAATTTATACTTTGACAAAAGCGTAATTGAATTAATTTAATAGTAATTTCTATCTGATTTTTGAAATATACATAGGGCAATGCCCAATCAGAACTAGGATATGGTGGGCAATGCCCACCATACACTTAACCTGCTTTGCATTAGTAATTTATATTATGCTTAGTGAGGCTGTTAGCGATCGCTAAATTTTGTAGTTTCTAAGTTGTTAAGTAATTATGCTTGTTTAAGTTAAATATTGTATTAGATTCTCATCTTTAACTATCAAGTCATTGATAATGAATTCTACTACATGACATCAAGGGGGATGGCTGTATGAAGACTATCAATGTGAAAACGACAGATGGTCATCGAGTTGAGATTAATCCTGCGGCAATTTCTGAAATAGTAGAAGTACAAAAAGAAGACCCAGGTTTCTTAGGTATATTTGGTTTCCAAGAAGGCAAGTATCAAGTATGCATGAGTGATGGACATACCTATGATATTGCACAGAGAGAACACGACAAATTGCAACAAGATATAACTTCTGTTTGAGTTAATATCTAGAAATTTTCTGATTTCTTACCCTGGAATATGTCCTTAGAGGATGTTTGAAAAGTTGGAAGTTAAGTAAAAAAAGCTCTCAGGGCATAAGCTG
>NZ_MTAV01000165.1 GCF_002154695.1 Nostoc sp. T09
ACCGCCTTCGTTGTGCGCTACATGAAATTGCCAGTATTGATACTGTCCAGGTAGTCTGGCACAGACTGGACCATGTACATCTTTCCAGTAGTTATCAAAAAGCTCTAGGGAAATGGACTCCCGTTTCCACAGGAGTACATAGAAAGCTACTTTTCCTTTACGATCCCTTGCTGAATAATCAGCTTGGTTTGATTGTTTGAGCGCTGAAACCATTGCTGCTGTCCTTGGTATGTAATTGACATTGTCAAAAATCTCATTCAGGGCGGCGAAGCAAGGCGCGACCTTATTAAAGCCCGCATAAACGCATAAGAACAGCAGCAGTTCTTCTATTTCATCGCGGGTGGCTCCTTGTTTAAGAGCCATATTGACATGGGCGGCGAAGGGGTTACCTGGACCTCTATGATCCTGATTGACAACATCAATAGCGATGGTAATCAGAGCCTTAGTTTTTTGATCAATTAGTGGTAAACCCCAAGCTTCACCTGCTACCCGAATTACAAAGTCACCAAACTTGGGATTGATTTGTTTTAAATTCTTTTGCAGTTCTTGGTCGTCGAGGACGGCATTTTTAACTGCTAACTCCAGTTTCATCTCACGCGGTAGTGATCAAGCTAATTAGTTCGGTAGGAGCATAAACATCACGGTAGAAAGTCAGCTGCTCGGTTTTTAGATAGCAAGCACCACGGTGACCGCGACGAACCCATGTAACATTACCTTTGGCCAGAGTTTCGTTGGTTTCGTCGTCCACACACTTCCACTCGAAGTAAGTATGCTCACCATAAAACATCACAATCGGCCAGCACATGGTAACGCCTGGTTGTGCAATCAATGCCCACCAATGTTTTTCTCTTTCTTTTTGTTGTTCTAAGCCTTGGTAGGGACCGTCTTGGCACAGATAAACTAAGTCATCACGATATTCTCCGGTTAGGATATCGCCTCGTCCTTGTCTCAATGCTTCACAATGAGTAGGCCACCAATCTCTGTTTTCTCTTTCAATTTGTTCGAGAGTGTAGTTAGGACCAATTTCTGGCAACCTTGATTCTTTCATTGCCACAATTCTTTCTGCATCCTCGATCAGTTTCTTTGCTACGTAGGAGCTAACAAGCCCTGGACGAGAATAGTCAGCCGACAAACCTTCGTAATAATTGGTCCGCTTTTTCGCTGGTTTTGGCTTGCTTTGGGTTGCTTGAGCAGAAGCATGACCGTTGGTTTGTGGGGTGAAGAGATTGTAATTGAGCATGAGAGATTCTATATCCTCCTTAATCTGATTAACTGCGCCAATTTCTGTGATCAGCCCTGCTACTGAGGAACTGCGCTGACCAGCTAAGGTCATCTGAGAGTTATATACAAAGGTATAAGCCGTTCTTTCGGGAAATGGTTGAATTTGTTTAATATATTTGGCAGCATCTTGAGTGGCGGCTGCATATTCGCTAGAGGCGAAAAACTTTTCTCTTTCGAGATGATTGGCGAAAGCAATTTCATAAGCCGCATGATATTGCTTGGCTTCTGGTTCGTAATGGCTGACCCCAGCTGCATCGGGACGAGAATTGTCTACTTCTTCAAATAGATGCAGGCGCAACTTTAGTACCGCATCGTGACTGCTGACTTTGGGAGCAAAAGTCTCAGTGAGATAGCGGCGGAAAGCTTCTGTACTCGCGCCATTGGCTTTTTTTACCAAGACGTGGAATTTGATGGCTCCGACTTCGCCGTTGGGGTCGCCAGTGGGAATGCGGTCTACATAAGTGATGGAATTGCCAGGGTTGGTGTTATAACCGATGGCTTTGCGGAACAAATTATGTTCATCATCCATCAAAATAGCTGACGCTTTGAACCATGTATTGCGATCGCCTTCGCTTTCAAAGGTTAACTCTGCAATCCCGTCGAAGTTATCTTCTGCATCCCATCTGTAATCCAAACCAGCGATTTCTGGCCACAGACCGCCTTCGTTGTGCGCTACATGAAATTGCCAGTATTGATACTGTCCAGGTAGTCTGGC
>NZ_MTAV01000166.1 GCF_002154695.1 Nostoc sp. T09
AAGTCGGCGTGATGGGCGAATTGTCAATATTATCGGTGGCGCTGGACGCACACCTCGACCGGGATTCCTTCCTGGTGGTACGACTAATGCTGCCCTATTGAACTTCACTCGCGGCATATCCAAAGAATTAGCCAAAGATAATATTCGCATTAACGCCATCTCACCCGGTCTGACGGCAACAGAACGTGCAGAAACTTTGGCAAAGCAAAATGCTCAAGCTCGTGGTGTAAGTGTTGAAGAAATTAAAACAGAATCCTTGCAATCTATTCCTTTAGGGAAAATCGTCAAACCAGAAGAAATAGCTACACTAGCTTTATTTTTAGTATCTGATCTGGCCTCTTCGATTACAGGTGCAGAGATTCTTGTTGATGGTGGACACACCCCTGGTGTTTAGATATTGACTAATTTCACAATGAGTACAAAAAAGAAACAACTAAAACTAGGTGCATTTCTCCCAGACGCAGGTCATCATGTAGCAGCTTGGCGACATCCCCAAGCCCAAGCAGACGGAGGACTGAATTTTCAGCATTACAAACGACTCGCACAGACAGCTGAACGAGCTAAATTTGACATGGTTTTCCTCGCAGATGGTTTAGCCGTTTGGGATCGGGGACAAGGAAAAGAAGCTTTTAGCCGTTCGGGACAATTCAGCGTCCATTTTGAACCGCTAACTTTATTGTCGGCTTTGTCTGTGGTGACAGAGCGCATCGGGTTAGTAGCAACAGCATCAACCACCTATGACGAACCCTTTCACCTGGCCCGCAAATTTGCTTCACTAGATCATCTTAGTGGTGGTCGGGCTGGGTGGAATGTCGTCACCTCTTCTGCTGAAGCCGCAGCGAAAAATTTTAGCCGAGAAGACCATTTAGAACACGCCCTACGCTACGAGAGAGCAACGGAAGTTTTAGAGGTTGTTACCAAACTTTGGGATAGTTGGGAAGATGATGCTTTCATCCGCGATAAAGAATCAGGCGTTTACTTTCAGCCTGAGAAATTACACATTCCTAACCACAAAGGTCAACATTTCTCAGTACGCGGCCCGTTGAATGTAGCCCGCCCCATCCAAGGGTATCCAGTGATTGTACAAGCTGGTTCTTCGGAAGCTGGCCAAGAACTCGCCGCCCAAACCGCAGAGGTGATTTTCACTGCTCAACAAACTCTAAAAGAAGCACAGGCTTTTTATTCCAGTGTCAAAAATCGTCTCGCTAAATACGGGCGTTCTCCCGAACATCTCAAAATTATGCCTGGTGTATTTCCCCTGATTGGCAAAACAGAGCAAGAAGCCAAGGAAAAATACGAGCAACTCCAGGATTTAATTCATCCTTCAGTGGGATTGGGTCTGCTTTCAGGATTAATAGGCGGACATGATTTAACGAAATATCCCTTAGATGGGCCGCTACCAGACCTCCCAGATACTAATGCTGGCAAAAGCCGTTTGCAACTAATTAAAGACCTGGCCCGCAGAGAGAATTTAACCATCCGACAACTATATTTATGGATTGCTGGCGCACGGGGACATCGTACAATTCTGGGAACACCAGAGCAAATTGCCGACCAGCTAGAAGACTGGTTTGTTAACAATGGGGCTGATGGCTTCAACATTATGCCGCCTTGGTTACCTGGTGGTTTGGATGAATTTGTCGAGTTAGTGATTCCCGAATTGCGACGCCGGGGTTTGTTCCGTACCGAGTACGAAGGGCAAACTCTCCGCGAGAATCTTGACCTACCCCGTCCGGTAAATCAGTTTGCTGCAAATGCTGCTGCTCCCGAATTGGTGAGTACTTTGACGTAATGTCTATGGCTGTGTTACAGCACAAGAGTAGCTGCTAAGGAAACTTTTTACTTTGTTGGGCATCCTGATAGTTCTTCTATCCTCCTTTTTCTTGTCATTCCACAACGTTGTAGTATTTACCTTTGGCGACGCTTTTAGAGGATGGTTGCAACTTCAAAGTAAAAAGTCAACGCCCGAGTCTGTACCTATATTTAATTTAGCCTTAGCGCAATTAGCGCTCGCCATCTATGGCGGTTTTTTCGGCGCGGGTTTGGGAATTTTAATGCTGGCAACCCTATCGTTTTTAGGTATCAAAAATATTCATACAATAAATGCCTTTAAAGCATTTTTAGGAAGTTGTATTAATGGAATTGCAATTATCCCGTTTATTTTTGCAGGCGTAATTATTTGGCAACAAGCAATTTTAATGGCAGTGGGTGGTTCTTTGGGTGGATATTTAAGCGCCCATTATGCACGTAGAGTTAAACCCCAATTAATTCGGAAATTTGTCATATTTGTTGCCTTCACAATGACTATCTACTTTTTTATTCGCGGTTAGAGGTGACCTATGGCGACAAGCAGTAAACAACCACAAGTTATGCTTCGTGCTTTTGGTTCTAGAAATTTTCGCCTGTATTACATAGGTCAGTCGATTTCTCTGATTGGAACCTCTATGAACCAAGTCGCTACTAGCTGGCTGGTGTATCGCCTCACCGATTCTGCTTGGTTGCTGGGTTTAGTGGGTTTCGCTAGTCAAATTCCTACATTACTTTTGATTCCTCTAGGTGGCATCATCGCCGATCGCTGGAATCGTCACCGCATTTTGCTAGTTACCCAAATTTTGGGGATGCTTCAGTCTTGTATACTGACGTGGTTGGCACTCAGCGGTATTATTGACGTTTGGCAAATTGCTTTGCTTGGTATGCTACAAGGAAGCATCAACGCCTTTGATATTCCCACTCGTCAGGCATTTTTGCCAGAAACAGTTAGTAAAGAAAATCTTGGCAATGCGATCGCTTTGTATTCTTCTCTTGTAAGTGTTTCAGTGATGGTAGGGCCTGCGATCGCAGGTATATTAATTGCAGCAGTGGGTACGGGACTGTGTTTTTTAATTGATAGTATCAGTTATATCGCCGTAATTCTTGCTCTTTTGGCAATGCGGCTGACATCCAAAAAAGCCGTTATTGCTACACGCAAACCTTTAGAAGAACTAAAAGCTAGTTTTAGCTATGCCTTTAGTTTTCTACCAATCCGGTCAGTTGTAATTGGTTCATTTTTAGTCTGCTGTATTTGGGGATTTTATTTAGCATTGGGGCCAATTTTTGCTAAGGAAGTCTTACACGGCGGCCCTAATACTTTTGGTTTTTTAATGACAGCTTCCAGTTTCGGAACGTTAATTGGTGGTATCTACTTGAGTAGACATCAGAATGCGAGAGAGTTGGGAAAAATCTTAGCATTTGGAACAGCAATTTTGGGTGTGAGCTTGTTTGGCTTCGCTCTGTCTCAGTTATTATGGCTGTCGTTATTCTCAATCTTCGCCGCTGGTTTTGGCTTTATTTTACAGATTATTGCTGGTCGTACAGTACTTCAGTTACTAGTAACCGATGAGAATCGCGGACAAATCACAGGACTTTACGTCATGGCATCTACAGGCGCAGTACCCATAGGCAACTTAGTGGCTGGTACACTAGCAAGTAGCATTGGTGCTGCTAATACTGTCATTCTTGGAGCTAGCCTCTGTATTGCAGGCTCGTTGTTTTTTATAAGACAAATATCAGCTTTCCGCAACCAAATAATTCGGAGTTCATAAAGACCTTTAGGGTCTTGAAAATATCTCTTCCTACATCAGTTTAGGAGGTACAGATCCCTTAAAAAAATTACATACTTGATGAGAATGAAGTGTATGGCAAATTATAGTTATAGTAGGCAACAGGCAATAGTCTTAAAAGTCGATTTGCATCCAGGTTTTGCGATTAGCTTATGTCCTAACATCTGCTTCAACTGCTATAGTATGATGACCTAGTTAGGGTTTCCAAATATTAATGCTGCAAAGGAAGTTTGACTGTAAAGGTACTGCCTTTGTTGAGCTGACTTTGTACTTGAATACTACCTTTATGCGCTCTGGCGATCGCACAAGCAAGAGCTAATCCTAATCCAGATCCTCCAGAAGCACGAGAACGGTCTCGATCAATACGGTAGAAGCGACCAAAAATGAGACTTTGATGCTCTGGAGCAATACCAATTCCTGTGTCTTGTACAATAATGAAGGCGTAGCGTTCCCCGCTTTCTAGAGTCACTGTAACTTGTCCGCCATGAGGTGTAGCTTGAATGCCATTAATAATCAAGTTAGAAAATAAGCGATAAAGTTGTTCTTCATTGCCTAGAATGCAAAGTTTTTTCGGTGTTTGCACTTGTTGTACTAGCTTGACTTGGGCTTCAATCGCTAGAAATGCCAGTTCTTCTACTAAATCACTAATTAAATCATTCAGACAACATAAACAGTATTCTCCTGCCAATTGATGTTGATCTAGCCTCGCCAACAGCAATAAATCTCCTACCAATTTGGATAGCCTAGCATTCTGCCGCTTAATCACTTGCAAAGTTCTACTTATCGGCTCAGACAACAAATCCGAACCTGATTGTCCATGTAATCTAAAAGCAGCATCAATAGTAGAGTGCATTGCTGCTAAGGGAGTACGAAATTCATGAGCAGCATCGCCTGTAAACTGTTCCATTTGTTGATAAGAGCGATAAACAGGCTGCATTGCATTACCAGCTAAATACCAACTGCAAATGGCAATGACAATCATGGTGACAGGCCAACCCAACAATAAAGTCAATCTCAAGGCAGCAAGATGCCGGTCTAGGTCTTTCAAGCTTCGCCCCACTTGCATATAGCCTGTAAGCTGATCTTGGGTACGTAGTCTTAAACTAATTTGACGGTATCGTATGCCCGATGTGTCTATTACGGTTTGCCGACGTATTTCTGCTGAAGCGATGGGTAATTGTTCGAGTTGCACTCCTGCTACAGTCAGCGGTCTTTGTGACCGATCCAATAAACGCAGATAGTAATTAACCGGATCTGCCACATTGCTAAGTGATTGTTGGATTCCTGTTGTTTGAGATAACAGACAATCAGCTTGAGTTAAGCAAACATCTAAAGAAAGTTGTTTAGCAAGTTGCTTTAATTGTTTGGGTTTTCCCCAAACAGGTTCAATACTTTTATGCAGTGCCTTGGCTACTGACTCTAAACCTTGGTCTATGGTTTCATGATAAGCATGAGCAACAATTTGATAAACTCCTAGACCAGACACACCCAGAATGCAGCCCATCACCAGCGCATACCAAGCTGCCAACCGAAGGCGAGTCAGATAGAAAAGTTCGTTACGTTCCACGCGCAAAGATTAGGAATTAAGGCGATATCCTACACCATAAATGGTTTCAATTAAAGACTCACTGTTATCTTCTCCCAGTTTGCGTCTAAGTAAGCGAATTTGTGCTGCTACCACGTTACTCATGGGTTCTGCACCGATTTCCCAAAGCTGATTTATAAGTTGGTTTCGAGTAACAACCTGGTTAGGATGTTTCATTAAATGTTCCAGCAATTGAAATTCTTTGATAGTCAATGAGTTTACTAACTTATTACCATCAGGATATTGGCGAGTCACTTCATGGGTGCTGTAGTTAAGGGTAATGGCACCTAATTGTAGGTGGCGAGATTGAATTTGAGGACATCGCCGCCGTAATGCCCGCAATCTTGCTAGCAATTCTGGCATATCAAAAGGCTTCACCAAATAGTCATCTGCACCGCTATCTAGGCCGATAATCTTTTCTTCCATCCGGTCTTTTGCGGTCAGCATTAACACAGGCAAAGGATTGTTTTGCGATCGCAGTTTCTTACACAAATCTAACCCAGAAATTCCTGGTAGCATCCAATCAAAAATTGCTATTTTGTACTGAGTCCATCCACTTGTTAAGTATTGCCATGCTTGATCCCCATCTAAAAACCAGTCAACTACATAAGCCTCGTGACGTAGCACTTCTTTGACTGCTGTGCCTAAATCTGGTTCATCTTCAACTAAAATAAGTCGCATAACTAATTCAAAATTGAAAATAGCCTACAAAAAGCACCCAATTAATTATCTTATAGTTGACTAACAACAGAGGTTGGCGTAATTGCAGCATACTGTTCGGGAGTCAGTAATACTTCTTTAATATCTAAAGGCTTGGGTAACAACCCTTCTTTGTAAAAGTAATCAATAACTCGCTGTTGTGTCTTGATGCGTTCAGAATCTATCGGACTGAGTTGAAAAGGTGAGCGGCGAATCACCTTTTCTTGGATGTCCAAGTCAAGTTTTGTTTCAGGTACAAGCAGCTTCCACGTTAGGGATGCTGACAGGTTGAATGTCACTGTATTTCAGACCTGCTTCTTCTAAAGCTCGAAGCACAAAATAGTGAGTGCCAGATCCTTTCTGAAAAACTACCTTTTGACCTTTAATCTCCTTAAAGTCTTTAATTGGCGAAGAGGGAGGCACTGCAAACGCATAGAATCTTCCAACTGGAGGTACGCGACCCACAAGATAAACAATTTCGGCTCCTGCTGCTTGAGCGAATATTGGTGGAGTATTCCCGACCGATCCTAAATCGACCCTACCAACGTTCATCCCTTCCATTAGTTGTGGCCCTTGAGTAAATTGCAGCCACTGTACTTTGACTCCCAAAGGTTCTAGGCGTTTTTCTAAAACACCAGATACTCTGACTAAATCACCCGCTTGTTGATAGCCTACTCGCAACACATTGATCTTAATCCCACTGGCAGACGTACTTATTGTAGAAGTACCAGATGTTTGTTTTGTATTACAACTACCCAGAGCAAATGAAGTAGATAACCCTAACAAGCTTGCTGTACTAACCTGGAGAAAGCGCCGACGAGTGTTAAATAGTCTATTCATAGTGGCAAAAATTGAAAATTATTTACAAAAAAAAGGCAGAGGGTAGAAATTAGAAAGTTTACCAAAATATAAATAAAAACTTTAGTTCTAGTTTAGAACAACAGTTTAAACCAATAATTATACTGAGACTGCTTGCAGCGAAGTGTAAAACATCTACTTTTCAATCCCACTCTTTTAAAGGTGGATTACCTTCTGCCTTCTGAAAGGTTTATGGTTTAGCTATCACAGTTTTTGGTGTAACTTTGGCATAGTATTCTGGTGACAAAACTACTTTGCTAGGGTCAATCTTTTTAGGCAACAAACCTAAGTCGTAATACATATCAGCAACTTTTTGCTGAGTAGCAATAACTTCGTTTGTAATTGGACGCAGACTATACTTTTGCCGACTAGCATATTCCCCCTTTTTAAGGGCAGGGCTGTTTCATCCCCTAAAAGGTTCGCAAACGCAAGGGTTCAGGAGATAAAAAACAAGCAAGGCATTCCATTTTAAGTATCAAAATGGTCACCAATTTATGACTTTTGCCCTGATATTTATCGCCAATCATATAGACAAAATACATACCATTACGAATGAAACGGCCCTGGGGGTTAGGGGGATCGATAAGTGCCAAAAATAACAGCCACCAACTTTTCAAACAACCACTTAATCTAACTAATCCGCAAACTGTTAAAATAATCTGCTCATAAGTTTACTGTTTAGATGTCAATTGTTGAGGTGTAATTTTGGCATATTCTTCTGGTGATAAAATCACTTCTTTAATATCAATTTTTTTAGGTAAAAGTTTCAAATCATAGTACATATCAGCAATTTGTTGTTGTTTTGCAACTATTTCATTTGTAATTGGCAACAGACCATAGTCGAGACGAGTATGAACTTTTTCTAAAGTATTTACATCTATGCCTACTTCTTTGGACAATAACCGTGCTAACTCACGAGGATTATTTTTTGACCATTGTTCAGCCTTTTGTACTTCCTCTAAAAATGCTTTGATAATTTCAGGATGTTCTTTGGCGAATTGGCGTGTTGTAGAGTAAAAACCACCAATATCTCTAAGACCTGTGCCATCTTTGAGAATCCGACCAATACCTTGTTCTTCTACACGAGTTATGTACGGTTCCCAAGTAATCCAAGCATCAACTTTGGCTTGGCTAAAAGCAACATTAGCATCAGGTGGTGGTAAATAAACAGGAGTAACATCACTCAATTTTAAACCCACTTCTTTTAATGCCTGCACGATTATATATTGAGCTACAGAAGCTTTTTGCAAAGCAATTTTTTTACCTTTAAGTTCGGCAATACTTTTAATAGAGGAATTTTTGGGTACAACGAAAGCAACACCTTTAGGACTCTGTTGTGTTGTAGATATATAAACTAAAGGTGTTCCTGCTGCTTGAGCAAAGATAACAGGAGACTCTGCGGTTGAAGTAATATCAAGACTATTGGCATTTAATGCTTCTAATGATTGAGGCCCAGCAGCAAATTCATGCCAAGTTATAGAATTTCCCTCTGCTTTTAAGCGTTTTTCTAAAGTTCCTTGTTTTCTGACTACAGCAAGAGGGCCAAGCTTAGAGTAAACTATGCGAACTGTTGTTGGCTTTTTCTCACTTGTAGTTGAAGCTTTTTGACTAGTTTGAGGTTGTGGATTACAACCGACCAATGTAATTAGTAGCGATCCTAAACTTAAAGTGATAAATAAAGACACATTTCGTCTCGCACTATATGAAATAAGCATAACTAATCAGTCAGTAAGTTGATACATATAGTTTTTTCCCTAAAAATGAAAAAGACATGAAATTTTTATACTTCTAAAGATAGATGTATATATAAAAAAATATGATTGCGAGTTTTTGGCGTTGCTGAATCTGAAATGATTCAGCCTAATTTGTACACTTTGGTAGCTCCGCCAGATCCACCTCAATCCTGTTAATAATTGTTTTAAAACTTGACTAAATACGTGTATTTATCGGAGAATAAACATTGCTTATACTAATGAAGAGATCGACCCTTGAGTAATGCAAACTTGGCACTCAAGAAAATCACCACCGAGATTAGTTGAACAGTTTTCTCTTTGCCTTACTTTTGAGTCTTTATGCCAAAACTGGATGCTCCCAATGACCCTGCTGTTGTAGCTGAAGTAACTGCTTTATAAGTAGGTCAACCTAATTAAACGTAAAACGCTCAACTTGATACTGTCCGTGGTTAGCTCGGTTATTTATACCATCAATAATAGCGATCGCTAATTCATATTCATCCTCAAAAACTTGACCAGCAAGCTCGTCACGCTTGAGGTGCAACCATTCATCTTCAATCCGATTCATTTGGGGGCTATAGGGAGGAAGAAAAAAGACGTACAAACCTTGTTGCTGCCAACGTTGGTGCTGCTGGCGAGCCAAAGAGCTTTTATGGACAGAGGCATTATCATGAATGATTACGGTTATTTGTCCAGTTTCAAGTAAGCGAGTAGCAGCAGTTTGAGCTTGCCAGTCCATCAACTGGACATAGGTTGGTGTTTTGAGCGTTCCTACCATCAAAGCATAATCAAAACGAACTTTTGGCTGCCAAATACCGAAGATATTGATACGCCTACCACGTCGTCTATTTTGTCGAATCCGTTTTTGCTCACCCCTGCGCCCATAAGCGTAATCAGTAGGGCTGGTACAGTAGCAACCAGATTCATCTAAATACTTTAAACAAACTAACCCTAATTGTGACCATAGCTTAAGTAATTCCCAATCAAGCCTTTTAGCTTGTAAATATTCTTTGTTGAGATTCAAAGCCGGACAGTAGCGGATACGTTTCCAATGCCACCCCTTCTTTTGAGTAGTCGCCGTATTTGTTCGGCACCTAACTCGATTTGTCGTTCCTCTAATAGCTTTTGACTTAGCTGGCGAGCGCTGTATCGACGATTTTGTTCCAAGCATTTTTCGACTACTTGCCAATCAACTTCATGCCAACTTCGCTTTTTTCCCCGTCCAGCTCTTTCCCACAAACCCCCTAAGCCTTGAAGTTCCCAGCGTCGAATTGTTTGTCTTACTGTCTGTTGTGCCCAATCTAGATACTCTGCAATCTCAGCTACATTCCATCCGTGAGCATTGAGACGCAATGCGATCGCTCTAAGTTTGGTTCGACGTGCTACTCCATCAGCACAACTTAGCTCTTTGAGTGTACGATCTTCTTCCCTATTGAGTATTATTTTTAATACTTTTGGCATTGCTGCTTACTTAATTACTGAACTCTATTTATCTTACGTTTAATTAGGTTGACCTACTTACCTCAAGTACGAAGAAGCTTTGGTCAATAACAATTTAGAGGTGATGGATAGTTTATTTTGGGATGCACCAGACGTAGTGCGCTTTGGTATAGCAGAAAACCTCTATGGTAGTGAAGAGATTCGCAATTTTCGCGCCTCTCGACCTAACCCAAAAATTGAGCGAGAAATTTTCAATCTTAAAGTTGTGGCCTTTGGAAAAGATACAGCAACTGTAACTCTAGAATTTCGTCGCATTATTAATGGTGTAGAGCGTTTTGGCAGACAAAGCCAAACTTGGTACAGATTTGCAGATGGATGGAAGGTAGTTTCTGCTCATGTTTCTTTATTACCTGTAGGAGCAGCACAACCATGACTAACATTACCGAAATTGCTCCCGATATCTATTGCATCTCCACCTATGAACCAAAAATAGATATGCAATTCATCCAGTTTTTGGTTAAGGACGAAGAACCATTATTGTTTCATACTGGTCTCAAGGTGATGTTTCCACTAGTACGGGAAGCAGTAGCAAAGATTATCGATCCGTCACAGATTCGCTGGATTAGCTTTAGCCATTTTGAAGCGGATGAATGTGGGTCGCTTAATGAATGGCTAACTATTGCACCAAATGCTCAGACAGTTTGTAGCTCGATCGCAGCTTTTGTTAGTGTAGATGATTTTGCCATCCGTCCGTCCAAAACTTTGGCACACACCGAAGTTTTAAACACTGGAAAATATCGTTTTCAGTTTCAACAGACACCACAAGTACCCCACGGTTGGGACGCAGGATTGTTATTTGAAACTACCCATAAGACGCTGTTGTGTTCAGATTTATTTCATCAGTTTGGAGATGTAGAGCCAGTAACGGAGTCTGATGTGATTGGGCGTTTTCGTCAAACCATTGTTAATTACGAAGCAAGTCCCTTTCCTAATTACATACCTTACACAACACATAGCGATCGCATTCTCCAAGAGTTAGCTGCACTCAAGCCCCGAACCCTGGCGACAATGCATGGTTCAACCTTTGTGGGAGATGGCGAACGTGCATTGCAAGATTTAGCTGTGACGCTGCATGAAGTATTGGTGTTGAAGGAGAAGAGATGACAGATGAAAACACATCTGTTCCATTATTAGTGCAAAAAGCGCGTAGGCGTAGCCCGTCGCAGACATCGCTGGCTGCACAAATAGAGTTTACCCAATCCTCACTCCCAGAAGTGGGTCGTTTGTTGCACGTCCTCACCAACCACGTCACACAAGGTAGGATTGGTGAGATTGGTACTGGATGCGGCGTTGGTGCAGCGTGGATTGTTAGTGCTTTACACCCAGATACTACATTTATCACGATTGAAATTGATTCTCAGCTTGCCACACTTGTGCAACAGCTATTTGCAGACAAGTCAAATATCCGCGTACTTCAAGGAGACTGGCACAACTTACTCACCGATGCTCCTTTTGATTTGTTATTTGCCGATGGTGGAAAAGCAAAACTCACTGAACCTCAGACATTGATAACTGCTGTCAAGCTTGGAGGTTTGATAGTACTAGACGATCTCACACCTGAAGAGTACTGGCCGCCAGAAAGGCAAGGACGAACAGATCCCATAAGAGAATTTTGGTTGAAAGATCCTCGCATTGCTGCTACTGAAATTCGTGTTACAGCAAAAAATGCCGTGATTCTAGCCACGCGCATTCAATGAATTACAAATAAAAGAAAAAGAGGTTGAAGTATAGTGAATTCATTTGATTGGAAGCTTTTAAAGTCTCGATATCTGATAAAAGATAAATGGCTTTCACTCCGTACTGACACTTGCCAAATGCCTGATCTCTACACTCACGGATACGCTAACTCTGTTAGTGCTGGTTCAGAGGTGAATGCACAGAGGTGGGAATTTAATGAGCATTGTAAAGCTATTTTAGAAGGCTATGGTCATCCTTTACCGCGTTACGGTGCGACGGAAGAAGAAGTTTTAGCAGAGTTAGAAGCACAAGGTGCAACTTTAGAAACTCAAATCGCTGCTCAATGGCGAGTTGAAGATACTGTAAGTAAATTGATAGAAAACCAAGAAAATAAAATCCAAAGTGCAGCTTGGAGCATCCCTGATGATATCTTTTTCCGTGCTATTCAAGACTTGCGAAACTGGGCTTTAGAACGCTACGATTCCCTGGATTATATTTTGCCCCAACAACGTGAATTCAAGATTGTTGTAGTACGCAATTGGGCTTAAATCGAAGATTTTTGTAGGGTGGGCAATGCCCACCTCCAAATGATTGAAAATAAACAAGTTATGAGTGCAATAGAAAATTCTCTTATATCAATAGGAATCGTACTTTTTCCTAATGTGACGCAGTTAGATTTCACAGGGCCATACGAGGTGTTTGCCAAGTTACCAAACACGCATTTATATCTGCTAGCGGAAACTTTAGAACCTATCCGAAGCGATCGCGGTCTCACTTTTTTACCTGACACCACCTTTGCTCAATCCCCACCTTTAGATGTGTTGTTTGTCCCCGGAGGGCCGGGTATTGATGCGAAGCTAGAAGATCGGAAGTTTCTCGATTTTCTAAAAACCCAGGGAGAAAAAGCCCGCTACATAACATCCGTTTGCACTGGTTCTCTGCTACTAGCGGCGGCTGGTTTACTCCAAGGCTATCGCGCTACTACTCATTGGCTATCTCTAGATTTGTTAGGGTTGTTTGGAATTGAGGTGGTGGAACAGAGAGTTGTCATCGATCGCGATCGCATTACAGGCGGTGGTGTCACCTCAGGGATTGATTTTGGATTAGTTATCGCTGCGGAATTATTTGGAGAAGATATTGCCCAGTCTATTCAACTACAAATAGAATACAATCCCCAACCTCCCTTTACCAGCGGTTCGCCCCACACTGCGCCGGAGGCGATCATCAATAGGGTGAAAGCCGCTAGCCAAAATCGTCAAGATACACGTCGGCAAATCATCCAAAAGATAGTTGCCCAATTGCAAACTCTTGTTTACAGAATCTTCTAGTCCATGCTTCCTGCCAACATCAGAAAAGCTACAGAATCAGATGCACAAGCGATTGCCCAAATTCTGCAAGAATTGGGTTGGTTTGCATGGCTAGATTCAACTTCGCCCCAAACAGCGATGTCTGGAGACAAGCCGCTCCGCGTCTACGCGCAAATTCAGCAGCACATTGCTCAGTGTCATGCAAATGATAGTCACTCTATATATGTGGCGGAAAATGCTGAAACTCAGGTAATCGGATATGTTGCAGTTCATTGGCTACCTTGTCCATTTCTGCCAAAACCTCAAGCTTATATCTCCGAGTTATTCATTCATGAGGCTTATCGGGGACAAGGAATCGGTAAAAGGCTGCTAGAAACCGCCACATCAGAAGCACTGATGCGAGGGTGTTTACTTTTGATGTTACATAACAACAAAGAGCGAGAATCCTATCAACGCGAGTTTTATCGCAAACAAGGCTGGATTGAACGGGAAAATATCGCCAACTTTTTCTATCGATTAAATTAAATGCGTGATTCCAAGAGAGCGCAATCTACGGTTTTTTATTGAGTAAATATCTTTATGTATGTCTATAGCAAAACCACAGTTTATTAACATAGCTAATTTGCCAAATACAACCATCACGATTCGTTTAATTACACGCGATGAACTTCCACAACTTGTGAGTTTATATCAACATTTGAATCCAGTCGATGCGCTTTTACCCAGCGATAATATTTTGCAGTCGATGTGGGATGAGATTCTGGGCGATCCACGTCTTTTTTACATTGTGGCTGACATTACTGGTAAGTTAGTATCGACGTGTAATTTAGCAATCATTCCTAACCTGACACGCGGCGCACGTTCATACGGAATTATTGAAAATGTTGTTACTCATATCGATTATCGAAAACAGGGATTGGGTACACAGGTGCTACGTTATGCTTTAAATATTGCATGGCAACAAAACTGTTACAAAGTAATGCTTTTAACTAGCTCAAAACGCGAGGAAACTTTGCACTTTTATGAGCAAGCAGGATTCAAACGCGGCGTGAAAACTGGATTCATTGCCTTACCAGCAGAGTGATTATAAGGCTCTGTCCGTATTATGTTTTCATTTACTCTCCAATTTTCTGAATTGCTTTTTGTGCATAGATACTAACCTCCCGATCGGGATCGTCTATGGCTTGTTGAAGAGCGTTTAGAGCTTCAATTTTACCCAAATTACCAAGAGCGATCGCAGCTTCTTTTCTCACATCTGAATACTCATCTGTTAGCGCTTCAATTAGTGCGGGTAAAGACTGGACATCAGGAATTTTCTGCAATATTTGGATAGCAAATTTTCTCACCTGCCAATGTTCATCTTTCAATGAAATTAGTACAGTAGGAATAATTTTAGGCTCGGTATGAAGTGCGAGAGACTTAGCTGCATTGCGGCGCACTTGCCAATCTGTATCATTTATCAAAGCATTACACAGTAAATCCACGATATCTGCATCTGCAAAATGACCTAAGGTAAGAGCAGCTGCACGGCGCACGCTATCATCGCGATCGCTGATTAAAGGTAAGGCGGGTGGACATATCTGCAATTGATTGAGATAGCTAAGAGTAGTCACAGCCGCTTCCCGGAGTTGGGGATGTTCAGAGTTAAAGAAGGATAGCACCGCTGGGAGAGACTGGGCATCATGTATCTTTCGCAACAAAATTAATACGTTCAGTTACAGGTTGATATCTTCTTGCTGTAACGCATCCAATAACAGCAGCAAATGTTCTGAAGATATCAATTCACCCAAAGCTGACAGCGCCTCACTGCGGATTTCTGCATCTGGGGAAGCTAGACAGGGTAATAAGAGGAAATAGATAAAATTGAGCGTTGGGCAGAAACCAATCCCAAAGAGACGGCAAAGCTAATCACACCGTACCAAAAACTCCCTCCAGATGTGATTGACTTGGGAATTAGCCGTCGTTCTTATGGATTGAGAGCTATTTCTCCAGATTTAATTAGGGAACAACAGCGGATTGCAGATTACTTCCATAAAAATGGCTTGATTCCTAAACCTATCAATATTCAAGAAGCCACACTGACATCTGAACAGTACGCAGCAATCACTCCACCTACAATCAGCCAAAAATAGCATCAGACAGGAGATATACATAGTAATTAAGTTTTTAGCAGGTGCGCGAGCGCGCACCTTTTTTTGCGTGGAGTAGAGGAGTCGAGAGTTAGCGTTGCTCAGAGCGACTGTGAACTATCCCAATCCCCCAAACCAACTTCAGGGAGTTAATTGAACTCACCCATTTGGGTGAGTCATAAATCAACCGATCTGGTGATCTAAGTGTAGGAGGTTGAGATTGATGAAAAATTAGATTCTATTACTAACGAAGATTAATCGCAGCTAATTCTAAATCAGGATAGCTTTATGAAACTCACAAATTCAATGAATTACCCACATATTTTTCCTGATATAGAAATTTTTCAGGCTAAAAAAGTAGCTAATACCAACACTACTACATCAATAAAAGCTCTCAACTCTAAGCCTATAGGGCATCATTCCACAGATATTAGTTACCTCAAAAGTTTTGATACTGCTGTTCTGGCTTATCACATGATCGGTCTTGCCAACTTCTAAATAGAACTAATTACCTAAAATATTGAGGATAAATTGATGCAATTCGCAACCTGGATTCATTCTGCATTTCTTGTTTCTTCTATTACTCTGTTACCGGGAATCGCTGATTCTCAAACAACCACTAACAGCAGCAATACAGTAAATACAGCCACCAGCGCTAACAATTTACCTAATCATTCCACCAATATCAGTTATCTAAAACCTTTTGATACTGCCTTTCTAGCTTATCAAGGTGAGCTAAAACAGCAAGGTATTTCCAGTGGGGCTACTTTGATATCTGAATACCAAACAGGAAAAGTTACTGCTGTAGATGTGGTCAAAGCTGCTATCAGTGCTAAAAAGTTACCCTCACAAGTCCTGAACAAGCCAGATTACCTCAGTGCTGTTAATTCCCAGCTAACAACATTAGCTGCTCAATTATCTTATTAAATACAGCTTTGCACAAGTTCATTATGGATTTATACAATGCTGTATTATTACTGCAATAGTTTGATAGAGAAATAGTTTTTTAGGAATACTCCTCTGAATCTTGATCAGAATGCCAACTACAAAACCTCTCCAACCTTGGAGGGGTTTTTATTTAGGTATGGCATTTTTATTGTGTCATTTATCTTAATTATGAGCAAAACCAAAGAGCCTCTAAAATGAAACTGTAGGCGTGTTATCTTACTCAATTCACCACTCCTATAAGTGTTTGTAATTTTAGTAAACGCTCTCCTGCTTTTGCTAAAGTTTCTGGCTTCTTACTAAAACAAAATTTGATGTAATTTTTTCCAGTCTTAGATTGCGAGAAAAAGCTTGATGCAGGAAGCACCGCAACACCAATTTATTTAATTAAATATGTAGCAAATTCCACATCTGTTTTATAACCAAATTTGGAAATGTCTGCAAATACATAGTAAGCTCCTTTAGGAACAAAATAAGGAATTCCTACTGTATCTAAAATTTGTAGAATATGATTTCGCTTTTGCTGATAAAGCTTTGCTAATTCTTCGTAGTAACTAACAGGAAGTTGCATCACCGCCACACCAGCCCTTTGCAAAGGTGCGGGTGCGCCAACGGTGAGAAAATTATGAACTTTCCGAATTGCTCCTACCGGATGGAAGAATACTCTCAATAATCTGCGCTTAATTGTCTAACCACTTTTACTCTTTTGGTTGATTTATCCCTGGCTTGATGTTTTTCCCAATTCCAATTTGTTGCTCGGATTTAATCAACTTATTAGTGCTATGAATGGCTTCAAACCATTATAATTTTATTAAACAGATATTGTGTTTTATTTGAAATAATGATTAATTTTAGATCTCAATAGAGGTATTAACAGTTGAATTGGATAGTTTTCTGTTACTCTCTTCCCTCTAAATCTTCTTCCAGTCCGCGTGTGACGCTGTGGCGACGACTGCGACGAATCGGAGCCAT
This sequence comes from Nostoc sp. T09, assembly GCF_002154695.1. Taxonomy (GTDB): domain Bacteria; phylum Cyanobacteriota; class Cyanobacteriia; order Cyanobacteriales; family Nostocaceae; genus Aulosira. The sequence continues at coordinate 17,005 of NZ_MTAV01000166.1, forward strand.
CTCTCTTAAAAGTAGTATTTACGTTCTGCCCGATCGCGATGAGTGCATTGAATCTTTCCAATGGCTGGCGCAGGAAGTGCAACAAGCAAAGGGAGAAGCTTTAGTAATGCGGGTGGAACGATTTGAGGGACTAGCAGATGAAGAAATTATCGAATTATTTCGTCAAGCCAAGAGCGAAGAGTATCAAGAAATTGAAGCCTTAGCACTGGAATTGGAAAAGTCTATAAATTCCAACTCCAGTTTACAAGACCGTAGCAGTTTGCTGGAAACTTTAGAAAAGCTGCGAAGACAACACAGTGAAATTGTTCGTGTAGACTTTTTCGATTGTGTTGATGGACAACGCTTAACAATTATCTTAAACCGTATAGCTAAAGCGCTCTCTGCAACTTTATCTGAAGCTTTAGAGATTCCCCATCAAGCTATTGCTGAATACCAGAATAAACGATGGGTGACTAGACCCAGACCATATATAGACCGTCTCGCCTGTATTTGGCTAATTCGGAGATTTATCAATCCAAATGCCGAAATTCGATATTCTCATGAAGTTGCACCTGATGAAATTTCCTTTGAAATGAAAGATGCCATATTTGGACATTGTGGCAACCTTTGCACTTTTGAGGTGATGGCCAGAACATTTGGCTTGAATCAACCGGGAATACAAGCGATCGCAGAAATTGTACATGAAATTGACCTGCGAGATAGTCAGTATGCGCGTCCTGAAACCCCAGGAGTAGATGCGCTTTTGCAGGGTTGGTTTTTAGCAAACCTTTCTGACGCTGAACTAGAAAGCTGTGGAAGCAACCTATTTGAGGGTTTATATGCAGTATTCTCCAAACAGCAGGGTTAGTTGTTGCTACAAAGATTTTAAGCAATGTGTAACAGTAGTTGCAATTTAAAGAAATACCTATTACAGTAAACAACATATTTCCAGAGACTTTATCCCCACTCTTGCTTAGGCAATGAAGTATTCTGCATTTCTGGTGCTATGTTCAGTTGGGGGATTGGCAATTTTTAGCTCAACGATCGCTAAAAACCCAGTGTTGCCAATTTTGGCGCAAACATTGGGCGCAAATCCAGCGACAATCGGAGCGATCGCTGCCGCCTCGACACTAACCGGCATCCTAGTTAGTTTTCCAGCAGGCTTACTGAGTGACTATTGGGGTAGAAAGCCCTTGATACTATTAGCAGGAGTAGTATTTTGCAGCGCCCCCCTAGCTTACTTGTTAGTGTCCACCCCTAGGGAATTGGCACTGGTGCGGGTATATCACGGACTAGCAACGGCAATTCTTGGCCCAGTAGCAATGGCTTATGTTGCTGATTTAGCACCTACCCGTAGAGGAGAGCGATTAGGCTGGTATTCCTCTTTTACGTTGGGAGGAAGAGCGATCGCTCCGATAGTTGGCGGTTTACTCCTCACTATCAGCACTTGGCAAGCTGTTTATGCAGTATGTGCGATCGCAGGGATTTTAGTTTTACTGGCAATGAAACTGCTGCCTAACCAAAGTTACGGGACAAATCGTCATCGAGAAGCTAGACAAAATCTAGCTTTAAATCGAATGGCAATTAGTAAGATTTTTTACAACCGCACAATTCTCATGACTAGTTTAGTAGAAGCTGCTCAATTCGGAGCTTTTGGCGCGGTTGAAGCTTTCTTACCTCTATATGCATTGAGTGTTGGCATTAATAAAACTGCTGTAGGATTGGTTTTTACTAGCCAGGTTGGGGTAAAGGTACTAGCGCGTCCCTTGATGGGTCGAATCAGCGATGCCTACGGCGGGCTACGCCTACGTCATGGACGCAAGCGACAAATTATCTTAGGTCTACTGCTTACTAGTGTATCAACGTTTCTGTTTTATCAAACTAAAGCAGCATTTTTACTGGTATTAATTTCTGCGGTGTTTGGATTGGGAATTGCGATCGCCTCTGCTGCCACATCCGCCTTGGTTGCAGATTTGGCTCCAGCAAACAGTCGTGGTACTGCATTAGGAATTATGAGCGCAATTATGGACGTTGGTCAGGCAAGCGGCCCTATTTTGTTGGGATTTCTCCTGATGTATACCTCTTATCAAATCAGCTTTAGTGTAGTTAGCGGATTACTTTTGGCTACTGCTGTGCTTTTTACGTTGGCAGCAAGAGATACTTCATCAACATCGGAGGTTTGAAATGGTTGTCTTACCACCAAAACCCCTGGTCTGTGTTCGTACTGTCGAGATACCCAAAGAGAACGAACAAGCCTTCTGTGATTGGATCGAATCTAATCGAGAATTAAGGCAACGATACGGCATTCTCATGGAGCGGATTCTCCAGCCTAATGACGGTAAAGGAGACTGGTTAATTATCGCTATGTGGGAGAGCGAAGAAAAATTTGAGAAGTGGTTAGTTGCAAAACAAAAGCCAGCAGTTGATGCTTCCCCAGGTCATGCTCTGGTTAAGTTTGGCAAAATCAAACGCTACAACACTCAAGCTGGTTATTAAAAGGAGAACCTATACATATGAAATGGGTAACGCGCAAACAAATTAGAGTCAATCGGCTAGCGACTGCTTGGTTAATCCAACGATTTGTGGATAAAGAAGCGGAGTTTATTTTTGTTGAGCCAGATCAAGTAGCCTCAGTCCAACAGTCCGATCGCGCCATTGGTTTTGATGCACCAGGAGCCAAGTATGCTCATGACAAAGGTATTACCTCTTTTGAACAGATTATCCAAGATTATGGTTTGAGCGATGCTGTGTTAGCTGAATTGGCCGAAATTGTTCACGCTGCCGATATCCCCGGAGCTATTGATCAAAGACCAGAAGCTAGTGGCCTCAAAGCAATTAGCCACGGCTTTCCTCTAGTCACCACTAACGATCGGGAAACTCTGCAAAAAGCATTCTTTATCTACGATTCTTTATATGCCTATTTGCAAGCACGCCAGTCTGCAAGCACCCTACCAAAATCCGTTGGCGTAGGGTGATAGGCGTAGGCGTAGCCCGTCGTAGGCATCGCATTCAAACAAGTTTTTCATCAAAATTAAGGAGCAATTAGCCATGCAAACCGAAATTACCAATGAAATTGGTTTGATTCCCTTACAAGCTGATACCAGCCTGTTAAAAGATCCTAAAAAATTCAGCAATGGCGACCTGAAAAGCCTAGAAGATATAGCTCAGTTCAACCCTCGTTTCTTTGTTCGGCGGCGGATTTTCTCTACCGACTCCATGCACTTTAATATCTACTGCATTGAGCCAGGACAATCCAACCCTTTACATAAACACTCAGGAAGTGACGAGATTTGTTACTTTGTCCAAGGTACAGGAGATGTAATTGTTGGTGATGAAATTGCGGCTGTTGAACCTGGAGACTGCGTTCACATTCCCAAAGATGTAGGACATGAAATCATTAATACTGGTATCGAAAGAATGATTGTGGTCTTGGCTCAGTCTCCCTTACCCTGTGCCCATGAGAAAGTGCCCAACCCGCCATCTGAGTTTCGCCGTGTTGAGCTAAATCGTTAACTGTTTGAACTGTAACTCACCTAGACAAAACCCAGGTGAGTTACTTAGATTTTTAAGTTTTGCATAGTGGCAAGAAGTGCATTCCCTATCTCTGCTGCTACATGGAAGCTGAGCGTTGCTGAATCATGGGATGATTTGGACTTATTTTTGTTTTAACTGGGTAGAGAATCATAAAAGCGATCGCAATACCAAATTTCTCTCACCGATACAACTTGTCATATTCGCTGGGTACTTTCCAACCAAAAGCTTTTGTCAATCGGTTGGAAAGGCTGAATTGAGCTGCAATTTCGCCAGCTTCTAAAATAGCTTTATCGGAAAGCCCTGCTTGGCGTAATGCTTCAAGGTCTTCTGGAGAAAATTGACTAGAATTTTGGTTAATTTTAATCGCAAAGTTCACGAGGGCGAGTTCCCGTTCTGTGAGTGCAACTTCCTGATGGTTAAGTGCCAATGCATCAGGAAAAACTGGGTCTTTAATTACCTCTCGCAGATGTGCTTTGTGGGTAATAACGCAGGACTCACAGTGATTGGATGCAGAAGAGACGATCGCAATAATCTCCCGTTCCTTATGAGAAAGTTCTCCCTCTCCATGCATCAAAGCGTTGTAGTAGTTGAACCAAAGCAGTAGATGTTCGGGATTGAGTGAATAGCCCAGAAAGAAACTATGAACAAAGCCAAAGCGATCGCGCTGTTCTTTAAAGAGTGCTTGTACTTCTGGCGGTAAAGTTGCTTCGTCAGGCACTTCTAACCAGGAATTGGCAGTAGTTTTCTTATCTTGAATAGCTACAGGATTTGGCTTGGCAACTTTTGCTTCAGGAGCCTGTAATAACTTGGTTTTGCGACTGTTCTTAGCCATAATTGTACCTACATAGGTTGACAAGAGGTATTAGGGAGCAAGAGAAGGTAGGCAAGGAAGCAGAAGAAACTGTTGACTATTGCCGCCTTCGTGAAAAATGGCAAATGGCACACACAGCGCAATCAATCTAGGGGGTAAAACCTCGATTGCCACTGGCACTGAATCTATAATTCAGAATTATTTTTGAGTCAGGAAAACTTAAAATTTCAGATTTTGTTTAGCTTATCCCATTGCATTTGTCAGCTATTTATGAAAATATTATATAGCATATACTACGGTAAATCGGTAGATAAAGCGTATTTTGTTCCAAAAAGCAAGTTTTACGTTTAAACTCCCATTCACCTGAAAATGCCAGAAGTATTAGCCTCTAGTCAAAGAGGGTGTAGAGATATGTCTCAGCCACGCTATGGGATATGGATTCCTGTTTATGGCAATTGTGGCGCGATGAACCACCCCCAAGAACCCCATGATGCTAGCTATAAAAGAGCCAAGCAGCTCGTTCAACTAGCAGAAGCATACGGGTTTACTACCACTCTCATCGCCGAACACATCATCAATCCCAGGAATCAAGAATTAGACCAGCTAGAGACTTGGACAACCGCCGCCGCCCTAGCGGAAGTAACTCAATCCCTAGAAATTATCGCTGCAATAAAACCTTTGCTATTTCATCCAGTTGTGTTGGCAAAAATGGCATTAAATATTGATGCGATTAGTGGCGGAAGGTTTGCAATTAATTTAGTTAGCGCCTGGTTTATGCCCGAATTGCAAAAATCGGGCATACCTTTCCTACCTCATGATGAGCGCTATCGCTATTCCCAAGAGTGGATTGAAGTAGTAAAAGCCTTGTGGAATGGGGAAAGAGTTAATTACCACAGCGATTACTTTCAGATTACCGATTTATGCTTGCGTCCGCGTCCTGTAGCGCAACCTCATCCTCGTGTGTATTTAGGAGGAGAATCAGATGCGGCGAAAAATCTGGCAATGCAAGCAGCAGATGTGTTTTTTCTCAATGGACGACCATTGGATGTAGTGAGAGAAACAATTGCTGATGTTAAAAAACGGGAACGGAAAAAACCCAATCCCTTGAAGTTTGCTATGTCAGCCTTTGTAATTGCTCGACCTACTGAAGCCGAAGCCCAAGCAGAATATCAATATCTTCTGGAACTTGCTAAACAAGACGACAGAACTGAACTAATGAAAGGTGTTGAACCAGAAGTAGTGATGTTCAAGAATATGGTCAAGTATCCAGGTGTGGGAAGTAATGGCGGGACAGCAGCAGGGTTAGTTGGCAGCTATGACACAGTAGCAGCAAGAATTGCAAATTTCGTTAGCGTGGGTATTGATACTTTCATGCTGCAATTCCAACCTTTCGCCCCAGAGATGAAACGCTTTTATGAAGAAGTAATGCCGCGAGTGCGTTCTTTAGAACTGGTAGCTTAATTGCAATACTCATTAAGGAAAGCTTTATGACTGCAACCTTAACTCGTCCCGCTTGGACAACCAAGTTTGAAATTGAAACTATTGATAAACTCATAGCCCAGCACGCCCCGCACTTTCCCACTACTCGCCTACAAGAACCACGACAACTGACTACAGAAGAAGAGTTGGAAAATTTTTATCGCTTCCGCATTGGCGGTGCAGCCCACGACCTATATATTGTTCAAGTTTGTAGCAAGATTATTGACCAAATACCCGATCCCGAACTGCAACTATTCTTGAGCCGCCAAATTGGTGATGATGGCGCACACTCCCAATTTACTCGTCGGCGAGTCTGGGAATTATCAGGACACGATCCCATCGACAAGATTGTCCAAGAAGTCCAAAATCACTGGGAATTTATGGGAGATTTGCCAATTCGTAATTGGTTAGGGTTCATAGCATTTGAATTGCATTATGAACTGCATATAGTCGCCCAGCTAATTTTAAACAGTCGTACCACAACCATCGTTGATCCGGAGACTTCTACATTTGCCAGTCAGACAATTTTACCTGATGAAGCTGTTCACCGTTTTGGAGTTTTAGCTTGGTGGCAAAGCAAGTATGACAAAGCTTCACCAGCAGAGAAAGCAGAAATTGCAACGCAGTTATTAGAACTGGACGAAGAAGGACAACGGCGACGGAATCCTTATTTGAAAAAGCATTGGCAAATTGTCCGTGATGCGACAGGTGCAGAAATTGAAGGACTAGGAGTTATTTACGATGCTTGGCGACGGGAAGTGTTGTCGTACTTCCTTGATATTCCCATTGCCAAACTTCCTCAGCTTGTGAGTGTGAGTGAGTGATGTAGTAGTGTTTCCGAAAGCGTTCTTTTGCTCTTCCCCCCTATTTCAGGGGGGCTTTTTGAAAAGTAATAGTAAATGAGTATTTCAAAATAAATTGAAAGTCAGTAACACTCATCATAATTATGAATTTTTAAAATTATTGAAATAAACACGCAGAGGTGATCGCATGAATATTAAAATTAAACGTCGGTTCTTTGTTATAGCGGCTGCATCCTTTATTGCTACAGTAACTAGTTGTAGTTCGCAGCAAAATAACGGTACAACTAACACAGCAACTACTCCTACCGCGACAACAGCTGCAAATACAGTTGCAACAGCAGCAAAAGAGAAAATTAAAGTAGGAGTTTCACCCGTCCCTGCTGGAGAGATTTTGGAATTTGTGAAAAAAAATCTTGCGCCAGAAGCAGGATTAGATATTGAAATTGTTACTTTTAACGATCCCGTACAGAACAATACTGCTTTAAAAGATGGACAGATTGATGCCAATTACTTTCAACATATTCCATTCATGGAAGATTATGGAAAGCGAAAAAACCTCAAAATGTACGCTTTTACTCCCCAAATACATTTAAATCCAGTAGGAATATTTTCTAAAAAGTATAAATCTCTAGCAGAAGTTCCGAATAAAGCTTTAGTAACAATTCCTGATGATATTAGCAACGCTCATCGTGCATTAAAAGTATTAGAAGAAGCCAAAGTAATTAAACTCAAACCCAATGCACAACCAGCCAGCCCTAAAGATATTATTGAAAATCCCAAAAATTTGCAAATTAAAGAGATACCTGGAGCGCAAGCAATACCAACTCTCCCTGACGTAGATTTAGCTGGGGTTACAGGTAACTGGGTTGTGCAATCAGGCATGAAAACAGATAAAGATGCTTTAGCAATAGAGTCGGCACAAAATCCACTTTATGCGGTGACTGTAACCACATTAGCAGGAAAAGAAAACGATCCGAAAATTCAAAAACTCCATAAATTGCTACGCGATGACAAAGTGAAGCAATTTATTAGAGATAAATATCAAGGTGCTGTACTTCCTATTCCTTAAATAATTTCTTCCTTTGTGCCCTTAGCATCTACCCTGCGGGAACGCCTTCGGCGAACGTGGTTCGTATCATGCAGAGACGCACCAGATGCAGAGAGGATGAGAATTTAACTTATATATGGAGAAATTTATAGATGATAGAGTTTATTGATATTCGCAAAATCTACCACCAAGGCGAGCAGAAAATAGTAGCTCTGGATGGTGTGAATTTGCACGTTAAAGCGGGCGAAATATTTGGCGTTTTAGGGCAAAGTGGCGCAGGTAAAAGTACTTTAATTCGCTGCGTCAATCAATTAGAAAAGCCCACATCGGGTTATGTTAGAGTCAACGATCAAGAAATAACAGCCCTTTCTGGTGCGACTTTGCGTCAAGCACGCCAGCGCATTGGCATGATTTTTCAACACTTTAATTTGCTCAGTTGTAGAACCGTTGCTGAAAATATCGCTTTTCCTTTGGAAGTGATTGGTTATAGCAAATTGAAGCGCAAGGCCAAAGTAGAAGAATTGCTGGCGTTGGTAGGTTTGGAAGGTAAAGCAAATGCTTATCCCGCACAACTTTCTGGCGGACAAAAGCAACGAGTTGGAATTGCGCGCGCCTTAGCGGGGGAACCAAAGGTATTACTTTCAGATGAAGCGACATCAGCCCTCGATCCCCAAACTACACGCTCAATTTTAGAACTATTGCGCGACCTCAATAAACGCATGGGGCTAACAATTTTGTTGATTACTCATGAAATGGGTGTAGTCAAACACATCTGCGATAGTGTGGCGATACTCCATGCTGGCAAGATTGTAGAGAAAGGTAGCGTTAGCGATCTAGCAGCGCAACCTGATTCTTTATTAGCTAGAGAGTTTTTTCCACGTTCCAGTAACTATATACCTCGTCCTGGGGCAGTTTTGGCAACAGTCGCATTCGCTGACGAAAGTGCAAGAAATTCTATATTTACTACCTTGGTGCGTCGCTTTGATGTCGATGTGAATATCCTTAATGGTAGCGTGGAAACTTTAGGCGATCGCCGTGTCGATCAGTTTCAAGTTGAACTTGCAGGTATTAAAGTCAAGCAAGCTTTGGAATACTTACACAACTCAGAATATGCAGTTGAGGTGCATTAATGCAAGGATGGGAAGGGAGCATGTCAACTTTGTTAGAACAAACGAACTAAACAGGTTCTAAAGCTGGTTATTAA
>NZ_MTAV01000167.1 GCF_002154695.1 Nostoc sp. T09
AAACCCTTTCCCTTTAACCTTTTCCCTTTCCCCCTCCTGCAAAAATATATTTTTGCAAGAGGTCTAATAGTCATTTGTCTTTGGTTATTTCTCCCTTGTCTCCCCACCCTCTCCCACACTCCCCACACTCCCCACACTCCCTTCCCTGCTCAAAATCTCCTCCGCTTTTGCAGCACAGCCAACACAATCCCTAAAGTTGCAAAGATGGCGGCGGCGATCGCCCACAACGGTAATGATTGAGATTGAGTCTCTACTACACTATTATTGACATTCTGGGATTCTTGTGATATGCTTGCCGAACTTGATGCTACAGTCACGTTAAACTTTAACTCAAAAGGTTTAAAACTTGACCCTGCTGTAGGTTTACCACTCAGTCTCAGTAAATAAGTCCCTGGTTTGGGGAAGATAATTTCAGCACCTGGCGTAGCTTGATAGCGTTCAGCAGACACAGGTTTTAAAGGAGGTTCTAACAGTGGTGGCTCTTTTGCTGTATGGGGTTCGGCATAAACAGCCAACTGGCAATTACACTCTTTGAGAGCGATCGCCTTTCCACCTTTGCGAATCAGAGCAAACCAAGCTTGTGTGGGGTTTCCTGCTTGGGGATTATCATTCGGTTCAATATGGAGAGTACCACCAACATCTGCGGCTATTTTCACTGTATGGGCAGAGCTGGCGCGAGGATAATTTACCGAAATGACCAACAAAAAGATTAATAGCTGACTTACCTTGAGTACAGCAGGAACGGGAGGTTTAGCGCGACTTGCTTGGGGGAACATAAAATTTTGCTATGGATAACCTTGACCAAAAACACCGCGAGCGCAACAGCAAAACACAGAGGGTAAAAAAACCCAGTAGCGCTGCTGCTAATTTATTCCCCTCATTTGATTGTAAAGAACCCAGGTAATGGGAACCAATCAAAACCGCATGAATCACACTCAACAGCAAAGCAGGTACACTCAATAGATGAATCTGTCGCCAACGCTTACCTAAATATTTTTGCCAGAAGTCAAAACTTGTGAAAGCAGCGGGAGTCATCAATACCAATGCTACAACACCCGCAGCCATGCTCCACTGGAAGTCTGGCGGCAAGAACCAGAAAGCGGCAAAATTCCATTGCAGTGAATGTTCCATCATGTGGACAGTGTGAGCAACAGACAGCACAAAAGCTGCCACTCCCAAAGCACGACGGTAACGCAAGGGTGAAGCCCAGATGCCACTAATGGGGCGAGCTATTAGTGCTAGGATCAAGCAGATTAAGGCGGCGTGTCCGGTGTAATCGACCATTGTATCGCCAGTTCGCAGCAAAGTAATTGCGCCAATGGTAAGAGTTACCCAACCGCCTAAGCGAAACAACTGACTACGCTTGTCTTGACTTACCAACGAGGCAGAAACGCCTGCACCTAACATAGTCGGTAGGGTTCCCAAGCCAAAAGCTAGCATAGTTGCCGCACCCATCCATAAATTACCAGTCTCGGCGGCTTTAATCTGGGCTGCATACAAGAAACCGCAAGGCATTAATCCCCAAGTCATCCCCAAAAGTGCTGGTGTCGACCATCTAGGTTGTGAAGAAAGGTTGACCATTCCTGCACTCAAACGATTGTGTAAACTTCGTTGTAATAGAGGGTGTAAAACTGGAATCCGAGGTAGCAGATCGGGTTTTAGTTGTCCTAAACCAAACCAAATCAGCATCAAACCAGTAATTATTGCTATCCAGCGACGTAATTCACTGCCAATACCTGCTAGCTGTCCACCCTCTACCAATACTGAACCCAATGCCCCAATCCCCGCACCGACTAGGGTATAACTCAACATCCGCCCTAGGTTCAGTAATATATGAAATTTTAATTGCTGTCGCCAATCAGGAGTCCCGTGCTGATGAGATAAGGAGAATGCCATTGTTAAAGGACCGCACATCCCAAAACAATGTCCAAAACTACCCAGAAACCCCAGGATTGTAATGAGTGATAAATCTAGCATAAATAAATTCCTGAGTCCTTGATTCTGAGTTTTGGGTGGAAGCATGAAGAAATTATTTTCTCTTCATTTCTCCTTTTTTCCTCAGCAACGCCAGTCCGCTCAAGTCGGGAAACCCGCCCACGAGGCTGGCTCCTCAGCACTCAGCACTGTTATACTGCGGAACTTTAAGTGAAATTGGTGACTCTGTCAAAAGACGAGCTGTCAAACTTGCTGTTTGCGCTACCGTAAGTTTGAGAAGCAGGAACGATCGCATGAAAAAATGGATTTGGCTGGCGCTGTTACTCCTAGTAGTTATTGTTGTAAGTAGTAGAGGTACTGCCAAAAATAGGTTATTTGAGCAGCCTCCCGCACCAGCAATTGTTGAAAGTATTCCCAAAGAAAATACTCCAGCACAGAAATCTCAGCCTGTATCTAGCAATTTGCTGGTGTCGGCTGACAAGCTGTTTAGCCACATTCAAAAGTTGAATTTTCAGCGTTATACGAACGCCGAGCGATCGCGTACTCGCACTTATATTACAACTGAACTGAGAAAATTAGGCTGGACACCTAGGTTAGAAAAGTTCTCTGACGGTGTGAATATTTTTGCCGAACGCAAGGGAACTAATAAAAAAGCTGGTGCGATTCTTGTCGCTGCTCATTATGATACTGTTGCTGCTTCTCCGGGTGCTGATGATAACGCCAGTGGTGTAGCTGTAGTACTGGAAGTTGCTAGAATTCTTGGTGCACAACCAACACCACGCACATTGCAACTAGCTTTTTTTGACCAAGAAGAAGCGGGACTTTTGGGTAGTAAGGCTTTTGTGAGCAAAACAGCACGTTTGCAAAATCTACGCGGTGTCATTGTTATGGATATGGTAGGTTATGCTTGCCACACCACCGGTTGCCAAGAGTATCCAGCAGGTTTACCTGTTACCCCACCCAGCGATAAGGGCGACTTTTTAGCGGTAGTTGGCGATACAGAACATTTACCTTTGCTGAATGCCTTTCAAAACTCCCAGCAAATCTCGCCTACAGCTTTGAATAAAGAAGATTCAAATCTACCCTCAGTTCTAACACTGCCTATTCCTCTCAAAGGCTTGCTGACACCAGACACCCTACGCAGCGATCATGCACCATTTTGGTATCAAGGAGTAGGTGCTGTCTTAGTAACTGATACTGCTAATCTCCGAACTCCTCACTACCATCAATCTAGCGATATACCAGCTACAATTGACCGTGATTTCTTCATAGGTTCAGCCCAGATTGTGCTGAATGCTACTAATAAATTGTTAGAGAACGAGGAGAATTTGGCAACTCAACACTAATTTGGATGTTAGCTGGCTCTGCACGGAAATGTTGCACTCGCAGGATGAGTCAGGTGGAAATTGATATGAGAAGTTAAGTTGGTGAGGGCGATCGCTCCTGACCTTGGGAAGAAGCAAGAAAGAGAAAGTGCGATAACATTGATTTACGCTGTCGTTGGGTCAAAATTGCTCGTGGCTACCCCACTCAAAATAGACGAAGCCTTGCTGCAAGAAGCGCTGGCACTGGATGACCACACAACTATTGATGTTCTGGTTGAAACAGCACTTCGTGAATATATTCAACGTCGTAAGCGGCTCAAAGTGTTAGACCTCTTTGGCACCATTGATTATGACGAAGACTACGACTACAAGCATCAACGTCAGCAAACATGAGCGTCATTGTTGATACCTCTGTTTGGTCGCTGGCTCTGCGTCGGAAAACACCACCCAATTCTTCTCCTGCCGTCACACTATTACGGAATTTCATCACTGACGATCAAGTTGTCTTGCTAGGCGCAATTCGCCAAGAAATTCTTTCTGGAGTTCGCAGTTTGGAACAGTTTACCCAGATGCGGGATTACCTTCAAGCCTTCCCAGACCTAGAACTCATACCTGAAGACTACGAACTCGCCGCCGAGTTTTTCAACACGTGCCGCAGTAATGGCATCCAAGGCTCAAATACTGATTTTCTGATTTGTGCGGTTGCCCATCGTCGAAGCTACAGCATCCTCACCACTGACAAGGATTTTCAGAGTTTTCAAGCACACATTCCTGTTCTTCTATTGATCGTTGAAGGTTAGGCAACATTCAAGGTAAGGGCGTGATTTCCTTGATGATCGTCTAATCTTATACCATAGAAAGCTTTAAAGATTGGGTGTATTTAGCTCAATACAAAATCTTGATCAAAGAAGCCTAATTCAAAATTTTTAATAACTCAAGCGAATACTACTCATCTATCTTTTAGGTTGAGGATAGGTCAGAGTCCAGTTCTGTTTATCCTTGAGTTGCGCGTACAAACCTTGAAGAATTAGCCGCAGTGCAGTTCTAGTTCTCAGGTAGTCTCTCACCAAATGTGTTCCCGGATCGGCAGAGATATCATCATAGTTTTGACTGTAGCCAAATGGTTTGGAACATTCGCTACCAAAACCTTTGACAGTTAATACAAAAAGTGGGGTTTGCTTGTATTCATTAGGAACCATAAAGATACCATATACGTGATGCTCACCACGCCAAGGCTGAACAACAACTTTAGTCGCCTGTACTTGGAATTTTTTGGTTTTTGATGAGAGGAAAGCTTCTGAATTGCAATCAGAATCATTGATGGGCCACAACAGAATTACAATACTTAGTGAAAGTATAAAAACTAAAGCATAAATGAGTTGACGACGCATAGATTAAATAGAGAAATTTTATTTAATTAATCACAACTAATCGACAATATTAGAGAGTTAATCTGCAATTTCAATTGGATTCCAGGCTGTCACTAAAAAACATTATTGAGTTTATTTACCTTATTAAAATAGGCGATCGCCTATTTGTTTTTTGTGGCAATCTACACTGATTTGGAGCGAAATTTATTCAATATGAATATTCATAAGAAAAAATGTAATACGTAAGTGCCTTTGCTTTATGATCGAAATGTTTAACAGCAAGCAGCAAATTCAGCTTAGTGCAAACTATCTAGAGGATTATTTCCAAAATCATGAAAAAATGGTAGAAAATATTACAGACTAATGTTTTGTTACACAAAATTTTGTTCTGCTAGAACCTCGTGTAAAAATTGCACATTAATATGCAGGGAGTCTTTAGAATAAAAATGAGTCTCAATAAACAAAGTATTTTTATTAGTTAATACGCTATAAATTAAATTATATTCAAATAAAAAACTAGTAATTTAAATTTATCGAAATAGATTAATAGAAAATAGCTAAATTCTAATAATTTAGAAGAATCGAGGAAAGACTTATGCAAATTAGAGAAAATAAATTAGTCAATTTCCAAGAAGAAAATTCAATAAAACTGAAAAAAATTGACTATGTAGAATTCTATGTTGGCAATGCCCAGCAAGCTGCCTACTTTTATTGCAAATCTTTTGGCTTTAAAGCGATCGCCTATGCTGGATTGGAAACTGGAGTGCGCGATCGCAAGTCGTTTGTACTAGAACAGTCTGATATTCGCTTTGTGTTTACCTCTCCCCTGACGCCAGATGGCCCGGTGGCTGAATATGTCAGGTTACACGGCGATGGAGTATATAATATTGCCCTGCTGGTTGATGATGCTCGTACTTGTTTTCAAACAGCGATCGCACGGGGAGCAAAACCCATACAAGAACCAACTGTTTTCAAAGGAGAAAATGGATATATCATAAAAGCCGCGATCGCAGGCTATAGCGGCGACCTCATACATTCATTTATCGAACGTCATAACTATAGCGAGTTTGCGCCACAATATCATCCTATCGAAAACATACCAATAGCAATTCCAACTGGTCTAGTTGATATTGACCACATTGTTATTAATGTCGAGTTAGGAAAAATGGATTTATGGGCTGAATTTTATCATCAAGTACTGGATTTGCAGGAAAGTCAACAATTTACTAGCGATGATATATCAACTAAATATTCATCTTTGATGTCAAAAGTTTTGCAAAACAATACTGGTCAGATTAGGTTTCCTATTAACGAACCAGCCCCAAAATATCATAAATCACAAATTCAAGAATATTTAGACTTTCATCATGGGCCAGGAGTTCAACATATCGCCCTCAGAACTAATGATATTGTTCAGGTAGTACGACAGTTGCGGAGTAATGGCATTGAATTTTTAGATACACCTGAGACTTACTATCAAAATTTACCAAACCGGATTGGTGAAATTGATGAGGATATTAATACTCTGCGCGATCTGAAAATTTTGCTTGATCGGGACGAAACAGGGTATTTACTGCAAATATTTACTAAACCATTAGTGGCTAGACCTACCTTTTTTATTGAAATTATTCAACGCAAAGGCGCAGAAGGATTAGGTAACGGGAATTTTCAGGCATTATTTGAAGCGATCGAGCGTGAACAGGCTAATAGAGGCAATTTGTAAAAAATAGTTAAATTAGGCTAAGGTGCAATTTCTGATCGTTTCGTTGTTTTATCTAAGCATTTGTTGAAATGATCGTTGCATTCATAAGTTTTGCTTTAATGAAACTTGATTATGTATAAGTATTTGTTGAAATGATCGTTGCATTCATAAGTTTTGCTTTAATATAACTTGATTATGTATAAGCATTTATTGAAATGATCGTTGCATTCATAAGTTTTACTTTAACATTTCTTTGTTTCGTATAAGCATTTGTTGAAACGATCGTTGCATTAGTAAGTTTTGCTTTAACGTTTCTTTATTTCGTATAAGCATTTATCGAAATGATCGTTGCATTAGTAAGTTTGATGGAAGTATTTGCAACAAACACGAATGTTTTGTGGATATTTGTCTTAAAAGTTCTGGGTACTGACTAAGGCGTTATTCTCTTTGTCTCCTTCTTTGTCTTTTTTCATGCATGGCGATGAAGCTTGTTCATCGAGACTACCTTTGTTCAGTAATTATCAGCTGCTAAAATTTTTTACAACAGAGGTAGTAAAATACACGAAGATCAGCTATATTCCCGTAAGCGTGAAAAAAAAGATGTTCATGGGAATTACCAGGGGAAGTCTAAAAAATATTACAGGTTGGTTTTGTGCGGTAGCGATCGCACAGATTTTAGGGACAAATACCTCTGCAAAAGCTGCTGATACAGTTGTTGTCCGATTGGGTTTGTTTGCAGAATCCATCTCTGTTGCGGATATTCAAACTGCTGCCGACACTGGCAAATTTCCTAGTGATTTGAAATCCTACACCAATGGTTTATCTGAACAACAACGCCGCTTAGTCTTAGGGGCACTTAGAACGAGGATACCTTTGAATGTTGTCACCATTAGTCGGTTATTGAATACGCAGATTGGGACAACAATTCTCAACGATTTGGCAACTGCTTTAGTCAGAAAAGATCAGGCTGGTGCACAAGCACTGAGAGCCGGATTTGTCCTAGGCTCTATTTCACCACAAGGCCTTTCTATACTGTCGTTTATCAAAGCCTATCCTAGTCAACGCCTAGAAATTAATTTGCCACAAGCATTTACAGTTGCAGGCAGTCTGAACTCAGGTTTTTGGCTGACTCAACAGTTTATGCTGGCTATAGCTCCCCAACTTAACCCCACCACACCCCAAATATCATTTCCCTTTGATCCCAGCCAACCGGGAAGCGCTCAAGTTCAGGTTCTTGGCTTGCAGTTAAATGATCAAAAACGTGTGCGCAAAATTCCAGTTGATGTTTATTGGTCAAACGCTGCAACTGCTGATAAACCTATAATTGTTTTTAGCCACGGCTTCGCATCAGTGCGTAGAGATATGCGCTACCTAGCAGAACATCTAGCATCCCACGGCTATATAGTAGCGGCTCTAGAACATCCTGGTAGTAATGAGACAAGTACCAACTCAGCAATTAAAAATAACACCAGACTTTTACAGCCTCAGGAGTTCTTAGATCGTCCTAAGGATATTAGTTTTGTCCTTGATGAACTCGAAAAACTCAATCAAACAGCTAAAAATCCATTGCAAGGAAAAATCGCCACTAATAACGCGATGGTGATTGGTTATTCTTTTGGTGGCGGTACAGCTTTAGCAATTGCTGGAGCTGAAATGCAACTAGAAAGTCTCAAACAACGTTGTAAAAAAAATGTGGCTGGATTTAGTTTAGGTGAAACGCTGCAATGCGTTGCCCAAGAATTACCAGCTAATAAGTATCAACTAGGAGATCAGAGGATAAAAAGAGCGATCGCTCTGAGTCCTACCACCTCTTTAATGTTTGGTCAAACTGGTCTGAGTAAGCTGCAAGTACCCACCCTAGTATGGGCAGGTTCCGCAGATAAAACTGTCCCAGCATTACCCGAACAAATTGTTGGCTTTAATAAAATCCCATCACCCAAATGGCTTGTTGGGATACTTGGCGGTACTCATCTGAGTGTCAAAGACCCCAGTACTACAATGGATCAGCAGGGAAAACTAAATACACCTTTATCTGGTGGTGAAGTAGTGGGTGAGCAAGCAGTTGACATTCGTAAATACCTGAAAGCTATAGCTTTATCCTTTGCGGCACAGATGACTCCGGAAGCTGAGAAATACGCAATTTTTCTTACACCAGATTATGCGCAGTTTGCTTCTACTCAGGCATTTCCCATTCGCCTAGTTACCGAAATTCCACCGCAAGCGATGTTAGTAGTCAAAGAATTTATACGTCAATAAAGTAACTATTGCTTGCCAGAATTACTTAATAAAAAGATTGTAGACAATTTAGTGCAACAATGGCAGCCATCTTGCACGATCGCCTCTTGGTATCTGTGGCGCGGTCTGGAATTATAGTCTGTTAAATTTCTTTCTTTAAAAAATACCGTTGTTGTCCTGGGGGGAAGTTTTCCAAAACGCCAAATATCTGATAACCAAGACCTTCGTAAAAACCTAAAGATTGAAAGCTAAATGTATCTAGGTAAGCGTAACTACAACCGCGCTGTTTGGCTGCTTCCTCAGCTTTAGTCATGAGTTGTCTTCCATAACCTTGACCTCGCAATGTTTCTGCAACCCATAGATGAGAGACAAACAACCATCCCCACTGTGTTTTACCAACTAAACCACCGACAATTTCATTGTTAAAACCTCGAATTAAGACAGCTAGGGGTTGATATACATCTTTTTCTATTTGGCGATCATTGTTGTATTCAACCAGCTTGTTAATAATAGTCCGAATATCCTCTTGCTCAGGATCATCTTCAACCGTAAATTTGAGATCGGCCATTTGCTATCTGCCTTTTTGCAATATTATCCACGAAATGCAGAGACTGCTTCTGTTGTATCTGTAAACTCCCGAAACTGCTTAATTTTGCCATCTTCAACAGTCCAAATTACTACAGTATCAAGCTTGTATAGGAATCCGAAATGCTAATTTCTGAGAACCAAATAGCGCTACAATTACACAACATTGAACTTTCGGCTTTGTACCATTAGTCCCTTGGCGATTTAACGCCTGATCCTTTATGTGCCTTTCCCGCACTTGATCTGTTTGGGTAATTAGAAGAAATTTAAACTTTTGTGCTGTCTTGAAATAGCAGAATACAGACATTTTGTAGCAAAGTTGACAAAATGGGACAGCAAGACTCTGTATCTAAATTAGCTTGTAGCATCTCAACGATTGTAATATTTTTATGACTTCCCCTATTCGCTTTTTGATGTGTGCCCCTGACCACTATGATGTGGACTATGTGATTAATCCCTGGATGGAAGGGAACATTCACAAATCATCCCGCGATCGCGCCGTTGAACAGTGGCAAAAACTCTACCATGTCCTCAAAGACCACGCCATTGTAGATTTAGTAACGCCCGAAAAAGGTTGGCCTGATATGGTATTTACCGCCAACGCTGGCTTAGTGTTGGGGGATAATGTAGTTCTTAGCCGCTTTTTGCACAAAGAACGTCAGGGAGAAGAGCCTTACTTCCAAAAATGGTTTGAAGCCAACGGTTACACAGTGAATGTACTACCTAAAGACTTACCTTTTGAAGGTGCAGGAGACGCACTGCTAGACCGGGAAGGACGCTGGCTCTGGTCAGGTTATGGCTTCCGTTCAGAATTAGATTCTCATCCTTACTTAGCTAAGTGGTTGGATATTGAAGTACTGTCTCTGCGACTGATTGATGAGCGCTTCTATCACTTAGATACTTGCTTCTGTCCCTTGGCTAACGGCTATTTGCTGTACTACCCAGGTGCTTTTGATTCCTACTCCAACCGCTTAATTGAAATGCGAGTAGCAGCAGAAAAACGCATCGCCATAGAAGAAGCCGACGCGGTGAACTTCGCCTGTAATGCGGTGAATGTGGACAGCATCGTCATCATGAACAAGGCGAGCGATCCTTTAAAAACACGCCTTACAGATGTGGGTTTCCAAATCATTGAAACGCCACTGACAGAATTTCTCAAAGCTGGTGGTGCAGCGAAATGTCTTACCTTACGGGTAACAGAACCAGTTAGAGATGAAATTCACGCCAATGTTTCTGTAGAAAGTCGCATCATTCGCCTAGAAGGCCACTTGCTCGATTCTGGCTTGATTAACCGCGCTCTGGACTTGATTGTAGACACTGGGGGAAGCTTCCAAGTACTGAATTTTAACTTGGGAGAACAGCGCCAAAGTACTTCAGCAGCTGAAGTGAAGGTATCGGCACCATCCCACGAGGTGATGGAAGAAATTATCTCACTGTTGATTGATTTGGGTGCTGTAGACTTACCCCAAGATGAGCGCGATGCCAAACTAGAGCCTGTTGTCCAAGCTGGTGTAGCTCCTGATGATTTCTATGTGAGTACAATTTATCCTACGGAAGTGCGGATCAAGGGTAAGTGGGTGAAGGTGCAAAATCAGCGTATGGATGGCGCGATCGCAATTACTCAATCCCCCAATGGTTATGTTGCTAAGTGTAAAATATTACGCGATTTAGAAGTGGGCGAACAGGTAATTGTAGACGTATTGGGTATCCGCACCATCCGCAAAACTGAATCGCGGGAACAGCGCAATGCTCAAGAGTTTACCTTTATGTCCGCAGGGGTTTCCAGCGAGCGACGTGTGGAATTAGTCGTTGAGCAAGTGGCTTGGGAACTACGTAAAATCCGGGATGCTGGCGGTAAAGTAGTTGTCACAGCAGGACCAGTGGTAATTCACACTGGCGGCGGTGAACATCTATCACGGCTGATTCGTGAAGGATATGTCCAAGCGCTTTTGGGTGGGAATGCGATCGCAGTCCATGACATCGAGCAAAATATGATGGGAACATCTCTCGGTGTAGACATGAAGCGGGGTGTTGCTGTGCGTGGTGGACACCGCCATCACCTCAAAGTAATTAATAGCATTCGCCGTTATGGGAGTATTGCCAAAGCTGTGGAAGCAGGGGTAATCAAGAGTGGCGTGATGTATGAGTGCGTCCACAATCATGTACCTTTTGTACTAGCAGGTTCAATTCGGGATGATGGGCCTTTGCCTGATACCCAAATGGATTTGATTAAAGCACAGCAAGAATATGCCCAACATCTAGAAGGTGCGGAAATGATTGTGATGCTTTCTAGTATGCTGCACTCGATTGGTGTGGGGAATATGACACCTGCTGGAGTGAAAATGGTGTGTGTGGATATTAATCCAGCTGTAGTTACCAAGTTAAGCGATCGCGGTTCGATAGAATCGGTGGGTGTGGTTACAGATGTAGGATTATTCCTCAGTCTGTTGACACAGCAGTTGGATAAGTTGACAAGTCCTTATGTGAATAAGGTAGGTTAAGAAAGGTAACAGACAAAAGCGCAGAGAAAGGGAATGATGAGAGTAGCTTTCAGAAGAGAGTTGCAGATTAATTGGGTCAGTGCGATCGCTGATTTTATGCTAGCGGGTATGGTAATTGGCCCGCTAGCTGCTCCCTTTCTGGCTGCGTCTGGGGTATCTTTGTTGCCGGGAATTGCAAATATTATTTATTTCATGGGCAATCATGTATGCCCGCAACCTGATATGGGGTTAGATTTAGCACCACCCTTTCTCATGGCTGTATGTATGCGTTGTTACGGCACTGTCACAGGTTTGCTGATAACGCGCCTGTTGTATGGGGCAACTGACGGTAAAGGTTTTTACTGGTTAAATCAGTATGGCTGGAGTGGTGTTGCGATCGCCAGCGTGTTGATGATGGCTTATCCTTTGGAATTAGCAGCGCAGGTTTTCGGTTTGTGGAGTTTTGATAATTATATTGTCACGCCTTTTGGGTTAATTACGGGTTTGGCGTGGGGGTTATTTACCATGCCAATTTTGCACGGGCAACTTTCAAGTAATTAGCTTATTTCCAATGAATGTGTAATTCCTATAACTATAGAATTTATTTAGATGCTTGTTGCCTCAATCGTCCATTTGACGATCAAACACAATCTCGGATTGCACTGGAAACACAAGCAATCCTGACAATTCTTAGCCAATGCCAATCAGGAATCTGGAGACTGATCGCCAGCGCTGCTTTGGATGCAGAATTAGACCAAACTCCTGATCTAGAAAGACTCAAGAATGTCAAAAAATACTCGCGATCGCTAAAATCAAAGTCATCAGCAGCCAACTCATCGAAAAGCGATCGGCAGAACTCCAAAGCCTGGGATTTTCTAGCTATGATGCCACTCATATCGCAAGTGGTGAAAGAAGCCAAGCCGACATTTTCCTCACGACAGACGATAGACTCCTCAAAAAAGCCGAGAAAAACTCTCAATTGATTAACGTAAAAATTAATAATCCTGTGCAATGGCTAGTAGAGGTTATACAAATAGAGGGAAACAACAATGGCTAGAACACAGCAGGAAATCATCACACAAGGTTATCAAGCATTAGTCGATTCTTTAGGAGTTGTCGATGCCATAAGATTTATTCAACATTTCAGTCCAGGTCAAGGTGACTATACAAAGGAACGTCATCAGTGGCTAGACAAAAAATCTCTAGAGGATGTTTTTGCACAAATGAAACAGCTTCCAGAAAATGATTTTAATCAGTATGAAGAAATTATTGAGTAGTTATATTATCAGCCCCAAAATTTGCTGGATGAGTTTAAACAGCGAGATAATAACTGTAGGCAGGAATGAGCTTAAGGAAATATCTGAAATTGTAGGAAGTAAAGGATAGCTATTTCAAAATTTAGCGATAAAAGATTAATTTGGTTAACTAAATTTTGCAAAAAATTTTTAAGGCTCGCTTCGCTCGCTAAGGGTAAAGAAAAAAGGGTAGAGGGCAAAAGGGCAAGAGTGTAAAGGGCTAAAGAGTCCTCGCCGCAACACCGCAGACAATCCGAAACCCGAGGCTGTAGATGTCGAGGATCGGGTAGAGCCAAATGCGATTGGCAGAACGGCAGTCCTCAGGATTGTTGTGACACGAACCACCACGCAGCAGCCAAGATTGATTATCATTACCAACCCAAACTCTACCATCAATAGGCGCTCCTTTATAGCTATCATGCCAGGTATCTTGACACCACTCTCAAGCGTTGCCGTGCATATCGTATAAACCAAAGGCGTTGGGCGGAAAACTACCTACTTCTGTTGTTTGTTCTCGATATTTACCTTTTGGTGCAGAAGCATAAGTGTAATTTCCATTGTAATTGGCTAAATCGGTTGTAATTGTTTCGCCAAAGTGGAAAGGTGTACTTGTCCCTGCACGACAGGCGTATTCCCATTCTGCCTCACTTGGCAAGCGATAATTGCGCTTAGTTTTTTGGCTAAGTTTTTTGCAAAATTCTACAGCTTCATTCCAAGATACTCGCTCTACAGGACGTTTCGCTCCTTGAAATCTGGACGGATTTTTATCCATGAGTTGCTGATACTGTTCTTGAGTGACTTCAAACATACCCATAAAAAAAGTAGGCACATTTACTGTTCGTTGGGGTTCTTCATCTTTGCTTCGGTCTTTTTCCTCTGGTGGCGAACCCATTTTAAAAGAACCAGCAGGAATCTCAACCATCTCTAAAGTTATGCCATTACCTAAGTCTTCTTTAAAAAATTTGGCTTGCTTGTTAGAATCGCGTTTAATTACTTGCCCCTGGTTATCTACTGTTACAGTTTCAAACTCAACCTTCCACATAGGCAACCCTAATAAATTAGGTGCGCCTTCTGTTGGGGGAATATATTTTGGTTTAGCGACAGAAATAGTTGTGGGTTTATCAATAGGTTCAGGTGTGGGTGTAGATTCAGGTGTTGGTGATTTACCTTTAAAAATCTCACGACCTACCACTGCTGTAACTAAGCTTGCTCCTCCCAAACCAACCCATTGCAAAAACTGTTTCCGATTTATTCGCGCTGGGGTTGCAACATTTGTAGCCCTTTGTGGTGTAGAAGGCTTACTGGTTGATGTTTGTGGAGGTGTCACTACTTTTTGTTGCTGCTTCAGTCGTTCTGCTTCTTCCTGTGGTCGTAATCTATCTCTTATTGTCTCTATCTCCAGCTGCTTCGGCCGTTCTGCTTCTTGCTGCTGCCGTAATCTCCTTGCTTTTTCCTGCCTTATTCTCTCTTCTTGCTGGCGTTTCCGGTTTTCTGCGTCTTTCTTAGCAATAATTGGCTGTTCAATCTGCGCTATTTCATCGTTACTGAGTTGCAAAGATTGCTGCAACTGCTGCAACCGATTACGAGTTGCCACACTCAGGGGAAATTCTCGTTCAATTGCTTCCGAAAAAGCTTGCTGATAACGAACTAAATTTCGCTGATGTTCCTCTTGCTTTTGAGCTAATTGCAATTCTTGTGTTGTTTCAGGTGATACTGGTTGAGAAATTGCTGACCTTTCTCCGCTTGGTGATGAAGTGACAGGCTCAGGATTTAAGCTGATAGGTTCAGGATTTCCTCTTTGGCGTAGAGCAATCCTTTCAATAGCATTAACAGCATCCCAATCACCACGAGATGCTGCTAAAACTCTGATCCATAATTGCTTGGCTAATAATAAATCACCTAGATTTTCAGCTAAAGATGCCTGATACTTCAATGGCTCTACATCTTTGAGTCTGGCAGCTTGCTCTAACAAAACAAAGTACATTTTGTAAGGCGGTTCTGCCTTAAGATAAGGATTTTGTATCGCCCTTCTATAACGCGTATTTAACTGTGGAACGTGATAACGCAAATATTGGTCTAGACGCTCAACTGTGGCACAATTGGCCTCACCCTGTAGCCGCAAGCCTTCTAACAGCGCATGGGTAAATGAACCATGTTGTAATTCATCAATTTCCCAAGACTGTTGATTAGCAGCACAGGAGTAAAAAGTGATCACCCCTTGATGCTCTTCTATGCCAATTCCCAATCCGCCGCGATTGCCTTCATCTCGACAAGCATCTAACAGCAGTACCACATTATCAGCACCACAACGGCGTAATCGCTGGGTTACGTAATCAACAGCAATAGCTGTGGTGTTATCTGTGGGGTCACTATCCAAAAACATTAAATAGTCTTGGTCTGCATACCGCTTACCATGACCAGCAAAGAAAAACCAAAGGTTATCTTCTGGCTTGAGCAAAGGTGTTTCAAACTGTGCGTTTAAAAAGCGGCGAAAGCGACCGAAGTAAGGTTGAGTTGGTATAGGTGGATTTGTAGGAATGGGGCGAGAATCTTCAGTAAATAAGAAAACTTGGTCAAATCGAGCTTCCTCCCGAAACCAAGTCGCCATTGCTTCCGCATCTCGCTTAGCATACTTGAGTGTCTGGAGGTTATCGTAATTATTTATCCCGACAACGATCGCCCAATTCTTACCCATAAAAGTAATTCGTAATTGATAATACCCTTCGGGAAGCCACCCTTCGGGTGTCTACGTAATTCGGAGTTACAATCAGTGCTTGCTTTAGTAATTACGAATTATTAATTATTTAATCAGTTATTTCCGCTTGAATTTAAAGGTTATAGCGCCTTTACCCCCAGCTTTACCGCCAACGCCAAATAAGCTGATTTGTCCTTCGCCGTTAATTTCTACTCATAACTCGACTTCATCAAGCTGTATCTTAGATTCAGGTTGGTCAGCTTCATCAAGCATTGTGTTATTGATATCAAAAGGTATTGCCCACCTTACAAATTAGATTATCTCTACTGGGGGTGCGTAGGCTTAGCCCGTCGTAGACATCGCATATTCTCCTGATTTTGCAAAATCCTACTGCACTTTCCTAAACCACTCACTAATCCCATCCGCTAGCACTTTTGCCATCTTCTTCTGTTCCTGTGGGTTCACCACCTGCTCAAATTCATTGGGATTACTCATAAAACCTAATTCCAGCAACACCGATGGCGCAGCAGTAGGACGTGTCAGCGCTAGGTTGTCCCAAAACACACCATAGGAAGGTCTGCCCAGATTTTTGACTACATAGTTATGCAAAAATAATGCTAGACTGTGTGCCTGGGTGTTATACCAAAAGGCTGCAAATCCCTTGATTTTTTCCGCATTACCGTCATCGGGTAAAGAGTTGTGATGAATAGAAAGAGCGATCGCAGGTTCTTCTTTAGTAATAATTACTTGCCGTTCTCCTAAAGATACTTCTTTATCATCCTCCCGTGTTAGCACCACTGTCGCCCCACGTTTCACCAATTCATCGCGCAGCAACTTAGAGACCACCAAGTTGACATCTTTTTCTAAATAGCCAGTTGGGCCACTGGCACCTGATTCTTTACCCCCATGTCCGGGATCGAGTAAAATCTTGATGCCGGATAAAGGTTTGCGTGTTTTGTCTTTGATGATAGGCGGATGACGTAAAGCTAAAACTAGGCTCGTACCTTCGTATCTCAGCTGATATCCCCACTGTTGAGATTTTTTGAGATTAAAGGTGTATTTAACCTGTCCTGGAGCCACCTGTTGCCAATCTAAGCGAGAAATTAGGGGACTATCATCCGTGCGCACAATATCTGTTTGGGCGGTGGTGTTGTAGAGTGTGAGGCTGAAAGAGCGATCGCTTTGTTGTACGCGTACAGGCACAGGAACTTCAAGCGGGAAAACAATCTCCGTGGCGCTAGGGAGTTGTCGATAGCCGACACTGCGAATGATTGTACGTGGTGAGATAGCACCTGGTAAAACTTGGGTTTCTTTACTATTAATCCAAGCACCATAATCTAGGCGCAACCATTCACCTTCTTTCCCTGTGACTGTGGCTCTGGTTCCTTTAGGTAATGGTGTGAGCCTTGAATGGTCGGTACTTGGACCAGTGCGAGCTACGCCTGAGTCTGCTGTTACCTCAACAACGGGCAATTTTATGGGTGTGAGAATTTCAATTTTGCCAGTACCTGACTGAGTTACAGTCTGACCGTTAAGTGTCAGGCGAAATTCTGGTTTACCCAAATCAATATTTTTACCGGAATCTGGAATAAGAGCACTGGAAAATATATTATTACCGTAAATTAGGGAGCTACTTTCGATTGGAGAATCAGGCTTTTGTGCTATGGTGCAACCCTCATACCTTCCTGCGATAGACTGGTTAGCAGGTTGATTATTTCCCGTTAAGGCAGCCAAATTATTTGGTAGTTGTGCCTTGATGGGTTGGGGTGCAAGGGCAATAGTTTGATTAGCCAGGTTAACAGAAACACTGGCGTTAGAGGGTGCGATCGCGCTAAAACAAATTAATTCCCCTGGTAGCCTGGCAATGTCGGCTGCTGGCGTAAGAGAATCTTTGGCAAAGGCTAAACCTTGTGGTAGCTGAGGCTGAGTGGTAAGTCTTGTCACCTTAATCTGAAGTTCTTGATTTTGGTGACGCACAGTAAACAAATTATCTCCCAATTGCAAGGGAAAACTTGGGGCAAAATGACCAGCCTTGCTGCGGGTAATTGGCTTACCATTAACCAACACTTGACCATCTGATGGTGCAGTACCAAGAAAAAAGATTTTTTCCGCACTTGTTTGGTAGTTTGTATTGGGAAAAACAACTACAAGAGATGAATCTGCCAATGCTACTGAGGAGGTGACAATCAGGCTTAATATTACCAGTCCTACGAGTTTTTTCACAGCGAGATCACAGAAGATTTCACAATAGTTACTGTGGCACAATGACGGGATGTATTTTTAGAAGTGGCCAGAAATTCAAATTAGTATGACTAAGTTTATTTTTGTAACTGGGGGCGTAGTTTCCAGTATCGGCAAAGGCATTGTAGCAGCAAGCCTAGGGCGATTGCTCAAGTCGCGCAATTATTCTGTGTCGATTCTCAAACTCGACCCTTACCTGAATGTCGATCCAGGAACAATGAGTCCCTTTCAACATGGGGAAGTTTTTGTTACCCAGGATGGCGCGGAAACAGATTTGGATTTGGGGCATTACGAACGCTTCACCGATACTTCAATGTCACGCCTCAACAGCGTTACCACTGGCTCTATTTACCAAGCAGTAATCAATAGAGAACGGCGCGGCGATTATAATGGCGGCACTGTGCAAGTGATACCCCACATCACTAATGAAATTAAAGACCGAATTCTAAGAGTTGCTAAGAATACTAATCCTGATGCGGTAATTACAGAAATAGGCGGTACGGTAGGAGATATTGAGTCACTGCCGTTTTTAGAAGCAATTCGCCAGTTTCGCAAGGAAGTAGGACGACAGAACGTGGTGTATATGCACGTTACCTTATTACCTTGGATTGCCTCCGCTGGGGAAATGAAAACTAAGCCGACACAGCATTCAGTGAAGGAATTAAGATCGATTGGCATTCAACCAGATATTTTAGTTTGCCGTTGCGATCGCCCCTTACCTGTGGGATTAAAACGAAAATTATCCGAATTTTGCGATGTCGCAGAAGAATGCGTCATTACTTCCCAAGATGCCAAAAGTATCTATGAAGTACCGTTGATGCTAGAACGGGAAGGCATGGCAGAGCAAGTCTTGGATTTGCTGCAAATGGAACAACGCAAACCAGATCTCGTACAGTGGCAAAACCTGGTGCAACATTTGCACAGTCCCAAACACGATATAGAAATTGCGATTGTTGGTAAATACGTGCGCTTGGGCGATGCTTACATATCAGTAGTCGAAGCCTTGCAACACGCAGCCATCTCCACCTATGGGCGACTGCGCCTGCGTTGGATAAACTCAGAAGCCTTAGAAACCGAATCAGCAGAAAATCAACTAGAAGGCGTTGATGGTGTACTTGTACCAGGCGGTTTCGGTGTCCGGGGAGTAGATGGTAAGATTGCCGCGATTAAATATGCCCGCGATCGCCAAATTCCCTTCTTAGGTTTATGCTTGGGAATGCAATGTGCCGTCATTGAATGGGCTAGGAACATCGAAGGATTAAAAGATGCCAACAGTGCCGAATTTAATCTTTATACCAGCGCGCCAGTCATTAACCTATTACCAGATCAGCAGGATGTGGTCGATTTAGGCGGCACAATGCGCTTGGGAGTTTACCCTTGTCATGTACTCCCCAATACTTTGGCGTTCAAACTCTATCAAGAAGATGTGATTTATGAACGGCATCGCCATCGGTATGAGTTTAACAATAATTACCGCAGCCTCTTATTAGAGTCAGGTTATGTGATTAGCGGTACTTCTCCTGATGGGCGCTTAGTGGAAATGGTCGAATTACCAAAACACCCATTCTTTCTGGCTTGCCAATTCCATCCAGAGTTTCAATCGCGTCCTAGCAATCCTCATCCATTATTTCAAGGATTTATTCAAGCTGCGATCGCTCATACTCTTCCGCCTCTAGTACAACAGCACTAGCATTGCTACGCGGAAGTCAAAAGTTAAAAGTCAAAAGTCAAAAAGCTGATAGATATAGACTTGTTGTCTATCCTATAGACCCATGATGGTGACAATAATTTTTGTGAACGGCTGACACTGAACTCATAAGGTATAGCATCTTTATTCCCACCGTGCTGTACTAGTGTAAGCTGACAACAGTAATCTAAAATTCACAATCAACAGCAGCTTTTTTGCGATTTAAATTGTGAATTTTTCTAAAGGAACAGCGACATCACGGGGACTTGAGGAGATTTTGTGGCGTACTGGGTGAAAATCCTTTACGAGAGGAAAAAATACGTAGTCAATTTTGACCGTATTAATGCCTTTTGTTATGAACAAAACGGCAGAGTTACCTTTTGGCTACCCGATTCTGCTATTCCTATTGTGATTAACCCACAAAGTAATCCGCAAGACTATGAAAAGATTTTGCAATACATAGAACGTGTGACTGGTTTGGAACTAGAAGATGCCTATTGGGTGAAAATTATTTATGAAAACGATCAATATGTAATTAACCTCAATTGCATTAGTTCCTTTTGCCAAGAATCCAACGGCAGGATAACTTTTTGGTTACCTGATGGTACTATTCCCATCATCATCAATCCCGCGAGTAATCCAGAGTCTTATCAAAAAGTTTTGCAATACGTTCAGAAAGCAACAGGATATTCTTTGTCTTAAATGTTGAGGCGAGGACAGAGGGTACAAGGAAGGAGAGAGTTTTAAGGTATGTCTTTTTGCCTTGCCCAATTGAAAGCCTCCACAAAATCAAAGATTTGGTAGTCTTCAATCAGCGAAAAGTTCTGAGGGAGGGTTTCCCTCCGCAGGAAACTTTTCAAGGCAGTGGTGGGTTGAGAGCAAACACTGATTGCTACCTTCTGCCTTTCTCTTGTACTAGACACTTTGAGTATTACCGTTGGCTGCTTTTTCTGCGTTAGCTTTTAAACGGCTAATAGTACTTCTGCGGATGCGTTCACTTTTACGTACACCACCCGCCATCTCATATTCGTGGCTATCTTTGCCGTATTTAACGGCAACTCCCAGTAGCATGTGAGCAGAGAGATCGCTCAAGATTTTCTCTAATTCTTTAATCTCGCTTTTGTAAGCATCAACCACGCACACAGCAGTATTATAAGACTGGATTTTACTGCGCAATTTCTCTATTATCTGTGTCATATTTTCCAAGTTGCGATTATTCCCAAAATCTATGTTTGGATCAATCGCCTTGAGTCCATAGGTTCTTAATACAGCTTTTTCTAAAACACGTGATTTCTGTTTTTGACGAGGCATAGGTGTCTCCCTTGTATAGTGTTTTAAAGCTAGCTTGCCTTAGCGAAGCTGCATTTCGGTTCAGCAATATACACAAACATTTGCGATTTTTATAACAAAATTTTTAAGTAATTTTACGAAGATAATTTGAACGTAAGGGCGCGAGGTAATGACAAAACTTGTTGTCCTAACGACAAAGGTTGCGGAAGTGCGATCGCAATATCAGGAACAGTCAACTGCGATCGCTGTTTAAAACGTTTTGATGTTGGTAAGAAAAGCTGATTTTGAAAACGCAATCGCAAATCAGTGAAAAGTAAAACAAAATCCTTGAGATCAAGCAATTCAGCCTGCGGGCGGTTGTTGAATATCAAGCTAGTATTTGTATTAACTCATCGTTCATCAGCTAAAAAACCGAACTCCGATTTAATATTCCAACGCCTACCGTCGTGAATTAATAACGTCAATTTGTCAGCAGTAAACTCAAAATGTAACTGCCGATTTTCAAATTCTGGCCAAGCAGCTTTAAAGTTCTGTCGCGTTAAGTCCCGAAATGCCACTGTCATGTGGGGTGCAAAGGGGCGAGATTTGCCAACTTTGTCTACAATACCCAAGTTTGCTTCTACATACGCCATTAAATCTGCTTGCAAGGTCAACAGTTCTTCGCTTCTCACTACATCTATATAGATGACGCGGGGTATAAAGGCAGCAAACCCACTGAGTGTAATCGGTATTGACTGTTGCTTACTAGCAAACTCCGTGAGGGATGCTTCTATCCGTGACACATCGCTATCTGCCCATTCAAAGGGCGGTTGCAGCGTAATGTGGGGTGGGGATTTTTGCGCGTGTTGGCTGGCGTAATTATCAGCGAAGTACTGCTTGATTTGGTTAGCGTAATCTTGAATGTCTTGTGGTGGTAGCAAGGCAATGAAAAAGCGGCTCATTCAATTTTGGATTTTGGATTTTGGGCTTTAAATTAACATTGCGCAGCAAATACTTGTTGGAGAATATTACAACTAGATTACGATACAAAAATTCAAGAGGTTGCAAGTAAATGCCTTGGTTTGTGAAAATTGAAGCAGGCAAAGTCGATAAACCTACCTTTGACCAACACGTACCCGCCCATAAAGCTTACGTTCAGGATTTGATTTCCAAAGGACACAAAGCCAAAACAGGTTATTGGGCAGAATTCGGAGGCGGGATGATGCTGTTTGAGGCAGGCTCGATGGAAGAAGCCAAAGCCATTGTAGCCCTTGACCCATTGGTAAAAAATGGTTGTGTGAATTATCAGTTACACGAATGGCGAATTGTTATGGAATAACACTCAATTACTGATTTTTAGTGTTATGCTGTTAATAGACCTGGACCTATGCGACTTCAACGCCCAAATCTTGTCAGGACCGGAAGGTAGCAGCAATACGGGATGCTTGTGGTAGGCGTAGACTCCGGGTCGCCCTATTTGTAGGAGCGTTCAGCAGCAATGCCTGGTTTTGGAGATATTGTTCAAAAAGCTTTTTACCTCGGTGTTGGGTTAGCTTCTTACGCGGGTGAGAAAGCAGGGGGAAAATTAGCCGAACTGCGATCGCAAGTCCAAAAACTGGCAGATGAAATGGTGGCAAAGGGCGAAATGACAACGGATGAAGCCCGTCGCTTTGTCGAAGATATGATGAAGCAAGCTCAACAGCCCCAATCATCTGGTGCAGCCACAGACAAAACACAGCCTGCTGAACCTCGCCGCATCGAAATTTTAGAGGAAGATGAACAGCCAACGGCCAAAGATTCCTCAAGCGATGATGATGATGTAAATGGATTGCGCTCCCAAGTGCTAGAACTGCAAGAAGAATTAAAACGGCTACAACGCGATGAGTAACCAATAGCAGAAATTTAGCAACCGTTCAAAATATAGTAAATTTTTGAATATACTTTGTCTAGGATCTACCTAGTACTTCCAGCCAGGTCACACTGAGCGCTCTATTCATAGCCAGTAAAGGCGTCAAGTTTATGGACAAGTGGCAGAAAGATTTGATGGACATCATTGAGACAGTGGCCGTTGAAGTAGAGCACTTTTTCCTCGGAATGAGTGACATGGTAGATGCTTTTTTAGAAATTACAGAAGAAATTACAGAACAAGTACAAACTACAATTGCCACTGAAGTTGACCAGTATTTACACGACCTAGCCGAACCAATGATGGAGGTTTACTGGGAATTAGAAGACGTAGTGGCAGATGTAGATCCGGGTTTTCCTTATCCAGTTGAACCCACACTAGAAAAAAACCCCGCCTGCGTTGGTTGCACTCACTACCACGGTCAAGTGTATGGTGGTAATTTGTTAGTTTGTGCCATGCATCCCCACGGCTGGGATGATAATAATTGTCCAGACTGGGAACAGGAGTAGAAGGGGATGAGGGAGGAGTGTGGGGAGGGAGGGGAGAGAGGAGAGAAATGAACCAAACTTAGCTCTCTCACACCTCCCACACCCCTTGTTTGCCCAATGATAAATGATAAATAACAACTGACAAATGACAACTGACACTAAAGAAATTAAGTACGGCGAACGCGAGATTGCGGAGGGACAACTAATTACTTTTCCAAATCCGCGTGTGGGTAGGCGATATGACATTAGCATTACTTTGCCGGAGTTTACCTGTAAATGTCCGTTTTCCGGTTACCCCGATTTTGCGACGATTTATATTAGCTATGTCCCTGATGAGCGAGTAGTGGAATTAAAAGCACTCAAGCTTTACATTAACAGTTACCGCGATCGCTACATTTCCCACGAAGAGTCTGCCAATCAAATTCTCGATGATTTTGTTGCCGCTTGCGATCCTTTAGAAGCAACGGTAAAAGCAGATTTTACTCCCCGTGGTAATGTGCATACAGTGGTGGAAGTGCGGCATCAGAAGCCAGCGAATCAGTAATATCGTTTACTTAGAAATATTCTTCGCCGCAGACTGCACCTGAACCACAACTTTTTTAGACAGAGGAATATATCCTAATTCCACACTGGATTCTTGTCCTTCAGTCACAGCCCAGTCAACAAAGTTTTTTAGCGCTTGGGCTTTGACTGAATCTTGATATTGTTTATAAGTTAGCAGCCAGGTATAAGTGACAATCGGATAGGAATTGGCACTTGTAGGATCGGCAATAAAAGCAATCAAGCTATTATTGGGTAATTTTACCGCCTCTAAGGTTTTAGCTACCGATTCTGGTGTGGGGATGATGTAATTACCAGATTTATTTTCTAAAGCCGCTACAGATAGTTGATTGTGAGTGGCGTAGACATACTCAACATAGCCAATAGCGCCTGGAGTTTGTTGAATCTGGGCAGAAACGCCTTCATTACCCTTAGCAGCAATTCCCACTGGCCATTCTACAGCCCTACCAGCCCCGACTTTATTATTCCATTCTGGACTGATAGCACTAAGGTGTTGTGTTAAAACGCTGGTTGTCCCGCTACCATCAGTTCGGTGTACGACTTTAATTGGTAGATTAGGCAAATTTACGCCTGGATTAGCTGCTGCTATTCGAGGATCGTTCCATTTTCTAATTTTTCCTAAAAAGATACTTGTGTAAACTTGGCGTGATAGCCTTAGACCAGTTGGCAGATTGGGTAAATTGTAAGCTAGCACTATTGAACTAGCAGTCATGGGTAAAGCGATGACTCCCCTTTTTACTTGAGCTGCTTGTTCATGTGTAATTCCCACATCACTGGCGGCAAAGTCTACAGTACCTTGGATGAGTTGTTGCACTCCTACACTGCTTCCTAGGGATTGATAGTTAATTTCTACATTGGGATTTCGTTGGTTGTAATCTACAATCCAGCGCTGGTATAAAGGTGCTGGAAAACTTGCCCCAGCACCCATAAGAGAAACAGTCTTGGTATTTCTAGAATCAGCAGCGCAGGAAGCAATACTCAACGAAACAGCGATTAAGGGTACAAGACAAGCCCATCGCTTAAATTGAAGTTGAGCAGACATACAAATCTTGAGTTCCAACTTTTAATTGATAGCCCTGGCAATTCTCCGGGCTGATATTTGTACTTGTGTAAAACGCAATTAATTTTAGAGCCAGGAAAACTCTCATCAAAAGAGTTGTTAAAAGTTGTACTCAATTGAGATATTCAGCATTTGTGGTTTGATTACTCTAGATTGTGTTGCTAACTAAAAGGTGATGACTAAACTTCAGGAATTGGATGCTAAAGATTCTGTAGTCTTAGTTTCATTGCCATCTTCTGAACGATTACTCAGCCGATCTAAAATATCCAAAACTTGCTGTTCAAAAGCAACTTGGGCGCGATTAGTTTTACCACCAACAAAAAGGCGATCGCCTTTTTTCAATGCCCAAATTTGTGAGTGAGAAAAGTAACTCATCACCACACCCAACATCAATAGAGCAAATCCTGTGTAAACAATCGGGATGCCAGGATCGGCTTTAATTTGTAAGCCAGTACTGCCAATTACTTCCAAAATTTTCAGCCTTACGCCATTAACTTGGGTAGACATTCCCGCACGCACAGTATCAATCAACTTACCAGTGGCATCGTAAATTAACACCATACCTTGCAAGTCTTTAGCTATTAAAGAAACACCTTCACTTAAATCTGGTTTGGTGGGAATCCATGTACCCCAAATACGCCCTGCACCATTGGTATTCAATTGTGCCATTGGCAGTTGGAAAATGGGGCTGTTATTAAATTGAACGCGAACACCAGAGAGTCCCCAATCAGTTTGATAGAAAGTGACGCCATGATAACGCAGAGGTTGGTTGACAAAAATCTTTTTGTGGTCAACTTCTTGCCCCTGATTATTCAAAACAGACATATCTGAATAAAATTGGTCGATTCCACCAGCAGGGGTGTAGTCAATCCAAAACCGATTGACTCGCACAGACCAATCTTTCGGAACTTGGGATAATGCTAAAGGCCCCGCATCAATAATATTTTTCACTTGAAATGTATCGCCGCTGGGAACCATTTCTTGAGCAACAAACCCAGTCATCGCCCCCCAAATTCCTCCCAACAGAATCGTGACGATACCAACATGAACGATAATCGGGCCGATGCGTCCGACTATTCCCTTACGGGCATAGAGAATGTCATCTTTTTCTTGAAAAATTTTATAACGCTGGTTTTTTAATATTTGGGTAAGCGTATTTAAGGAACCAGTATCTAGTTCCGCACTCAAAGCTAATTTTTGAAATTGTCGGGGTTCATCGTAATATTTCCACCGTTGGGCAGCTTTTAAAGCCGGGAGTTGACGGGTAAAAGTACAAGCAGTCAGGCTAGTACCAAATAAGACCAGCAAACTTAGAAACCACCAAGTACGATATACATGGTCTAATCCCACTACTTGAATCACCTTCCAACTCAGGAAGCCAAATAAGGCTGGGTGTTCTGGGTAGTTAGCCTGGTAAAATGCAGGTGACTGACCTTGTTCAATTACAGTACCGCTAACGCTAAAAAGGGCGATTAATAATAGTAGGGCGATCGCTAATCGTAAATCTGTCAATATAGGCAACAGCTCTCGCCGTAGCACTCGCCAAGGTAATGACCACCATCTTGATTCTGTGGTCGCTGAATTTTCTCCAGTCATTGCTTAAAAACTTCCAAAGGGAATCCGCGAAATTAAGGAAAACACACCAAAGCCGACCAACAACACACCGCTAACTGGGTTAATCCAACCAGACCAGCGGCGCAACTCCAGCAGCTTTTTAATTGCAGCAGTAAAAGTACCTGCCAAAATTAAAGGTGCTACATAACCTGCTGTATAAGTAATGAGCAAAACAGCGCCTAAAATTAAGTCTTGGGTATTCGCCACCCAACCCAGCAAGCTAGCCAAAACTGGTGTACTACAAGGTGACGCTACTAAGCCGAAAGTCAGTCCAATTAAATAGGAACGCACTCCAGGGGGTAAATCTTGCGAAATCCAATTCGTTTCGCCCAAGGACGGAAATTGCAGAGGTAGTGCTTCCAGTAGGTTTAACCCCATGAGAATGGCGATAACACTCACAATAATCGGTAAACCAATTCCCACTTGACCGTAAACTTTGCCTAAAAAGGCTGCTACTATTCCCAATCCTGCTAATGTGGTTGCTAATCCCAGCGCAAACCAAGTTGATTGGGCTGCTGCTTGCACGCGGCTTTTCGCTTCATAACCGCCAATATAGCCAATGGTAATGGGCAGCATAGAGAGCATACAGGGCGTCAGGCTGGTAAGTAAACCAGCCGCAAAAATAATACCAATACTCACCACGCTGAGGTGTCCCAATTGATTAGAGACAAGGGCATTGGCAAATTGTTCTAGTTTGTAAAGTTGGATTTGCAAAGTCTCAAGCATGGGGCATTATGGACGGGAAATGCTTACTCTGCTTGAATTTTAGCTTACTTTGTGATTCTAGGCTGGAGCTATTTTATTGTAGCGTGGGCATTGTCTACAGTTGGCTCAAACCCTAATTTTTACGTTGTAGGCATTACCCATCCTAGAGTTGAATTCTAAAACTGAAAAATAATCTGAGGTGTTTATGGACTGCTATAAAGCAAGCATTTATGATAATTCAAGCTGTTAGTAAACTTTGTTTTTTATAGGTTGCCTGAACAAAAGCCTGAAAAATTCTTTGATGATTTGGATCGTTAGCTGAAAGTTCCGGATGCCATTGCACGCCAATAGCCCAAGGATGATGTTCGTGTTCCACAGCTTCAATCACCTCATCTTCTAAAGCATAGGCAACAACACGCCATCCTGGTGGTACTTGGTGTACTGCTTGGTGGTGCCAAGAGACTACAGATATGTGAGTACTTTGTACACAGTCAGCTAAACGGCTTTCTGCATTTATCTTCACCATGTGTTCTGTTGGTAAACGCCTTCCTGGTTCAGGATCTAGACGATGCAATACTGAAGTACCGTATACCTCTGGTACATGGGGAATGAGAGTTCCACCAGAGGCGACGATAAGAATTTGTAAACCCCGACAAATACCAAATACAGGTAAATGATACTCAAGGGCAAACTTAGCTAGTTGCAGTTCAAAAGCATCGCGATCGCCATCTACAGAATAAATGCTAGGGTGGTCACAACCCTTGTAGCAATTAGGGTGAATATCTCCACCACCAGAGATAATCAAACCATCTAGAGGCTCTAAAAGCCTAACGGTGTCAGTTTCGCCAGGTGGTAATAATATGGGAGTCCCACCTGCGGCGCGGACAGCATCTATATAACTACTTGGTAGAGAAAATGGTAAAGCATCTTTGCGACCGTAGGTTGTAATTCCAATCAATGCATTTCGTGATTTTCTACTCATAGCTTTTCTTTACTCCTAAGGTTTTGAGAGTTGGGATTGGTGCTTGTGTAAGATTAACCACATCTGTTATACCCAATAGTTCATAAAATCTGGGAAATTTTAGTGGTTGCTTGAACACCCTAGGAGGGGGATTTATTTTTGTCTAGTTCTCTTAAATATCACATATCAATACTAGATCTACTGTAAAAGTTATACCTTGAGCCGACAAATGTGCGATTGTTCTTTTTGAAAGCACTCATAGGCTATTTGTTTGCCATCAGGCGACCAAACTGGACGTGAATCTCGGCCTTTATTCGTAGTTAGTCGAGTTTGACCAAAACCATCAGCGTTCATTACATAAATGTCTGAGTTACCATCCCGATTAGATTCAAAAGCAATTCGTTTACCATCAGGTGACCAAGCTGGGGTTTGAGATATTCCTTGATCTGTAAGCTGAGTGTTACCAGAGCCATCAGTATTAATTACGTAAATATAACCATTGTTCTTGAAAGGTTCAGGACTTGAATGGTAAGCAATTTTTTTACTATCTGGCGACCAAACTGCGCCTGCATTATTATTTTGGTCTTTAGTTAATCGAATTTGATTAGAACCATCCGCATTCATCACATAATTTTCTTCATTACCATCGCGTCCAGAAATAAAGGCAATTTTTTGACCATCAGGTGACCAAGAAAGCACAGAATCATATCCCGGATTTTTGGTGATTCTTGTAACATTAGAACCATCGGCATTCATCACATAGATTTCATAATCATTATTTTCCCGACGAGAACCAAAAGCAATCTTTTTGCCATCTGGTGACCAAATATAAGGATAATCACCCGCTGGATTTTTAGTTAAATTCGTTTGTCCAGAACCATCAGCATTCATGACGTAGACTTCTGGGTTGCCATCACGTCCAGAAAGAAAGGCAATTTTCTTGCTATCTGGTGACCAAACGGGAGAGCGATCCTTTACTTTATTATTGGTGAGATTCTTGATATTTGAGCCATCAGCATTCATTACATAAATTTCTTCGTTGCCAGGATTTTTCAAACTCATGAAAGCAATCTGCTTGCCATCTGGTGACCACTGTGGTTCTTCAGCAAGCTGAATTTTGGGAGTTAAATCGGTTATGGTTCGTTGAACAATAGGAGGTTTTTTAGGAAAGATTTCAGCTTTAGCCTCTGTGAGATTATTGCTAGCACAACTGGTAAGGCTTAGTACTAATCCTAAGAAGCCAGAAAAGCTGATAAAGCGATTATTTAAAGTACGCATGAGCAGTCACCCCTTTAAAATCAAAATAATTTTTAGGTTTATTAGTTTATTTATCACCTCAATTATGTTGACTGTTTGCTGTTAAAATTTGTTCTCTGATTTTGTGATGTTACTTCCAGATAAATATCAACTTGAGAGAACTCAGCATTTATATAGCACTCATATTTGATTTTTGAAAAAAAACTCAGTACACTTTTATTCCTTCTTCCCTGTTCCCTCCCTACGTAAATAATTTCAGTAATCAAATCGGATTGCTATATAGCACTCCTATCTGACTTGTGAACTTACTGGTAGAGGCAGGATTGAGGAAACAATGAGATAGAATCCTAATGTTGATATAAATCACATGTCTCAAGCATAAACAGAGCATCTGAGACAATCAGGGTAACTGATAACTATGAATTGATATTTAGGAGTAATTTTATGGTTGTACAAGTTCACCCCATCCAAAAACAACCAACTGTTACTTGGGAAGCACTTCCAGCCGACTATATTTTACCTGACGATCCAGTGGAAAATATTCAGCAACCCTCACTCGCTGCGGCGCTTACTGATGCTTTAGGAACCGCAGGATGCATCCAACCTCAAATGCTGATTGACACTAATTTTGGACTGGTAGCCACGGTAAATAAAAAAATTGTCGTTAAAGCACCTGATTGGCTTTACGTCCCGCAAGTGCAGCCTGTAGCCGCTGATGTGATTCGTCGGAGTTATACCCCGAATTTAGAAGGAACTGCTGTGGCTGTGGTGATGGAATTTCTTTCAGACACAGAGGGGGGAGAACTATCAGTACGCTCAACTCCACCTTATGGTAAACTCCATTTTTACGAACGGATTCTCAATGTTCCCACCTACGTAACCTACGACCCCTACGAACCAAGTCTAGAAGTACGTTGCTTGCAAAATGGAGAATATGCTTTGCAGCCAGCAGATGCTAATGGAAGGTTCTGGATTCCAGAGTTAGAGTTATTTCTCGGAATTTGGTACGGTGAAAGACTATGCCAAACCATAAATTGGCTGCGGTGGTGGGATAGAGATGGAAATTTGCTGTTGTGGAGCAACGAACAAGCAGAACAGGAACGTCAACGTGCTGAACAAGAACGTCAACGTGCTGAACAAGAACGTCAACGTGCTGATATATTAGCAACTAAGTTACGAGAGTTAGGTGTTAATCCTGATACGCTCTCTTGATATAATACCGATTTAAACAATGTTTGCGACAGATAAATCATTCGGAGGGCACAGCAGTGCTGTGCCCCTACCCATCGGTCACATTCTTTTTTCAAATTGGTATAATTAAACAATTCTCGAACCTATACCCCAAAACCAAAAATAAAGTTCCCCAAAGGCATAGCCTAAGGGATTTTATGCAAGTGAGTACAGCAATTAATATATATAAAAGTATCTAAAATACTTCATGAGATAATCGTAGAGAAATTAGAGAGAAATCAAGAGCTGCAATCTGTCCATAAATTGTGATTTTAATTTAGGCAGAAGACAGTTATTTAAAACAGAATATTCAAAAAAATTATTGCCTGGGATTAGCTAACTCTAATTCTTCTATCAATACATTCCCCTAATTTTGAGTAGCAGGTAATTATAAATAAACCCAGGTTTGAAATGACTGGAAGTAAAGAGTCCAAATTATGGACTCTTGACGTTTATTTATGCCCCTCTACTGAGCAATGTGGATATCTTCGCATTTGGCTGACAAGGCAGGAGTAAATGATGAACAAAACCTTTGCTACTATCGACGGGAATGAAGCTGTCTCCCGTGTTGCTTACAAATTAAATGAAGTAATTGCGATTTATCCTATCACCCCCTCCTCAACAATGGGTGAATGGGCAGATGCTTGGTCGGCTGAAGGTCGTCCTAACCTTTGGGGTACGGTTCCCAGCGTGGTACAGATGCAAAGTGAAGGTGGGGCTGCGGGTGCAGTACATGGGGCGTTGCAAACGGGTTCCCTGAGTACCACTTTCACCGCATCCCAGGGATTATTGTTGATGATACCGAATCTCTACAAAATCGCTGGGGAATTAACAAGCGCGACAATTCACGTCGCTGCACGTTCTTTAGCTACCCATGCTTTGTCGATTTTCGGCGATCATAGCGATGTGATGGCAGCACGTGCTACAGGGTTTGCGTTACTGTGTTCGGCTTCGGTGCAAGAAAACCTTGATTTTGCCCTCATCGCCTATGCTGCAACCCTAGAAGCGCGAGTACCATTTATGCACTTTTTTGACGGCTTCCGTACCTCCCATGAAGTGCAGAAAGTAAAGCTACTCTCTGATGATGATTTGCGATCGCTCATCAACGACAATCTCATATTAGCCCACCGCAGCCGCGCCCTCACCCCAGATCACCCAGTATTGCGGGGTACAGCTCAAAACCCCGATATTTATTTCCAGTCCCGTGAAGGCGCTAACCCCTACTACAGCGCCACCCCCGAAATTGTTCAACGTCTGATGGATCAATTTGGCGATCGCACT
The DNA here is from genome assembly GCF_002154695.1 of Nostoc sp. T09. Classification (GTDB taxonomy): domain Bacteria; phylum Cyanobacteriota; class Cyanobacteriia; order Cyanobacteriales; family Nostocaceae; genus Aulosira. The sequence goes on from NZ_MTAV01000167.1 coordinate 31,883, forward strand.
GGCAGATATTATCAAATCTATGAATATCATGGCGCACCCGATGCCGAGCGCATAATCGTCATCATGGGTTCTGGCTGTGAAACCGTCCATGAAACCGTAGATTACCTCAACAACCAGGGCGAAAAAGTCGGTGTCGTGAAAGTTCGACTTTATCGCCCCTTTGATGTAGAAAGATTTGTCGCAGTCTTACCTAATAGTGTAAAAGCGATCGCCGTTCTCGACCGCACCAAAGAACCAGGTAGCGCAGGCGAACCACTTTATTTAGATGTAGTCGCTGCAATTCATGAAGCATGGGAAGCATCTTCCTTGTCCCCCTCATCCTCTCCCAAAATCATCGGTGGTCGCTACGGTCTTTCCTCGAAAGAATTTACCCCAGCGATGGTGAAGGGAATATTCGATAACCTTGCTTTACCTACGGCAAAAAAACACTTTACTATCGGTATTAATGACGATGTTAGCCATACATCTTTAAGTTTTGACCCCAATTTCTCGACTGAACCAGATAACGTTGTCCGGGCAATGTTTTACGGGTTAGGCTCAGATGGTACAGTAGGCGCTAACAAAAACTCCATCAAGATTATTGGCGAAGAAACCGACAACTATGCCCAAGGCTACTTTGTCTACGACTCCAAGAAATCTGGCTCGATGACGGTTTCTCATCTACGCTTTGGCCCTCAGCCCATTCGCTCAACCTACCTCATCGACAAAGCCAACTTTATTGGTTGTCATCATTGGGGATTTTTGGAACGAATTGATGTTCTCAAAGCTGCGATTCCGGGGGCGACTATTTTAGTCAACAGTCCCTATGATGCAGATGCGGTTTGGGAAAATTTACCTGGGAGAGTGCGGCAGCAAATTATTGAGAAGCAGCTGAAATTATACACGATTAATGCTTCCCAAGTTGCTCGTGAAAGTGGCATGGGCGGCAGAATTAACACGATTATGCAGGTGTGCTTCTTTGCCTTAGCTAATGTTTTACCACAACAAGAAGCGATCGCCAAAATCAAACAAGCGATAGAGAAAACCTACGGTAAGAAAGGCGCGGAAGTTGTCCGCATGAACTTGCAAGCCGTTGACCAAACCCTAGAAAATCTACATGAGGTAGAAGTCAAATATGAGGAGCAAGGAAAATGGATAGATGAAGAAGCATACAGCCAAAATCCTCTGCCTATTAATGCCCCAGAATTTGTGCGGGAAGTCCTTGGTAAAATCATGGTATGGCAAGGTGATGACCTCCCTGTAAGCACACTACCCCCTGATGGCACATTCCCCACAGGTACAACCAAGTGGGAAAAACGCAACGTCGCTGAAGAGATTCCTGTATGGGATGCGGATGTCTGCGTTCAATGTGGTAAATGTGTGATGGTATGTCCTCATAGCGCCATCCGCGCTAAAGCGTATCAGGCGAGTGAGTTAGTTAATGCACCAGCAAGCTTTAAGGCAATTGATGCCAAAGATCGGGACTTTGCCAATCAAAAATTTACCATTCAGGTAGCCCCAGAAGATTGTACAGGCTGCGTCATCTGTGTGAATGTCTGCCCAGCCAAAAATAAATCTGAGCCGTTGAAAAAAGCCATTAACATGGCAAAGCAGCTACCTTTGCGGGAACAAGAACGCAAAAACTGGGATTTCTTCTTAAGTTTGCCCAATCCCGACCGCAGACAACTAAAACTCAACCAAATTCGTCAACAACAACTGCAAGAACCATTATTTGAATTTTCTGGTGCTTGTGCTGGTTGTGGAGAGACACCTTATTTAAAATTATTGACACAACTGTTTGGCGATCGCGCAGTCATTGCCAATGCTACTGGTTGTTCTTCCATCTATGGCGGAAATTTACCCACAACCCCCTGGACAACCAACGCTGAGGGAAGAGGCCCAGCCTGGTCTAATAGCTTATTTGAAGATAACGCCGAATTTGGTTATGGCTTCCGCCTTTCCTTAGATAAGCAAGCAGAATTTGCAACCGAACTGCTGCAACAATTCACTGGTGAAATTGACGATAATCTGATTCACTCCATCCTCAACGCTACGCAAAACACTGAAGCTGACATTTGGGAACAACGGGAACGGGTGGCGTTGTTGAAAAAACGACTAGATGAAATCATCAATTCCTCATCAGACTTCAATCTAAAATCCAAAATCCAAAATCTCAAATCCCTTGCAGATTACCTCGTTAAGAAAAGCGTCTGGATTGTTGGCGGTGACGGCTGGGCTTATGATATTGACTTTGGCGGTATCGATCATGTCTTAGCCAGTGGTCGCAATGTGAATATCTTGGTAATGGATACAGAAGTATATTCCAACACAGGCGGACAATCATCAAAAGCCACCCCAAAAGCAGCAGTAGCGAAATTTGCCGCCAGTGGTAAGCCTGCGCCCAAGAAAGACTTAGGTTTAATCGCCATGACCTACGGAAATATCTACGTAGCGAGTGTAGCCCTTGGTGCCAGAGATGAACATACCCTGAGAGCGTTTTTGGAAGCAGAAGCTTTTGATGGCCCATCGTTGATTATTGCTTACAGCCATTGCATCGCCCACGGCATCAACATGACCACAGGGATGAATCACCAGAAATCCTTGATAGAATCAGGGCGGTGGTTGCTGTATCGGTATAATCCTGAGTTGCACAAAGATGGTAAGAATCCCTTGCAATTAGATATGAAAGCGCCTAAGCAGCCTGTAGAGCAATCAATGTATCAAGAAAATCGCTTCAAGATGCTGACTAAGAGTAAGCCAGAAGTTGCGAAACAACTGCTAGAACAAGCGCAAGCGGAAGTAGATGCACGTTGGCAGATGTATCAATATTTGGCAAATAGAAATGAGTAATAGGTTCTTGCTCTTACCTATTATCACAATTTTGACTAGTACCTGGCGGCGTAAATAAAGCTGCCATTGTAGTCTGAATTAACTTCAGGGTTCCCAGAATCAACTTCAGGGTTGACGTTTCCGTGTTTCACGTACTCTGAATTAACTTCAGGGTTC
>NZ_MTAV01000168.1 GCF_002154695.1 Nostoc sp. T09
CAGGGTTTTCTTTTTTTATTCTTTTATTCAGAATACCCGGAAAGTGACAGAAGAGGGATACTACGAATCCCATATTGGCTGGCAACACTCACAGCAACTTCATCAAGTTTAAAGGGTCTAATTATAGCCTCAACCTTCCTACCTCCTGACAGAGATTCCTGCTCGATTTCGCTTAGTTCATGCCAAAGAGTAAGTTGCGATCGCGCAATTGTTGAATTGGCTTTGGGTAAATCATCTGCATTATTCCACATTTATTTCTCCTAAAATCAACCTTTACTAAATTGTTCTTACCTAATTGGGGTTTGAACTTTTGCAGTCAAGTTAATGGGGTAGTCTTCGTTGGTTTATGTACTTGACCCCGTGCAAGAAATGCTGCGACCCGCCATAAAATTCCCCAAAATTATTACTCTGATTAGCTTTGAGCGATTATTTTTCAAGAAATAAAACTTCATAAATTGTTGTATGCATAAATTAGCAAATACCACGGCAATAACTAGATAAAAGGGTTCAAACCAATGTATTGAGTTCATTGTCAATTTGTAAAAGCTCTAATAGCAAAAACAACCTAAAAGCTAGAATGAGCAGAAGAGTTTAGTGGCTATTGCCCAACTTACACTTATGTCACTGGTTTCTTGCTCTCAATAAGCAAGCCACCAACATTAGACCTCTTGCAAAAATATATTTTTGCAAGAGGGGGGAAAGGGAAAAGGTTAAAGGGAAAGGGTTTTGAGTTCCTTTCCCCTTTTCCCCTTTCCCTTTAACCGACTTCTGCAAGAAGTCTATTGAGCTGACAATCTCTGCAAATGAGCGATTCTTTCTGGATATTGCACGACTTTACTGCAACTAGCGGTTATCCTCCCTTTAAACGAGTAATTCAAAATCGCTTGCGGGAGCGAATGGCAAAGCTGGTTAAGTTGCATCCCCAATGGCATGAGAGCGATTATGCACATTATTTTGTACAAATTCTCAATGACGATTCCCAACCGGAGACGGAAAAGCGCTTGGCTCACTGGCACTTATTAGCCTACTTCGATCGCGATCGCTGTTATCTAATTTGGAAAAGTTGGTGTCGTCTGCCTTTTTACGCTGCTGCTGCGGAAAATTTGTACGCTTTGACTAACGAACACCTCTGTAATCGGGAGAAATTGCAGCAATATCTCAATAAGTATGCGGCTAGTAGCGATAATACAGCGAATCTCAAAACTTATATGGTAGGGGTGCTGCGAAATGTAATTCGACATCATGTAAATCGGGAATCGAGATGGCATTTGTTGTGCGATGTAGAAGTGAGTAGTAGCAGAAAATTTCAAAAGGTGGAAGAACGACTCAGAGAAGCGCTAAAAAACTCTGGCTCAAGAGAACCGGAAATTTCTCAGTATCTTTTCGCTTGGCGATACTTTGTACCTGTTTACAAAAACAATCGCGTCTACCATCCCAACAGAAGAGAAGGGGACAAATGGCCAGAACCCGAATTCTCAGACTTTGCAGAAACCGCTAAGGATTACAACTCTCAGCGATTTCAACCTGGTGCGCCTTTGCAAGTAGCTGTAGGTGCAGATGTAGCACCTGCAACGATTCAACAATGGATGAATATCTGTATTGATGCCTTACAACAATCTTCGCAAATTATTGAAGTATCTTATGATGCCAATAACAGCGAACAGCCGGATCGTGAGAGCCACACCTCTTGGGAAACTTTAGAAAAGGAGGAAGAACCAGCAGAATCTTTACAAGAGATAGACCTAATTTTAAACCGAGAAATTGCCCAAATTGAGCAAAACCTAGACAGTATCCGCAGTCAAATTCCCAAATCTTGCCGCCAAGCTGTTATGCCTCTGTGCTATCCTCATCGCTTGGTGTTGTTAACTCAGCAACAGTTTAGCAGTAAGATTAACGTTCATCAGGGAACGATTTCGCGCTACATCTCCAAGAATGTGGAAGCGCCATTGCTAGAAAGATTTCAGCAGTTAACAAGCGAGCGAATTAATCCTACTGCTTATGTCACAACCTTTTTAACTGAGAAATTTAGCAATTTTAACTCGGCTAATCTAATTGAAGCGCAATTAATTGCCGCGATCGCAGATTTAGATCCTGAGTCTGTGCAAATTCTTAAACTTAGCTATGGTCAAAAACTGAATATCATCGAACTCACTCAGACTCTTAGCCAAGAAAAACCCACCAGCCAAGAGGAAGTACAACAAAAACTGAGTGCAGCGCAAAATCAATTACAAACAAGTTTTTTAAACTTACTTAACCAGTGGCAGATCGCTTATGTCAAGTCATGGTTAAAAAACTATTACCAAAATCTTATTCAATCAGGATTATTAAAGTCTTTTGAGCAATTAGGGTCGCTGCAACGAGAAATTTTGTGGCTGCGATACGGTCAAAAGCAAGACATCAAACATATTGAAACCCTCAAACCTAACTCTCATGCCTGTCAAACGCTGACTCTAGCCAAGCAGCAGTTGCAGCGTTCTTTTCTTGAGTGGATTGAAACTCGTTTTGGTCTTTCCTTAGAAACAGAAACGCAACAAGTCGGGGAAGTAATTGAAGATTGGCTGTCACAAGACGTGCTCTATCTAGAAATCCAGAGGAATTAAGGTCAGAAAATGCTGAAATTGCGCAAACTTTCCACTATTTATCCTAACCAGCTCTGGTTGAATTTATCACAAGAGCTTCAACAAGAAGCTTGGCAGCAATCCCAACCTCATACTAATGCCGCAGCTCGCTGTCAGGCTTACCTAAATTATCTCTGCTTAAAAACTTTTATTCCCTGGCTGGAGGCTTGGTTAGCAGAAGCTAATCAAGCTCAAGGTAGTATCGATCGCAGTATTTTTTCTGCCAATACCTGGGACTCGCTTTGGGAATTTGTCAACGGTACGCCAATTGAGTGGGAAGGAATCCGCTTAGTGTTGATTCCTAGCGAAACCAGCGATTTAGAGGAATTTGCTGTTCCTCGTGAGTGGGTTGATATTCCTAGCTGGAGAAAAGATTATTATCTGGCAGTACAAATCAATTTAGGTGAAAAAGAGCAATCTTGGCTGCGGGTGTGGGGATACGCTACCTATGAAAAACTCAAGAAATGCGGCATATATGATGAGAGCGATCGCACTTACTATATCAATCAGGAAGTTCTGGCTGAAGACCTCACACAAATGCTACTCCTCCCCCAGCAAGACACCAGTCCTCACCCTGAATCACCGCCGCCGCAGTTATCTACAAAAGTAGCTCAAGAGTTATTAACGCAACTCAGCAATCCGGGTATCTACTCACCTAGACTAGCAGTACCCTTTGAACAGTGGGCAGCATTACTCACCAACGAACAGTGGCGAGAGCAGGTATACAACCAGCGTTTAGGCGTAACTTCTACTGCAACTGCAACTGTCGCAGTTGTGAACTTGCGGCAATGGTTACAGAAAGCAGACAACATCATAGAGGAAATTTGGCAAGCTGTCGAAACACTTTTAACACCTCCAGAATTCAGTACAGTTCGCGGTACAGAAAAGCCGGAAGAGACAGTTTCTAACGAAGCGATCGCACCATTAATTCGCCTGCTACAATCCGATCGCCCCGAAAAGGAACGCTGTCAAGCCGCCGGGGTTTTAGGACAAATTGGCTTTGGACATCCAGAAGCAATTGCAGCGTTAACTGAATTGTTAGGCACTGCTAACGATGAAGAAACCCGTTGGGAAGCAGCCTTAAGTTTAGGTAAAATTGCTTCCGATCATCCCCAAGCGGGTGTTAGTAAAGCTAGGTTAATTGATTTGGGGATGCAGTTAGGATCTTCTCAAGTAGCGCTAATTGTCACTATCAGACCGAAAACTGAAGAAAAAATTGGCGTGCGATTGCAAGTGCAACCAATCAATCAACAGCATAAGCTGCCTCCAAATCTGCAACTGAGTGTAATTTCTGGTGGCGAAACTCGCTTACAAGCCGAAACTAGAAGCGACGATCGCGGTGAAGGGAAAGATAAACTCCTGCAACTAGGCTTTAGCCCACCACCAGGAACCCAATTCCAAGTGCGGGTGTCGCTGGAGGGTGTAAGCGTGAGTGAGGATTTTGTTGCTTAAACGAACCGCCCTTCGGGTTCGCCAGTCCCCCAGACGCTCGAGGACTCGCTAACGCTGCGCTATCGTGACGGAAACCGCCAAGGAGGAAGTTATTTTTCTCTATACCTCTGCGTCTCTGCGTCTCTGCGTGAGACATAAAAATTATGGCTAGAGTAGCAGTTCTCAAAATCGGCAAGGGAGACTTTCACCAAGGATTTGAAGTATCGCTAGAACTCAGAGAAGATGGCGGTTCTCCTTTGGGGGAAATTGAAGGTAGGCTAAAAGCGAACACAGATATTGAAGGATTGTATCTTTTGTGGCAACAATCTTTTCGCAATCTCACAGCGTTAGCGGAGCTTACCGAAGGTATCGCCCGCAATCAGGGTTGGGAGATTGAAGAAAGTTTGCCGACAAATCGCGCCACTAGCGAGATTGCAGACGACTGTCGCCAACAGATGCAAAGACTGGAGGCTAATCTCAACCAATGGCTGCAACCATCGGGGGAACTGGGCTGGCAAAAAATTCGCGAAAGGTTAAGCAAAGAGTTAGCTAGTCAGCCTGATATGCGGTTAGCAATCAAAGCCAAAGATCCAAATTTGTGGAAATTACCTTGGCATACCTGGGATTTGCTGTCGAGTTATCCAAATGTTGGTGTTAGCTATAGTCCGGTAGAGTATGAAGTATGGGAGAATGGCAAAAATCAGAGTCAAAGCGATCGCGTGCGGGTGCTGGCTATTTTTGGCGATAACCGACACCTGAATTTGGAAGGCGATCGCCAGGCAATTAAAAATTTAGCACAAGCTGAATCAGTTTTTTGTCAACAGCCCCAGGCTAGAGATTTAATTGCCCAGCTACGAGATCCCAAAGGCTGGGATATTTTCTTTTTTGCCGGACACAGCCAGACGGTAGAACAAAGGGGGCGGATTAGTCTCAGTGAAAAAGAAAGTATTGAAACCGATCAATTCAAACACGCTTTAAGGGAAGCGATTCAACGCGGCTTAAGAATCGCTATTTTTAACTCTTGTGAAGGATTGGGATTAGCGCAACAGTTAGCTGATTTACACGTGCCCATCATCATCGTCATGCAGGAGATAGTCCCAGATAAAGTTGCCCAATCTTTTCTCAAAGAATTTCTGCGGGAATATGCAGCTGGACAACCTTTATACACTGCTGTGCGTCACGCCCAAGAACGTCTAGAGGAATTTACTGATTTACCAGGGGCTACCTGGTTGCCAATGATATATCAAAATCCCTCGGAAGTGCCGCCAACTTGGAAAGATTTGCGGACGCTGACAAAGCGCAATTCCCGCCGTCAGCTTGAATGGCAGCATTTGCCAACTATCTTGGCTAAGAGTTTGGTAGCTACAGGTTTAGTTATGGCGGTGCGGTTTTTAGGCGGACTCCAGCCCATAGAATTGTGGGCTTTTGACCAGCTAATTCGCCTGCAAAGCGATCGCGGAATTGATGAACGTCTACTGATTGTCAAAGTTACAGAACAAGATATTCAACAGCAGCGTCAATATCCCCTCAGCGATCGCGTGATTTTGCAAGCAATAGAGAAACTACAGGTTCATCAACCTAGAGCCATTGGCTTGGATATCTACCACGATTTTCCCGTAGAACCAGGATACCGCGAGCTAGCCGCCCACATCCAAAAAAACCCACGCCTTGTGACAATTTGCGAAGTCAGTCAACCAGAGCCTCAGGGTAGCAACAAATTCGGCGTTGCTTCGCCCCCCGCTAGTCCGCCAGAAAATGTCGGTTTTAGCGATTTGGCAGTTGAACCAGACGGCACAGTTCGCCGTTATTTGTTTCATTTAAATCCAGGGGATTCTCTTTGCCAAGCCTCCTATGCTTTCAGTGCTGAATTAGCCTTTCGTTACCTATATTCAGACGGCATCCAACCAGAAGCGACATCTGAAGGCAACTTAAAGCTTGGCTCTACCGTTTTCCAGCCTTTGGAAAAGCATACTGGTTTTTATCACAACATCGACCCTCGCGGTCACCAAGTCCTGCTAAATTATCGGTCTGCACAAAAAGTGGCTAGGGAAGTAACGCTTGCAGAAGTTCTCAAAAATGATTTTCAGCCGCAGTGGGTGAAAGATCGGCTAGTTTTGATCGGCGTCACGGCTCCATCGGTGGGCGATCGCTTTTCGACTCCCTTTGGTAAGGAACTGAACAAAGAAATGCCTGGCATAGTCATTCACGCTCAAATGGCCAGTCAAATGCTCAGTATAGCTAAACAAGAACGCCCCTTACTGCGATTTTGGCCGCAAACATTAGATACTTGTTGGATATGGATTTGGGCACTTACAGGAAGTTTATGCGTCTGGGTGTTTCATTCGCTTGTATATCGCAGAATTGCGATCGCTACAGCCATCGTTATTCTTGGTAGCCTCTGTTTTGGCTGGCTGACGATTGGTATTTGTGCGCCCTTGGTTCCATCAGCACTGGCTTTAGCGATCGCCTGGGCGATCGCAACTCGTCTAAGGGGCAGCAACAGTAATACAGTTTAGGAGGGAGATTGTGACTAGGAGCAAGTTTTTTCGCTGGAAGATAGGACTAGCTTTGGCTTTAGCACTCATTGCTTTGGCTAGTAGTAAGGGAGAAGCTCATCTTTTTCCAGACCGGCAAAAAACCATTGCAGATGTACGTCCGGCGGCTCCATCCTCTCTGCAAAAAAATTCCCAGTCTCAACCCTCAACCACTTCCCCAGTAAAGTTTAAGCGACCGCCACTTTCACCGCGAGGAGCGCCAGGAAGCAGAAAAGGCGGTGGAACTCGTGACGGACATAGTTGCTCGGCGCTGGAAATAAAAGAACGTCTGATAGCTTTAATCCCCGCTATTGAATCAGAACCAGCAATCAGCCATGTTTGGGGATTAACCGTTGAAGCCTCTCCGACTCTCTGGTTTTATGTTCCTTATCTGCCCAAAGATATCAAGGTGGGCGAATTGGAATTATGGGACGAAACCAACCCAGAACCAAGAAATTATCAGCAAATTTATCAAGGAACTTTCACTGTCACCGGAACCCCAGGAGCGATCGCTCTGAGTCTACCATCGTCAGTTAAATTAGAAGCTGATAAAAACTATCATTGGTATTTATCGCTCAATATGAATTGCAATGGTGAAAAGCAATCAGTGGATGTCAATGGGTGGATTGAGCGAGTCAAATTTAACAATAATCTTGCAGTGCAGCAACCATCAGCCGAGCGAAACCAAGTTATTTTGTATGCTCAAAACGGCATCTGGTACAACGCTATAACTCTATTAGCCCAACTGCGCCGTCGCCATCCACAAACGGAGACATTACTAGCTGATTGGAAACAATTGCTAGGTGATGTGGGCTTGGAAGAGTTTGCCAACAAAGCTATTACTCCTTGCTGTACTCTTGAGCGATCGCCCACAACTTCTAAATAATCCCTAAGCTGCGAAGCCGCCATCAATCTTTAGGCTCGCACCTGTGACAAAACTAGCCTCAGCACTGGCGCGCTGCTTTATCTAAATGGCATAATATTATGTCGCTTCATCAGACTTAACAGTCACTGGATATGTGGCTCCCTTCAAACGCGTGATAGTGCCTTTGCGGATGCGTTCGCCCTAGGCGTTGGCGAAGCCATCGCTTTTCAGCACACCACCAGCTTGGACATATTCAGCGCTTTCTTTTCCGTATTTGCCAGCAACAGACATCAGCATATTTTCACATAAAACACCTAAGCTTTTCTCTAACTTGTCAATATCAGTTTTGGAAGCATCAACTACAGCCAAAGCAGTGTTATGATTGTTTATTTTATTGCGTAATTCTTCAATTTGTTGCAGCATATTTTGCAAGCTGTTAGAATTGCCAAAATCAAGATTCGGATCGATAGCTTGCATACCAGAAACTCTCTTTTGAGCTTTTTCGAGAATACGAGATGAACGTTTGGGTAAGGTCATATATATAGATATACTCGTGATGAACTTTTTTAATACAGCACTGCCTAAATTCATCAACTTATAACAATTTGTAATTAGGAAATTCGATCAATATCTAGATTTTAGGGTTTGAATCTGTTTTCCTCTTTTAGCAATTGATATTAATTTAGAATTTTGAATTTCGCTTTGCTGTACTACTGTTAGCTTGTCTTAAAATAGGTAGATTTCGGTTCAGGGAAAATAACAAATTTTTAGCTTTTTTTTGACAAGATTTTGGGTTAAAATTGTGTAATTATGCGTAACCTTTAGCGATCGCCCCTGAATGTAGCCCTACTTGTAGCACCGCAATTTCTCATCAGCTCGTGCAGCCTCTTAGCGCAGAAAATTAACTCGTTGGTTGTGAATAAGATCTGGTTGTGGATGAATGAGTACTCATTGATAGACAACCCGATCTCATTGGTTGTGAAGGAGTTGAGGTTCTCTATGGATGAGTACTCATTGATAGACAACCCGATCTCGTTGGTTGTGAAGGAGTTGAGGTTCTCTATGAATGAGTACTCATTGATAGACAACCCGATCTCGTTGGTTGTGAAGGAGTTGAGGTTCTCTATGGATGAGGGATTTTGGGTGAAGTGCGATCGCATTTTGTAATAGAAAGAGCGATCGCACTCTATACTTTTGAGGCTAGAAAAGGCGATCGCACTCAATACTTTGAGGCTGGGAAGGCGATCGTACTCTATAGTTTTGAGATTAAAAAAGGCGATCGCACTCAATACTTGTGAGGCTACGTGAATTGATGAATAGTACCAATTCTTCAAAATTACACTACTAAACCTGAAAATTACGAATTACGTAGCGCTTTGCGCTTCCCGCAGGGTATTACGAACTACAAATTATTTCCACCATCGTCCCACATCGACAATTGCACGGGCAACTTCTGCCGTTGCAACTTCACCACCTAATGCAAAGATTACTGGAAACAATGCCTTGATATCTGACAGTAAATTAGGGCGAGTGCGAAAGGATAGCTGATGAATTGTATCTTGCCAAAGCGGAAAAAGTCTAGCAGATGGCATTTGTGGCAGTTTCTCTGCTAAGGCTCTCAAGGCAGAGGCGCGAGAACTCTCAGACTGAATCGAGCGGGCGGCGGTGAGTGCTTCTGGTAATACCTCTGGCAGTTTCTGTGCTAAGGCTCTCAAGGCATCGGCGCGAGAACTCTCAGACTGAATCGAGCGGGCGGCGGTGAGTGCTTCTGAAAGTGCTAGTTTTTCTAAATTTGGTGGCAAATGGTGGACTAGTTGTGCCAGTACTTTTACTTTCTTATTTAAATCTGGATTTTGCAAAGCGTAAGCTAGTCCTTGTTCAGCAGTCCACATATTGTTTTTGACTAACGCAATCAGCAATTCTGCTGGTACATTAGCTGCCAAACTATTCAGGGATGCCGTAATCAAAGCATAACGACACTGCCAACCCATCACTTGCGGCAATGTTGCTTCATTCCAGTTCGCCTCTGCTAATTTCCAAGCACGAGAAACATCTGTGATGTAACCCCCAGTTTGTCCCAATTTCTCCCGCACTTCAAACCAGGCATTATTCCCAGTTGCCGACTCCTCCCGCAATAAAGAGTGAATCTCTGCTACTTGTCCTGCCTTCTCCAAATGCCAAACTAAATGCTGATGAATGTAACCATCATCAGGCACGGTATGCCATAAATTATTCTGGGTTTTCTGCCGATATTTCTCCAAAAAAGCAGCATGAGCATCAGCAAGATCTAAACCTAATCCTGGCAAATCTCCTGTCCGCTTTGGCTGTGGCGCAGCTGTTAACAAATTACAGGCTAAATCATGGAATAAGTCATGTAACCGATAGGTAGGCGTACCA
>NZ_MTAV01000169.1 GCF_002154695.1 Nostoc sp. T09
ACCGCCTTCGTTGTGCGCTACATGAAATTGCCAGTATTGATACTGTCCAGGTAGTCTGGCGCAGACTGGACCATGTACGTCTCTCCAGTAATTATCAAAAATCTCTAAGGAGATTCCTTGTCGTTTCCACAGGAGTACGTAGAAGGCTACTTTTCCTTTGTGGTCCCGTGCTGAATAATCAACTTTTGTCGCCTTGTTGATTGTTGAAACCATGCTTGCTGTCCTTTGTCCACACTATGGTTAAACTCTCTTGATGTCACACTCTACTCATGTCACTCTAGGTAACAAAAAAGCTCAACTTTAGGAAAAATCAAGGTCTTGGATTGTAATCTCTACGTTAGTAGAAGATTACAAAAAATTCGTCCGCAAAAACCTCAAATTCTCTGATGAAAGTGCCTCAAACTGGCTACGACAGCTATCACCATCATCAATATCAAGAGATTTGTCTCGTTTGGGAGGCAAGCCATTGGTGGCGATCGCATCAGGATCTTAAAATAAAACAATATTTTCTTTGATCCTTAACTTAATAGCCTTCAAGTAAGCGCTTGGAGTATGCTAATGAAGGCGCTATCCCGCCACTTCCTCACTCCTCACCTTCTCAATTTGCATTGCTCGCCTTCCCTTGATAAGTAGTCTTTCCCGTATATAAATGAGCGAAATAGGATGATCTATTAGGCGAGCTAAAGATGATATCTCCTTAATCTCTGCATATCTCCATACCTCAGTCACTTTCTGGGGCTACATCTTGGTATTCACTGATTTCGGAAAATCCCAAATATTTTTTAGGACGGTGTATTCAGTACTTCGTTCAGTACGCCAAAACAGCCAGCTACCTTATTGAAGCCTGCATAAACACACACAAACAATAGCAGTTCTTCAATCTCCTCGCGAGTTGCACCTTGCTTGAGCGCCATATTGACATGAGCGCCAAAAGGATTACCTGGCCCGACCTGATCCTGATTGACTACGTCAATAGCGATAGTAATCAGAGCCTTCGTTTTTTGGTCAATTAATGGCAAACCCCAGGCTTCACCTGCTACCCTTGTCACAAAGTCGCCAAACTTAGGATTGATTTGTTTTAAACCCTCTTGAAGTTCTATATCATCTAAAACCGCATTTTTGTATTTCATTACTTGACTTTTCCCTAATTATCTAAGTAGACATACATTTTTTATGAACTGCGTACACTGCCCAGCATGAAAATTAGAAGTCAGTACTCAAAAACCAGGATGGGGCAGATTTAAACCGAGATTCTGACTTAATTAATTCTGAATTCTATTTTCAATCTTTAGCTGTAATCAGTATCTAGGCAATATTCAGCATAAACCTGGAAAAGGTTATTTGCAATTTTTGATCATATATGTTCCTTAGGAAATATTGACATAACTCTATTTTTTTCTCACCGTTAATTTAATAACTTGTTACATAAGGATATCTATGGATGTGAAACTTTTGTCCTATAAACCATTTATAAATTAAAAATAAAGTTTTTCTCCTGTGGGTAAGACACCTCTAAAACAAAATAAGTTATTTACAATTTTGCCTGTTTTATAGCCAAAGTCTGCTGTTTTAACTAGTACATTACGCTCTATTAACCCAGCTTACAAACTTAAGATTTACTTCATAAATTAGTACGTAACCTATTTGGGCAAATTAGACTTAAACTATAAGTTATTGACTCATAAACATAACCATTTGACGTCTATATCTCTATAGCCAAGTCGTTCTTTGCTTTAGATAGCTTTGCCGTTTTATTGATCTATCGCTAACTTCAAGGGTTGGTTAGTAAATTCCAGATTACTTTTAATCAACAGTCATAGTTTTAGATAGTTTAGTATGCTCCTGTAAATTTAGTTTTAATAGCTATATGGTTATATAAATAAATAAGCTTCCGCTTAGAGAATTTATGGTCTCTGCATAATTGTTTTGAATCGGAAAGAGAATAACCCTAGCATTACTCTTGTATACTAAATTACTAAAATTTTAGATAAAAAAGGTGAGCAATTTTACTTAATTTATAGATAAAACTTCAATTTTTTAAGTATTATAGCATATTTACAGTATTTAAAAATACTATATTAAGTAATAATGCGTAATAAAATTGTTGCCGCTTATGTTGCAAAAGTTGTGAGTCTTTTGGTAGTATTTACATAAAAATTAGAACAAACAGCATAAAAATTTTACGTATTTTTATTTATGTTACTAGTTTTTTAAACTACCCCATGAAAAAATTTGATAGCGATCGCAACTCAAAATCGCTCAATTAACGAGGATTCCTTGCCTCAAGCTTCAGAATCTGCTTAAATCGGTCATTGCAAGTTTTAATCATAAATCATAAGATAGTCTATACCAGAGTACTAACTGCTCAACCTAAAAGTAAAAAACATACGTATAAATATATGTTATTAATCTTACAAATATAGCGTATATGTGTATTATTTGTATAAATCTTAACAAAATTCTTGAGTCATTGGATGAACAGACTCTATTTGGAATTTGTATTTAGGGTAGAATAAAAAATTTTAGTTAAGTCTATAAATATAAGATTGCTTGTTAAAGGGCTTAGTTTCCATTTTCTATAAGGATAAAAAAATAATAGTTAAAGCCAAATGAACTTCATCAAAGACCAAACAGTTGTAAAAATAGCTATAAGGACTGGAACAAAACTTTCAATTTAACAGCCTTTTTATTGAAGAGTCCGAACAATTAAAGAGAATTAACTTTAGAAGTGTTTTTTTGCAAAGGTTTTTGAACTTCTATTCAGAAATAATAAGAGTAAGGTTGAGCTAAGTAATATTTCCATAATCTCGCTTGATTTGAGCTTACATCTATCTCTTACCTTATGCAAAGAAAAAGCTTCCACACTTCTGCTATTATCAAAATTGGGTATGTTAGAAGAATTTTCTTTTAAAAGAGATAGCTTACTCAAGATTTATCTAAGTATATTTACTTAAATAACAACTTGGTTGATTTAAGATAAATTTTTGCATTGAACTAGCAACCAATATGTAAATTATTTTAGGTTTCTCCAGATTAAAATTTCGCCTTGCCAGCAAGCTCTGCCAATTTACGCAAAACCGCTTATACTCAAAGTTTCTTAATAAATAAGATTGCTCAATTACTCATTAAAGTCAAGATATGGAAAAATCCTTGAGCCAAAAATTAGCATATTAAAATATGGATGTGCGATGTAATGGCAAATTAATATGTATTTTTTTGAAGAATTTTAATACCAGTAGTAATAATCACAAACTTTTGCTATTAAATCAGAAGCATCTTAGTATCGGTATGAACATAATATTTTTTAGATAATTACTGAGAAAGTGTGCTAGTAAATATCAAAGTCCTCGAAACCTAATCTCCCTAACTGTTTTCTTTTAAGAAGGAGCGAAATTAAAGCCTCTCTTCTTATGAGAAACAGATGTATCAAATATGTTCTGAGACTTTTTAAACATCTTCATAATGGATGTTGGTTGAATTTATTACTAATGGTTGTGTAAGGAGCTAATTTCATCATGGCTAATCCCACATTAGAGAATGCATACGTTATTGGTAAAAGTAATTTTGATAGTTGGAGTCAAGCTTTTCCTAATAACACAGCAGGTTATTTAAAAGTTTTACCGCATTCTAGCCAGAAAGTTGTTTTTAAAGACCCTTTTATAAATTGGCAAAAGGATCATCAAAATGGTCAATTTAAAGAACAGGGTGCAAATGGTACTTATTATTCAAGTTGGGGCCCAGACAAAGAACTGAACGTTACTCTGAAGATGTCTGAATTGACTCAAGCTCAGATTGACGGACTGGGGATTCTCAAATCAGGAGATGGTTTAATATCCTGGCTTAAAGACCAGAACGGAAACCCCGAAAAAAGCCCCTATGAACAGTTACGAAGCTACAACGGTTTGATTCCGGGGCCAATGTTGGTGTCAGAACCTGGAGACACACTCAAGATTACACTTGAGAATGACTTAACTGATGAAAAACAAATCAGTAACTTACATACTCATGGGTTACACGTCTCACCTAGGGGAGCTGGAGATAATGTTCTTGTTAGCCTAAAGCCAGGGGAAAAGAGGGAGATAGACATAGCAATTCCAGACAATCATTTTATTGGATTGGACTGGTATCATCCCCACTTGCATGGATTAACTAATGAGCAAGTCAATTCTGGATTGGGTGGTCTTTTATCAATTAATGCACCTTATAACCTTCCAGATATTGATAAATTTAATCCCACCAATAGCCCAATATATACATTTGCCATCAATACCTTTGGCATTCAACAAACACTGAGAAGCCCGAATGCGAATGACCCCCTGAATCAAAGTGCCGATCCAAACCTCAAAGTTCCTGCTGGTACTCCTGTGCAAGTGTTAGGCCAGGAAAATGGTCAGAATATTTATGAGCTTTCGGATGCACCATTTGCCGGATTTAACGCCAAGCCTGTATTTTACAATCCTCAAAATCCGGCAGGAAGTTCAGATCCAACCAATTTTTCTAGTGCTTATGGTAGTGGTGGTTTAGCCGAGCCTGTAGAGAACAGTATTTACACTGTTAATGGACAATACAACCCTACTTTAGATCTGACAACTGGCCAATGGGATTTATTCTCATTCGCCAACATGAGTACCAATGGCTTCCACGTGATTCAGTTGGTATACGACGATGGTACAAAGCTAATTCCCCAAACAGTTAACTTAGTTGCCATTGATGGTGATGCTGCTGGTGTAGTAGAAGATGTTAGAAGACAAGTAACAGAACTTCCCGTTCTCAATCCTGGCTCGCGCTTAGCTATTCAACATTATTTCGATAAACCAGGGACTTATTACTTCCTTTCTAATGGAACCGAAGAACTTCTCGGTGAGGATGCGCCTACATTAACTGCCAACAAAGGATTTAATGATGGTCACTTGATTTGGGGATCTCAAGTTTTAGCTACAGTACAAGTCACGGGAAATCCAGTCGATCCAAACAATCCACCTGCATTTCCTGAGCCTTTTGATACTCTAGTCGAACAAAGCAAAAAGATTAGCGATCTTGTTACTGCGGCAGAAGCAGGAAATATCGATCGCGAAAGGGACTTTGTCTGGGATGCCAACGTAGGTGGTGCAATCGTACAAAATGGTGGATTTCCATCAGACCTAGATGTCTCGACTTTTGAGGGCACATATACCATTAATGGCAGCTATTATTCGACTGACCCTGCTAAAGGTATACCTCCCCTAATTATGCCCATGCTGGGGACAACAGAGAAATGGAATATCTTTAATAAGTCTGGATTACTCAGTACTACACTTCCAGCAAACGCTCCAAATATTCCTTTATCAGAATGGCATCCATTTCACATTCACCAGAATGATTTTACCGTTCTATCCATCAATGGCTTTAATGTTAAGGATATTAAGGAGAACTATCTTGCTGAGGTTTTGAGCGATACGATCGCTTTACCACCTGCATATATTGATGGCACCGCCACAGCAGAGAATCCCTACGGTACACCATTCAATGCTCAAACTGATGACCCTGCTAAAGGTAAGGCATCGGAAGTTGAAATCTTAATGAAGTTTGAGGATTTCCCTGGTAGCTATGTAAATCATTGTCATATTCTGTTCCATGAAGACGCAGGGATGATGATGGTTCTCAGGCCGATCCTCAACACACAGGATACATGGTTGGGTTTGAGTTCTGAGAATAACAGTGGACAGTTAGATTTATTCAGAGCTAGTAATTTATCTGCGGCTAGCAACAGGAGTGTTAGTCTAACACCTTACGGTTCAGCTTTCAACAAAGGCATAGATGTCGCAATTGCAGATGTTAGTTTCAAAAGTAAGGAAGAAGAAAACAAAAACGTCACAGATAATGTGACTGATGTCATCACCATACAACGCTCTTTAGAGAAGTCTACTGATAAATTCACAGTTAAAATATTTGATGGTGAAACACTCATTCAAAAGCAGGAACAAAGTTCTCAATCTAGCGGCAGTGTTTTAGATAACACACTGCTGCTAAGAGAAATTAATCCTTTTCAAGATATTGCGGCGACAACTAATCAAATTGCCTCAGTAGCGGCTGGTGATATTGATGGTGACGGCTTCTCAGACATAGTTGTGGGTTTAGGAGGCGGAGTCACACCCATAATTGAGATTTACAGTGGCAAAGATTATCAACTAAAGGTTCGCCTTAGCCCATTTCATCATGAAACCTTCACTGGCAAAATCAACCTGGCAGTTGGTGATATCAATGGAGACAACTATGACGACATCATTGTTGGTCAGGGCAGTGGTGGACGCGGATTGGTAGAAGTTTATAATGGCAAGTTGCTGAATGAAAAAGGCACCTTAAATGGTAAAGATACATCGCATGAGACAGCGCTGCTATCTAAAGAATTTCAACCTTATGGTGCTAACTACACAGGAGAAGTAGATGTGACATCTGGTTATAACCTCCAAAGACCAGATGCCCCAAATAGCTCTCCTACTCAAACTAATAATGCTAACCTAACTACCATTGCTAAGGGTTCTGTACCTGAAGGAAAACAGCAGATTCAATTGTTTACTTATTTGGGAGGAGAGCATACTCACCATCATGACAGTGGATCTGATGGCTCCTCAGAAGAAACAGAGGAACTGCGTTTAGACGTATCATTAACTCCTACAGGTAACACGCAAGAAATTCTTGGCAGTTTTGCCGATCTTCCTGGTTTACCTAAGGGCGAACCTGTGCTGTTTACGCGCAAACAAAATGGTGAATATGGGTTAATTCATCTAAAGGATGAGAACAAACCTGAGTCAACAGTAATTGCAGCAGGCACGGTAAAACCGACCCTGATCAAGAACATTAACAATGATGTATTTATCATCAAAAATGCTGGTGGTGGGCAACCAAAACTCAAAATTACACTCACAGGACGCAGTTCCAATCTAGTCAATGAACTTGGGGTATGTGTTGTTGACGATGATAAAGGTACTATTGACGGCATTGCTCCAGGTGCAGCAGGTTATACCCAAGCAGCTTTAAAGCGATCGCAGATTATTTTCTCAGCTATTGCTAGTAACCCCAATGGTTTTGATACTAAGGATCTAAAAAGCTTACTCAAATTTAATTCTGGTGCTAACTTGCGATTTTTCTTAGTTAGAAATAGCACCATAGAAACTGTCCTAGCTGGAGGCACTTCTACCACAGACGTAGTATTTGCTGATGCTTCGACACAACAAGTAACAGACTTAGGCGCTGATGGGTTCTCCCTAGGCTGGAAGGTGAATAGTAGCAGTACTACGTTCAACGATCTGGTGGTGAATATTCAGTCTTCAAATGACTTTTCACCTTTGGGTACAGAACTGCAAGGAAAGCCAGAAGGAGAACAGCTTGATTTTCGTAATGTGACGCAACTAATCAAAGCTGAGTTTGTGATTAACAGAGAAGCAGTTTTTAACAACTGTATCGGTTTTTATCAAACAATGGATGAGAATGGTGGTATTGACACCAACAGTGATGGTACAGCAGATATCCTTCCCGGACAGGCTGGGTATACTCAAGCAGCCATTAGTAAGAGGATTTCGGAAATTAACCTCACAGTTAGTAACCAAGGTACTGCAAAATATACAGCAGATTTCCAGTCAGGTGGTATCGTCGTGCCATTTATTATTATCAATGACAAAGTAGACGCCCTTTTGGATGGAAATACAGCTAACGATCCTTCCGTTTACTTCCCGTTCTTAGGAGCTAACTCAGATAAGGTAGATCATGTTCGGATGTTAGGAAATAACATCTTTGGCTTTGAAGATTTAGCTAATGGTGGTGATAAAGATTATAACGATGTCATTGTCAAAGTAAATTTGAGTCTGGCATAGTTCTATTGGGTCATTTGGCACGTTTGTAGCTAAAAAATTCTCAGTATGATTCAAACCGGAGTTTGCAATAACTGGGTGATAGCTATGCTTGTGGCATCTGACCCACAAGTACATAGTGATGTCTTTGCGTATTTGTTCTTCTAGCAATACTTCACAAAAGTACAATCTCTAATTCAATACCAACACTTAAACAGGAGTAAACATGACTACAACAATCAACGAAAATGATGGGCTACTGACTGTAATTAACGTGTTTACAGTTGAACCCGATCAGCAGCAGTCTTTAGTGGATCACCTGGTGACTAACCTGGCAACAGCCAAGAAGCAAGAAGGCTTTGTATCAGCAAATATCCACAAAAGCTTGGATGGTACGCGGGTGATCAACTATGCACAGTGGACGAGTAAGGAAGCTTTAGACTTGGCTTTGCAAAATCAAGAATTCATGGCTCCCGTGAAAAAGGCTGTAGAATATCCTCACGATTTTCATATGTATGAGGTAGTCTTTACAACGCAAGCATAGGATGAGGCTAGGCATGAGGATGATATTGTGCATATGCAGTCGGTAAATAATTGTCAAAGATGAGTATAAAAGGGAAATTAATTACCAAGTCAACATAAGAGTGCTACCAATGGCTCTCGCTTGTTTTGACTCTGCGTCACACAGTTGATATTAGTGCTTGATGTCTTGATCTCACCGTTGCCCTTTCCTATAAAGTGGGATTTAGGTTTTCCTCAGAGAAAATCTTCAATGAGCGAACGACACCCATTCGCTCTTCCTTGGAGGCTTTCTTATGCTAAGTACTCAGGTGGGAGACCAACTAAGTCTGTGCTGTGTCTTTATGGTCGAGATCGTTCTTTTTCTGCACGCCTTACTGATAGGGAGTTTTCCCAACTGTAGAGGCGTGCTAATTGCTACAGATACCGCTCAAGGGTTGATTTTGAGTAAATTAGGGCTTGAGTACCTTCCCTCTACTGTTCTAAGGTTCCAGTCTCAAGGTTCAAGTATCAAAGTAGGTTTTTAGGTTCTCAGCGCGTTTAGTGTGTTGTGTGGGAGAAAGCAAATGTTTGAATTAAAAAAAATATTGGCTAGTCCAATGGTGAAAGTCGCGGCGATCGCGACTTCATCAATAATCATTAGTGTGAGTCCCTCTCAGGCAACAATCAAAGATGGTTCAACTGCATCTCAAACATTTCCTCTTCAAGAAACTCCTATTCCTAACTTATCAAACTCAATAAAGTCTGAAATTCCTGTATTAAATCGAGCAACTATAAAAAGTCTCACAACTGCTGATTCTATTGCCCAATCTGCTCTCGGCTCTACAATTACTCTATCGGATTTGAATGTAGCAGACGCTAACCCAGTAGAACCATTACCCAATGTCATCACGCCAGCCTCCGAGTTAGAGAATGAGCGCAGCAGTGCTGATGAGAGCATGGGGCAAATCAACAGTGTTGCTCAGTTTTCGGACGTGCAACCAACAGACTGGGCATTTCAAGCTTTGCAATCTCTAGTTGAGCGCTATGGCTGTATTGCAGGTTATCCCAATGGCACATTCCGTGGAAACAGAGCTATCACTCGTTATGAATTTGCCGCAGGGATAAATGCTTGTCTAGAAAGGATCAACGAACTGATCGCCACAGCTACTTCTGACCTAGTTAAAAAAGAAGATCTGACATCTTTACAGCGCCTACAAGAAGAGTTTTCGGCAGAACTTGCAGCGTTGCGCGGTCGTGTAGATACTCTAACTGCACGCACTACAGAGTTAGAAGCAAATCAATTCTCCACCACTACCAAACTTCTTGGTAATGTCATAGTCCAGACTAATGCTTATTTTTCTGGAGATCAGAATGCCCAAGCAAACATTCAATATCTTACCTTCTTAGGGTTTTTGACTAGTTTTACTGGTCGGGATTTATTAGTAACTGGTATAGGCACTACAAATACAACCTTCCCTGAGACAGCACCAAATAATAATGGCAGAGATGTTGGTGGGACAAGAGAGGGTGCAAGTAATGCCTCCGGTGCGGGCGATCTCGGCAATAACTTCCGCATCATCGGTTTAGAGTATCAATTTCCTTTAGGTGATAATTTAAACGTAAATGTGATCGCTGGAAACCGATATCGTTTTAGTCCGATTTTACTCTCCAAATATGCCCCTTACTATATAAGTGGTGTTGGCCCTGTAGGAACATTTTCAGAAGCACCACCAATTTTTCTGATCGGAGGTGGTTCGGGAATTTCACTCAGCTATAAAGTTTTAGACTCGACAGTAGTCAATTTGAGCTACTTGGCAACCTTCGGTGACAACTCAACTTTCGGAGGATTGTTTAAGGGAGAATATGTAGCTGCTGCACAGGTGAACTACAATCCTAATCCTGGGTTATTCTTGCAATTTGTATATCAGCACGGTTACTTTGGTCCTGGTAATTTTGGCTTTAATAATGGTCAAGGTTTTAGAGGTAATGGCTTTGTTGGTACAGCCTTAGCAAATCGCTTTGATGATGCTGGTGTCTTGTTTGATCGCTCATCTGCTGTTACTACTAATGCTTATTCACTTGGTGGTTACTTCGCTCTTAGCCCTAAATTTGCTATTGGTGGTTGGGCTAACCTAATCAAAGCCAGACTTCTGGGACTAGGAGACGCTGACATTTGGACTTACTCAATTCAAGCAGCCTTTCCCGATCTATTTAGAAAAGGGAATCATGGGGGGTTAATTGTCGGTGTGGAGCCTACCCTCACGGGTGTGAGAAGCAATGTTCCTTATGCCGCATTTAAAAATGATACATCGCTGCATATCGAAGCTTACTATGCACATCGAGTCTCCGACAAGATTTCTATTACACCCTCTCTTACTTGGATTACAGCACCTAACCAGGATGCAGATAACAAAGATATCGTTATTGGTGGATTGAGAACGACCTTTAGTTTTTAGCGATCGCTCTAAATCTAAATCAAGCGGCGGGGAACCCACACCTTTTCAGGATAGGAGAAATAGTGGCCACGCCGCCGTCAGTAGTTAGTAACAACTAATGGCTCACTTCCACTCACCTTGGAGAGTAAAAGCCGCCCAGAAATATGGTGCATTATAGTTAGAATCGCGCCACATTTGGGTTTGTGCAGCTCGCAGTGCCGCCGCAGGTTTTAAGCCATCTTGCAACATGTAGGTATAAAACTTCTTCATCAGTTCCGAGGTAGCTTGGTCATCCACACTCCACAAACTCACCAACACCCTAGGACTACCTGCATACATAAATCCTCTTGTCAAGCCGATTAATCCTTCACCTTTGACCTCTTCACCCAAACCAGTCTCACAAGCACTTAG
The DNA here is from genome assembly GCF_002154695.1 of Nostoc sp. T09. Taxonomy (GTDB): domain Bacteria; phylum Cyanobacteriota; class Cyanobacteriia; order Cyanobacteriales; family Nostocaceae; genus Aulosira. The sequence goes on from NZ_MTAV01000169.1 coordinate 11,174, forward strand.
CACTACTAGCTCGGCTGGGAGTTTGAGATTAAAAATATCATGTAAACGCAAAAAGCCATTTTGAGGTTTGCCAGTTTCATCAAATAGCGACAGCACCACACCCGATAACTCTGGATGTTGACTATTGAGAATGCCATGAGTAGCAAAATGTACCATTCGATACTGGCTTAATTCCGCATTTGTAGCTACTGCACGATTGGCAACAAAGTCAAAGGCTTGCTTACGTTCTTTTACTGGCACTAGAGACAGAATTGTTTCGGCTTCTTGGCGAGTGAATGGTAGACGTTCAAAGCTAATGTTTGCTTCTCTGGCAGATCTGTCTAGTTGTTGCAAATCTAAGTTCTGACTGTTTGAGGTGCTGTGTTGTGGACTAGTTGTTCGACCCTTGACACGCTCATCGTTAGGGGAAAAGATGGGGTCGGCAATTACAGCCAACGCTTTTGGTGCGGTTTTGCGTCCAGTGATTTCTTGTCTAAGTACAGCCACTGTCGAGGCTGAGGGCAAAGTGATGATTTCGTGGTTGATTGCTAATGGCTCATAATTGCTGTCTTGTTGACGAGGTGTGTTCAAGGCAGCAAATGGTACATACTGCAAAGCCCCATCAGCCACCACGACTAAGCGTTTCTGTCCCAACTGCTGGGCAACTGGTGCCAGTATCAACTGTGATAAAGTATTAGCGGCTTTGACTGGTTTAGTCTTTTGAATTGGTGAGACTAAGACCTTGCGGAACTCTTGAACTGCGGCCTCAATTTCTGTACGTTTAGGTAGTTCGTAGCTGGTGATACTGTTTTTACTCACAGCCCACAGGTAGCTGCGTTCTTCCCCAAGTGAGTACTCTAACAGCAAGGTGTTGTCATCGAGTACTGAGGACTGAATTTGTTTGAGAGAAAGGGGTTGGGGCTGCGTCAATGCGGCATAACGGGGACTTGTAGCTCTGATTTTTGCTTGCAGTTGCCGATACTGCTCTAAAAGAGTTTCAGTTTCCTGTTCTAGTTTTTTTACCTGGCTTTGGGTATCGTTTCCACTCAATAATTTGAGTCGGCGTTTTTCTAAAGCATCGAGTTGTTGCTGTAAGCTGCGTTCTGCTGCTAGTAGCTTGGAGTCTACACCTTGACGAATATCTGCATTGGCTTCAGTGAGGAGATCCAAAAGACTACGGGCGCGGGCGCGTTCGCTGGCTTGCAGTGCTAGGGCATCATACCCTTTGGATGGTTGCTGTTTGTGCAACCGCATTAATAGATCGATATAGAACTGGTAGTATTTTTGGACTGAGGCAAAGTAGGAAGTCCGCAGATCTTGGCTGGTAACTCTCGTGCGGATATCTTCAACGATTTTAATTGTTGATTCGATTTGAGTACGAGCAGCCTCTAGATTATTGCGATCGCGCTCACTCACTGCCATGTTATACAGTGTTTCTGCTTCCCCTGTGCGATCGCCCAACTGCCTCAGCAGCTTTAGTTCTTGATTGTAATTCGCGATTGCTTGCTGGGGCTGCTTTAATGAATTGTAGACTTTGCCTATATTACGTAGAGTGTTGGCTTCTCCAGTAGGAATGCTTAATCCGCGAAATTTAGAGGCGGCTTGCGTAGAAAAATCTAAGGATTTTTGATAATCGCCTGCTGCGAGATAAACCCTACCTAAAAAACCCAGAGCAGCAGCTTCGCCCAAACCGCTTTGCTGTTTTCTCGCCAATATTAACGCCTGGTTGGCAACATCTAATGCCTTAGGATAATTCTTTAATGACTCATAAACTCTAATAACACCTGTAAGTGTAGTGAATTCTTGAAATAATCCCCCTTGTTCGCGCCACAATTTTATTGCCTGATTGTAATAGTCCAATGCTTTTTGATAATCTTCTGCTATTCGATAAACGCCACCAATGTTATCGAGGGTTTGGGCAACTCTGCTGCGATCGCCTACAGTCTGGAATTTAGCTAACGCCTGGTTGTAAGTGTCGATACTTAGCTGATAATTGCCTAATGATTGATAGAGTTTAGCAATATAGGTCAGTGTAGTTGCTTCTCCTGGAAGTTCACCGATCTGACGTTGGAGAGTTAGGGCTTGGTTGTAAAAGTCAAGGGCTTTTTGATAATCGCCAAATGATGAGTAAATGTCGGCAATATTGTTAAGTGTGAAGGCTTCTCTAGAGCGATCCTTTTTAGCACGCTGAAGTGCAAGTGCTTGGTTTAATGCTTCGAGAGCTTTCTGCTGTTGTCCCAATTGGTCGTAAACAAAGCTGATCTGTGCCAAGGCTTCGGCTTCTGCATAGGGGTTTCCGGACTTTTGTAAGAGCGATCGCGCTTGGTTAAAGTAGCCTAAAGCCTTTTGATAATCGCTCGCAGTCACATAGGTGACACCTATACCCATATAAGTTACGGCTTGGTGGCTAGGGTCAATTTGTGGTAATTGTTTTTGCAATTCCAGCACTTGGCTTAAGACTTCCCTTGCCTTCTGATTCTCACCCAAGGAGCTATAGACGGTAGCTACTATCGTCAGCGTATCAGCTTGCCCAGCTATATCCTTTTTTGTACGCTGAATCTCCAGTGCTTGATTTAAAACTGCTACAGCCTTTTGTCCTTCACCAAATTGAGCATAGACTTTGCCAATTGTTTGGAGGGTGTCTACTTGTCCACCAGAATCGCCAATAGCACGTTGAATCTCGAGAGCTTGGTTGTAGTAATCAAGTGCCTTCTTAGTTTCACCCGAACTAAAATAAACTCTACCAATGCTAACTAAAGTACCTGCTGCAAAATAAGATTTTTTCTCAGCTTGAAATATTGATAGTGCCTGATTGTAAGATTCTATAGCTTTTGGCTTTTCTCCCAAATTGGAGTATACTCCTGCGATTGATTGCAGCATCAGGGCTTCCCCAAAACGGTCTTTGAGTTCGCGTCTAATGGCTAATGCCTGATTGTAATATTCCAGTGCTTTTTGGTTCTCGCTCTCGAGATAATAGACTGTGCCAATGCCTAACAGCGTTCCTGCTTCATTAGAGCGATCGCCTATTTCGCGCCAAATTTTTAGTGCTTGTGAGTATTTAGCAAGAGCCTGCTGTCGAGATGCGGGTGTTCCCTGTTGCAAGAATTGGTCTGCTTCTTGTGACAGTTGCTTTCCCTGTGCGGATGCTCGTTGTTGAGCAGGGCTGGGATTTTGGGGGGCATTTGTTGGTTTTTGGGCAATCTCTACATTTATTGCTCTAGCTGTCATCCCAAAAGATGACAACAAAACCATACTGACAAACAGAACAAGAGTACGATGGCTAAAAACTGATAGCACTCGCCTTGACATCAAACCGCGCTCCCTTCTGAGAGTTATGACTGTATTTTTGACTAAAAAATTGCGTTGACTATACATCTTGCAAAAATCCCTAGTTGATTATTCGGAAGCACAGATACAATATTTATCAGTGTTAATCGTTGTTTATCTGTGCTGTTTTAAAGAAAATTGACTTTTGCAAACAGCTAATCGTAAATCCCATACAAAAATTTTAGAACACCTCATTGCCACCCACCTTGGAGAGTGAAATCTGCCCAGAAATATGCTGCATTAAAGATGCAGACGTGTTCGCTGGCTGATAGTGTTAGAGCATCGTAGCCTTTGGATAGTTGCTGTTTATCAAGAGGTGGATGTAGAACTCGTAATATTTTTGAACTAAGGCAAAGTAGGAAGTCCGCAGATCTTGGCAGGTAAATTTAGTGTGGATATTTTCAAAAATGGCAATTGCTGCGTCTATTTGAGTACGGACAAACTCAAGGTTATTGCGATATCTATTTCTTGCCGCAGCGCTAGTTCTTGTTTAAAGGCCAATACAGTTCAGATAAGCCTGTTTTTTCTCTCTCTGTTCCCCGTTCCCTGTTCCCTGTTCCCTTGCCTTCACAGAAGAATTTTCTTAACTGAACCGTATTGGGTTAAAGGCATCAATTACTTGTTGATATTATTTTAAATACTTACTAAGTATTACATTTGACGTAGTGTATCAAGGATTGTGCTCACCTTGGGGGGAACGGCTGTAAACCGAATCAGAAAATGATGTTCGTCCTCAGTAGATTTTTTTAGCACCTTGGCATAAATATCGCCATCACCAGGAGCCACTTCTAGTGCATTTAACAATTTCATTTTGAGATTACTTAAGGGTTCTAGTGAATGCTGCGATCGCAATTGTGCTCCATTTTCTGATAAGCACACTAGTTCTCCCAGAAATATCGTTCCCACTGCATGTTTCCCTTCTAAAATCGTATATTCTAGGGGGATTTCCTGATTCAGCTTCACCATATTCTCTTCAGATTTTGGCAAGTAAAGATTATACTTACCGCCAATACCGCCTATGTCGTAGATGGTAATCGGAGCTTTAATCCCTTTAGGTTCTACCCTTAATTGCCCATCAATTTTGAGGTCAATGTTCGCGTCTTTTATGGTTTCCTCAGAAATCAAAATCTGTCCACCCACTGTATAAGATTCAATCCGGGCAGTTAGATTCACATGGCTACCTACTACTGAATATTTAGCACGTTTTTGGGAGCCTACATTGCCAGCTACAACCTCACCTGTATGAATGCCAATTCCCATTTCTAGAAGCGGTAAATTCATGTGCTGATTCTGCTCATTTACAGGCTTCATTGCCAATTGCATAGCAATAGCGCAGGCGATCGCCCTTTGTGAATCATCTTCGCGGCTTACAGGCGCACCAAACATCACAAAGATGCCATCGCCAATAAATTCATTGATCGTACCGTTGTACTCGTTAATCACATCTGCCATAGCTCCCAAATAAACATTGAGGATCGCTACGACTTGTTCTGGTGGTAATCGTTCTGATACGGCGGAAAAGCCTCTTAAATCAGACATGAGGACTGTAACTTTTTTCCGTTCTCCCCCGAGATGTAGTCCCGAAGGAGTCTCTAATAAACTGGCGACAACTTCATCTGTTACGTAGCGACCAAAGGTACGTCGCATTTCAGCAGCACTACGAGCGATATACTGAGTAACTGCGATCGCAGATCCTGTTAAAGCTAACAGCGGTGGTACTACAGGAATCCACCAGGCAAAAAGAAACGCCAGGTAACTCCCACCAAGCAAACAGCCACCGACGATGACGATACTAGTAGTATTATTAGCGATTAAGAGCAATTGCTTTTTATCAGTACTACTGTGCCTTTGTTGCCAACACAAAGTAGCACCAATGATTGCCCAAACTAAAATCCATAAACACTCTAGCGGTTCAGGCAAAGTCTTGATCTCTGGGCGGCCCTGTAAAGCGGAACTCAAAATTTGACTAATCAAATTGGCATGAATTGCCACGCCTGCCATGCGTTCGGGAGAATTGAATAAATTACTGCTATAGGGTGTCCAAAAGAGATCCTTCAAGCTCTCAGCTGTAGAACCAATTAAAACAATCTTGTCTCGCATCAAGCCAGTGGGAATGCGGTTCTCCAAAACATCATTTATGGAAATTTTTCGGAACCGATTAATTGTGCCTCGATAGTTCAAAAGTACTTGATAGCTACCTGCATCTGCTCCAATGTAACCCCCATCATTGGCTTCAAAAATAGGGAAAATACCCTTACCTAGCTGCAAGAAGTTTGGATTTTTTGCTGCGGGTTTTTCAGTAATCCCCTCAGCTTTCAAGTACAGCAATGCCAGTTTCAGCCCAAAGCTTTCCAGAGTGTTGCCATCGTCTAAACCTACATAGAGCAAACCTCGACGGATTTTACCATCTCCGTCTAAAGGTAAGTCATTTGCTCCCACTTGTTGGCGCTGCTTAAGTTCTGGAGGCGAATTAACTTGAAAACTATCAGATTTATGAGATACTTTTTGGACTCCAATTAAGTTAGGCGTAGTCTCAAATACTTTTACTAACTTTTGATGACCAGGATTTACAGGTAAGTCTCGATAAATGTCGAAGCCGATTGCCCTCGGTTGTTGCTGCTTTAAATTATCCAAGACTTTGGCAAGTACATCATCACTTATCGGCCACTGCTTCAACTTGCTGATGTCTGGTTCATTTATCTCAACTATGACAATGCGCTCATCAACAGGCTCTTGTGGACGCAAAAGAAAAAACTGATCTAGCGCTGCCAACTCTAATAATTGCAGTAATCCTGTAAACCGCAGTGCAATCACAACAGCTGTTACATTGGGCACTGCCAGCAAAACTCCACGCCATTGCCAGATTAGCTGTTTTAGCTTTGCGCGCATACTATTAAGTCCTGAATTCCGAGTACTTAGTCTCTAATCAATAGTGGATAAATCACTTGCTAGGGTTCCCTTCACAACAATTGAAGCAAAATTAAGCTTTCAATCTGATTTTGGAATTTTTCTGCTCAGAGATTAATTTATTTAATTTTAGATAACACTATTTATAAAACTTGTGAACACTATTTTGCATTAAAAAAAGGTAGAGTCAGTAATTCTGATATTTTCGTTCTTCTTTCTTTGCAAAGCTTATTACACACCTCTAGTGGTAATACCGTAACTCTCTGCATGAGGTCGTTTCATCGACAGCAATACCAATTTGGAATTTAGATTAAAAGTCTTGGCCACAAAGCTAGTTCTTATCAATCTCAAACCTACTCCGTCGCAGGCTGTATCATTCTTATGCCAGTCGCCTAGGTCAGGCTAACCTTTCCATAGCGCTGGCTGACTATAATGCTGATGTCCGGAATTTGCGATGTATAGCCTCAAGCCGCTACCCTGCGGGAACCCTCTTCTCCTGCAAAGACGCTAACGAGGGAACGATAACGCGTCTACGCAAAAAGCGCTGGCACCACTTTACAAGCAGCGACAGCAGTGGCTACAAAATTCATAACTCAGCACTATGTTAGTGAGTGATTATTGCTTGTTTGTACAACAGTCAAGTATTTGGTCTGAAGCGAACTCACTTAAGCCCACTGATTGAAAGAATTTTCTCCAATCAAATTTGACCTTCAAATTATTTGGTTCAGCACAACGTAAATCAACCAAACTGGTCAGTGCTTCATGCCAAATTCCAGCGTCTGCATACAGAGTTGGACGTTTCCGCAAATCTGCTTGTTCTAGTGCTTTTGATAATGTTGGTTCTGGCTGTGTGCGTTCAATCCACCCTTCTAAATTAGGATTTCTACTGGGATTTTGTTCATCACAAACTAGTGTCATGTACCAGTGGTAGCGCTTACCTACTTTTAAAGGAGAGGCACTCGCAGGGAGGGTAAACTTCATAATTCCTGGTTTAGTTGGCAGGGTCAAAGTTGTTTCATAAACTGTATCATCATCCTTATTTGTGTCATCCAGGATTACAAACTGGGCTGTTTTGACGGTAGATTGAGGTACATGCCAGAAAAAGGTTGGACGTTCCGAGAAGGTCAGCCCTATATTCTCTTTTGGTACTAAGGGAGTTAATAATTGATTTTTTTGAACGCAAGAGGAGGACCCACGGGTAGCACCACCAGCACTTGCAGGTGGCAATCCCCTCTGTGGAGGTGTAAATTGACGAGTAGCACCACCAGCGCTTTGTGGTGGTAATCCCCGCTTGGGTGGCTTAAATACCTGAGAGATTAGCCAAGGTTGTTTTAGCTGCTGACTGAGCGATGCAGGGTCAACCTGGGCTTGTGCTCGTGTTGGTAGACTAGGAATAGTAGCGAGTTCCAACAACATCGGTATAGAAAAGGCTACTAAACATAGAGACTGCTTGATCCATTTCATGCCTAAATCCCCTCTCAACTAGTTATATAACCATAAAAATGCCTTAATTGTTGATAAACCAAACAAAAATTTGGCAACTATCAACTGGGGCAATCAATAGACTCTAGAAGTACTGAATTATTGGGAAGCTAAAATATAGTATTACCCGGAGAAAGGTATTACACTGTGATAACAGTCGAAAAGATACTGGTATTGTTCCCGACAAATGGTACAGGTGCACGGAATTTAAAATTTGCTAATTTAAAATTCAAAAACTGTTTATTTTAGGCTTTTGAGATGGTATTTGAGGTAATTTGTGACTATAGCACCGTACTAGATTATAGATATTGCCATCAGCTACAAAAATATCATCAGGTACTAGGTAAATAGGCAAAGAATAATTCTTGCATTTTTGCATAATCAGCTAACGTATCTTTAAGTTGCATAAGTTAGAGAGAGCATCTCGTCCTCCCTAAAAGCAATACAGTTTCTAATGACCCAATTCCTAATTGCTGTCTTTAAAAAGCTTTTTACCTAAAGCTAATACTGCATTTTGTCCACCAAAGCCAAAACTGAAACAAAGAGTGTATTGAACTTTATGTTGCCGTGCCACCGTCACTAAATTCAAATCAAACTCTGGCTGGTGTAATCCCACACATGGTGGCAAAATCTGATGTTGCAATGCTAGTAGTGAGAAGGCCATACCTAAGGCTCCTGAGGCACCTAGAGTATGACCTGTAGCGCCTTTAGTCGAACTCACTGCTACTTTTTGGGGAAACAAACGCTGAATCACCATGCTCTCTATCCGGTCGTTTAGTTGGGTCGCCGTACCATGAGCATGAATATAATCAATATCGGCTGGTGTCAGGTAACTACGCTCTAGGCATTGCTTAACAGATGCGATCGCACTCTTACCTTCGGGATCTGGGGCATTTGGATGATATGCATCGTTAAGTAAGCCAAAACCCAGAACTTCACCATAAATCTTGGCTTGTCGCTGTTTTGCTAACTCTGCTGATTCTAGGACAAACACAGCTGCACCTTCACCTAAAACCAAACCTTCACGGTGCAAATCAAAGGGATAAGCTCCAGTTCTCGCCAAAGCGCCCATCTGCTGAAATCCAGCCAAAGTCAGGGGTGTAATTGGTGCTTCAACTGCTCCCGCGATCGCCTGTTGATATTGTCCAGTTTGCACAAGACTAGTAGCTTGCGCGATCGCCCAAATTCCAGTAGCACAGGCAGCCATTGGTGCTAATACGCTTCCAGATGCACCAATTTGTCTGGCGGCGGCGATCGCATTCATATGAGGCAAAGTATCTAGCCAATTCTCCATCTCCCTGATTTGGAAGGAGGACTGAAGAAGATCACTGCCGTAAATTTGCCGCGCCAGCATTTCCCACGACGCCTGATGACCGCGACTCGATCCAATAACCACAGCACAGTCAGGTAAAGGCGGCGATAATCCAGCATCTTTTAAAGCATCAGCCACAACCCACTGAGTCAGCATTTCCAATGAGGCTGGTTGTTGCCCAATCAACCCTAAAGGAAATACTTCCAGTTCTGGAAACGGTTGCTGAAATTTAATTCCAGATTTACCCGCTATCAATTTTTGCCAGCTAGTTTCTAAACTTTCTCCTAATGCAGAAACTAGACCAATACCAGTAACAACTACCTTAACCAATTTGGGCTTTTGAATTTGGCATTTTAAATTGGTCATGGGTAATAGAAAAAACTATTACCCATTACTCAATCTCTAACTATTGACCGGAGGTTTTTAAGTTTTCTGCGCCTTTGGTGACTTTAGCAGAATCAATGCGATCGCCTTGCTGAATTTTATTCACAACATCAAAGCCTTCGGTGACATTGCCAAATACAGCATAGTTCCCATCTAAAAAGCCCAGATCTGCTAGAGCAAAGTAAAACTGGGAAGATGCAGAGTCTGGTTGTTGCGATCGCGCCATCGCTACTGCACCAAGTTTATGGGTCAAAACAGGTGGCTGAGTAATAGTCTTGCCATAAACCAGTTGTTCTGACCCTTTTGGTTTTATTTCTAAGGGTATATAGCGCTCGTTCTTAGTTTTGGGATCAATAAAGCCGCCTGTTCCCAGCCTATTTACGGGAACTTTCGGGTCTTTACTTTGGGGATCGCCGCCTTGAACTACAAATGGTTGGGGATCGCGCACTACTCGATGAAAAACTGTCCCATCGTACACACCCCGTTGTACTAAATCTACGAAGTTGCCAGCTGTAATTGGAGCATTAGTGCCATCTACTTCAACAGTAATCGGCGAGCCTTTCACCGTTATCACCACAGTAGCCTTGCCTTCGAGCCGTGGTAAATCTTTCATTCCCGGAATACTCTCACTAGTAGTTTCTGATACAGACGTTGCTTCAGTGGTTGCCTTGCTACTTGTCTCGGTTGCTGTTGAAGTAGCTGTTGAGGTAGCTGTTGAAGTTGGAGCAGAAGCTTTAGAAGCATCTTGCTGTGTTGAACATCCTCCCAACGCCAACGCACCAACAATCACAAGCGCAACCAAAAATTGTGGAAATTTTAACCGCATGACCAATTACTGACTTAACCAGAGTATCTTACCGTTTCCCATGATTTTAGATTTTGGATTTACTTTTCATCCAAAATGCCAACTTCAAAATTCTTTACAGTCCTTCTAGTGGCACTCCCAAAAAGCGAGCTAACTCTGCACCTTGAATTTCTAACTCTGTTAAGGATAAAGGTTGACCTACCCTGGTTAAAGGGATGTCTCTACGTCCTTTAACTCGTAGGTAGAGTGCGCGACGAGGATTTAGACCTTCTTTGATGGCTATTTGTACAGATTGTGTGTCTTGGATGCGAGTTTCAACCTCAATCCGGCGGTTTTTACCAGGAAAACCATAGCGAAAAATTTTGATGGTGCCGGTTTCTTGATTAAACTCATTATATCCGCCACCTACATCCCATAAAATCACTAACCACAGGTATAAGGCTAAAAGTAAGCCAGCCAGTCCATATAACCCCATAACTAACCCTTGGGGTACAAAAACCAGTTGTGTTGGATCGGTAACTATGAGTAAATTAACTTTTAGGTAACTAGAGATTGCAGCTAAGACAAAGCCTGTAGCTCCTAAGGTAACGACAGTTGCCCACCAGTAGTTGCTGAACCGACGAGAACCTAGAACCTTTTGATGTAGGACACGTGCCGTGGAGCTATCGCCGTTAGGAGAATCGCCTTTGTTAATTGTTGATGCCGTCATTGAACTACCTTGGCCTGTGAGATATACCCTTTAAAAGTCTGCCATTTGAGCAGTATGTCTTGCAAGTTTAGGAAATATTAGTTTTGAGATTTATGAGAAAAGTTGTGTCAGATTGTAAAATTTCTGATATTCATAATATTTAATAGCTTCGTGTTAAATCACCTGATTCACTTGCGTGGATCGGTAAAAAACCCGAATGGATGTGATAAGTTAAGAATCATTAAGTTACCACAGACTAGACTACTAGCCAATGGTACGGGTAATGGCATAACCCTGAGAAATACTAGCTGACTAGGCGGTAATTTCTCAGAATATCGGTAGTTGTAAGGCTACTGAAAATTGTCAAAAAAAAACGTTAATTCCTCAGAAACGCTGAAATTTTAGTAAAAAAGAGGATTTTAGTTCAATGACCATCGCAGTTGGACGCGCCCCCAGTAGAGGGTGGTTTGACGTTCTAGACGACTG
>NZ_MTAV01000170.1 GCF_002154695.1 Nostoc sp. T09
TGCGTTGCTGCCCAATCTTGAGGCAAAGCTTCTCTGGTTCTGACAGTTAAAGCCGCAGTATAAGCAGTAATGGCATTTTCGATGTTATCTGCTCTGTCTCCTTTGATTCTCTCCTTGTAGGCATTTGCGAGATTATTTTGCGTTGCTGCCCATTCTTGAGGCAAAACTTCTCTGGTGTAGACAGTTAACGCGACTTCATAGCCAGTGATGGCAATTTCCATATTGCTGGCTTTGCTACCCAAGGGGAATTGCGCTATTAAATTGCTAAAAGATAAAATAAATTCTGCTAAATATTCCGCCTCATCTGCTTTAGCTTCCCCAAGTGTATTTGTCCCCCAACGGCGCAATATTTCTGCTAACACTCCATCAAGTTTGTCTGTATTCTTTGCCAGCAAGGGGTAAACTACCTGGGAATTACCACTACTGTCTGCGGTTGCATGTAGTACCTGCATCAAGAATTGGTAATATATCTGTATCTCTTCCTGACTGAGAGACTGTAAATCTACTTTAGTATCTAGATTTAATACTTCCCTTAGTTGCATTGCCAAAGTTTGCAACCAATTCGCTGTTTTCTCATCCCCGTGTTGGGAACACATCTGTGCTACTTCTTCTACCGTCTGCACAAAGCCAGCATCAAGTAATTCTTGGTTTGCTGCTAAAATCTCGGTTTTTTCACCACTGGGAGAATCTAACAGGCTGCGAATGAGGTTGAGATAGGCTTGCTGACGCTGTTCATTCATGGGTAAGGGTGTGAGACGCAACTAGATCATAAGGAAAATTCAACACCAACGCCCTAAATTCCAGAGAAGTGGAGAATTTCATCACTGATGTTGCGTTTTTGAGGACGAGCGATAATCCCCCTATTGCCCAGTGGCAATTTCACTTAACAGCAGGATGCGTTGGCGTAGCCCGCCGTAGGCATCGCTAATTGTTAAAGAGTGCGATCGCTCAACTCCCAACGCCCTTAAATCACACCACTTCAACGCTAGAAACTACCTTCCCATCGTCATCATTGGGTAAATATTCCAAAAGCTCCCCAGGTTGACAATCCAATGCCTTACAAATGCCGTTTAACCTTTCTGGAGTTAATCGTGGCATTTCGTCAACCTTACGCAGTCTGTACACTGAATTTTCAGTTATTCCTAAAGCCTCAGCTAAATCCTTGTTCCTCACTCGCTTTCGCGCCATCACTTCATTTAATTTCCAGCGAATCACTTTATCCATAGGCATATTACTACATCCCCAGTTTAGTTGCTGCTAGACGTAGATTTCTCTACTTGTCAGTATCAAATATCATGCGTAGACTTATAACATTCTAAGTTTTATAAATCTACGCTTGACGCAAATCTACACGTCACGTAGATTAATTGATAGACAAAACAAAAGCGATCGCCCTCCGGGAAGAGACTGCGATCGCCTTTTGTGGAACCCCATCGATGAGGTTACTTAGATGATTGTACAAGAAGAGTTTGAGAACCAAGCCTTGGCTAAATCAGAGTTTGAGGAATACATTGACCACCTTGCTGAAACAGTAGCGCCAGAAATTGAAATCGATTCAGTACCAGATGATCTTGGAGAACTGTATCGAGTTTGGAACAGCTATCATTTGCTGGGAACTTTTTATCAGAACGTTGAAGGCAAATGGGTAGCACAACCCTGTAATAGCGATGACAGACCCTGTTGTGACACCCCTGAATTAGCACAGCTATTCATCATTGCTGTTAACGGGTTGCTGGTGGCTGATGTAGCGTAACCACTGGCATAAATTTTTTTCCATCGCCTAGAGACGTGAATATCAGCACGTCTCTTTCTTGTTTAATTTTTTCTCAATAACGTTTCTGGCGCTTTGCCATCTTTGCAAAAGGCAAAGAACAATGAGAACATTTCCCTTCCATCCAATCAGCGGGAATTGGGAAGGGCGTTTGGCAATTAGTGCATTTTGTTAACAAACCCAACTGGTGGCGATCGCATTTCATTTTCTCTTTAAACTGCCACTCAATTCGGTGACAAGGTACTTCTGCATAACAAGCACCACATAACCTAATTGGTCTGGGTTTCATGGTGACACCCTTTGGTGGCAGCATATCTAAAAGTTTGTCAACCTGTACCTCAACCACTTGTGCTAGTGCCTCCAGTTCTTGTTGAGTTGGGAATGGATTGAGGTAAAGTTTTTTCCACCTTGCCACCACTGCACCAATTCTTGCTTCTCTACCGACTTGATAGCTAGTTAGCAAATTAGCTCTTTCAAAACGACCTAAAAAGTGACTAATACTTTCTCCAGGTAATGGTTCAATTATGTTTATCCAAGCATCAAAGTCATAAATTTCATTTGACATTTGCTCTAATAATTTTAATATTTTATATTTTCTTTTAGCTTGCTACTAATGAATAGTCTCCTTCTATGCTCTCCAAAACTGATTTATCTATTTTGTTCACACCAGATTCTAATGCTTTAACTGCTGCATCTTTCAGAATTTGATCTAATAATCTAATTTGACCGTCCGTTTTTTCCTGTAAAAGAGTTATTATTTCTTGGTTATCTGCCAAATTCGAGGGTTTTGGTAGTTTCAGAATTTCCTGTTCCCAAATTTTTACTGTTTTTCTAAAGTTGGCTCCTAAGAGTTTTTCAAAACTAAAGTAGGATGCAAAGCGTCCAGCAACCTGCTCATCTTTGCTAATTAAGGTATCCAATCGGCTACTTGTACCTACCATTATTGGGACAATTTTGACCTTATCGAATAAGTCTCTAACATCTGGAAGTGTTTTAAATTGAAGACGATGAGCTTCATCAATAATCAGTACTTCAACTTTGCATTGTTTAATTAGATACCATGCTCGTTCTCGAAGCTGATTTTCATTACCACCTTTCGCCTTAAATTTGAGAGTTTCAATGATAGTCTTAAACAAAAGTGAAGGGCTACAAGAACTTCCTGTTAGCTCAACATATAGTACAGGAACAGTTGGATTTTGATTAGGTGTTTTGACTACTCTATTTTGGTACGTATAAAAAAGAGAAGCTGTAGTTTTACCCAAACCTGACTCTCCTACTGCCCTACCAGGTTTTCGTAATTTACGCCTTTCATCTAACCAAATACTAAATCTCTTAACTTGTTCAATATTTAAAATATTTGGTTGTCTGAGACGTTCGATTTCTTGTTGTATTTCCTCAGTAATCATAGTTTACAAACCTAGCTCTTCACACAGCAGTCGGAAATCCACTTTTTCTATTATCTCATCGGTTTCAGTAGTAGTTGCTAAAATCTCAATCTGTTTATTTTTATTCTCCTCTTCTCTTGGTGGTAGTTGTTCTATACGTTTTTGTTCAGAGTTGCGGCGTTCAGCTTTAGTTTTGTTTTTCTTCTGTTTCAAAAAGTTTCTGCGTCTAATTGCCTCTTCCAAAATTGAAATATTATTGATACCTTTCCCACTATTTCCAGCTTTTTTACGTGCATATTTAACTTCTTCAACTGACAGTCTTTCTGCTTCTAATCCAACAGCATAAGCACGGGCTAAAAATATTTCTTTATTATTCTTGCGACCGTATACCAATACCAGAGTAATATCTCTGGGGTCGAACCTTAAAATGATTTTTTCACCTGCGTAAGCCCCTAAATTTTCTCCTCTGTAACGAAGTCCAGAAAAATTGAGATAGCCATTGTCATACACTACTCGCTCTGCTGCCTTCATTAAGCAAATATCAAGTTCTCTTTCGTTGAGCAAAGTAGGAGGCATCCGCAATCCCTTTTGCCAACGCTCAATCCGGCTCTGTGTTGGAGTTAAAGGGTTAGCTTGACTTCGGGCATCAGGTTTTTGATTATAGCTATCGACAATGTATCCAACAATAAGTTTTTCAAGTTCAGGAAGACTTATACAAGCTTTTTTTTCAGCATCCTCTGGGCGGTCTTTGACACTTGACCCTGTGTAACCTGGCATTTCAGAAAGTAGCCCACTCATGGTTCTAAATGGTCGTTCTACAATACCGCCATCTGAAGGTTTGCTTCGCAGGATTGGTTCAAAATCTAATTCGTCAGCAATCCATTCCACTAAATGTTTTGAGCGAAAATCTTTACCACCATCGGTATAAACATATTTAGGTACACCGTAAGCACTCCACTTGCATCTAAGTTCATACTCCGAACCGTAGCGTTTTGGCATAATTGCGTTACGTAGCGCCAAAGCTACAACTTGAGAACTAGGCGCGGCTAAGCCTAAACGTAATCCAACAATGCAGCGAGAATAACAATCTATTACTGTCGTTAATTGAGGACGACCTATCTCTTCGCCATCCTCATCAACTAATAAGATGTCAGCCTTAGTGTGGTCTGTTTGCCAAACCTGATTGCTGTACTTAATAGATATCTCTTGACCATCACGAGTTCTGATGACATGCTCAGAGCCATGCCATCCAGGGCTACGGCTAGTGCGAGATTGATGCTTTTTCTCTTCCAGTGGTTTGAGCCATCTTTCTACCGTTCTTGCACAGGGAGCCTTGCCGTATTTCTGCCAATAATTAAACCCTTCTGTCTTAGCTTTAGCTTTAATGAGCGTATCGACTTTCCAGTCCAATTCTTCTCCTCTAAACCCCTGTGTCTCTAGCTTTGATATCTCCTGCTTCAATTCGTTTTTAGCTAACTCGTAAGCTCTGATCGCAATTTTCTCTGCCACCTGAGTACGAGTCATGCGATCGCTGCCTTTATTGCCAGCTTTATAGGTTTTAACAGTCAAGTTATACCAGTATTCGCTTTTCCTGGTTTGTCCTTTATCTGCTCTAGGAGTCTCTGCGAAGGCAACTAAACCGTTTTCTTGCCAAGCCTTAACTAAGCGTCTCACTGTTCTTTCCGACTTTCCTAGCTTCTGGGCAGCTTCTTTCAACTTTTGCCCATAAGTTTTGCGATCGCAGGGTTCACGTAAACTCCGAATTATTTCTAATTTGAGCCTTTGTTGACCTGACAGCCTGAGTTCCGAATCCTCTAAAAATCGCTGATCCAAAAACTCAACCGATTTGTCTTCTTCGGCAGAATTGTAATCCTCATTTACAAGAATTACATCCAATGAGTCGTCGAACAGGTCTGCATCTTCATCACCTAAGAGGTAGGTATCTTCTTCCAGTTGAAAATCGTCATCTACATCTAAAGCGCTCATAGATGTAATTTTTTTGTGAAAAACTAACGTACATTTATACTACTATAAAGCTGTGAAGAATTGACAGTTAATTTTTCGCTAAATTAACAAATGACGCTTAATATGTCGCATTAACAAAAAATTGACATATAATTTGTCGAAAACAACCTAAACAGCTTTCTTAGCTATCAAATGGTGAAAAGTATTGATATATAAGGATTATTCGCTAATGTATAAGTTTGACATATAATTTGTCGATGTGGTCAATTAATTTGTCGCTCTACAGCACCACTCGAGAGTGCTGCAATTACCTCCGTTTGAGAGGTATGAGAGGTGAGTATGACAACCTTCACATCAGGTAGAACCTTTTTAATTTCTTGTGTCGCAGCAATTTCATCCAGATGTGGCATTCCGACATCCATCACCACTACATCTGGCTGAAGAGCGATCGCAGATTCTATACCCACATATCCATCTTCTGCTATACCCACAATTTCCAACTGAGGATAAGCAGAGAGTGTATGTTTCAGCCCAATCCGCATCATGGGATCATCTTCGACAATCAAAATTTGCAGCATTAGTCGCTAGAGTTCCTCACTCTTAGAAAGTTTCGTTGATCCTAATAGCGATCATGCCACGACTTTCTAGTGCAATTAATTGATTAACTTTAGAACGGATATGAGGATTATCTACTGAACAATAGAAACATTTCGGTAAAATAACTTGGCAGCTTTGCAAGGAACAGGTGAGAAATCATGGCAACAGCTAGAATTGGAATTATTGGTGGCAGCGGTTTATACAAGATGGATGCACTGAAAGATATAGAAGAAGTGCAAGTACAGACGCCGTTTGGTTCACCTTCGGATGCTTTAATTGTGGGTACATTAGATGGTACAAAAGTAGCTTTTTTGGCGCGTCATGGACGGAATCACACACTATTGCCCTCAGAATTGCCGTTTCGTGCCAATATCTATGCAATGAAGCAATTGGGTGTAGAGTATTTAATTTCGGCTAGTGCGGTTGGTTCGCTCAAAGAAGCAGCCAAACCACTTGATATGGTAGTGCCAGATCAATTCATTGACAGAACAAAAAATCGGGTTTCAACGTTTTTTGGAGAAGGAATTGTGGCTCACATTGCTTTTGGCGATCCGGTTTGTCACAATTTGGCGGGTGTTGTAGCAGATGCGATCGCCTCTTTAAATCTATCAGACGTAACTCTGCATCGCGGAGGCACTTATGTGTGCATGGAAGGGCCAGCATTTTCCACCAAAGCGGAATCAAATCTTTACCGCAGTTGGGGTGCAACAGTGATTGGGATGACAAATTTACCAGAGGCGAAGTTAGCCAGGGAAGCAGAAATTGCCTATGCAACTTTAGCATTAGTAACAGATTACGATTGTTGGCATCCAGACCACGATAGTGTCACAGTGGAAATGGTAATTGGTAATTTGCAGCGTAATGCAGTTAATGCACAAAAAGTAATTCAAGAAACTGTACGCCGCTTGAGTGAAAATCCGCCTCCTAGCGATGCACATTCGGCTTTGAAATATGCAATTTTAACTCAGTTGGATAAAGCACCGACGGCGACTAAAGAAAAGTTAGGCTTGTTATTGCAGAAGTATTTGTAGATTCGCTCATGCCTAGGGATGAGTGAGTAGATTACACCCAAAGATTTCTGAAAGTACACACACAATAAAGCCTCCTGCGTCATAGTTTTCAAAAGCTATTCGACCTTATTGGCGATATTATTAATAACTATTCACGCAGGATTACTTAAAGTGATGGCGAGTTTAGCTATTTAGTAAAATAAACGAATCGCAGAGACCGATAACGCAGAGAATAAAAGCGATTGCAGGCTATGTAAATTTAGCCTTCAATTAATTTCTGAAAGCGCTCATCTACTCGGATAGCATCAAAGTCTGGATTAGTTTTTGCAAATTCTCGATGTAGGTTTCCTCTTAACTTAATTGCCTGTCTTAGATGTTCAATTGCTAAATCGCTCTCATTAAGGAATACATGACAACGAGCTTTATGCATCCAAGCCCAGTGAAAATCAGGCTGAAATTCTAAAGCTTTGCCATAGCAGCTAATAGCTTCATCATATCGTTGTAATTTTCTCAGCGAATTACCACAGCCGAACCAAGCTATATAGTGTTCGGATTGAATACTAATCGCTTTTTCATATGATAATAATGCTTCTGAATAGCGTCCTAATTTCCTGAGCGTCCAGCCATGATTTACCCAAGCTATATATGAATCAGTTTCTCTTTGCGTCACTTTTTCATAACAAGCTAAAGCCTCTTCAAATTGACATTCAAAAAATAAAGCATCTCCTTGCTTGAGATAATCGTTGGTAGTAAAAAATAAGCGAGGATTTTCAGATTTCAAAATTTCTAATTGGGTGGTCAAATCTTGAATTTTTTGCTGGATTTCAGGATGAACATAATCTTGTGTTAATGAAGGAGAAGGTGTAAGTCCACATAGTTGTTGCAAAATTTGCTCTTTCTGGCTTTGTGCATCTAAATATAAATTATTTAATTCAGATAATTGATTTAGAAAGTTAGATTTTAATACTTCTAGTTCTTGCCTAAAAGCTACTGTCTGATTTTTTAATTCGGCGGCTACTTCTTTTTCTAGTTGCTTTTCTACTTCTTCTTCTAAACGTTTTTTGCTTTCAGCGACTACTTCACTAATTACACTGCGACGCAATAACCAAACACCAGCTGCCGCCAAAATCGGCAACATAGTCAGTACGACTAGCATAATATTGAGTAAGGCTGTAGTGTGATTAAAAGCACGGTCAACTTCCTCTTGCACCTGATTATCTATTTCTAATTTTTCCCTATCTGACAACGTGGGTATGGGAGTTGCTGGCTGGTATACTACAGGTGTTTTATTTACTTGAGGTGCAGCTATGGCACTATTGGCAGTTAGAAGAACGAATAAAAGCCCTAACGCAATTTGATTCTTGATATTCATGCAATTCTACTAAGTGTAAACTCAGAATCTATCGTAAACTACACAACGAAGATACTGAGTTCCTTGTTTAAGTTACTTGAAAACTGAAGCTGAGAGTTGCCCAATTATTCACATCCAACATATAAGAGTCAGCTGCTGTAGCGCTAATCTCTGCTTTGGCTGGACTAGCATTATGTAAGTCTTGGAGTAAGGCTTGGGCGACTTCTAAAGGGTTTAATAACGGGCCTATAGGTTGCTGATCTGTTGTGCTGTTCTTAGCAGTTTCCAAGGTGGTTAAGGTTTCGCTGAAGGGTGTGGTGCTGAAAATCAGTTGGTGTTCGCATTCATAAGCTGGTCCTGCAATCACCCATTCAGAGGCGGCAGCGCTTTGTGGTAAGGTGAATGTTTCACCTGAGGCAATCACCAGTTGTTTAACTAAGGGTATAGTTTGGGAACTGTTGGGTTCTGAGGGAGTTTGCCAAGGATAAAATGCGATCGCACTCCTGCTATTCTTTAATCCCACTAAGATGAAATATACTGGGCGATCGCCCATGTTTTGCAATCGGTACTGCATACGACTGCCAATTGGCACAATTGGAGTGCTGAGTGACTTATTAGTTAAAGTTTCAGCACCTAGAGTCCGCATAGTTTCTCGTTGCATGACAACGCGAGGCGATATGCTGTTGATCGTCTCTAGAGTTGCTTTGATTGCCAAGCGCGAAGATCCTTCATTTTCGGTAAGACGCCATAACTTGGCTGCTAACAAAGTGGGTAATTTTGGTGCTAACCTTTGTACTGCAACTTTTACCGCTTCCCCTACTTCTCCAGCACTGTTGAGAATTGGTTCGCCGCCAACAGAAAATAGACCGTAGCGAGTCGGAGTTTGCAACAGTTTGCAAAACAGATAATCAGCTGGTTGTTCTGCCGCAACTACAGTTGAAACATGGGAGACTGTCGCAAAAGCACTGGTAGCATCTACGCGTTCAATTCTTTCTAATCCCGTATCGAGGGCGACTATTAAACCAATATTGCGGGGTAAAACTCGCACTGCTTCTTGGACGAGTTGCCCGACTTGTAAAGGAGTAGTACTATCAAGGCTGGAGAGTTGTGCTTTTGCTGTTAACCCAGTACGCGATCGCAATACTAGCTGTTCTCCGGTAACTAAGCTGAGTCGGGAGTTAACGCCATAATATTCAAGGACTTGTGGTGGTAGTCCTGCTAACCAGAGGCTAACTGTTTTCCCATCTTCTTCTGTAGCTGTAATTGCTCCTTCGCCCCCAACCGTACTGTCAGGAACAAAATTATCAGCTAGTAATGGATTTTTCTTGCTACTTAATAAAGCTGGTTGCTGCTTGCTACCCAGCTTGCGCATAGAACTTTCCACTTGAGAAAGACTAACTTGAATTGTCTTTGCAGGAATGGCTTCCCATAAATATTGCGTTAAAGCGTAGGTAAATAACCCAGCACTAAAACCAGACAGCAACACTTCCCTAGCTGATTGCTTCGCATCTACCGTTGCTGTTAATAGCAGAGGTGGGGTAAGTTCCCCCTTACTCGATAAATTTTGCGTTTTGAGTTGTTTGAGAAATTCTAGTTCTGCTGATGCTAACTCCGTATCTACTAATTCGGGACGGGCGCGAATTTGCAATCCCAGTGGCTGAATTGTCGGAGCATAGTAACTAGTATCTAATACTGCGGTGACACGATCTGTAGGGAGCGATCGCAACAATAACAGTAGAGTTTCTTCTAATAAATAATTGACAATTTTACTATTTTGTGAATCGTATGGTATTAAAGCATTTTGTACCGTGTCGGTTTCTGATTTAATGCGAGTACCGTAGCCACTAAAGTGAAAGACCACAACATCACCTGGTCTAACTTGCTTGCCAAGATGTTCTAAAAAAGCGGCTTCGATGAATTCTCGGCTAGCTTGTTCCTCCGTTAAAGTAAGGATATTGGAGGCTGGAAAGCCAAAGCGATACATCAACAGTTCTTTTTGCAGTTCTACATCGGTCAAACAACCACTGAGGGCTGGATTACCTGAATATTGATTGATACCTATTAATAATGCC
The DNA here is from genome assembly GCF_002154695.1 of Nostoc sp. T09. Lineage (GTDB taxonomy): Bacteria > Cyanobacteriota > Cyanobacteriia > Cyanobacteriales > Nostocaceae > Aulosira. Next base: position 10,152 of record NZ_MTAV01000170.1, read on the forward strand.
AATTTACGCAGATTGGGTTGCGCTAAAGCTTGGTAATAGCGATTTCCCAAGCTCAACCACTCAGTCTCAGTCACACCCAAAACTGCAAGTATTGAGCCAATTCGTTGTAAAAAAGTCCGACGCTTCATAAATTCGCTATCAGCCCTCAGCCCATCAGCATAACAGCTTAAAGGGCTGAAGCCTGTAGTGTAAAGTTAAAGTTGGTACAATTCGCGCTATCAGGGAATCCTAGGCTAAGACTTGCACTTGCATTGCCCTGGTCAACTCCGCCGCTACCTCAGGACGAGAAAATTCTGGTGGAGGTAGTTCACCCCGGCGCAGCATCTCCCGAACTTTGGTTCCCGACAGGTGAATACGTTCTTCTGGCTTACTAGGACTAGTTTTGGTTGTAGCCATTTGTTTGGTGCGCGTGCAGTAAAAAGCGTGTTCAAACTTCATCGGCACAATGCCCAACTCATTTGGCTCAAACTCATCAAAGATATATTGAGCATCGTAAGTGCCGTAATAGTCACCTACACCTGCATGATCCCGCCCAACAATAAAGTGAGTGCAACCGTAGTTTTTGCGGACTAAAGCATGGAAAATTGCCTCCCGTGGACCAGCATAACGCATTGCCGCTGGATTAATTGCCAAAATCACTCTGTCTAAAGGATAGTAGTGTTCTAGCAAAATCTCATAGCAGCGCATCCGCACATCAGCAGCGATGTCATCTTCTTTTGTTGCCCCGACCAATGGATGCAAAAATAGACCATCTACGGTTTCTAAAGCGCACTTTTGAATATATTCATGGGCGCGGTGGATGGGGTTGCGAGTTTGAAAGCCAACGATAGTTTTCCAGCCCTTGGTTCTGAACATCTGCCGAGATTCGGCAGGATCGATTTGGTAGGCGGGAAACTGGGGATGGGGATGGCGTTGCAATAGCCAGATATCGCCTGCAAGATTGATGGGCCCTTGGTTATAGACTACTTGCACACCAGGATGTTTGACATCATCAGTGCGATAGACATTAATTGCTTCGCGGGTTTTATCGTAGGCATACTTTTGCGTTAACTGTAAAACCCCAATATACTCGCCTCTGGGGTTATCCAAACGGATCAAGCCGCCTTCGGTGAGGGGGGAAGCTACTTCTTCGGCTACCGACAGTGTAATCGGAATTGACCACACAAGACCGTTAGCTAGGCGCATTTCTGTAACCACGCGATCGTAGTCTTCCTGGTTCATAAAACCTGTGAGTGGACTAAAACCGCCGATCGCAATCATCTCTAGATCAGAAACGGCTCGTTCGTCAAGTTGCACTCGTGGCAAAAACTCAGCCTTTGAGAGAAACTCTTCTCTTTGTTCTGGCGTGGCGATGCGATTAATCAACTGTCCACCGTGCGGCGCAATGGCATCTGGATGGTGACTCAACGTAATCCCCTCTTCGAGTTAACTGTTAATGTTTCAAACTATGTACTAACTAACTTATCAAAATGCTGGTACGTAGAGAAAAAGAGTTTGAATAATGGTGCATGAAGAATAAGTTACGCTGAAGCTAATGCACCTTACAACCTAGGAATTATGACTGCTGTATCCCCTGTGGTTAAACCTGTTAGCCTGATGCGGCTAGCGCCTGGTAGTGTAGTGACTATTCAGGATGTGAGTTGGGAAGAATTTGAGTCCATCTTACAAGAACTGGGAGAAAAGCGATCGCTGCGAGTTGTTTACAGCAATTCTACTTTAGAAATCACGGTTCCTCTACTTGAACACGAAAAGTCAAAAGACTTAATTTCTGATATTGTCAAAATTTTACTCAAGAAGATCAAGAAAAGATATGAGCCTTTTGGTTCAACCACATTTAAGCGAGAAAATTCAGCAGGAGTAGAACCAGATGCTTGCTTCTATATCGAGAATTACCAACGAATGATTGGCAAGCTTAGACTAGAACCAGACGATCCACCTCCCGATTTAGCAATTGAGACAGATCTCACCTCTAAAACAACTCTTGATGCTTACGAAGCGATCGCTGTTCCTGAATTATGGATTTACAATAGCAAAAAACTTTCTATTTACCTGCTCAAAAATGGGCATTATATTCAATCTGAAAATAGTCCCACCTTTCCCAATCTCCCTTTGACTCAAATGATTCCTGCCACTGTAGAACGGGCTTGGCTAGTGGGAATAGTGCAAGCTTTAGAAGAGGTTGAGGGCGAGATAAACTAAAATTATTGTTGATATGTTTGACCCTGTAAAGTATGCTCAAGAACCAACAGATTCACAACAGGACAATGAGTTACTGAAGTGGGTTCGTCAACTTGATGATGAGCAAAAATTTACCTTTGTTTGGCGCGTGTTAAAAATAAATCCTTGGAAAGGATGTGAATTAGCAAAGCGATCGCAACTTAAGCCAATTTTTTTAGAAGTTATTCTTGAAAAAGGACTTGTTTACGGTAATGCAAGTTCGGTTAAATAGTGGATTGCAGCAGTTATACATGGTTTAGGTCATCAACGGGTACTAAACATTATCAAGGCACATATTGATATTGCTCCATTGGGCGTATATAAAACACTTTATTGGCTACCTATGTTTTATAAAGATCAATCTGAAGAACTTAAAAATGAAGTGCGATCGCTTGAAGTCGAGTTTGAGGCAAAATACCCGAACTATGAGCCATCTCGAAGCATGGGTACTCATGCTTAACACCCAGTTTTCCTCCAATGGCAATAAATGGCAAAAATTGCCATAATTATGGTGAAGAAAAAATTAGGGAAGTTTTATAGTGAAAAGCATAAATATATCTCTCCCTGAGTCAATGCGAGCTTATGTAGAAGAAAAGGTGGCAACTGGGGGTTATAGCAGTGTCAGCGAATACTTCCGTGAGTTAGTGCGCCAAGATCAAAAGCGCCAAGCCGCTGAACGTTTGGAAACAATGCTTTTGGAAGGTCTGAATTCTGGAAATGCAACTGAGATGACTACTGATGATTGGGAAGACATTCGCCAAGCTGTGCGTGAAAGAATTGCCAAGCATAAAAGGTCAACCGAAGGTTAATGAGCAAAGTAAACAAGCGACCGCAAGTCATCCGCGACTTGATAGAATTAGCTACTTACATTGCAGAAGATAACCTAGAGGCTTCAGACCGTTTTCTTGCAGCAGCAGAAGCAACCTTCCAACAATTAGGAAACCTTGCCAATTCTCTAACCCCAAATTAGCAGACTTAGATGTAGAGATTATTAGAGTCATTCATAGTGCACGAGATATTGAAGCAATTTTGGATGAGGATTTCGGAGATGATGAGCAGTGAAAATAAATATTTAGATTTTGAGTAAATGAGTGATACGGATAAACAAGTGATCGCTTTTTCTAAATAATGGATTTACAATAACAATTTAAAATTCAACTTCTTTATAAAAATCAATCAAACTCTTCAAATAATCAAACTTTTTGTGATTAAAATTATTGAGTATTTGTCGGAAAGATATACAGCAACGAATAATATAAATAAATTGTGTATGATATCATGTCCAATTGAACACTTGTCATTGCGAACAAAGTGAAGCAATCGCAAGGATTTGGAGATTGCGTCGTTCCACATCGTTGCACTCGCAATGACATATCACAAGTAATTTGCCGGACATGATATTAGCTTAAATTTATGAAACCCAAAAATATTAGCATTTGTATGTAGAAATAAAATACCCCTCTTCGCAAGTGAAAAGGGGTGGTTTTGACTTTAGCTAAAGCCAGGGTGTGGTTCAACTAAACTGTTCAATAATTCCGCCACCCAAGACTTTATCCCCTTCGTACCACACCGCAGCTTGTCCGGGGGTGATGCTGAACTGAGGTTCATCAAACACCAAGCGCACACGAGAGTTTTCCAGAGGAATTACTGTCACTGGTGTGGGATGGGAACGATAGCGAATTTGTACTTGGGCATGAATTGGGGTGGATGGTTCAGCGATGGAAACCCAATTTACCCGATTGACGGTGCATTCTGGTTGAGTTGCCTTAGTGCGATCGCCTACTATTACCTTATTATTTACCGCATCTAATTCAATCACATACAACGGTTCTGGTGCAGCAATACCCAAGCCTTTACGCTGCCCAATCGTGTAGTGATGAACACCATCATGCTGCCCGATAACTTTACCAGATGTATCGACAATATCGCCTTTTTTGGGGGCGAGATACCGATCGAGAAATGCCCGCATGGAACCGTTACTTTCTACTAAGCATAGGTCTTGGCTTTCTGGCTTATCGGCGGTTGCGAGTCCATATTCACTAGCGATGCGGCGGGTGTCGGCTTTTTGCAGTTCACCTAGGGGAAATACGGTAGCTGTTAGTAAATCCTGCGACAAATCGTAGAGAAAATAAGACTGATCTTTGTTACGGTCAACAGCCCTTAACAATTGATAGCGTCCAGTAGCTTCGTCATAGCGAATTTTGGCATAATGACCCGTAGCGATGCGATCGCATCCAAGTTGTTCGCGGGCATACTGCACCATTGGCCCAAATTTCACAGTTTTATTGCACTGAGAGCAAGGCAGAGGTGTGATCCCAGCGCTATAACCAGCCACTAAGTAATCAACAATATTTGTCTGAAAGACATCACGAATATCAACAACTTGATGGGGAATGCCCAGTTGTTCGCAGATGTTAGCCGCGTCGATCATTCCCTCAGAGCAACACTGACCTTTGCCTTTCATCAGCCAAAGAGTCAAACCAACAACTTCAAAGCCCTGATTGTGTAGTATGGCAGCGGCGGTGGAACTGTCAACGCCACCGGAAAGACCAACGACGACTTTTTTCATATACTTAAATAATGCTAGGCTAGTGGCTTCTCCTGAAGCTAGTGCTAAAAATCAAACGCAGGTTTTGAGGTATTAAAATTCATGCCATGCAGCCTGATGGTTTCAATTGTAGCATATATCTCTTCAAACCCTTGCTAGATAAGCACTTCAGTATGTATAGGCAGTGAGGACCATCTCTACTGCTTTCTGTGATGAAATCACATAAATATCTAAACTCTCAGTAGCAGGATATAAGATTTTAGCAAGACCTATGCAATGCCACTCAGCCCGATGGACTCATTCTAAGTTAACACTTATATAGGTGCTACAACAGACAGCTCTATTAGTTCCAAGAAGGAAATTGTCGAGAACTCCTGTTACTACTATGTCCAGACCAATACCAGATCAACTGATCGCCTTTCCGATAGTGCCCTTTTTCCTGGGAGGATGCTTGGCGTTGCTCCCTGACGCTACTCCAGCACAAGCACAAGTTACCAAGAGTGGTTTTTTGTTGGCGGAACGAACGGTGGTTAATAGTTTACCACCCCCCCCAAGTCTTCAAACCATTCCTTCAAGGCAACAGACACAACCAGCAGTTTGGAATTCATATAATCAAAATTTTCAGTCTCGCCCAAGAATGAGGGTTAATCAATATAATCAAAACTTTAGACCTTACCAAACAGTGCAAGCTAATTCCTATAACTGGAGTGCTGAGCGCTACATAGTGTACGTTGATGGTAATAATTACCAGCAGTTGCAACGTGTACGCCAGTTAGAACGTAGTGCTTATATCCGGCATTACAATGGAGGTTCTGTCATCCAGTCAGGAGCCTTTAGCAGACAAGCTAACGCCCAACAACGGGTTCGAGAACTAGAGTTAAGTGGTATTTATGGGGCGCGAATTGTCAAGTCCTCAAGTGGGCAACAAGTCAGCTATAGTCCTAGTAGCAGAAATTCTAGACCGCAAAGATCTACTTATTACTATGTAACCATTCCTGCTAAGACACGAGATTTATCTGCTATTGCCAGTCGGATTCGCCAAAATTCTGGACGCTATGACATTGTAGTTGAAAGGCAACAACCACTAGGACCTCATGTAGCTGTAGGACCTTTTGCTCAGCGTTCAGATGCTGAGCGATGGAATGACTATTTGCGAAAATTGGGATATGGTAACGCCAGAGTTTACTACGGCAAGTAAAAAAAGTGCTGATTGTTGAGCAAAACCGGAGCGTCTTTAGCTCCGGTAAATGCGTAATTATACTGTTTTAATGTAAATTAAGCTGCTAAAACTTTTTGTAATGCACTAATGGCAGGTGCAAAAAAATAGCCTCTTCCTGTAGGAATAACTCAGTCTTTGATGAGATTAATCACTTCAGTGGGGCTGTCAGCAGCTATCTGCGTTTTGTTGCTGAGCGATAATTGGAGCAGGTCAATCTTGGGGATCTCACGCCCAGTAACAGTTTGTCAGCTTCTTGCCAAGCAGCGCGATCGTTTCCTAGGTGTTTGCGCGAAATCAACGCGGGGAACCCAATCCAGGTAATATCAGCCTCAGAGGAAGTTCCAGTAGCCTCTATCTGAGTAAGATTGTAGAATTGGCTCTCAGCATGAATTCCCGAATACTTAAGTTTTTTTAGCGAACCACAGAGCCAAGAAGAGATAGTTACAGAAAATTTATGACGCATCACTCTCTTGGAATCTATACTCCGCTTTCGCACAGGGAAGAAGAAATTTCCCAATTCGTAGTTACCGCAGCGCAAATGCGGGAGATTGAAGGGCGGATATTTGCGGCAGGAATGCCTGTAGTAGCTTTGATGGAAAAGGTAGCGGGATTAATTGCTCGTCGCCTGAAGGTGATGATTCCGCAAGGGAAATCTCGTGTCGGGGTTTTAGTCGGGCCGGGACATAATGGCGGTGATGCTTTGGTAGTAGCGCGGGAATTGCGCTTTCAGGGAAATGAGGTGTGGATTTACAACCCTTTTACTAAACTCAAGGAATTAACCTCGCAGCATTTGCAATATGCCCAGAGTTTGGGGATACCCTGTTATCAAACTATTGAGCAGTTGCCTGATTGTGATGTATTAGTTGATGGCTTATTTGGCTTTGGTTTAGAAAGAAACCTGACAAATGCGATCGCTTCTGCAATTAATCAGTTAAATACTTGGAAGCAGCCAATTTTTAGTATTGATTTGCCTTCAGGCTTGCACACTGATACGGGTGAGGTGTTGGGAACGGCGATTCGCGCTACTCACACATTTTGCCTGGGTTTGTGGAAGCTGAGTTTTTTGCAGGATCAAGCTTTAGATTATATCGGCAATGCAGAGCTAATCGATTTTGATATCCCTGTGGCTGATGTGCAAGCTGTGCTGGCAGATGCACCCAAGATTACCCGCATTACCACTGCTAAGGCCATCTCGAATCTACCTTTACCTCGTTCCCCAGTTACCCACAAATACAAAGAAGGACATTTGCTGTTGATTTGCGGTTCCCATCGCTATGCTGGTGGGGCAATTTTAACTGCTTTGGGTGCCCGTGCTAGTGGGGTGGGGATGCTCTCAATTGCTGTGCCAGAATATCTCAAACCCATTTTGGTGTCGCATTTGCCAGAAGCACTAGTTATTGGATGTCCAGAAACGGAGACAGGAGCCATCGCTAAACTAGAATTACCAGAAAAAACCGATTTAAGTTCCTTTGATGCGATCGCCTGTGGCCCTGGTTTAACCACAGATAGCACTCCGATTGTCCAAGAGGTACTCAATAGCGAATGCCCTTTACTTCTCGATGCTGATGCTTTGAATATCTTGGCCCAGATGGGAACCATCCCCACCTTACAAAAACGCCAAGCGCCAACGATACTTACACCCCACGCTGGTGAATTTAAGCGGTTATTTCCGGATATTCCCAATGCTAATCAAGATAGAGTCAAAGCTGTGCGATCGGCGGCAATGCAAAGTGGGGCTATAGTTTTGTTGAAAGGGGCAAGAACTGCGATTGCTAACTCCCAAGGTTCACTGTGGCTAAATCCCAAAAGTACCCCAGCATTAGCCCGTGGTGGTAGTGGCGATGTGTTAACTGGATTACTTGGCGGATTGTTAGCGCAAGCGGTAAAGAAACAAATTCCTATTGAAGATATGGTAGCAACGGCTTCTTGGTGGCATTCTCAAGCCGGCATTTTAGCAGCCCAAGAGCGTACAGAATTAGGTGTCGATGCATTTACTTTGACACAATATTTGATGAAATCTCTCACTATTTTGTAGTCAGCACTTCAGTGATTTTCAAGTTACAGCAGAATTCAGGAGTGAGAATTCAGAATTCAGAAGTAAAACAGTCTTTATGCTTGGGTTTGAGGCTGAGGATCTGTACTTCACTAACTTGAAATTTGCTGTAAGTCATTCTTCTGCCTGCAACAACCAAAAGCCACTATAAGTCATTCCCGAATCATCTGGCTGCACTAACAAAAAGTGTAGTCCTCGACTTAGCTGTTGGCGCTGTTGATAAACTTTAGCAGCCGCTGCAACTTCTGCATCTTCAAAGGTGGCGACAATCCACCTATCCACTAAACCTGCTTCTAAGATCAAGCCATCTGGTGCACCAGCAATATAATTTAACTGCACGGGACGCGCTTCATGCAACCACCGTGATAAACGCATTGATTGCCGTCCTCCGTAAATCACTACACCAGGAATTGGCGCTGTTGATGCCAAACCGAGATTGAGGGGTTTGAGAGATTCTGGCAGATGTAGAATCGGAATAGGGCGCTCACTAAAGGCTGTTTCTACATCACCAGCACTTAGAGTGGCAAAGCGCCATTGTTCTCCCCAGAGGTTTTCTGGCAAAGGTACAGGGGCTGGTTTATCTAGGGCTGTGGAATATTGTTTTTCTTCTAACCACTGCTTCAATGCCAAAGTCCGGCGAGTAGGTTCAACACTAATACCTAGATTGCGCCCAGCTGCCTCAATTAAACTTAAAGATTGCGGACGAAATACTTGAATCGCATCTGGCAGATGTTCGCCAGCAGCTAGCTGAATTTGATCTGTCAACCAACTGGAATTCGCCTCTGACTGCGGACAACTAGCTACATACTCCAAGTTGCGAGTCGCATCACAAATCAACAACTCCCAAATATTTTGTCCAGTTGGATTTTGTTGTGGACTCCGGTAAAAATCAGCTTGCCAAATTTTCATGAATTAAAACCACAGATGGAAATAATTTCCCCTCTGTACCTCTGCTGCCTATTTCTATCAACCTTAAAGTGAAACGTATCACTCTAGCAACCAAGTAAACAAGCCGTCTACAGTCAGGTGGACATCTTTGGCAAATTCTGGCACTGGCAAACTTGTTCCTGGTTCATCGTAAAAGGTGGTTGCTCGATCTGGCAAATAAACAAACACAGATTGTTCTTGTGGATCGATCAGCCATCCCATCTGAGTGCCATGCTTGAGGCAATGCAGAATATTTTTAGTAACTTTAGTTTGACTTTGCTCCGGAGATAAAATTTTAATTGTCCAATCTGGGGCAATTGAGAAGATATTTGCAACCCCGCCATTTTCCTTACGTGGAATTCTATCCCATAAAAATACAGAAATATCAGGGACAATTGACCGTCCTCCATAGACGTGCGAAGCACGGCTTCCCGAAGGGTATGTACAGCGAAGTTCTGAAAAAGCCCGTGCAATTTTTTTTGGTTTGACAACCAAGTTAATTGCAGGTGCTAACTCAGTTTGAATGACGCTATGTTCTCCTTGTGGCATCGGTTTTTGAACTATCCGCCCATCAATATATTCGCTGGCTGGTTCCGTCTCTGGCAGTTTTAGGAATTCTTCTAGAGTCAGGGGTTTAGCAGGGATCTGTACCATTTAAGGTTTTCTGAAGAAGGGTAAGTTGCACTGCTTCTATTTGTTATTGTACGCAAGTGCCATAAATTTCTCGTTTTTGGCAGTCAATACTCCAGAGTCCATTGACCATTGACTGTGGACTTTTGACAACCCTAACCTTTATCTACTAAGTTGCTTCAAAAAAAGGGGCAGGTAACCCACCCCTCTATCTAACCAGGAAACCCAAACTTTCTAAACTAGAACCTTCGCCAAAATAGGTTCTACACTCTTAGCAATTTCTGGGACATATACCTGTGAAACGTAGTCTGCAATCATTCTGTCGGTGTTGAACAGTGGAGAATTTGTTTTGATTGATGCCTTCATCATCTGCACCCAACGCTGGGGAACACCTTGAGAATTTTGGTCATAGTACAGGGGAACGATTTCTTCTTCCAACAGTTGATATAGCGATCGCGAATCTATGCGATCCTGTAATTCTTGATCGCTGGTGTTAGCATCTTCACCAATTGCCCAACCGTTAAGTGCTTTACCATCGCTGTCGGCTTTGTAGCCTTCGCACCACCAGCCATCAAGGACGCTGCAATTAAGACCACCATTAAAGCAGACTTTTTGTCCACTTGTACCAGAAGCCTCTAGAGGACGACGGGGGTTGTTCAACCAAACATCCACACCCTGCACCAGTTTTTGTCCGGTGTAAATGTCGTAATCTTCAATAAAGGCGACTCGGTTAATAATTGCTGAATGGTGACACCATTCCATCAATCTTTGAATAATCCGCTTGCCTTCTTCATCGGCTGGGTGAGCTTTACCTGCAAAGATAATTTGTACTGGACGATTAGCATTACCAAAAATCTTCAACGCCCGTTCTGCATCACGTAAAATTAAATCTCCCCGCTTGTAAGGGCTAAAACGTCGGGCAAATCCAATGGTCAGCACGTCAGGATCAAGCAAGGTTTCAGTGGCTTTAATCAGTTCGTAACTTTCACCGCGTTGTTCTCGTGCTTTCTTGACTTTATAACGGGTATAGGCAATCAGTCTTTCTTTAAGAACTCGATGTCGCCACCACAATTCTTCATCGGGAATATCGTCAACTTTCGCCCACATTTCGGGGTCCATTGCCCGAGTTTTCCAATCTGCTCCCAAATACTGATTGTATAAGTCAGCTAATAAGGGGGCAGTCCAAGTAGGTGCATGAACACCATTAGTAATGTAACCAATGGGGACTTTAGCTTCGGAATGTTGGGGATAGAGGACTGTCCACATTTTGCGGGAAACTTGACCATGCAATTCACTCACACCATTGCAAGCACGAGTCATTCGCAACGCTAAAACCGTCATACCAAAGGGTTCCCAAGGATCGCCTAGTCTTCTCGCGCCTAATGCCAAAAATTGTTCGCGGGAAAGTCGTAATTGCGGCCAGTAGTGAGCAAAGTAGGAATCGATTAAATCGGGTGAGAAGACATCGTGTCCGGCGGGAACGGGAGTATGCGTGGTGAATACACAACGATTCCGCACCGTTGCTTCAATGTCATAGAAAGATTTGTTAGTCCGTTCGATTTCTAAACGGGCAACTTCTAATGTACAGAAGGCGGCGTGTCCTTCGTTGAGGTGATAGACAGCAGGTTGAATCCCCAAAGCATCCAAGGCCCGGACACCGCCAATCCCTAATACTACTTCTTGGGCAATGCGGGTTTCTAAGTTGCCACCGTAGAGGTGTCCAGTTAGCCAGCGATCAATGGGATCGTTGTCTTCGCGATCGCTATCGAGTAAATATAATGTGACTCGCCCTACTTGTACCCGCCAAATTTGGACTTTTACCAACCGTTGACGAACTTGTAATTGGACGATCAACGGTTCCCCATTTTGAGTTTTAATTAACTCGATTGGCATCCGTTGGAAGGGGTTGTCAATGTAATAATCTTCTTGCCAGCCATGACGGTTCAAGCGTTGGCGAAAATAACCTTGGCGATACAGCAAGCCCACACCTACCATCGGTACGCCTAAATCCGACGATGATTTTAGGTGATCCCCAGCGAGAATGCCTAAGCCTCCGGAGTAGACTGGTAAGGATTCATGAATGCCAAATTCTGCGCAAAAGTAGGCAATGGGGTGGTCTTTGCTTAGTTGCGGTGCAACGCCACTTACCCAAGTATTTTGCTGAAGCATATATTGGTCAAACTCACGCGCTAAGGCTGAGATTTGCTTGAGATAAAAAGGGTCTTCGGCTAATTGGGTGAGACGTTCGTAACTAGCAGATTCTAAAATCGCCACTGGGTTATGTCCACAGCGTTCCCACTCTTGGGGATCGATACTTTGGAATAGTGCGATGCGATCGCCACTCCAACTCCACCAATAGTTATAAGCCAAATCTGCCAAACGCTTCAACGGAAAAGGTAACTTTTCACTTAAGCGTAGCGCTGCGGTAATTGCACTACTATTAGCCATACAATTCTAAACTCTCTTAGTTTTTTCTATTTCGCTGCACACTGCTTCCTAACAATTGCGCTTCAGGTTGATTTCTATCGAGTCTTCTTTGATGAATCCTCTCCTGAAGTTAGAGCAGTTTATCCACATCAATTTTGAGGAAAATGAATGGTTTTTCTTGTTTCTACCTTTTAAAAATTATCTCTGCTTTTGAACGTTTTTTTTATCAATTTCAGTCACATTATTTTAATCAAAATATTTTATTATTAAGATTTATTTAATAATTGCAATAATAAACCACATTTTCATCTTAAACCTGGATAGAAGCCAATTATATTCAAGGCTATGGATAACGTTAAAGTAATTTTTGACAGACAATTACTGTAATTTTACTGTGAGTTACGGTAAAATTTATGGTGATTACAGTCACAATAAAACCTAAAAATTAAGGGCAAAAATTTTTATACCCACTTAGCAAAAAACACCTAAATCAATAAAAAATTCTGGAAAATTAGGATTACGTGAATTTTTAGTACTTAGTTTTCAAATATGGATTTAGTTTAATCTTTAGTATTAAAAAATAATTACGTAAAATTTGCTTTAGTTAAACTTACACAATGGCAGTGCTTTTAATTCTTGGTGGCGACAAACCTGCCATAAAGCCTTTGTAGAAAAAGGGTGTAGGGAATATTCCTTTTTTAGGCTGTGGTTGAGGGCTAACAGCCTGTGGGGTTGTGTCCTGAAAATAGGCGTCAAGATGTGGAGAGGGGGAGACTGCTATTTTCGTGCTTGGTTGTAGGCGATGCCTTCGGCGGGCTTCGCCTACGCCCATAAATGCCTAGCTTGAAAATAAAGAACTTTTAACAAGGAATTAGTGACTGCAAGAAGGACAAATACCCAATAACCCTAGTTGCTACCCTGGGTATTCGTCGTTAGGCGTTCTCGTTCCCTTTTAAAGCCCTTCGGGCATAGCTGCGCTTACCGCGTTAGCGTCTCCACAGGAGAAGAGGGTTCCCGCAGGGTAGAGTAGCTGGAGGGCGTATACAAGTCTGGCGAGCGAATGCACTGGCTCTCCAATACCCAAGTTTCTTTCAAGGTCTCAAGCTAGCGCTCTTTGGCTCAGTTTATACTTAAGTAATAATACTGAGTTTGCCAAAATAGCATCTTAACTCGTCACGAATACTTTACTTAATGCAGCAACTAGCTAGCTAATATATAGCTAATAACTTTATTGTTGATGCTTTTCTATAAAGATTGTATGAAATAACATAAGTAATATTGTGGTTTTTAAGCATTTATGTAAATTATTAATAAGACAATCTTTATTAGTTACTTTCATCAGCTTTATGAAATTTCTTTCAATAAGTAAAAACTTATTTGGATATTTTAGTTAATTGAATTAATTAATATTGCTCATAATTTATCTACTGTTTTATCGTTATGAACAAATAGATGAACGAGTAGCTTATAGTTAATTTTCGAGATACTTTAAAAATCTGCAATTGCATGTCTCATATCTATATTTAGATAGATTAACTTTAAAGAAGATTTCAATTTTAATTAATAATAACTGCCTGTTATCTATATAAAACTACAATTTATTTAAATGAAGGTATAGATCTGAGTTTATTTTTTGTAGTCAGAATATTTATGCCAGACCAACTTATTAGCCTAATTGCTAATAACCCAGACAAGTAAATTCTATTAGAAATTCTATTTATTAATGCACGATGGAACTATATACACCAAGTGAAATTGAACAACTCCAGCAAGATCTACCATACTTAATAGAAACGTCCCAATGGTTGAAAACGTTTTTAGCTAGGCCTCATCCCGATCTAGGTAGACCTGGTCCTGTGTGTCCATTTGTGCCAAAAGCAATAAAGTTAGATTACATTCGCCTGAGAGTTATTCGTTCTCAAAATTTGGTTCAGCAACAAGTTGTAAATATAGTTCTACCTTACCTGAATACTTTCCTAGAGTTAGAACCAAGAGAGCAGGACGACTCTCTAAACAAAGCGATATTGCTCCTGTTTCCTGATATTAGTCATGAGGATGCTCCCAGACTAATTGATAGTGTCCAAAAACAACTTAAACCTTTGTTTGTTGAATCAGGATTGATGCTTGGAGAATTTCACAAACGTAATCAAACCCCTGGTCTGCATAACCCCAATTTTCGTCCTCTTCGCAGTCCTATCCCGATGTTAGCTATCCGCTATATGGTTGAATCGGATCTTGCCTTTCTTCAGAGTGCAGATGATATAAATCTTCGGGTTCGGTATCTTCAAGCGTACTTAAAGCGCTTTGAACAAAGATTTAAAGATGAAACCAACTTCAAGAATGCTCATCAAGCTTTAGCTTTAGCAAAACTACAACTGAAGAAGGAACCCTTAGTCATGTATTAATTTAATCGATTAAATTTTTTATTATGAGTATAGTTAGTAAAAATTTTGAATATCAGCATAATATTCAGGTAGATAAATTGAATAATACTGATGCCACTCAAATCTTACATCAGTGGCACAAAACTGAAACAATTCAAACTACAACTTTGTGCCTTCATGAATTGTTTGAAGCACAAGTTGAGCAGACACCCAATGCGGTAGCTGTAATATTTGAAAGCCAGAAATTAACTTACCGTGAATTAAATACCAAAGCTAATCAACTGGCAAACTACCTCAAGAGATTAGGAGTAGGTCCCGAGGTACTTGTTGGTATTTGTCTAGAACGCTCTTTGGAAATGGTAGTGGGACTATTAGGTATCCTCAAGGCAGGTGGAGCGTATGTGCCCTTAGACCCAGCATATCCTCAAGAGCGTTTAAGCTTCATCTTAGACGATACTCAAACTCCTCTAATATTGACTGTAAAGCAATTAGCCAAAAACCTAGCCAGTAATCAGACGCAAGTTGTTTGTTTAGACTCAGATTGGGAAATCATTGCTCAGAATAGCCGAGAAAAACCTGTAACTAAAGTAACGCTTGATAACTTAAGCTATGTCATCTATACATCAGGTTCTACAGGACAGCCCAAAGGTGTGATGATTACCCATCGTGGTATTTGCAATACACTTTACTGGCGACAAAAAACCTTTAAATTAACCGCACAAGACAAAGTTTTACAGACTATTTCTTTTAGCTTTGACCCATCTGTTTGGCAGATATTTTGGCCTTTATCGTTTGGAGCACAGCTGATTATGGCTCGCCCAAGCGGGCATAAAGATCCAGCTTACCTCATCAAGACAATTGTCAAGCAGCAAATTACAGTCATCGCTTTAGTACCCTCTATTATGCGTGTCTTACTAGAAGAGGAGGGAATCAAGAACTGTCAAAGTCTTAGACACGTTACTAGTGGCGGCGAAGCTTTATCCATTGAACTTGTAGAGCGCTTCTTTGAGCGTCTGAAGTTAGACAATGTTCTGGTGAATTGCTATGGACCAACAGAAGCAGCGATCGATGCCACCTTCTGGCGTTGCCAAAGTGGAACTGATTATATTTTTGCACCTATTGGTCGCCCCATTGCGAATACACAAATTCATATCTTGGATGAAGATTTGCAGCCTGTGCCTGTTGGAGAAGCAGGGGAGGTACATATTGGTGGTATTGGATTAGCGCGAGGTTATCTCAACCGTCGAGAACTAACCCAAGAAAAGTTTATATCTAATCCATTTGGTAGCGAAGCCGGAAGCCGTCTGTACAAAACCGGAGATTTAGCACGTTACTT
>NZ_MTAV01000016.1:0-3720 GCF_002154695.1 Nostoc sp. T09
ATCGCCACCTGCACCTTGTCTACCTGCGGTAGTGGAGACAACACTGTTGCGGCGAAACAGTAATAACTCTTGCAAGTTGAGTGTAATGCTACCACCTTGGCCGCTATTAGTATCAGCTGTAATCTTTGCTTGATTAACCAGAGTCAGACGATTAGCACTCATGCTAATACTACCTGCCACACCCGTACCCTGACTATCTACAGTGATTCTCGCAGTATCTTTAATGGTGGCTTGCTGAGAGTCCAGATGAATCGTACCGCCTTGACCAGTGGAGTTCACTTCAGTATTAGCGAACAATCCACTATATTGATTAATTGGGCCGAGGATGCGTCTAGCTTCGCGATCGTTTTGAGGTAAAACAAAATTGTAGCTATCTTTAAGTTGATCGAGTCGCTCTTTTAGTTCATTGAGTTGTTGAGCGTAAGTAAAGTCTTTCGCAGAAATTATAATCTTATCAAGTCCAGTCAAATTATTAATCAAGTTCTTAATTGGTTCGAGTAGATTACTAATTTCTAGATTATTTGTAACCAGAAGAAAATCGTAGCTATTTTTAAATTGATCGAGTCGTTGTTTCAGTTCGCTAAGTAGTTGATTGGAGCTAGGGTTTTCGAGTAATGCGCTCAAGTTATTAATCGGGTCGAGTATACGTCTAGGTTCTTGGTCAGTTTCAAGTAGAAAAGCATCGTAGATAGCTTTCAGGATATCAAGTCGGCTTTTCAGATCATTAAGGCGTTGCTCGTATTCATAATTTTGTCCCGCGATTGTAATATTATCGTTCGCACTAATTTTGATACTGCCCGCTTGTCCACTTCTATAGGCATTGGTGATAATTTGCCCACCGCCTGTAAGCTCAAGATTATTTACATCAATATTGATATTGCCACCGCTACCGCTACTTTTAGAAGGAGCGCTTAAAACACCTCCATCACTAATATTTAAACTCCCAGATTTAATAGTGATATTGCCACCAGATCCAGCATCTACTTTTTCACTTTCAGTATTAACAGACAATCCACTAGAAAATCTAATCAAAGGTGCTGCCCCTGAGATAGTAACCGAAGCACCAGCTTGGTCTTCATCTTTGAGGGGATTAATAGTAATATTGCCACCATTGCCACTACCAAAAGTTTCAGCATTAATTCTCGCTCCTTCTATTAGGGAAAGAGACTGTGTTTTGATATTGATATTACCTGCATTGCCACTGCCAAAAGTTTGGGCATCAATTCTTGATATGTTACTCAGAGATAATGATTGAGTAATTATATTCAAATTGCCTGCATTGCCACTGCCAAAAGTTGTAGCTTGGATCAGCGATTCATTATTGAAAGAAATTTCTTGAGCCTTGATGTTGACATTACCTGCATTTCCCTGCAAATAAGTTCTCGCATTTAAAATAGAATTGTCTGTAAAAGTTACTGTTTTATCTGCCGTAATATAGACATTACCGCTATCTCCTGAACCCAAAGTACTAGCATTTAAAAGAGAGTTTTTTGTTAAAAATAAAGAATCAGCAGTGATATTAATATCACCACCACCCGCACCTTCTTGATTAGATAAATTTTGCAGAGCTATTGTAATTTTGTTGCTGCCAGTATTTATACTACTTTCAGAAAGCGAGACTGTACCACCAGTTGTGTTAATAGTTATACTACCTGCTTTTCCAGAGCCTAGAGTATTAGTTAATAGAGAACTGTTATTATTAAGAGATACTGAGCTAGCCTCAACATTAATGTTTCCTCCCTTGCCTGAACTATAAGTGGTAGTTTCCAAATTACTATTAGTTATTAATAAGTCGCCTAGAGATTTAACTACTATATTGCCGACATCGTTACCATCCACAAAATTACTATTATTTATTTGAGAGTTTTCAATCGTTATTTTTTGTGGAGAAAAATCTGTAGACTCTGAAGCACCAATGAATATTTTGCCAAGATTCCCAGTACTAGAGATTTTGCTTGCGTTCTCAATTCGGATTTCTTGGAGGGCATTAATAGCTATATCTCCTGCATAGCCAGAGCCAATATTATTAGTATTCAAATTAGAGCCATTTAAGTAGACAGAACCACCAGTAGAGTTGATGCTGATGCGACTAAAGTCATTATTAGAATTACTAGAAGCTTTGATATTACCTACATAAATATCACCAGGGGCTTCAATAGTTACATCTCCACTCGCCTGTAAATTACCTTGTAAGTCGAGATTACTAGCTACCAAAGTCAAATCTTGCCCAACGCTTAAATCGCCACTATTGCTAATACTTGCAGACGAATTTACACCAAACTGCAACCCCGGACGCAAGCTGACTGTTAGTAGTGGGGCTGCTTCAGGATTTGTGGCGCTGAACTTCAAGCCATTGTCAAATACAAAGCTATTGGCTGTCGTCGCCAGAAACGAACCTGCAACATCTAAGCGGGCATTGGGGCCAAAAACAATACCATTAGGATTGAGTAAGAATAGATTTGCTCTGCCATCCATACCTAAAGTACCGAAAATCTTTGAGGGGTCGCTACCTGTGACACGAGTGAAGATATTCTCAATGCCTGCGGGATTAGCAAAGTAAACTCGTTGTCCATCACCGACGTTGAATTCTAAGAAACTCTGGAATAGGTTTATACCTCTGGTAGCTCCGCCTTCAATTAAGGTTGTAGGTAATCCCTGAACATTGGTATTTGGTGCTAGTTTTGTACTTTCTGCGCCTAATGTCCCATCTGGGGTAATTTGAGCACGTGCAGAATTTGTCAATGCAGTCATCAAACTAGTCATTGCTAGTAAAATTACCAACCTCAATTGCCATAATTGTTGCCGAGAATCTGAAACCATGTCAGTATTGCCCTTGCAGCCTTCCAGCGACTTATTTATACGGAACCAATAGTAAAGATAAGTATATTTTTGGATAAAAATCATCCAACATTCTACTCATCTCCTAGGGCAAATGGCGAGGATTTTCAGTAGTGCTGAGTAGAGAGTTATGAGTAACGAGTAAAACTCTGTAACTAAAGTTAGGGGTTTGAATAAAGAAAGAGTTTATTTTGATCTACAACGATTTTTTGATCGCTATTGATATCCAAGACTACAACCCTGACTACGTAATGTCATTGATTTTTAGCTGCACAGTTAGAGGAATTCACCCAAGCAGCAGAAGATTTAGGCGTATGAGATATCAGCGTGACTTCGCCTTTATCATTAAATACCCAACCTGTAGCAGGCATAATTAATACCGTCTTTTGTTTAGCAGGGGTTAAGGTGGTAGCATGAGTGGAATTTGGCGGTTGTGTCGTGCTAGAACTGATGCGGATATCTTCCCACACCGTATCACTGCTGAGAAATTCGTCAGGTTTAGGCGGTAAACCACCACGTCCAACATCAGTAAATGCACTAGCTACTTTTTCATTGACAGCACCACAGTTTTGGGCAATTTGCTGGGAAGCGTCAGCGGCGTTGATTGGTAGAGAAACAATTCCTTTGCTGGGGTCAATATCTGGGGAACTGATGCTGACTATGCCGTTTAACTGCGGGTTGGTTTGAGAAATCGCTGTAATATCGTTAGTAGGCAGAAATTGCGGGTCGAGTTTTTCCGGGTCAGTTGTGCCTAATTTTTGCTCAAGTTCTTGTCTAGTTAGCGTTGCTAGCCCAATCACTCCTTTAGTATTGATTTCGATAGTGCCACCGCTACCAGAGAAAGCATTCGCAGAGATATCGTTATTTTCCACAGCAGGGGAG
>NZ_MTAV01000016.1:3730-62675 GCF_002154695.1 Nostoc sp. T09
TGGGTCGGTTGTGCCTAATTTTTGCTCAAGTTCTTGCCTAGTCAGCGTTGCTAAGCCAATCACTCCTTTGGCATTGATTTCGATGGTGCCACCGCTACCAGAGAAAGCATTCGCAGAGATATCGTTATTTTCCACAGCAGGGGAGACGATAAAGCCTCGATCAGTATCTAGATTAATTGCGATCGCACCCCCATCACCACCTGCACCTTGTCTACCTGCGGTAGTGGAGACAACACTGTTGCGGCGAAACAGCAATAAATCTTGCAAGTTGAGTGTAATGCTACCGCCTTGGCCGCTATTGGTGTCGGCGGTAATCTTTGCCTGATTATCCAGAGTCAGACGATTAGCGCTCATGCTAATACTACCTGCAACACCTGTTCCCTGACTATCTACAGTGATTCTGGCACTGTCTTTAATGGTGGCTTGCTGTGATTCAACATTAATCGTGCCGCCATTACCAGTAGAATTCGCTTCCGTGTTAGCAAACAATCCACTATATTGATTAATTGACCCGAGTATACGTCTAGCTTCACTATCATTTTCTGGGGCAACAAAATCGTAGGTATCTTGAATTGAATTGATTTGATTTTTCAGTTCATTCAATCGTTGATCGTATGCCAAGTCCTGACCAGCGATCGTCACATTATCAGTTGCATTAATTTTGATGTTACCAGCTTGTCCACTTCTATAGGTATTAGTAATAATTTGTCCACCGCCTGCAATATCAAGATTATTGACACTAACGTTGATATTGCCACCAATACCGCTACTTTTAGAAGAAGCGCTCAAAACAGCACCATCTTTAATGTTTAAATTACCAGTATTAATAGTGATGTTGCCACCAGGTCCAGCATCTGGTTGTTCGCTTTCTGTATTAACAAAGAATCCACTAGAAAATCCATTCCCAGGTGCTGCACCAGACATAGTGACAACAGCTTGGTCTTGAGAAATGAGAGGATCAATAGTAATATTGCCACCTTTGCCACTACCAAAAGTGTCGGCATTGATTCTCGAACCCTCTGTTAATGAAAGGGACTGTGTTTTGATATTTGCATTACCTGCATTACCACTACCAAAAGTTTGAGCATCGATTCTTGATGTATTACTTAATGCCAATAACTGAGTATTGATATTTAGATTACCTGCATTACCACTGCCAAAAGTTTCTGCTTGGATCAACGCTCCATTACTAAAAGAAAGTTCCTGAGCATTGATGTTGACATTACCAGCATTTCCACCTGTGTAAGTTCTAGCATTTAAAATAGAACTGTCTGTAAAAGATACTGTTTTATCTGCCGTAATATAGACATTACCACTGTTTTCTGAACCAAAAGTACTAGCATTTAGAAGAGAGTTTTTTGTTAGTAATAAAGAATTAGCTGTGATATTGATATCACCACCACCTTGACCTTCTTTCTTTTCTACATTTTTGGGTTCTGTGGGAATTAGCCCATCGCTACCAGTGTTGATACTACTTTCAGAAAGTGATACTGCACCACCAGTTGTGTTAACATTTACGCTTCCTGCTTTTCCACTTCCTTGAGTATTAGCCAATAGAGAACTTTTGTTGCTTAAAGATACTGAATTAGCCTCAACGCTAATACTTCCTCCAGAACCTGAACCATAAGTTGCAGTTTCTAAATTACTACTAGTTAGAAATAAATCTCCAAGAGTTTTAACTATGATATTGCCCGCATCTTTAGCAAGTATATTTTCGCTATTATTCCCTTCCACTCGGTTACTAGTAGTCAAGAAGGAATTGTCAATCGTGACTTTTTTAGGAATGAGCGGGCTATCCTCCGGATAAGAGCCAATAAAGATATTTCCTAAATTACCATTGCTAAATATTCCTTTTTTTTCGCTTTCAAGCCGATCTGGAGGATTTGAATTATTGAGAATAGAAATTTCATCACGGGCACTAATACTAATATCGCCTGCAAAGCCTAAACCCAAGTTGGTAGTACTTAGCCTAGCCTGGTTCAAAAATACTGACCCTTTCGTAGCTGCGATATCGATAGTAGAATAGAATTGAGACTCATTATTGTAGTTACTTTCGCTAGTAACATTACTATTTTCAACAGATACTTTGTCCCCAGCGGTAATTTTTATAGATCCCGCTAGACCAGAACCATTATTATCCGTTTTTACCTCAGCACCATTCTGCAAGGATATAGTACCCCCTGCCTTAACTTCTATTGTTCCGCCATTGCCAACGCTAGTGGGTTGTGTCAGCGCAAATATACCGCTCGGGCCAGCTTGACCAACTCCAGAGATCAGAATATCTCCACCAATATTGAGCTTGATATTGCCCCCTTGCCCGTTTGCGCCCCTTTCAAGATTGCTGGCTATAGAACCGCTGTTTGTCAAATCTAAGGCCGCAGATGCAATATCAATTGTGCCTCCCTGTTTACCGTAACCAAAGAAAGACACATTACTAGCTATACCAGTTCCAGGAATATCATTCTGCCGCACGCGGTAGCCATCCAAACTGATTTTGCCAGTAGCCCGAATTGTAATATTGCCAGCCTTTGTATCTGTTCCCCAGCCGAAATTATTAGCTAAAATTTCCGAACCATCCCGCATTACCAGCAAATTTGTGGTTATGTTAATGTCTCCTCCATTACCTGTAGAGTTCAGATTGGCTAATGTAAAAATGGCGCTAGGAGTTGGTAGCTCGTCTTGATCGCCATTACCAGTGAGGGAAAGAATATCTTGCGCTTTAACAGTAATATTGCCTGAATTCCCGCTTCCATAGGAAATACTTCTGAGTTGAGCACCATTGTTAAGAAACACAGACTGAGCAGCAACATCAATATTGCCTGCATTTCCAGATCCATATGTTTCACTCCTGACAAAAACATTGTCTAAGGTGAACAAGCCTCCTGCCAGAATATTGATGTTACCGCCTAGTATATTTCCGAGGTAGACATCACCAGCAGCCTGAAGATTTACATCTCCAGCAACTCCATCATAAGTATCAGAGGCTATAGTCCCAGCCGTTATATCAATACTACCGTTCTTACTAATGAGAGTGATATTACCTCCATTTCCAGTATGTGAATAGGAGAGTAAATCGCCTCCAATGAGGATATTTTTATTGGCAATGAATTGAATATTATTATTACTATCAATACCAGAAGAAATATCAATTGCTTCGTTAGTTACAATGTCACCGCGTGAATCAATAGTGACATCACCAAAGGTAGCGATCGCTCCTGTTTTGATATTACCAGGCAGTCCATTAGCTGCGTACTGATTAGTTAAAAGAATTTTGCCCTTTATCGGTTCACCTGTGCCAGAATAATTTAAATTTGCAATGCTACCAATATTAATATCTGCACTTGAACTAGGTGCGTTAGGATTAATGATACCAATAGCACCAGGAATAGGATTTGGTGTTAGTCTTGGGGTTCCAAAAGCAGTAGTTCCGGCGCGAATATCTAAGGTTGGTTCCCCTCCACCGTTAATAGCAACAGAATTCGTGCCATTGGGTAGGCTGGTTGATAGCGGCACATTTTCTGTGATTGAGTTCGCAGGGTTAGTTGCATCTGCGCCTGTAATAGTAAGACTGCCAATATTCACAGAACCCCCTGCTAATATGTGCAAAGAGGCTCCTTGATAGCGATTGAAACTCACATCTCCGCTAGCCCGAATGATGGGATCACCAGGGCTGGAAAGATTTCCTAAATTACCATCTAGTTGCTCAATGCGAAAATTGCCACCAGCCCAGTAGTGAGCATCTCCAGCTACTGTATTGGGACTGCGCAACACCATATCCGCGCCGGAGAACAAGCCACTTTCGGGGTGATTGAGGGCAAATATATCGACAGCGCGATAGCCTTGTACAATTAACTGATTACTAGCAGAGGCAATGAATGGATTTGCAACTGTATCTCTGACTTTGACAGTATCTTGAGCAAGTAGTGTTAAATCTCTACCTGCCTGTAACCTACCTTGTAAGTCGAGATTGCTAGCGATTAGGGCCAAATCTTGCCCAACGCTTAAATTGCCACTATTGCTAATACTTGCAGATTGATTTGCGCCAAACTGCAACCCCGGACGCAAACTGACTGTTAGTAGTGGCGCTGCTTCGGGATTGGTAGCACTGAACTTTAAGCCATTTTCAAATCCAAAGCTATTGGCTGTCGTCGCCAGAAATGAACCTGTAACATCTAAGCGGGCATTGGGGCCAAATACAATACCATTGGGATTGAGGAAAAACAGATTTGCTTTGCCATCCACACCCAAAGTACCGAAAATCTTTGAGGGATCGCTACCTGTAACGCGAGTTAAGATGTTTTCGATGCCTGCGGGATTAGCAAAGTAAACTCGTTGTCCATCACCGATGTTGAATTCTAAGAAACTCTGGAATAAATTGATACCTCTGGTAGCGCCGCCTTCAATTAAGGTTGCAGGTAATCCTTGAACATTGGCATTTGGCGTCAGTTTTGTACTTTCTGCGCCTAATGTCCCATCTGGGGTGATTTGAGCGCGTGCAGAATCCGTCAATGTGGTAATGACGCTACTGATAGCTAGTAAAATTACTAATCCCAATTTCCGTAACTGTTGGCGATTAGCTCGAACCATGCCAGTATTGCCCTTGGATTGTTCGGTATTTTCTGTATACACGATGATTAAAGAAATTAAGTAGATTTTTGTAGAAAAATTACCCAATATTCTACTCATCTACAAAGGCAAATGGCGAGGCTGATGATTTTCTCAGCCTGGTAGTAAAAAAGACATTAATTCCAAATTTTGTGAAGTGCGATCGCACCTAATAGAAGTTTGCAGTTGAGTTACCAAGTTCGGATAAATACTTGTCATTGCAACCGAAGCGGCTTCTTGTTCGCTGAAAGCGTACCCTGCGGGAAGGCGTTTCGCCAATATTAGTCCTAAAAATATGAAAAAACCCGGTTTCTTTTAACAAACCGGGTCTGTAACTAATTATTGATTCATTTCTGGGCAGTACAACACGGCAATAGAGGTTTATCTGTAACCTCTTCAAGATTCACCGATTTCAATAAATCTGCCCAATATTGTTGAACTTCAGGATTGGTAGGATTCTCACGGCGTAAATCAGCTAAAATGCTGAGTGCGTTCTCCCAAAATCCAGCTGTTGCATACAGAACCGCACGATCTAAAGGTTTTGAAGTCTCTTGTATCTGAGCAGTAATGTTTTCGTCCTGCATGAGTTCAATTTTGCCTTCTAGATACACGTCTAGATCGCGGCTGTTAGGATCGCAAATCATTGAAAAAGTCCAAGTATACTCTTTGTCTGCTTTTAAAGATGGTTGGTTAGCAGGCAAGGTTACACTAACAATCCCAGCCTGCCCAACTGGTGGGAAAGTTTCTTTATATAAC
Source organism: Nostoc sp. T09 (assembly GCF_002154695.1). Taxonomy (GTDB): domain Bacteria; phylum Cyanobacteriota; class Cyanobacteriia; order Cyanobacteriales; family Nostocaceae; genus Aulosira. The sequence continues at coordinate 9,092 of NZ_MTAV01000016.1, forward strand.
GGCTCACTATTATCATCATCCCGCAAAACAAATTCTAGCCCTGCTACTGTTTGAGAAGTTTTAGGAATGTAGAAAAAGAATGTTGGATGGTCTTTTGTGGTATGTTGAGCTTCTTTGCTTGTCGGAATTAGAGGAATAGCAACCTCTCCATTCTGAAAGCAAGCTCCCCGCGATGCTGCTGACCTTACCCTACCAGGTTTCCCCGGAACAAAGCCAATCAAACTTCTGCGACCTTGAATATAACCTGTAACATTTCTAATTGCCGCAGTAGCATATCTATCTCCAGGGCGTATTTGTGCTGCTTGCTGAAATAACCCCAAAGCTCTGCGGTAGTTTCGCTGTCTAGTTGCAGTGTAGCCAGAACGCATATATTGGTCATAAGCAGACTTCGCTTGTGCTACTTGGAAAATTGGATTTGCTGCTAAAAGTTTGGTTGTGCTGACAGCACCAAAAGGTAGACAGACTAAAACAGCAAACAGATAACTCATCCACAATTTACGTTTCATAATATTCATATCTGCTGGTACCACTGTACTCAGTTTCTAATACAGTCAAAGCTTTTTTCTATAACAATTTCTAGAGATGCAATCCTAATATAATTACAAACTTCATGTTAAAAGCCCTTAAGCTATGTATCTCTACATAGATATACATACTTGTGTTAGACAGGGGATAGCAATTACTAGTTCCCATTGAAATTGTTTTTGGTGACCAAAGTCTTCTCCAGACGTCTGAAAAAGGTTTTTAGTCTATTTAAGTGAGGAGAAAAAAACAGTTTTTAATTACTAAGTACATAATTTAACAAGTTCGTAACGAATTAAATTCAGAAATACTCTGCCCACAGAAGTTCAGATTGCAGGCTTCCACCAATCTGAATTTCTCTGTGCGGTTAAAAAATCTCCGAATTAATGCAAAGCTGCTAAGTATTTATTCTGTAGCAAGATGCTTTCTTCAACCGTAAACAGCTATATTCCTTTAAGCCAGGGGCCAGCGCTCCCGATAAGATAGCTACTGTGGTGAGGCTGATCCAATCTCTTTTTGATAGCTGTCGCAAATTCGTTCTATTCCACTGTCGCCAGTAGATTGTTATCAGCACCATCAAGGCGCAAAGATTGCCCACAAATAAAACATTACACAATGAAATTGGATTGCGATCGCCTATGAAGTGATGGGCACCAATATTTCTGTTAGCTTGCGGGTGACTGCACTAGATGCTCCAAAGATGAGGATTGCTAACCAGAGATTGTCATATGTTTACTGATAAGCTCCATTTATCCATACTATCCACAATTATTTGTCAAGCTGTGTTGACTTTTTGTAACAATATTGTTAAATTTATTTACATAAGTTAACAAATAAGCAAGAGAAAAAATTATGTATACCACTGTTAATGAAGACGGCGTTCTCAATAACTACGCAACCGAACCCCAGATGTACTATGCTGAGTACCCTGCAATTTGGGAACAACGCAAATATCTTTTGCAAGGTGCATTCGCTACATTACTTGTCACCACCATCGTCTTGGTTGGCTTGAGTGTTAGCTAAGATTTTTTGATTTCGGTATCAGTAGATCTCATGGTCATTTAACCTCTTCCTCATTACCTCGGTTTGTCGCCGAGGTTTTTGTTGCTGCGGCGATCGCTTTTCTATTTTTCGATATAAGTTATTGATTTCGGCTATAATCTTGTGTTCTTCTTTGTGCCTACTCTGCGGGAAGCCACTCCACGTCTATGCACGAGATAAAAAGATAGAGTTTATTTATCTAAGAAATAGTTGTAAGCAAGAAAAAGAAGCGGCAAAACCGCCTCTTGATCAATGTACTATTTAGATAATCGTAGAGTGTCAATTACGCTGCTAGCTACACATTATTGTGCGGATCATCATGTATGTAATACAATTAAAGCGAGTTGATACTACCACTTGTGTCTTATCCAGTCATAAATCTCTACATATTCCGTGCCTGGGACATTCCATGAGTAGTCATACTCCATACCTTGAATAGCTAGTTGGCGGAACTCTTCAGGAGAGTAATACCACAAATCAATTGCTCGCTCCATTGCTGACTCAAGCGCCTGATTATCACTTTCATAAAACACATAGCCATTGCGTTTTTCTGGTGGTACATTCTCGTCGTAGTTGCGGTCAAATACTGTATTCACCAGGCCACCGACACCACGCACAATTGGTACAGTGCCATACTTCAAGCCAATCATTTGAGTTAACCCACAGGGTTCGTAATTGCTAGGAACAACAATCATATCTGCCCCTGCATAAATCAGGTGGGATAATTCCTCATTAAAGCCCAGTTCTAAATGTACATCTGGGTTGCTATTTAAAAATTGTTTTTCATGTTGAAAAGTAGCATTGATTCCTGCTTCTGTCGCCGAACCTAGTAATACAAATTGTGCTCCTTTATTGAGGGCGTAATAAATGGCGTGATGAACAAGATGCACACCTTTTTGATTATCTAAGCGGCCAATGTAAGCAACTATTGGTTTATCATCTTGGCGAAGCAGAAGTCGCTCTTGCAAAGCTTTTTTGTTATCGAATTTTTGTTCAAAATTTTCCTTGGTATAGTTATGGGGGATGTAGCGGTCAACTTCCGGATTCCAAAAATCGTAATCAATACCGTTGAGTACCCCACGGAATTTATCTTGATGCAAGTGCAAAGTATGACCCAAACCACAACCAACTTCACTAGTACGCGCTTCCCAAGCGTGATTTGGTGAAACTGTGGTGAAAGCATTGGAGTAAACAATACCCGCTTTCATAAAGTTCACGGCGAAGGGGTTAAAGTTGTCACGCAGTTTATCGTATTGGAAATAATACTCTGGTCGATTTAAACCTGTGGCTTCAAGAGTTTCTACACCGCCCATTCCCTGATGCTTAAAGTTGTGGATGGTGTAACAAACTCTTTGATACTCCATGCCATAATATTTGTACATTTCATGGAGCATGACTGGAACTAAGCCTGTTTGCCAATCATGACAATGGATGATATCGGGTCGCTTATTGCTTTGAAGTAAAAATTCCAAAGCAGCTTTGCTGAAGAAGGCAAAGCGCATATTATCGTCATTGCAACCGTAATAGCAGCCCCGATTGAAGAAATTATCTTGAGAGTGGGGTTCAATGAAGAAACACACCCGTCCATGTACCCAACCACAGTACACTGAACACTGAATGGCTCCACCATACCAGGGCACAGATAAATTGCGATAGGCATCATGCAGCCCCCAAATATGGTCGTAGCGCATACAGTCATACTTGGGCAGAATTAGCTCGACACAATGTCCCCGAGTCTCTAATTCCCGACTTAATCCGTAAACAACATCCCCTAAACCGCCTGCTTTAATTACAGGAGCACATTCCGAGGCAATCTGTACAATGTACATTCCTAGTCCTCGCTTCACAAAACTTCATTTGTACTATATTCCTATCAGTACATGAAAATGTACTCATTGGCACGTGAGTGGTGGAATGATAAGTAAAAAAAGTTAAACCTAGGTCTAGCAATAATGAAATCTATTAGCATTGGCTCAAAATTATGCAATTTGTGAGATGCAGAGTATTGCTAATGCCGTAGTGTCATAGTCTTTCTTAAGGAAGAACCGTTCATTTGTGTCAATTGCAGTCCTGGCTAATGGAATGACATTAGCTTAAAAAGTTAAAAATGGTCAGTTTTAATCCCTGATAGGGATTTTAATTAATTGCAATAATAAAAACTATGAATACTAAAAAAGCATTTCACTCAGTTTCAATCCCTGATAGGGATTTTAATTAATTGCAATAGATAAAGGATTGTTTGAATTTTACCCAGTCAAAGTTTCAATCCCTGATAGGGATTTTAATTAATTGCAATGCTCCAGCGGAATACCCCCGCCCTTGCTTCTTTTGTTTCAATCCCTGATAGGGATTTTAATTAATTGCAATTCTTGCTGTTAAGTGCGCCAAGTAAGCAATCTCAAAAGTTTCAATCCCTGATAGGGATTTTAATTAATTGCAATCGGGGTGAATTATTCGTAATAAAGAAACAGGATAAAGTTTCAATCCCTGATAGGGATTTTAATTAATTGCAATCTGTCGCAGTCTCTTGTTGTAGGGCATACAATATGTTTCAATCCCTGATAGGGATTTTAATTAATTGCAATAGCGAAGCTATCGCGGTAACTTGTGGGAAAAATTGTTTCAATCCCTGATAGGGATTTTAATTAATTGCAATAAGGAACAGATTCGCCAAGGATTTGGTTTTTATCAGTTTCAATCCCTGATAGGGATTTTAATTAATTGCAATTATTTAGACAATGGGCTACCACTGTAACCATTCTTGTTTCAATCCCTGATAGGGATTTTAATTAATTGCAATAGTCAGGAAATAGCTAAATCTTTACGCGATAAAAGTTTCAATCCCTGATAGGGATTTTAATTAATTGCAATAAGAGCTTCTAGTGCAGTTATTCCCAAATAAAATCTAGGTTTCAATCCCTGATAGGGATTTTAATTAATTGCAATTGAGCAACAGCAGTATTAGAAGCGTAAGGTGTAGTTGTTTCAATCCCTGATAGGGATTTTAATTAATTGCAATAAGGCACACAAGGAACTGTATCACTCCTTAAGAGGTTTCAATCCCTGATAGGGATTTTAATTAATTGCAATTTTAAGAATTTAGGGGGTTGTTTAGGTACAACCCTGTTTCAATCCCTGATAGGGATTTTAATTAATTGCAATCCTGTCCCTCAAATTGTCTATTAGTATAATCTTGGTTTCAATCCCTGATAGGGATTTTAATTAATTGCAATTTTGGCTTTCCGGTTGCTTTCTACTTGTATCTTTCGTTTCAATCCCTGATAGGGATTTTAATTAATTGCAATGATACTTGAACTAGGTAAAGATTTAAATAGAGATGTTTCAATCCCTGATAGGGATTTTAATTAATTGCAATCTCAAGTACAAGAGCAAGAAAAATCTTCTCTGCGAGAGGTTTCAATCCCTGATAGGGATTTTAATTAATTGCAATCGCCCGGAGTTGAAAGCATTGATATATTTGGTTTTCAAGGTACAGTTTCGTCAACCTCCAATCAAAGTAGCTTTTGTGGCGTTGGGTTGTCAAGGGTGTCATGAGTAAAATAAGCTCAAAAGCTTGTGTAGAAAGGGTTAGAGAGTTTGCGTCAACCTCAAACTCTGTAGAAAAGGGTTCAAACCTAGCAGGAGTAAGCTTTTAGGGCGGAAAATTTGACTGTTGTTTTCAAACACCTACTGGTTGACGCTAGGCTCAAGCGAAAAACACTGTGGTATCGATTGGCATTTCGTCACCAATAAATTCAATTTTACCTTGGACAGCAAGCACAGAGGAGATAGCAATAGTGCTATCATTTCGACTTTATCCAAATATAAGAACTTTCAGCGATCGCAATTGTTGATTGGGAATGAACCCAATCAACGAAATAAACTTGACGGATGAGTGCGATCGCCCGTGTCCGGAGGGGTTTATGAAAATTTCTCCGTGTCAGTCTTGTTTTGGAATGAGATTGGCGCGTTTGGCTGCACTATCCCAAACTATCCAACTACAAGAATTGTCTACGTCATCTGAATTATTTGTGACTTTAAAATAGAGCTTGTTTTCACCCTTGGGTTCAATAGCAAAATCAGCATTTTGCGCATAAACTACCTTAAAACCTCTATCTCTAAGGCAATACATGGCCCAATTTTTCAATGATTGCTTATATGGTTCGTGAGGAATTGGCGGTTTTGTAATTGCTTCTTCGATGACTTGAAATATCTGCATTGATATCATCTTCGTTTGAATGGTCATACTTAAAAAATTTATAGTGAGAACTTTAGTCCTCTCTATCAAACTGGATCGCAACGAATCTCTATCATAAAACCATCAGGATCGTAGAAGTATACACCTCTACCAGTAGGACGGGTAACAGGACCATGAGCGATCGCAATTTGATTGTCTCTGATTACTGCCACTGCTTGCTCAAATAACTGCGGATCGATGTCAAAGGCTAAGTGGTATGCTCTGGTGAAAGTCTTGTCTGGATTGGGATCGGGTGGTGATAATTCTGGTTCCCCAAATAAATCCAGAATTGTGCCATCGGGAGTAATGAAGTTAGCTACTTTCCCAACGGCGACAAGTTCAACTAAGGTTGCGGGTACTTCATCACCTTTAAGTTCATGTAAACCTAGAATTGTGCCATAAAAGTGTCGGGAAGCTTGCATATCTTTCACGTTGAGAGCAATGTGATGCACTTTCCGTAAAACACCTGGAGTTAAGACACTGTTTGCACAGGAGCTAGATAGCATGGCAGAATCAACTTTCCCTACAAGGATAGAAGTTTAACTCTTTGTTTTGAGTTTATTATTTATCCTAAAAACTTACCATGCCTTTTGATTATTCTTTAGACTTTCAAAATCTCAATTTTCGCCAACATCCTGAACTCTATCGTGTTGGTAAAGGTGAGCAGGGTGTACTTTTGGTTGAACCATACAAATCAGAAATTCTTCCCTATTGGCGATTTAAAAATCCTGAAATCGCTAAGGAGTCGAGCGAAAAAATCTACGAGATTTTTCTTGCTTATTTAGAGCAAGATGATTTCGTGGGTGCAGATATGGCACGAAAGTTTTTACAAATGGGATATACCAGATCCCGCCGTTATGCTAATCATAAAAGCGGCAGAAAGTATCAAAAAAATGAACTAGAATCGGGTAAGAAGAAAGAAATTCTCCCCTATGATGTAGATCCAATTAAAGCGGAATCAGCGGCAATATTTAAAGCTAAGTGGATACAAGCAAAGACCAATGAAAAATATCTCCAACTTTTAGCCCGACACAAACAGATGTACGAGGTAGACTAGTATTGCTTTACGTTCGTAGTCAGCACTTTAGAGGCTAATCAGCCATTGAAAACGATCGCTTGTGCTGAACATGAACAAGCGATCGCCTGTGTCTTCGTATTTTTCTAGCACGGTTTGATCTACTCTAAAGATATAAATATTGCCGATTCAGAAAAACTAATATAGAGAAAGTCTAAAACAGCGCCAATTTAGCAATTCACCCATGCAAATATTTAAAACTTTACTACGAGTTCGACACTACGAGATGGATGCTCTCGGACATGTCAACAATGCTGTCTACCAAAACTACTTGGAACAGGCAGCTATTGAACACTCAGAACACTTAGGCTTAACTTTAGATATCTATCAGGAATCAGGTGGTGTATTTGTGATGCGGCGGGTAGAAATTGAGTATCTGCGTCCAGCAGTAGCAGGAGATACTCTAGAAGTCACCACTTGGTTGAGGGAAATACGTGGTACTCGCGCCTTCCGACGTTACGAAATCCGCAAACAAAACCAAGAGGATTTGCTAGTCACAGCCGAAGCACTATGGGTATGGGTGGATGTCAAGACAATGCGTCCACGACCGATCCCCAGTATGATGTTAGATAAATTTTTGGCAACACTCCACTCTGGGGCGACTAACTGATGGGAAGATGAAATAACTTAGACTTTTTTACCTGAAGTATGTAAATTTGATACAGGTTAGGATAATTTATTCCAGATAGCCGAGACTATGATGTGAAATATGCAAAATATTAAACTGTAGTCAATACACTCAAGATTATGCCAGTAAATTCAGATTCTCAGGTCAAGATTATGGAGCAACGTCAGCAAGAACAACGCCAAACTGCCGCTCAAGAGTTTCAAGCAGCCTTGGATGAATTAGAGGATATATTACAAGAACAACCGACCGAGGGTGAAGCTAACCCAGAATTACATAATGGTAATGGTAGTGTCAGCGATGCCCAACTAGCTCAAGAAGATGAAGAGTTAGCAGCTATTGATATAGAAGCTTTTGAAGATGCAGTTGCTGACATAGAGCAATATTTTGCCGAACGCAAACAATAATCGTCAAAAATCAAAATTCCTCAGTCTTGATCAATCATTTGCCGCTGGGCTTCGTACAACATTAAAGCCGCTGCGATCGCTACATTCAAAGACTCTACGCCCGGACTTAGAGGAATTTTTACTTGCCGATCTGCCATTGCTGCTATCTCTGCCGACAAACCAGCACCTTCATTCCCCAATAAAATTAAACTGGGTTTGCGCCAGTCTACTTCCCAATAAGTTAAAGTCGCGCTGGGTAAGGTTGCTACTACTTGCATTCCCGCTTGCTGACTTTGTTGGATAGTAGTTTTTAAATCTTCTGTCACTGCCATCGCTAAACGAAACCACTGCCCAGCAGAGGCACGTAAAACTTTCGGGTTATCTAAATCTACGCTATCCCCACTCAACCACAAACCTGACGCTCCCGCCGCCGCCGCTGTGCGAATAATCGTACCGAGATTGCCAGGATCTTGCAAAGTTTCCACAGCCAGAACTATGCCAGTCACAGGCAATTGAGTTTGGCGATCGCTCCTTTTTGCTGTTGCGACTACCCCATCTGGTTGGACTGTAGTAGCGATCGCCTCTAATACTTCTTCACTGACAATTTCGGCGCGATCGCATCGACTACAAGCTTCCTCCCAGAGTGCAGGATGGGCTGATTGCCATTCTGGGGTGCAGCACACCGCTACTAACGGATAATTGACCGCACAAGCTTCCTCTAACAGATGCGTCCCTTCTAATAAAAATAGGTGCTGCTTGTGCCGCTCCTTCGTGGAGTGCAGTTTGCGGATTTGCTTGACTAAGGAATTTTGTAAACTGGTCAACATGAAAGTACTGAGTTGAAAGTGCTGAGTGCTGAGTCTTGTTCCTACTCAGGACTCTAGACTCAGCAACGCCAGTTGCTACAATGGAGGGAACCTCCCTTCGGGTTCGCAGTTGCTTCAAGTCGGCGTTCGCCCTTGGCGTTGCCGAAGGCTAGCCGCCCAACGCACTGCTCACCGCAACACACTGGCTCCTCATTACTCAAATGCGGAACCCGGGACTTGAACCCGGAAGCCTTGCGGCACTAGAACCTGAATCTAGCGCGTCTGCCAATTCCGCCAGTTCCGCTGGCATTTGCTTATTATCGACAATTTCTTATCGTTACTCATTTATCAATATTTGTCAAGTACTTTGCCCGGTTTTTACTGAGTATAGAGTTTTGCCAAGGAAATAATTTCTTGTTTTTGTTATCTTAAGAATTTTTAAATCTCTATAACGCTTACTCCTAGGTGTTTTCAGCAGTCATGACCAAGCAAAAACAACAATTTATTTATGCAATATCCAAGTACAAATTGTAGACAAATCAAATCTTTACTGTAGAATCAAAACCAACTTCAACCCTTTAAAATTGACATATTTATTTCGGAGGTAGGCTTATTAATACTTCTAGCAGCTTACCAGATGCTAAATCCTCCCTTGAAGCAGACTCCTCAGTCTTGCAAATTTGGGGAGGGCATCCTTTGCGAGGTCATGTAAAAATTAGCGGGGCCAAAAATTCAGCACTGGTCATCATGGCTGGAACCTTGCTATGTTCAGGCGATTGCCGCATCCGTAATGTTCCTTTACTAGCGGATGTGGAACGGATGGGTCAGGTTTTATCAGCTTTGGGTATTCGCTTAACCCGAAAAGATGACACTTTAGATATCAATGCCAGCGAAATTACTACATCTAAGGCTCCCTACGAATTAGTTACCCAACTGCGGGCAAGTTTTTTTGCCATTGGTCCGATTTTGGCGCGATTGGGAGTGGCTCAGATGCCATTACCAGGAGGTTGTGCAATTGGTGCCAGACCAGTTGATTTGCACGTCCGCGGACTGCAAGCGATGGGAGCCGAAGTTCAGATTGAGCATGGAATTTGTAATGCCTATGTTCCTGGTAGCAATGGCAGGTTAAAAGGAGCCAGAATTTATCTGGACACTCCCAGTGTGGGAGCAACAGAAACATTGATGATGGCTGCTACTCTAGCTGATGGCGAAACGATCCTCGAAAATGCCGCACGAGAACCAGAAGTTGTCGATCTGGCAAATTTCTGTAATGCGATGGGCGCGAAGATTCAGGGGGCTGGTTCCAGTACGATTACAATCGTTGGGGTTCCCAAGTTGCATTCAGTAGAATACAACATCATTCCCGATCGCATTGAGGCCGGAACGTTTTTAGTTGCTGGAGCCATCACCCGCTCAGAACTGACTTTGTCACGAGTATGTCCAGAGCATTTGATCCCAGTCATTGCCAAGTTACGTGATATTGGCGTGACTATCATTGAGGAAGCTCCGGATTGCTTACGTGTTCTGCCAGCGACAACCCTTAAAGCTACTGATATTGAAACCTTACCGCATCCAGGCTTTCCCACAGATATGCAAGCGCCGTTTATGGCTTTGCTGACTTTGGCAGAAGGCGACAGCTTGATCAACGAATCTGTATTTGAGAATCGGTTACGTCATGCCTCAGAGTTAAATCGCTTGGGGGCAGATATTCGTGTTAAAGGTAATGCAGCCTTCGTCCGTGGAGTCCCGATGTTATCAGGCGCACCAGTATTAGGCACAGACTTGCGAGCATCCGCAGCTTTAGTCTTAGCTGGATTGGCAGCAGAAGGGACAACTACAATTCAGGGATTGCACCACCTCGATCGCGGCTACGATCAACTCGATGCGAAGTTGCAGCAATTGGGCGCAAGAATCCTGCGTGTGAGTGAACCATCGACAGATGCAGAACTTGCCCCGAATACGAGCAATTCCCCAGCGTCGATAACGACATAGTAGGTAGGTGGGCAATGCCCACCCTTACTTAATCGTTATACTAGCTTTGGGAGGCTGTTTATCTAAACTAGCAGCATTCCAAAATGCTATTTTTTTCAAGCTTGTTACACCATGTCTTTATTAAAAACACCGCTGATTGGTTTAAAAGCTGACTCCTTTCGTCACCCATTAGATTTGGAAGCTACTAAAGCTCTCAAACAAATACCAGGTCTAGATATGATGGTGCGGAATTGGCTGGGGCCAATGGCAGAGCAGGTTTTTTATGTAGAAAATATTGCCTCCAGCGTTCTCGTGGGTGAAAACCAACTGCCCGATTTACATCAGCTGTTGGTAGATGCTTGCAAAGTATTAGATATAGAGCCTCCCCAGTTGTACATTAGGCAGCATCCGGCTCCTAACGCTTACACTTTTGCCATGCGGGGTCAGCAACCTTTTATTGTGCTGCATACGTCCCTCATAGATATCCTCACACCAGAGGAAATTCAGGCAGTCATTGCCCATGAGTTAGGACATCTTAAATGTGACCACAGCGTTTACCTGACTCCTGTAAATTTATTAGTATTAGCAGCAACAATCTTGCCTAATGTCGGAGCTATTATTGCTCAAGCTATACAGACACAGCTTTTAGAATGGGTGCGCTGCGCTGAGTTTACCTGCGATCGCGCCGCATTGTTAGCCACCCAAAATCCTAAAGTTGTGATGTCAGTTTTGATGAAGCTAGCAGGTGGCTCCCCCAGCTTGGCACCGCAACTAAATCTTGATGCCTTTGTTGCCCAAGCTCGCGCCTACGATGATATTAGTAAAACAGAACTGGGTGAAATGGTCAAAGCCGCCCGCACCGCCCAACTAACTCACCCCGTACCCGTACTGCGAGCTCGAGAAATTGATCGTTGGGCAAGTAGCCAAGAATATCAAACTTTATTGCACAATCACCAACCTCAGTCAACTACCGAACTTACACCCAAAGGTGGATGGCGAAACTGGTAGATTGGTATTAAATTATCAAAACTTCATCTCCTCTGCGCCTCTGCGTGAGATTTTAGAATATTTAACGCCTAGTCACGATCCACAATCACTTGCAACCGATTAACCTCTTTGAGTACGAACAGCTAGCAAAAGAGCATCTCTCACAGATGGCGCTTGATTACTATAGCAGCGGTGCTTGGGATGAAATTACATTACGAGAAAACCGCGCGGCTTTTGAGCGCCTGAAACTGCGGCCGCGAATGTTAGTAGATGTGAGCGATCGCAACTTGACTACATCTATATTAGGACAACCTCTAGACCTACCCTTACTAATTGCACCAATGGCTTTTCAATGTCTGGCTCATCCAGACGGAGAAGTAGCCACCGCAACAGCTGCGGCTTCAGCAGGGGTGGGTATGATTTTAAGTACTTTATCTAATAAAACTATTGAAGAAGTCGCTGCTGTTCAGCAAAATTTTCCCAACACCCTGCAATGGTTCCAGCTTTATATCCACAAAGATAGAGGTTTAACTCGCGCTTTAGTCGAAAGAGCCGATAACGCAGGTTACAAAGCACTTTGCTTGACGGTGGATGCACCTTTTTTAGGACAAAGAGAACGGGATAAACGTAACGAATTTTCCTTACCACCAGGTTTACACGCAGCCAATCTTGCAACTATCTCAGGACTAGATATTTCTCATGCACAAGGCGAGTCTGGGTTATTTACCTATTTTGCCCAGCAGCTAAACCCAGCGTTAACTTGGAAAGATTTGGCATGGTTGCAATCTATTTGTCCTCTACCTTTAGTAATAAAAGGGATCTTGCGCGGGGATGATGCTGTACGTGCTGTAGAGTGCGGAGTTCAAGCAATTGTTGTTTCCAATCATGGTGGCAGACAACTAGACGGTGCGATCGCATCTTTAGAGGCTTTAACAGAGATTGTTGCAGCTGTGGATGGCAAAGCTGAAGTACTGTTAGATGGAGGTATCCGCCGAGGTACAGATATTCTAAAAGCTCTAGCATTAGGAGCAAAAGCTGTGCTCATTGGGCGTCCTATTTTATGGGGGCTGGCGGTAGCTGGAAAAGCAGGTGTATCTCATATACTCTCGCTACTACAAACTGAGTTAAGCCTAGCTATGGCACTTAGCGGTTGTGCCCAGCTACAAGATATTGATCCTTCGTTAGTCAAGTATTAAATTTCTAGCAGCCCATCAATACAAAGTGTATTTTGTAGCGTGTGTTCCAGCATTCCGAAAAGTATGATTTTAGTAATACATACGTACCAAACTAGCAAGAATTCTGAAATAATTATCAATACCTTGTCACAAAACTCTTGAATAGAGTATATTAGTAAAGTTGCATCTAAGGGCGGGTGGCGAAACTGGTAGACGCACCACACTCAAAATGTGGCGACCTTGCGGTCATAGGAGTTCGATTCTCCTCCTGCCCATTATAAAAAATATAGTTATCAGAAATTTTCAATTCTTAAGTTTCTCTAGCAAGCACAATCGCTTGGATAGAGAAGACTTATAAACCAAGGTCATAAACACTAGATGTCATCTTAGTATTTATGACATACTTGCTTAAATTTATGGAAACCATTAAGCAGACCAATGCGTCTATTTTTTTAATGCATCTTCCAAAACTGTGAGCGCTAAAGAGTAATTTTATTGAATACGACTAAAATGTACCTGTTTATACATTTTTCTAAAAATAAATACTTTATATATAAGTAAAATATGCAAAACTTAAATTAAGTACTTATACGGAGAAAAGTCGAGATCGCATACTAACTTATTCATCAAGCTTTACTAACATAGTAGCTATAACTAATTAAGCGATCGCAGTTTAAAAAGCGCTATGATATGCACATAAGATAGGATAACTAGTTTCTAAATTTGTCAACTTTAACAGAGATGGAAAATTATGAGATTGAAAAGATGGGAATCTCCTCGTCGAGAGGGACGGAACGATAAAGGTAAAGGTGGTTCAGCAAGAAAGCGGCAACTTAAAAAACAAAGACAGATGTTGCGACAAAGGCTGAAAGAAGAGAAAAAAGCAGACAATACTAAAAATAATGGCAAAGGAGAAGATAAATTTATCTTCTCCTTTTTTATGTTGCTCAATCAACAAAAACAAATTTTTCTATCTGAAAACATAAGAAGTTATATAAGTAACAATAAAGTATATTTATCTAATCAAAAAATATTAGCAATTTATGATAAAAATTACATTTTCAATTAACTATTCTGATGAAATCACCGTTAAGACAGATGACCCTAGTCTTGCAGAATAGGGAGAATAAATATTTAGTTGCAAAACCTATAAAATCAGCCTATTCACTTTTGCTTAATCTGTCAGAAGCCTCTCAGCAAGCACCTGCGGGAACTCTCAGTCTGCAACAACGTCCTTAGCGAACATAGTAGCTTAATCAGGAATTTTATACAAAAAATTTCTGGAAAGTTTGCAACCACAGATGCTTAGAATTACATCTTTGCTTATCTGTAGCTTGATATCAACTCCATCTAATTACTTAGTATCAAAGCTTCTGTAAACCAGGATAAGCGATCATTTGAGAGTCATAGTTAAACAACCAGACTTAATATTAGTTGTAAATATCTACTTTAGGGCGAAGTATAGCCATTAACCAGTATTTAAATAGATTTCCGTCTTTGTATCTATCAAAGCTAGTAATTTCCTATATTTACATATCAGACGATAGTAGCTTTACTGTTTGTATTTTTACTGATAATAAATAACTATCTAAAAGAAAAAAAATTATTCAGTTAATTATATTTACATAAATTGTAATGATTGTATGAAGAAAAGACAAACTAATTATAAAGTAACCATGAAGTTTGTACACAGTTTTGGGAAAAGCCGCAATTCAACTTGTAAACTAATATACGGTGGTCAGATGTTTGAAAAATACCAGGGTAACCAGAAATTTACTGATAAAGCTATTGCATCTCCATGTGAGTCAGACCATGCCAAAAGCTTAGAAAAAAGTCAGCAATAGTACCACCTAATTGTTCCACAGTTGGAAATGGACTAGTTGATGTTGATGATTTTTGTCTTTGACACAGGAGGAATTTATGGGAGAAATAACATTTCTGCCCAAACAAAAAGTTCTGGATTTTCCCATTACTGCCTTACGGTTTGAAGATCAGATCCAAACAATCATGAAATGGGCGATCGCCCGCGAGAGTAGAACAGTATGCGTAGCTAACGTACACATGCTGATGGAGGCCCACTGGAATCCAGAGTTTGCTAGTGTATTACGAAATGCGGATGTCGTCACTCCTGATGGTATGCCTCTAGTTTGGATGATGCGGCGCATGGGTGCGCATTCCCAAGATCGCGTAGCCGGGATGGATATTCTACAAGGATTGTGCCAGCTATCTCAAATACAAAATGTTAGTGTTTTCTTTCTAGGTTCGCAAACAGAAATCCTTTCTAGAATGCGAAAAAGACTAGAGCAAGAATTTCCTCAGTTGAAAATCGCAGCGATGGAACCCTTACCCTTTCGTCCATTGACTGAGAATGAAGATACCGAACTAATTAATAAGATCAATTCAAGTGGTGCGGGTCTAGTATTTGTATCCCTTGGATGTCCAAAACAGGAAAATTGGATGGCTCAGCATAAAGGTAAAATTCAGGCAGTCATGCTTGGGATGGGAGGAGTTTTCCCAGTTTACGCAGGAATTCATAAGCGAGCACCCCGCATAGTTAGAGAATTAGGATTTGAATGGTTTTATCGCTGGATTCAAGAACCACGCCGTCTTTGGAGTCGTTATATTAAAACGATTCCACCTTTTATATGGTTGGCGACCAAACAACTAATATCATCAGGTCGTGTTGCAGAAGCCTTTGTTGACGGGACTGGCGATTAAAAAATCATGTTTGCGCACCTATCCAAAGAAGTATTTTTTTTGGAAAAGCACAGATCGTAAAGTTTCAAGCGATCGCATATGGCCTTATATATAGTTATCCAACATACAGCTAAGTAAATGAATAAGTAATCGATACTCATCCTTAAGGCAGATTGGGCTGAAAAGTAGTATTGGCAAGACTTTTGGAAATGCAGAGAGCTATTTTACTTTCTGGCAGGAGATAGATAGAATTTGCCCCATAAATTATGAATCTGTATGATGCTGAAAAAAACCAGAGTTGTGTATCGACCTGAAAGTCGAATAAGACATCCGCTACAATTATTTCGAGAAATGGGGCGGGATTTACTAGCATCGCGAGAATTAGCTTGGCGGTTGTTAGTCCGAGATATTAGCGCTCAATACCGTCAATCGTTGCTAGGAATTTTCTGGGCATTTATCCCTCCAGTAATTACAGCCGCTGGTTTTACTCTTGCTAAAAGTAGTGGTATTGTCAACATTGGTAATACAGAATTACCCTATGCAGCCTATGTTATGTTCAGTATGTCACTGTGGCAGACCTTTGTTGAAGCGCTAAATGGCCCAGTACAAGCAGTAACAGCAGCTAAAGCAATGTTGGCAAGAATTAACTTCCCCCGCGAAGCATTGATTGTTGCCAAATTAGGAGAAGTATTTTTTAACTTTGGCATCAAGCTCATCTTAATTTTGGGCTTATTTATCTGGTATAAAATTCCAGTAACTTGGAGCATAATTCTAGCGCCAGTAGCATTAATTCATTTAATATTGCTAGGAACATTTATCGGATTGCTCTTAGCCCCAATGGGAGCTTTATATCAAGATTTTTCCAAAGGTTTAACCTTAATATCGGGATTTTGGCTATTTATTACGCCAGTGGTTTATCCAGTTCCCAGTAATGGCGTATTTGGCAGTATTGTGAAGCTAAATCCTGTTACTCCATTGTTAGTAACGACACGAGAATTAGCAACAACAGGCGTTATATCAGACCCGCAGGGATTTTGGATAGCAAGCTTAATTGCAATATTAGGATTGCTACTGGCTTGGGTTATTTATCGTCTTGCAATGCCCTTTGTAATTGAGAGGATTAGTTCATAATGACGATTAGCATCAATGAGCAAGAAATGGCACTAAAGCCACAGGATAGCGATAGTGAGATTGTACTTTCAGTTAATGGAGTTTCCAAAAAATTTTGTCGGGATTTGAAGCGGTCTTTGATGTATGGTGTTCAAGATATTACCTCTGAGTTATTAGGGCTACGAGAGAAGAGTGATAAGTTGCGTACCAAGGAATTTTGGGCACTAGATAATGTCAGTTTTGAATTACGGCGAGGAGAAGCACTAGGCTTAGTTGGAAAAAACGGTAGTGGTAAATCAACTCTGCTAAGGATTATTGCAGGTTTGATTAAACCAGATACTGGTTTTGTAGAAGTGAATGGTAGAGTAGCACCATTAATTGCATTAGGAGCAGGATTTAATCCAATCTTGACAGGACGGGAGAATATTTATGCCAATATGTCAATTTTAGGATTATCTACGAAAGAAATTGATGAACGCTTTGATGAAGTTGTAGATTTTGCAGAAATTGGTGATGCGATTGATGCACCAGTCCAAAGTTACAGTTCTGGGATGGCAGCAAGGTTAGGGTTTGCTTGCGCGATTCACGTAAACCCAGAAATTTTATTAATTGATGAAGTATTAGCAGTAGGTGATATAAAATTTAGAGTTAAATGTTACCGCTACTTGGCTAAATTACGTGAGCAAGGCACAACTTTCATCCTAGTTTCACACGATCCAAATGCTATCCTAGGTGTCTGTAAATCATCAATTTATTTGTCACAAGGTAATGTAATTGCAGTAGGAGATACAAGCTCAATTATGAATAGATATGAAGAAGATCTATTCATGAAGAACAGAGGAAACCTTGCAAATCAGTTAGTTTTACCCAAAAAATCGGTTGAAGAAGGAACAGATTTAAATATTACTTATTTATGCTTTAAAGATAATGAAGGCAAGATAGCTAAATCTCTTGTTAGTGGACAAAGGGTTACTTTTTGTATAGGCTGTCAAGTTCATAAAAGTATTGACAATGTAACCTTGAATTTATTAGTAAGAGAAGAATCTGGTGGAGATGAAACAATTTTACGTTTGAGTAGCTTTAATGACAATAAATATTTCAACATACAGCCAGGAGAGCATGAACTACAAGTACAAATGCAATATCTTTGCTTAAAGCCTGGTTTATACAGCATGAAACTCGGCATAAGCAAGTCTTCTCTTTATATTTTAGATGCAATTGAATCTTTTGAATTTAGTATTGAAAAATCTGAAAATATGAGTCAATGCTTATTTTATCAGCCAAGACTTTGGACATTAATAGAAAATATATAACATTCCTATACTATTTCCACTAAGGTCTCTGGATTATGCATCATTTGTGTGTAGTTATCTCATACTGGGTTGGGTCATCCCCTAAGTTTTTATATAAGTTAATTGATCAAATTGTAAATATCAAAGATGAATTGTCCTTTCCAATTGTTCTGGTGTGTAATGGAGGTACTGATATTTTTTTTAGTCTTCCTAGAAAATTCAAAAAATATAACATAGAAATAGTAAATCGTCCTAATAGTGGATTTAATATAGCTGCGTGGGAAGAGGGTTGGCGTTCAATTGAGGCTAAAAACTATCTTTTTATTCAGGACGATTGTTTCATTTTGGATGACAATTGGTATTCAGGCTTTATAGATAGATTCCATTCAGATCCTACTCTCGGCTTGCTTGGAGAACGTACAAATCCAAATTGGGATAAGGCATGGTCAGAACTTAAACAATCTTACTTTAATCAAGTGGTGCACTATTATGATGTTGCATCAGGATTTGATTTATTTCCTAATGTTGACAATTATCTTGATTATTTAAAAACTCACAATATTCCGTGTGGGGAAAAAGCAGATCACTTGCAGAGTCTGGTGCTTTTTACTACGCGCGACGTACTTCTTGAAATAGATGGTTTTCCACTTCCAGATAATGATACTAAGGGTAGAGCCGTTGCCGCCGAGATTGCGATATCTAAAAAAATTCAATCTAGAGGGTATCGAATTGATATAGTAGGTAAACATCCATTTACCTACATAGGCCATCGGGAATGGACTGATTCAAAATTTTATCAAGCTAGTATTATAAAGTTGCTTCAAAATAAAATTAGAAAAGTAATTTTGTTCAAAAAACAACAAGAAAGAGAAATTAAATATATTTTGCTTAGTGAGGCTGAGGCTATGCAAATTGCTAAATCAAGCCCAGAGAAATAGGAATTATTCCTGGCAAGTAATGAAGAGCATGGAGGTTTCTTGAGCATTGGTTATGACCATTCATTACTATACATGAAAAAGATATATCCAAATAAAACTTCTGCTCATTAATTACACTTTTGGAGCACAATGCTTGATAGTCCGTAAAGTTCTTCTAGCCATTTTCACTAAGTTCTTACTTTTGCATTGACTATGATGTCTTTCCAGTTACCTAAAATTTATTTTTTACCTGCTGGTGATATGAATACGGCCAGCTCCCGTCTTCGTGTCTTTAGCTTAACCTCAACCTTAAAAAATCTTGGAATTCAAGTTAATATACACAGTGCCGAGCATGAAAATATTTTAGATTTTAAAACACGATTTGATGAGCTTGGCACTAGGGATGTCTTGGTCGTTCAAAAACGGGTAACACCGGAAATTCTTTCCTACGTTGACCGTGCTATATCAAATGGTGCTTTCATTATTTATGATATAGATGATTTTGGCTCAGCTCTTTGGTGGTGGACATCACCGCGTTTGTGCTATGAGATGCTCTTACGAGCCAACTTAATTACAACAGATACCATTGGTCGGGCAAAATGGTTATTGCAAAGCCATAAGCGGCTTAATGTCCAGGTTTGGCATAACTCTGTAGATTATTCACCTACTGAACCATCTAAATTAGAACCAATTACGCGATCGCCGTTACGAGTTCTTTGGTTTGGAACATCGTCTAACTTACACATGTTTACAAAATATGTAAAAGCTTTAGGATCTTTACCTGACATTCAAATAGTAATTTGCGGTGGCTCTGAAGAATTAGTTAATTCTCTTTGCCCAGAACTAAAGTTTGAAGTTATTCCTTGGAGTCTTACTAACTTTCTTCATATCCTTCAGAGTTGCGATCTTTCTTGTTTAATGCACGATGGTTCTCTATACGACCGACAGAAGAGTAACCATAAGATGATTACAAGCATCTGCTGGGGAGTTCCTGCCATAGTCTCTGATACCCCTGAATACGCTCGGATTGCCAGAGAGGCAGGTGTTGATGACGCCATATTTTCTAATGCTGAAGAGTTGCTAAAAGCCCTTCAAAAATATCGCTCCTCCTCCTCCCGAAAAGCTTACCTTGAAAAAGCTCAAAATCTCATTTGGGAGAAGTATTCTCCAGATAAAATAGCCAGGAAATTTGTAGAGATTGTTGAAGAAGGCATACAGTCAGGTAATAAATCGATTTATTCCGCTTCGCAAAACCAATCTAACACTCAAATATCGAAAATATCATCCTACCTGTCCTATATTCTTTGGCGATTCATGGTAGAGGAACATCGCTTACAATTCCTTCAGGATAGGATAAAGGAGTCCGGCAAAAATCTTCTAACCAAAATTCGGCGGTTTCTCAGGATTAAGCTTGAGGATATGAACTTAGCAGGAACGCTAAAATCTCGCTTAAAGACTCCACCTTCATAAAATATGCTTATTGGATTTGCTACGAAAGAAACAGCCGGCTTTAATTATATTGAAAAGCAATAATCATGCAAACATTTTTAGTAACAGGTGGCGCAGGCTTTATCGGCTCTAACTTCATATTGAAGGTGAGAAAAGAACAGTGGGCTAATATTATCAATCTAGATAAGTTAACTTATGCCAGCAATCCGCTAACGCTAACAGAATTACAAAATGATTCTGGATATCATTTTGTTCGTGGCGATATCGGCGATATTGAACTAATACATAATCTTCTAGAACAGCACCAACCAGACGCAATTATTAACTTTGCTGCTGAGAGCCACGTTGATCGCTCCATTCTCAGCCCTCAAGATTTTATTCAAACTAACGTATTAGGAACATTCCAACTTCTCGAAGCTAGCAGAGCCTACTACGAAAAATTATCTCCTCAAAAGCAACAACAATTTCGTTTTCTACACATATCTACAGATGAAGTTTACGGTTCATTAACTCAGACAGATCCAGCATTTCGAGAAGACACACCCTATGCGCCAAACAGTCCCTATGCGGCCTCTAAAGCAGGCTCTGACCATTTGGTACGTGCCTATTATCACACCTATGGTTTACCAACTTTAACTACCAACTGTTCAAATAACTACGGCCCAAGACAGTTTCCAGAAAAACTGATTCCTCTGATAATTCTCAATGCTTTGAATGGAAAACCACTACCAATTTATGGAGATGGCCAGAATATTCGCGATTGGCTGTATGTGGAAGATCACTGTGAAGCTATCTATCTAGTTCTACAACAAAGCTCTATTGGAGAAACTTACAACATAGGAGGTAACAACGAGCTAACAAACCTCGCAGTTGTTGAAAAAATTTGTGCCCTCCTTGATGAGTTAGCACCTAAACCAAACTTCCACTACTCTTCTCTTATCAGCTTTGTCAAAGACCGCCCTGGTCATGACCGACGCTATGCAATTGACAGTAGCAAAATTAAGAAAGATTTGGGTTGGGAACCAAAAGAGAGTTTTGATAGTGGTTTATTAAAGACAATTCAGTGGTATCTGAGCAATTCCATCTGGGTTGAGCAAGTTCAATCAGGTGCTTACCAAACCTGGATTCAGCAAAACTATGGTGACCGAAAACCAGCGCTATCACACTAAGCAAAAGCCCAAATCATTCGAGGAGTTAACAATGAAAGGCATTATTTTAGCTGGTGGTTCTGGTACAAGATTGTACCCGCTCACTCAAGTGGTGAGTAAACAACTCATGCCGGTCTATGATAAGCCGATGATTTACTACCCTTTGTCAACTCTGATGTTGGCTGGGATTCGTGAGATTCTCATCATTTCTACACCTCAACACTTATCTCTATTTCAACAACTTTTGCAAGATGGTAGCCAGTGGGGTCTAAAGTTTAGCTATGTTGAGCAACCTAGACCTGAAGGCTTAGCGCAGGCTTTTATCTTAGGCAAAGATTTTATCGGTAACGAGCCTGTTTGCCTAGTTTTGGGAGATAACCTCTTCTATGGTCATGGTTTAGTTGACGTTTTAACTCGTGCAGCTCATTTACGCGAAGGCGCACTCATATTTGGTTATCGGGTCGCTGAACCTCAGCACTATGGCGTGGTTGAATTTGACTCTATAGGCCAAGTAGTGAGTCTAGAGGAGAAACCCCAAATTCCCAAGTCTAATTATGCTGTACCTGGTATCTATTTCTATGATTCTCAAGTCTCAGAAATTGCCTCAGATCTGAAACCATCAGCCCGCAATGAACTAGAAATTACCGACTTGAGTCAAGTTTATCTGCGTCGAGGTCAATTAAAAGTTGAGCTTTTAGGTAGAGGCTACGCTTGGTTGGATACGGGAACCCATGAATCTCTGCATCAGGCTGCTAGCTTTATTCAAACTCTAGAACAACGCCAAGGTTTCAAAATAGCTTGTGTCGAAGAAATTGCCTATCGCCAAGGATATATCGATGCTGACCAACTCTATGAACTTGCCAAACCACTAGCTAAAAACAGCTATGGACGTTACCTGATGGACTTGATCAATGGCGATCGCCATACTACTCAAGTTCAAGAAGAAAACTGGTTTGCATCAGCAAATGGAATCAAGGAAAACTTTGCAGACACTAAGAGGGTAAAGCTGTGAACATTATCCCGACTGAAATTCCTGATGTACTGCTAATTGAACCGCGAGTTTTTGGAGATGAACGTGGCTTTTTTTACGAAAGTTATAATGAACGAGTTTTGCTAGAAAAGGCAGAGATTACGCAACATTTCGTACAAGACAATCACTCCCTTTCAGCCAAAAATGTACTACGTGGTTTGCACTATCAAATTAAACAACCTCAAGGCAAGTTGGTGAGAGTTGTGGTTGGCGAAGTATTTGATGTAGCAGTGGACTTGAGGGTAAGCTCTAAGTACTTTGGTCAATGGGTTGGCTATCGTCTGAGCGCTCAAAACAAGCAGCAGCTTTGGATACCACCAGGCTTTGCTCACGGTTTCTTGGTGCTTTCAGAATATGCGGAGTTTTTGTACAAAACTACAGACTATTACGCGCCAGAGCACGAGCGCACAATTTTTTGGGATGATCCAGATTTGGCGATCGCTTGGCCTTTAGAAGCAAAACCTATTGTCTCAGCTAAAGATCAAGTAGGTAAGCAACTAAAAGATGCGGAGGTGTTTGTATGAGCCTTGGGAAAAATTTTTGCCTAAACATATCAAATGTATCTGTAGATAATGAAATTATTACCCAAATTTCCAAAACATTGTAAAAGATATTGAATATGAAATTTCTTATAATACTACCTTCTACCCAACGTGGAGGTGTTGAGGAATATAGTTTGAGAATTGCTTCATCTGCTATTAAAAAAGGCTGGGATGTTCATGTAGCATTTCCTAATACTGAGGGGACAACAAGTTTAATTCAAGACTTTACATCTAAAGGAGTGCAATATCATAGCCTAGAAATAGCTGACAGCGGAAACACAACGTTAATACAACATTTAGTGAACCTGAGCAAAACAATCTTTTTGCTGCTCCATATTAAACCAAATGTTGTACAGATTGTTCTCCCTGGTATTGATACTTGCTTTGGAAGTATCCTTGCATGTGGATTTTTAAGAGTTCCAACATTAGTTAGGTTTGGTTTAGTTGTCAATAGATACTCATTCAGCGCTAAAAAACTAAAAGCATACACCTGGGCTAGAAGCCGTAATCAACAGTGGATAACAGTCTCAGAGAATAATCGAAGCCTTGTCTGTGAATCATTTCAGATTGAAAGAGAACAAGTACTTTGCATCTATAATGGCTTTAGCTTAAAGCCTGATTTATATACGAATAATCAAGAAGAAAATGTATCACTGCGTTATCAAATCTTGGAGGAACTTGGTTTATCTACAACTAACAAATTGCTTTTGACAGTTGCTCGCTTACATGAGCAGAAAGGATATATTTTTCTAATACATACAATTCCGTATATAGCTAAGGAATTTCCAGAGGTAAGATTTGTTTGGGTGGGCGAGGGTGAGCAAAAAGAATACTTGTTAAGTAAGGTGCAAGAATATGGTGTCGAAGACAAGGTATTGTTTTTGGGTTATCGCTCCGATATACCTAACCTATTAAAATCAGCAGATTTTTTTGTATTTCCGACCTTGTATGAAGGTCATCCAAATGCACTTTTAGAAGCAATGGCATATGGCTTACAAATTATCACTTCAGATGCTAGTAGCATTCCAGAAACAATCAAACACAAAGTTCATGGCTTGTTATTTCGTACAGGAGATAGTTGTAATCTGTTAGAAAACATAAGGTGGGCCCTTAAACATCCCAAAGAAATGAAAGAAATGTCACACAATGCGAAGTTACACATTATTAATGATTTCTCTGAAGACAAAATGATGAAAGAAACATTTAAGATTTTACATAAATTATCTGAACGTGCTCAGAAAAAAAATCATGACTATCCAATCAATTCATCATTATAATGGCAGTTATTTGTCTAAAAAATAATGTTAATGAATATTGGGATGATGGCGCAGTAGGCTTGCTTCCTAATCTACTAGTTAATCCAGTTATTATTGCAATGATTTCAACATATTCGCGAATATTCAATAAATCATAATATAGTTTATTAATATGAAGAAAGATGTACTCATGGATTGTACTAATCGACCTATAAAAATTCAATTTGTTAGCAGAGATATTCCTGTCGAGAATAAATTTGGTAATGCTGCTTATATTGTTGATTTTATAAGCTACTTACAAAAGCTAGGTTATAAAATCGAATTTACGGTTATTAATTCATTAGCTGATAGTAAAACTCCTTGGCATATCATTCCGCCTACTTTAGCTAGGCTTGCTAATGTGTCTGTTAAAGACAACTTGCGAATTGGTCGACTTTTATTAAGATTTAACTCATTATCTGATTGGATTGTCGCACCATTGCGACTGGCTTATAATCAATTATTGCCAGAAAAATTAAAGAATATTTACCGTTCTGCTAGAGATAAAGCACAAGAAGCCTGTAGCCATATAAAATCTTCTTCAATTTGGGGACATCCCATTAAACCAGAGGAGGTAGCTTTTGCCAACACACAATTTCTCAAATTTAAGCCGGATGTTGTAATTGCTAACTACGCTTTTTTAGCGGATGTTTTAGAATCTCCTTATTTAGATGAAACAGTTTTAAAAGTCATACTTACTCACGATATACGTCACCAAAGAACGGTCGATTTTAATAATTTTGGTGTTAGTGCTTTTGAATTGGTTTGGACACGAGAGCAAGAAAGTATAGCGATGTCTAAAGCACAAGTGCTATTAGCTATTCAGCAGGAAGATGCAAAAATTCTCCAAGGCATGGCACCTCAGAGCGAAGTAATTAAAATGCCTAAATCGGCAGTCAATTATTTCCATAATGATAATCACGTCTCTGGCCGTTGTTTATTTGTAGGCAGTGATGCAGACCACAACATTCATGGTTTACAATGGTTCCTTAAAAATGTGTGGTCAATTGTTCTACAGTCATTACCTCATTGCAGTCTTCATGTTTGCGGTAGTGTGTGCAATGAGATTAAAGAAAGCTTTCCCAATGTTCGTCTTTTAGGTACTTTAGATGATCTGAAACTTGAATACAGTCATGCCGAAGTATGTTTAGTTCCATTACCTATCGGTAGTGGTCTTAAGATTAAGCTTGTGGAAGCATTGTCACATGGTCGTGCCTGTGTCTCGACTAGTGCTGGTGTTCAAGGGATACCTGAGATTGTCGGTAATGCTGTATCCGTAGCAGATACAGCTGAAGGTTTCGCTGCTGCCATACATACACTGTTGACTAATCCAGACAAACGCCAATGGATGGAAGAACAAGCCCACAAGTATGTAATAGAAAACCTTTCACCTCAAGCAGTATACCAGCCATTTGTAGACCGTATTGAGCAGCACTTACAAAAAGTAGCGAAAAAAACTACCGAACAATCATTAGATAACATACTAAGCAGTGACAAAATTTTAAGCTCTAATTTAATGCTAAACAAGGAGAAATCGCATGAAATTTGACTGGCTAATCATCGGCGCTGGGTATTCAGCCTGCGTCATAGCTGAAAGAATTGCTAATGAACTTGGGCAAAGAGTATTGATTGTAGAACAACGAGACCATATCGGCGGTAATGCCTACGATTACTATAAAGAGCATGGGATTTTAGTTCATAAATACGGGCCCCATATCTTTCACACGAAGTCTAAGAAAGTCTGGGATTACCTCTCTCAATTCACAGAATGGAGACATTACTATCACCATGTTCTGGGTGTAGTAGAGGGTAAAAAAGTTCCTATTCCCTTTAATCTGAACTCGCTCTATGCTCTTTTTCCGCCAAAATATGCAGAAAAGCTAGAAAATTTGCTTCTAGAGAACTTCGGTTTTGGAGTCAAAGTACCTATTTTAAAATTGCGTGAAAGTGCCAGTGGCGACCTAAGCTTTTTAGCTGATTACATTTACGAAAATATCTTTCTCCGCTACACCATGAAGCAGTGGGGCGTGAAACCAGAGGAACTTGATCGGGGTGTCACAGGACGTGTGCCAGTGTACATCAGTCGAGATAATCGTTATTTTCAAGACCCATACCAGGGTATGCCCAAGCTGGGTTATACCGAAATGTTTCGCAAAATGCTGGCTCACCCTAACATCAAGGTACTCCTAAATACAGATTACCGCGAGATTATCAATGATGTAAAGTTTAACCGAATACTGTGCACAGGACCAATTGATACTTTTTTTGATTATATGTATGGCGAATTGCCCTATCGTAGCCTACGCTTTCAATTCGAGACTTTAGATCAAGAGTTGTATCAAGAAGTTGGTACAGTTAACTACCCCAACGACTACGACATCACCCGTATAACCGAGCAGAAGTATTTGTCAGGACAAACATCTCCCAAAACTACCTTAGTGATGGAATATCCGCAAGCTTATGTCCCAGGTAAAAATGATCCTTATTATCCTATTCTCAATGAAGAGAACCGTGCCCGTCTAGACCTTTACCTCAAAGAAGTAGAAAAACTCAACGGTACGGTACTTTTTGCAGGACGACTTGCAGATTACAAATACTACGATATGGATCAAGCAGTATTGCGTGCACTTGGCTTGTTTGAGAAAGAGATAGCTAACGTAGAAGCAACTTAGTCGGCTTCCATTTTACTCATAATTTATCAGTTAATTAAAGCAAACGCTGGCTGTACAATTCTAGATAAATAGAACTTAGGCGCGGCATCTACTAACAACACTTGAAACAAGCAAATAAAGAACAGGTTACAAATGAACATAATCACTAGAATTCGATTTCCCCGCGCCTCGGAAACTTCTAATTTATATATGAGGTGCAGTGAAGGTTCATTGCTCAATTTTTCTCAAGAACAAGTAGAGGTAGCATTTACTAAAAAAAGTATTTTATCTTTGAATACTTATTTCAATTCATTTTATGAAAAATTTTATGTCAAATATACCGCTCTTAAAGATTTGTATTACTTGTTAAAACTTGATGGTGATTTTCAAATATCTCTCTATAGAGAATACTACAATGGAGAGTCCAGAGACTTGATTTATACAGCAAACTTTGAGAAATGTTTGCTATCAAAACCTATTAAAGTAATCCTACCAGATTCTTGGCGTAGTGAAAATGCAGGCAGGCATTACTTAGAAATCATTTGTTTGAGTGAGAAAGGTTTATTTGTCAAAGGATGTATTGCAACAGAGCAACCCAAACTTCATGAAGTATCTTTAGCGCTAATTACTTGTACTTTTAAAAAAGAAGCATATGTAAAGAATACAGTTAATACTGTCTTAAAAGATGATTTATTACAAAAAGAAAATTTTAAGTTTTTTATCGTAGATAACGGTAGAACGCTTAAAGAAGATGAATTTCCTGAGCCAAGGGTTCAATTGATTCCGAACAGAAATTTTGGTGGTGCTGGAGGTTTTACTCGAGGTCTAATTCAAGCTATTGATGAGAATCTCTATACACATTTTCTGTTTATGGATGATGATGTAGAAATAGATAGTGAATCTATCTATAGACTTTTCGTTTTGTACGAGTACGCAAATCAGGACTTTGCTGTAGCTGGTAGTATGTTGGATTTATATAAAAAGTATCTTGTACATGAAGCTGGAGCACTATATTGCAAGTATATAGATACTAATGGAAATTACAAAGATGACATGTCTAAAGGTCTATCTTTGAAGCATAAGCTTAATATTGAAAATCCTAGTAATATAAATATATTGCTAGCGGAAGATATTCCAGATTATGGAGCATTTTGGTTCTTCTCATTTTCTCAATCAGTTATTAAAGATATGGGTCTTCCAATGCCCTTCTTTATAAAAGAGGATGATATTGAATTTGGATTGAGGATAAGAGAACGGCTGGGAAAAATGATAGTGGTTTTCCCGGGAATTTCTATTTGGCATGAACCTTTTTATGCAAAAAGTTCTGGTTGGATAAATTATTATTCAGTTCGCAATAGATTGATAACTAATTCAATGAGGAGTTTATTTGGTTATGTGGATACCATTAAATTCCTTACAAAATCATTACTTTATAGTTTATTAGTATTTGACTACAATTCTGCGGAAATGTTACTTAAAGGATTTGAGGATTATATAGAAGGGCCAACAGTTATTGAAAATAATGATCCAGAGATTCTGCACTCAAAAATTTTAGAACTTAGCAAAATTCATAAAACTCAGAGCACAAAAACTACTTCTTCAAATACAGTTCATACATTAAAAGAACAAGGTAATGAAAACCATAGTCAACTAGTAATCAAGCGTATTATAGGTTTATTGACTCTGAATGGTCATTTCCTTCCTAACTTCTTGCTCAGTAATGAAGATGTAATGTACTGGATGGGCTCTGATTATTTTGATAATTGGCATAAAGTTTTCCCAAATAAAAGAGTTGTTATCGTTAGAGAAGGAAATAGTAGTGTAGAAAAATATGAAATGGATCGAAAAAGCTGCATAAAAATATTAATTA
The DNA here is from genome assembly GCF_002154695.1 of Nostoc sp. T09. Classification (GTDB taxonomy): domain Bacteria; phylum Cyanobacteriota; class Cyanobacteriia; order Cyanobacteriales; family Nostocaceae; genus Aulosira. The sequence goes on from NZ_MTAV01000016.1 coordinate 37,918, forward strand.
ATTGGCTAAAAATTATTATTCTGCTTAGTATCAGATGGACATCTGTTAGAACTGAATGGAGAAATGCCTTTAATCGGTTTACTTCCACAAAATTTTGGAAAAAGTATCTTAAATTAGATGACCAAGAATTATTGCTTACAAAACATTATAACAATGCTTCTTTGAATACTAAGTAATTAACAAATGCAAGAACTACAAACGCAAAATTTGCAACCTATTAAACTGTCGCAACTGCCTGAGAGTCCATTGGTATCAGTATTAGTTCCAAATTATAACTACGCAAAATATGTTGGCGAGACTTTAGACAGCGCTATTCGCCAAACCTATTCTCATTATGAAGTGATAGTTTGTGATGATGGCTCAACAGATCAATCCTGCGAAATAATCGAAGCCTACTTGCAAAAAGACTCCAGAATTAAATTAATACGCAAACCAAATGGAGGCGTTGGCTCGGCATTAAATACAGCATATCAAGAAAGCAAAGGGCAAATCATTTGTATTTTGGATGCAGATGATGTGTGGATGGATAACAAGCTATACAAAATCGTTGAAGCATTTAAGGCAGAACCAAGCAGTGGATTTGCAATTCACAATGTAATTCCAGTAGATGCTAATGGAAATGTGATCGAAAGAAAACCTTTGTTAAGCAGTATGGCTTCAGGTTGGATGGCTATCTCCGCCCTAGAAAATGGGGGATTTATTGATGATTTACCGCCAGCTTCTGCACTCTGCTTTCGCCGTGAAGTAACTGATTGTATTTTTCCCTTAAATGAAGCCTTTGTACGGAACGCAGATGCACTTGTTCGTAATTTTGCATTGTTCTTATCTAGCATAGTGCCTGTAAAAGATGTACTAAGCAAGTATCGTCTGCATGGCTCAAACTTAACATTTGTTCAGTCTTTGTCAGCAGATTATTTAGAAAGAGAAATGAATGTTGCTGAGCAAATTAATCTAGAGATCAAACACTTTTTAAGCGAATTTTATGGTCCAGATATAGCTACAAGGCTAACTAGTATTAAATCAAGACAGATTTATTGTCACAATCGTTATATAGTGGCTCGTTTAAAAAAGGCATCCAAATCCGAACGGCGGGAAGCACATCAACAACTTATTAACCATCCACAGTTTAGTTGGTCAGGAGTCGAGGGATGGCTACTGAAAAAAGGAGAGTATCTACCAGATTCTGTGTTTGCGCTTTGTTTCAACCAGATATACGGTAATGGATGGTTGAAGCGTTTAGTCAAATTTATCCGAAAGCAGAGAGCTGTTGGGCAAAATTCATCAGCCTGAAGTACATGGCATAAGGAGAGAAGAATGAGTACTGTTGATAGCTTTGCAGTTACCAAGGCAGATAAAACTGAAGCCAATTCTCCTATACGTGTACTTTTTATTAGTCACGCTTATGTAGTTGGTGTAAACCAAGGAAAGCTGAATGCGATCGCTGAAACTGGTAAAGTTGAAGTCGGCTTACTAACTCCTAGCAACTGGAAAGCACTGGAGTGGAATCGCCAATTTGAAGTAGAAACACCTTACCCCAAAATTAAAATCTATACAGCACCTGTAATATTTTCCGGTCGCGGAGGTGCTCATATGTATACACCTTGGCACCTGTGGCAAGTTTTGAAAGATTTTCAACCTGATATAGTGCAGGTAGAAGAAGAAGTATTCTCCCTTTGTACTTTTGAGCTCGCAATTTGGAGCAGACTAACAGGCAAGCCAATTGTCGTGTTTGGTTGGGAGAACATGGATCGCACTCTACCGATTGTACGCCATTGGATTCGTCAATTTGTAATGAATACAGCCAAACTGATGCTTCCAGGCAATCAGGACGGAGCTAATTTATTACGGCAATGGGGTTACACCGGATTAATGGAAATTATGCCTCAGATGGGAGTGGATACTCAATTATTTAGTCCGCGATCGCCTGAAAATAAAAATGAAGAATTTCACATTGGATTTCTTGGCAGATTAGTTCCTGAAAAGGGTATCGATACTATATTTGCTGCTGCACATCTACTTGAAGAAAAAGGACTCAACCTTCGGATTATTATCTGTGGTTCCGGTCCCTATGAAGAAGTTCTCAAACAAGAAGCCCAGAAGCAGCAAATAGCAGATTTAGTTGTTTGGCGCGGATCAGTACGCCATGAGCAAGCACCTGAGGAAATTAGTAAATTGGATGTTTTAGTTCTACCCTCGCTTACGGCTCCCACATGGAAAGAGCAATTTGGTCACGTCTTGATTGAAGCGATGGCAATGGGTGTTCCTGTAGTAGGCTCTAGCAGTGGCGAAATTGCAAATGTCATTGGGCGTTCTGACTTGATATTTCCAGAAGGAGAATCAGCAGGGTTAGCAGCAATTCTAGAGCGAATGATTCGCAATCCAACTTGGCGGCAAGAGTTAAGGCAACATGGTATGACTAGAGTTTATCAGTACTATACCCATGAAAAGATTGCTGAACGTTTAATCAACCTTTGGCAAAACCTAATCCAGCCAAGCAGTAATAGTTATGCCATGAACAAAAGTTGGCGTTAATTGTAATTTGGAGTGTGATGCAAAGGGAAATTAATAATGCGTGTAGTTATTGTCCGTACCATGCAAGAATTCAGCATGGATGTCTATGCCGATGGCATTATTTCAGGTCTAAAAACTGTCCGACCTGATTGGGAAATTGTGGATTTAGCACCGCGTAATTTTGATAGAACCAGTTCCTCTTTTTTTCTAAGAGTTATAAAATATTATGAGCGTTTCTGGCGCTTTCCACGCTTGGTAAAACAACAATCAGCTGATGTTTTTCATATTATCGAACCGGCTGAAGCTCATATTGTTTACTGGTTACAAAATGCTGCTAAAACTGTTGTTGTCACCTGCCACGACTTAATAAACTTTTACTATTCTGGCAATCTTCAAGGTTCGGTGCAACTGCCGTTTGTGAGTAAGAATGTGTGGCTGCTGGCTGTAAAAGGCATGAAGTATGCTAATCATATCTTTGCTGTCTCTTGTGTAACAGCTAAGGATACCACTCAACTATTAAATATAGAACCAGCCAAAATCTCTGTAACACCTAATGCTGTTGAGCCTATATTTCGACCATTACCTCAATCTGAAATTAGCTCTTTTTGCCAAAAGCAGGGATCTGACTCTAAAATAACTTACCTACTTAATGTAGGGGCAAATCATCCTCGTAAAAATATTTTTACTATACTTGAATCCTTAAATATTCTAAAACAAAAAGAGTTATCTATAAAGTTTTGGAAAGTAGGGGCAGACTTTACAGATGAGCAAAAACAATACATTCAAAATCATCAGTTAGAAAATTATATTACTTATTTTGGTAAGCCAGATAAGAATACGCTAGTTCAAATATATAATGCTGCTGATATTCTGATAGCACCTTCACTGCATGAAGGATTCGGCATAACAATTTTAGAAGCTATGGCTTGTGGAACTCCAGTTATTACTTCAAACACCTCAGCCATGCCGGAAGTAGCTGGAGATGCTGCAATTCTAATTAACCCCAAAGATCCTCAAGCGATATCAGAAGCAGTACTGCGATTGCACAATGACCCAATATATTATCAAGAATTAGTCGATAAAGGACTGTCAAGAGCCAAGTTATTTACTTGGGAAAAAACAGCAGAAAAACTGGCAGAGATTTATGAAAAACTGTTGTATTATTAGTTGTTTTTATTAATAAAGGAGAAATAGGTCAATTGTGTATATCTTTGATGCCGCTATTTAATTAACACTGTTTATCAAACCATATCTTGATTGCTGATGAAAGTATTAATTTCTGCTTATTCGTGTGAACCGGGAAAGGGATCTGAGCGTGGTGTAGGGTGGAATGTGGTTCGAGAAGCTGCCAAATACCATGAAGTTTGGGTTTTAACTCGACCTGATGAAAGTAAAGAAGCTATTGAAGCAGAACTAGCCTCTAATCCAATTCCTAACTTGCACTTCGTTTATTTTACCTTACCCATCTTAGGTGGACTATGGCGCTTAGGGTCGAATGGCGCAATGCAAATTCACTACTATCTATGGCAGATACAAGCATACTTTATAGCCCGTAGTTTGCATCGTGAAATTGGCTTTGATGTAGTACATCATGTCACATTTGTTAAGTATTCTAATCCCAGCTTTCTGTCATTATTGCCCGTTCCCTTTATATGGGGGCCTGTTGGTGGTGGCGAAACTGCTCCAAAAGAGTTTTGGCAGGATTTCAACTTCCGTGCTAAAGCTTACGAAACGGCACGGATTTTCACTCGCTCTTTAGGGGAACTCGATCCTTTTGTGCATATGACTGCAAGAAAGAGCGCTATAGTGAGAGCCACAACTGAAGATACAGCTAAAAGGCTGTATAAAATGGGCGTGAAATATGTCGATATTCTTTCGGAATCAGGTTTACTCGCAGAAGAAATCGCTGTACTGAACCAATACCCAATCCCTGCTCAGCAACCTGTAAGGTTTATTAGTATGGGCAGACTTTTGCATTGGAAAGGCTTTCACTTAGGATTACGAGCTTTTGCAAAAGCGAACTTAGCTGAAGCAGAATATTGGATTGTTGGGGATGGACCAGAATGGGAGCGACTGAAAAACCTGGCACAAAAGTTAGGAATTGCACAAAAAGTGAAATTTTGGGGTAGATTACCTCGCGAAAAGACCTTAGAAAATTTAAAACATTGTCATGTATTAATTCACCCTAGTTTACATGACTCAGGTGGATGGGTATGCATTGAAGCAATGGCAACAGGCCGTCCAGTCATCTGTTTAGATTTGGGAGGACCAGCACAGCAGGTAACAGCAGATACTGGCTTCAAAATTGCTGCAATTAATCCGGAGCAAGCAGTTGATGATTTGGCAAAAGCATTGATTACTTTGGCTAAAGATTCAGAACTTCGCATCCGCATGGGACAAGCAGGACAGAAGTTAGTCAGAGATAGCTATAGTTGGCAAGTTATGGGTAAATGCCTGGCTCAAGTCTACGAAGAAGCTATATCTTTACAAAATCCGAAAGTACTTCACTGAATTGAAGGTTTTTTACCTAAAAACTAATTACTACTAATGCACACTGGCAAAAATAACTGCTCAGGTTGAATCAGCTTAAAAGTTTATAAGATACAACTGTTCAAATATTGACAACTAATTACTATCTCTAGTTATTTTTCTGGTAAATATTTTACCTTACGCTAACTATATTGTGAAATATTTGTGAACAGCAAAATGGAAAAAAAATCAAGGTTTGCAGGGATAGATTTATGCCGTGGTATTGCAGCATACGGTGTTGTTTTATTGCATTCTGGAGATAAAACTTGGTCTACTGTAGACCCTTTATCTGCACAGCTTTCATATTTATTTAACTTTCCTGTTCCCTTCTTTTTAGCTACCTCTTTTTATCTCATAATCTGTAGGCGCAATCCTGATTTTTCATGGAATTATTGGCAAGTTAGATTGCGGCGTATTTTCCTTCCCTATATCATCTGGACAATAGTATTTTTGATTATTAAAACAATAATGTTCTTAGCATTACATCAGGATAATAAACTAAATGAATTATTTAAAGATCCATTCTCAATAATTTTTTATGGAGGAGCAGCAATACAGTTATATTTTTTACCGATTCTGTTAGTAGGAACTTCACTTATAATAGTTGCGTTTTACTTGGATAAAACAAAAATTAATATTAGAGGATTATTTGTTTTAACTTTATTAAGTCTCATTTTTTACAATTTACTTATTATAACTAATAATACATTTTTATTAGGACCTAATGTGGCTTTTCAAGGTTTACTAAACCAATTAATTCCTAACCATAATAACACTAATGAGTTTTTGAGATTTATTTCCGTAATAACTGCATGGATAGTGAGGTGTATGCCTTACTTCTTTATTGCTACAACATGGAGATTTATTCTTTTTAAAAGTGACTTTACACTACAATTCTCAAAATTAACAGCCACTACACTAGCATTATTGGTATTTATTATTACTGATTTTTTGAGAAATTGGTTCTTACCTATTGGCTTTAGAGAAGTTTTATTAGGATACTCTCTACTAGCGTTTGGCATTGCTTTATCCAATCACTTAAAGGATAACAGTTTTATAAAAGATTTGGGATTATGTTCCTTTGGAATTTACTTAATTCACCCTTTAGCAATCAATATTATGGAGATTTTAGTAAAAAGAATACAACCTCATCTTCTAGAAGAGGTAACCATTCTCTCTCAGATGGTATTTTCTCTACCTAGTTTTTTTATTAGCTGGCTAGCTGTACATTTGCTCATGAAAAATAGTACAATATCCAAATATTTATTTAGTACATAAACAAATACAGTATCTTTCATTTTCAGTTGCAAATTATTTAATAAAATCATAATATGCACATTTTAATTGCTGCTTTACACAGGCCTACAAAACCAACTGGAGTTTGTAGACATGCTGCAAATCTTGCAAGATGTCTGGCTGATACAGACAAAATTAGCAAAGTAACTTTGGTTTTGGGTTTATGGCAAAAAGATTATTTTGAAACTTCTTTTTCTCTAGAATCAGATAAAGTTTCCTTGGTTAGTGTAGATATTAAAAATATGTCCATTACAAGGAATCTTTGGTTTTTATGGGATTTACCAAAACTAGCCAAACAACTTCATGCAGATTTAGTGCATCTTGCATTCCCACTTCCGTTTATTCGTCAACTTTTTCCATGCCCTGTAGTAGCTACTATCCATGATTTATATCCTTATGAATATCCGGAAAATTTTGGCTATCCTAATGTGCTTTTTAATCAATTATTCTTAGAGCAATGTATTAATAATAGTGATGGATTATCTTGTGTTTCCCAATATACTGTAGAACGCTTAAAAGAATATTTTTCCCAGATTGAACAGCGAAAAAAACTTAGTGTAATTTATAATTATGTAGACTTTAGTCATGTCACTTCTCAAGCACCAAAATCTACTAATACTAGACTACCTTTTTTACTAGCTGTTGCCCAGCATCGCAAAAATAAAAACTTAGATATCTTAATCAAATCTTATCATCTATTGTTAAAGACTAATCAGATAAAAGATTCAACTCAGTTGATTATTATAGGTAGCACTGGGCCAGAGACGGAGAATATTCATAACCAAATCCAAGCACTTTCCTTACAAGATCGTATTCTGCTCATGACATCAATCGATGATCGTGAATTACGTTGGTTGTATGAGAACTGCCAGCTTTTGGTGGTCCCTTCTTCAACTGAAGGTTTTTGCTTGCCTTTAGCCGAGGCATTATATCTTTCTTGTAGAGTGGTATGCTCTAATATTCCTATATTTAGAGAAATTGGAAATAATAACTGCAATTATTTTGAATTACAGGGAGATACTACCCGAAATCTTGCTAATGCTATAACAGATTCTTTATCTGAACCTTATTCTAATCAGATTATCCCAGAGCAACGTTTTTGCAAGCTAAACACTGCGCATCAATATCTCAATTTTTATGCTAAAATATTAGAATTTTAAATACTTGCATCAGTCGAAATTCTGATTTTAATAAAATAAAGTTTCTGGGAAATAATATATGCATAGTTTTATTGATGAATCAGCAATTTATCAAAAAAAGAAACAAGGCTATGTTAAAAATATATTTTTAATATTGTTAGCCTTTGCCAGCGCTTTTTACCCTCGCATGATTAGTGCAGTTGGTGCACCCTCAATTATAAATTTTTTACATTTTTTAATTGTTCCCGTAGTATTAGGAATTGTAGTAGCTAGTACTCCAACAAGAAATCGATTGCAGATCAGATTTGCGTGGGACATTATAGCCGGCTTACTTTTTTTCCTGGGAGTAATGCTTGCAAGCGCGCTGTTAAATCATGCGGGATTCATTAACGTAGTCTTAGATTTTATATTATTAACTGAGCCTTTTATGCTATTGTTAGCGATATCTTGTCTGCCACTATCAATAGCAAGCTGGAAAAAATTAAGATTTTTTCTTTTAGCATCTGCCATTATTAATATAATTTTGGCGATCGCTCAGTACTTTCTTCTGGTCACAGGTATACTTAAGTATTCTAAATATTCCTTAGCAGATAACGTACAAGGTGTATTCTATTTATCTGGAGCTGGTAATTATGTATCTGTTTCAGTTTCAATAAGTGTTGCTTTGTACTATTTTATAAATGCTAAAAGCGCTCCTCTTTGGTGGCGAATGTTTTGTATATTTGCTGCCTTTTATCACTTAATAGTTTCTGATTCCAAGCAGATATTGGTAGTCTTTTTACTGGCTTGGATAATTTTGGTACTAACTAAATTTAATGATTTTCGCAAGCTACTCTTATACTTCGTAGCTGTAGTTATTGTTGTTGGAGGTTTTTTCTGGGTAATAGAAAATCTAGATATAGAAGCTTTAGCTGCATTCAAACATTGGGCGAATAGAACATCAATTTACATTCCTCCTAATGGCGAAGGTTATCAGGCTAAAATAGCAGGAATTAGCATGATCTCTAGTTATTTTCACTCTCCTTTCAATTGGTTGCTGGGTTTAGGACCTGGTCATACTGTGAGCAGGCTAGGAGGATGGGTATTCCGGGATTATGCATCTATGCTGGCTCCGTTAGGTGTTACAACTCATCCTGTAACAGAAGAAATGTGGGCTTATGTAAACTCTAACTGGCTAATTCTAGAATCTTCCTTGTTTATGCCTCTTTTCAGCTGGGCTGGTATTTGGGGAGATTTAGGCTTTGTTGGTTTAGTAACTTATCTGTATTTGGGGTATATCGTTTGGAGCCGTCTTTGCCGGGACGATTTATGCAAATTGCTAATGCTGACTTTGTTTATTTACGGACTGATTATTACTCAAATGGAGGAACCTGGTCAAACAATGACTGTAGCTATTTTGATTGGGTTGCAATGGCATCAACGACAGATAAGTAGGGAATCGCTTAATCCTCAAGCACACCAAGAAGTTAATGGTGCGAACCGTCAGCTTTATACCAAGCAGAGTTAAATTTATTTAGGGTGCTCGCTATCTGGCTATAAAGCAAAGCAAATAATTCTAATTTTTCTCTCCAAGTACTTGACACTAACCTAGCAGTGGCTGCTATATTATCTAAAGTGCAAATCGTTGGGGCGTAGCCAAGTGGTAAGGCAGCGGGTTTTGGTCCCGCCATCCCTAGGTTCGAATCCTAGCGCCCCAGTTACTTAGAAAGCTGTGCTATTTCATTATTTCAAAGCCTTCAAGGCTTTAGTTTATGAGATAAAATAACCAACCTTTTGAGGCATAGCAAAAGAACGCTTTTCTGGACTTTAGTCCGCGTAGACGAAAAGATTTTACGTAAACACAGACTTTTAAAATATTTTTAGCAAAAACCCTCCTATACTAACTGCTTTTGAACGAAGATGAGGCAGAGATGTCTGTGTCATTCTGTGGGCGATCGCATGGTTCTAAACCAGGGAATTTCTTCGTGCAAACAAAAAATATAGTCCTGGAATTGAATCAAGAGCTTTCATGTATGGGGTCAAAGAGCGCCCCCGTGTGGTATTAAACACATGCCCAAATAGTTGGTTAATAGTTTGTAATATAAGCTCCGAGACAATATCTGAAAATTACAGTTGTTTGCAAAAATCAGTCTAATGTCTAAATTTAAGTGTATACTTAAATACTTTTTTAATTTATAGATATTTTATATACTAGTATTATAGTATTTATATGTAAATAATTGCCATTTTCTCCAAAATTAGACTCAATATTTTCAAGAATTTCACCAATTTTTCTTGCGTAATGCTACTGTGGTTATAGTAAATTTATTTAAATTAGCTATATTTTATGTATAGCAGCCTAAGCTAGATATTTGTATTCAGTAAGGTCTTAGTAACAATTATTTACCCCTAATATTGTTTGTACTACATGATTAATTAGTAAATTTATTGGTTTACTAGGGTGCAGAGAAAAAAAACCTAATTCGGAGCAATCTAACTACCTATACCAAAGATTGAATCGAAGAATTCACCTGTGTAAGGAATATAAGTAGTTTATTTGACAAATGCTATGCTGAAGTCAGAAAAGTATCCTCACCCGTTGTCACAAGCAAACTTTACCCAATTAAATGATGATGAAGGTGGATTAAATCTAGGTCAAGTTGGGGCAGTTCTGCGTCGGAGACTATTGTTGATTGGTGGAACCACAGCCTTAGTAGCAACAGCAGCAGTGCTGAAGGCGGAAACAGATCCCCCAGTATATCAAGGCACATTTGATATTTTAACCAAGCCAGTGACTGGTGAGGATAAAGCGCTCGCCAATATTCCCCAAACTCTAAGTAATCAAGCGCCTCCTGAGTCTACAAAAGACGTTCAGACAACAATCACGGTTTTACAAAGTCCTAGAGTCCTTAATCCTATCGTTGAAAAGCTTCAAGCTCAATACCCAGATCTCACTTATGACATACTGGTTTATTACTTAAAGATTTCATCTAGTAAGCCAAACATCTTAAATATTGAATATACCAACTCAGATCAAAAGTTAGTTAGTGATGTATTAAAACTGCTGGCTGATGCTTATCTGCAATATAGTTTGCAGGAACGGCAATCAGATGTTGAACAGGCTATTAAGTTTGTTAATCAACAAAAACAGCCACTAGTTAAGGGTCTGAAATACTGGCAAGACCAATTGCGCAATCTGCGGCTTGATAATAACTTGATTGAACCTGCGCAGAAAGCTCAAGAGTTATCTACTCAAATTGCTACTTTGAGGCAACAGCGAATAGAGAATCGAGTCCAGTTAGAACAAATGGTAGCCAAATATGAAGAATTACAAAAAGAATTAGCTCAAGAGCCTGGTGAGAGAGCAGGTAATTCTTTGTTGAGTGATAATGCTCGCTACCAAAAGATTCTAGACCAGATCCAGGCAGCAGATATTGCAGCTAAACAACAGTCAGCTGTGTTTACAGATGAAAACCCAGCAATGGTGACTTTGAGACAAAAGAAAGAGTATTTACTGCCATTGCTGGCTCAGGAAGAGTCCCGAGTCCAAAAAGACTTTCAAAGCCGTATCCGGGAACTGTCAGCACGTGATAGAGCTTTAGATGAAAAAATCAACAATGGTTATAGTGAAGTTAGAAAGTTAGCAACTATTAGCCGTAATTACGACAACATCCAACGAGAATTGCAAATTGCTAACGAGGCACTGACTCAATTTACGACTAAACAACAATCTTTGCAAATTGAGAAAGCCCAAAAGCAACAACCTTGGCTTTTACTTGATCCTAAACTAACAAGAGTAAATGAACCTTTGGCTGTCTCAGATAGTGCTAAGCGAAACTTAGCATTGGGTGGTCTTTTGGGTTTGCTTTTGGGTATAGGAACAGCTTTAGTTGTGGATAAACTTAGCAATATCTTCTACTCTTCTCAAGAACTCAAGGATGCTACAAGGCTACCTTTACTGGGAATAGTTCCTTTAAGAAAGGAACTAGAAGTCGCGACAAAAGACAATCTCTCCAGGGGTGTGCAAAATTCAGATGGAGCCTCTTTCTTTGAAGTTTTTCGCTCTCTTTACACCAATATTCTGCTTTTGGGTTCTGATACACCAATTCGCTCACTTGTAATCAGTTCAGCAGGACAGGGAGATGGCAAATCTACAATTGCGACGCAGCTAGCGCAAGCAGCAGCAGCGATGGGTCAAAGAGTATTACTTGTGGATGCCAATCTGCGTGCTCCTAGCTTACACAATCGAGTGGGACTCATGAACATTCAGGGCTTGACTGATGTGATTTCGCAAGACCTAGATTGGCACAATGTAATTGAGCCATCGCCTTTAGAAGAGAATATGTTTGTGATGCCAGCCGGGCCGATTCCGCCAGATTCGGTAAGGTTACTTGCCTCTCAGAAAATGCATAATTTAATGGAGGAGCTGCAAGTAAGTTTTGATTTAGTAATTTATGACACCCCCCCTCTTTTAGGGTTTGCAGACGCCTACTTATTAGCAGCTAATACTGATGGTCTTGTACTAGTTGCTGGTTTGGGTAAGCTCAAGCGCACTGCACTACAGCAAGCATTGGAACAGATTCAGATCTCTGGAACTCCCCTGTTAGGCTTGATAGCTAATAAGTCTAAGGATGCTGCGCCTGTTTCTTATCAATACTATCAACAGTATTACAAGCAGAGCGTGAGTGGTGAAAAAGTAAGTGCAGAAAAAGTCACAGCCAATACTAACTCCTCTTATCTAAGTAAAACTAAGCGAAGTTAGTGTTAATAAAGGGTAATTTTATTAACAATTACCCTTTACTAATTGCCAAATGCTATTACTTATCAGGTGATTTTAAGGCCTGATCTAGAACTTGTCTTGCCTGCTCTGCTTTAGTTCGCGCATCTTGGTAACGTAGATTAGCTTGGGCAAAATTTTTGAGGAGTTTAAAACCTTCTTTGAGGCGAGAAATTTCTTCTTCTGTTACTGAATTATCTGAGAACAAAATATCAACTGCCTTGCGAATTTCTAAGGCTTCAGTACGTGATTCCTGAACTTTGAGCTTAAGTGTGGCAAGGTTGCTAAGAACCTGCACAGCTTGAGTAATGGCATCTTCACCACTAGCAGTCTCAGTAGTTGGTTCTTTTACCTCAATTAATTGTTGAGGACCAAATCCCTCTTCTAGTTCTGTGGGGAGGTTACCTGCATCCATCAGTTCCATCAGCTGATCCATTGCTTTCTCACGGGCTTTGGCTGAATCTTTACCAGAAACACTGAGGATAATTTCTGGGCTTTGAGCGAGAGTGTACTGAACCATATTTGAGGGCAGAAAAGTTGCTATTTAACCAAGCCGAGGAAAACAATTTTAACATAAATAGAGTAGCGACCAAAACCTTAAATATTTAAAAATTAAAAATTGAAAGTGATTCTTGAGAATTGTACTGAAATTGAATATTGAATTGGCGATCGCTTTCCCCAGTCACCCCAAATAAAACTTTATACTTGAATAAAGAGAGTAAAAATGTTTAACAGGAGGGGAGAGCTATGGCTCCCAATCCCACCATTATGCACGCTGTGGAACAACTGGGTTATCGCGTCACCGTTGGTGATGTAGCAACCCAGGCAGGATTAAATATCGCGGAGGCGGGACAAGGGTTATTAGCTTTAGCATCTGATGCTGGCGGACATTTACAGGTAGCAGAATCAGGTGATATTGTTTACCTATTTCCACAAGATTTTCGGTCAAATTTACGTAACAAGTATTTGCAGTTACGGTTTCAGGAATGGTGGCAAAAGGTTTGGGGCGCTCTGTTTTACCTGATTCGCATTTCCTTTGGGATTTTCTTAATTGCTTCTATCGCCTTAATTACTGTTACCATCATCATTATCATTACTGCTATGAACTCAGATCGTGATAGTGACAATAGAGGCAGTAATTATGGGGGCGGTGGCTTCTTTTTTTTTCCAGATTTATTTTGGTATTTTAGCCCCAATTATCAGACTGAATATCAGGAACGGCGACGCGAAAGAAACCAAACAAGCAATCTAAATTTTTTTGAGGCTGTTTTTTCGTTTTTGTTTGGTGATGGTAATCCTAATGCCAACTTAGAAGAACGTCGTTGGCAGGAAATTGCTGCTGTAATTCGTAATAATCGTGGTGCAGTTGTAGCAGAGCAAATAGCTCCTTATTTGGATAATATTGGTGAGAGATACCAACAAGAATACGAAGACTATATGTTGCCTGTGCTCATACGATTCAATGGGCAACCAGAGGTAAGTCCCGATGGACAAATTGTCTATTACTTCCCAGAATTGCAGGTGAAAGCGAGCAAAAAGCGTCATCAATCGATTCCAGTATATTTAGAGGAATCACTCTGGCGTTTTAGTGCAGCAAGTTCAGGACAAAATATGCTCAGTGCTGGGTTGGGCGTACTAAATTTTGTTGGTGCTTTAGTACTGGGAAGTTTGTTAAGAGATGGTATAGTTGCTGCCCAATTAGGTGGATTGGTAGCTTTTGTCCAAGGGATTTATTGGCTACTGTTAGCTTATGGAATAGGCTTTTTGGGTATACCGTTAGTCCGTTATTTCTGGATTCAGTGGCGCAATAGTAAAATTGCCGCACGTAACCGCGATCGCCTTTCGCGGGCTAGGCTATTAACAAACATGGATGCAAGTTTACAGCACAAAATCGATTACGCCCTTCGGTTTGCTACAGAAAAAGTAATCGGCAAAGAAGATGTGATTTACTCTAGTGAAACTGACTTACTCGAACAGGAATTTGAGCGTTCTGCACAGATTGACGCTGAATGGCAACGTCGCTTAGATGAGTCAGGAAAATAAGCCGATTAGGTTTTGCTGCATAAATGAGCTTAAAAGATTTGGGGATTGGCACCCAATCCCCAATTCCTAGTCACCAGTCTGCTTGATGGATTGGCTGCTAAAAAAGTCGACTTGTCTATGTCGCACAATTCGCTTGCGTAATTCATCCGCTATCAAAATTAACAGTGGCCGCATTATTGAATATTTTGGTTTATCGTCCCTGTTCGACGAAGTTTACACTAGCGGACTGAAATAACCAGGAGTGTAAAATGTGACTTGATTCATCACATTTTACGCGAAAATCTTTCAATTCGTAATAGTTTCAAATAATCAACCAGAACTATTGTGTTTTTAAATACTCGGATGACTAATTAGAATGACATAATCAGCCATATCACCCCAATTGATCGCAACAATGACTACAGTAAATGATCCTGCTGTTGTAGCTGAAGTAACTGATTTGTACCTCAAGTACGAAGAAGCCTTGGTTAATAACAATCTGGAAGTGATGGATAGTTTATTTTGGGATGCACCAGAAGTAGTACGCTTTGGTTTAGCAGAAAACCTCTACGGTGGTGAAGAGATTCGCAATTTTCGCGCCTCTCGACCGAACCCAAAAATCGAACGAGAAATTTCCAATCTCAAAGTTGTGGCGTTTGCAAAGGATACAGCAACTGTAACGCTAGAATTTCGTCGCATTATCGATGGTGTAGAACGTTTTGGGCGACAAAGCCAGACTTGGTACAGATTTCCGGATGGGTGGAAGGTGGTTTCGGCTCATGTTTCTTTGTTACCTGTGTGAGCCATACATACACAACACATACCGTTTCTCCAAGAGTTAGCAGCACTCAAGTTGCGAACCCTGGCGACAATGCATGGTTCAACGTTTCTGGGGGATGGTGAACGTGCATTGCAAGATTTAGCTGTGATGCTTGTTGAAGAAGAAGAGATGACAACTGAGCGATCATCGCGTTTATTTCATCAGTGATACAACAAGTGCGTAGGCGTAGCCCGCCGCAGGCATCGCTCACTGCTGCAAAATTTGAGTTTACCCAATACTCACTGCCATTTAAGGTTTGCGAATATAGCCCCATTTACCTCCTGTGAAATATACTTTGCCTTGTTCTAGATCTTGTTTTAATTCTCCACCTACATTAACTAATGCCATACCTTGAGAAAAAGGTTTAGCAAAATCGAAATTCCTGGGAATTATAAATTCACCAAACTGATTAATATATCCCCATTTACCTCCCATTTTCGCAGGAGCTAATCCTTCTGAAAAAATATCAGCTTCATAAAATTGTGGCTCTATAATAAATTCTCCTAGTTTATCAATATATCCCCATTTATTCACAAATTTAACTAAGGCGAAACCTTCGGAAAAACTTGTAGCATCATCGAACTTAGATTCAATTATAATTTTGCCAGTTTTATCAATGAAACCCCATTTATTAGCTATTTTTACGGCTGCTATGTCTTCGGAGAATGATTTAGCATCATCAAATTGAGTAGCAATAATGATTTTGCCTATGTTATCAATATATCCCCACTTATCAGCTATTTTTATCGCTGCCATGCCTGAAGAAAACGATGCAGCATCATCAAATTGTAACGCAATTATCCGGTTGGCAGTTTTATCTATATAGCCATATTTATTATTAACTTTTATCAGGGCTAGCCCTTCCGCAAAAGGTTGAGCATTATCAAATTGAAGGCGGCTGACAAGTTTACCTGTTTTATCAATGTAACCGTATTTGTAACCCATCTTCACGGCTGCCATACCTTCAGAAAATGGTTCAACCCAATCAAATTGTGGCTTGATGTTAATTGGCTGCGATGTATCTATATAACTATAGTTACTATTTATGCGCCGATGGGTAAAGCTATTATTTTTAATTTCTTTTATGTCAAGTGTTCTAGGAGTTTTAGAATAAAATTCAGATTTTAGCAGTTTAGCTAAAAGGTTATTCTCTTCTAGCAAAGCTTCATAGAAAAAGAAAACTTCCCCTTGAATACCAACAGAACGGTTATAGTTTAGTGCCTTAACTAAATGTTCTGAATCAATTCGATATGTACTTTGTTTTAAAAGCACGCTAGGAATTAGTTGTGGCAATTGTTGTTTGGTAAATTGATTAGCTACAAGCCTATCTATATCTCTCTTATATAGTTCAAATTCTCGCCAATATAATTGGGGATGAATTAAATCGACTAGCCCAAGGTTAACCCAAGTTTGAGAATCTTGGAGGTAGTTTTCATAACTCCAAGGATAAGCACTCGGAGCCATTGAAATAATTAATTCCGGATTTATATTAATTATTTCCCTGTAGACGCGGGTTAAAAAATTTGAAAGAATATCTGCTCGCCACTGTAACCATTGTGGATCTTTGGGGTTTTCTGGTGGTAGTCGATTAAATTCCTGGCGATAGCGTTCAACAGTTTTTTGATCGTAACCACCTTCACTTGGTAAAGCGGGAAAGCGATCGTCTCCTTGAATTCCATCAACTTTATAGTTTTTAATGACTTCTAAAAATAAACTTAATAAAAAGTTTTGCACTTCGCTATCAAAAGCATTTAGCCACTCAAAACCATTTTTAGTAAGTAAATTACCAGCATAGTCACGCGCTGCCCATTCTGGTTTTTTGGCGATGATTGTACCACCTTTTTTTTGATAAGAACTAGCAAAGCCATATTCAAACCAAGGGATAACAGCAAGATTAACTCGTTTGGCTTCGACAATTAATTCGGCTAAAGGATCTCTACCTTGAAATTGCGGATTTATTTCAACACCAAAGTTTTCTCGCATAACTCGGCTGGGATAAGTGGTGAGTCCGTTATTCCAGACAACAGGAAATACCACATTAAATCCAGTTTCAGCGAGAAAGTTCATCGCCTCGGCAATATTTTGTTTGGAGTTAAAGACTTTGCTAGCTGTTGTAGTCAGCCAAATACCACGAATTTCCATGAATTAGGTTGGGCTTGATTTATTGAGATTTTCTCTGACTAATGCCAATCCTTCTGAAAAAGGATGAACTTCCTCAAATTGTGGCAGAATCACAAATTTTCCAGTTTTGTCAATATATCCCCACTGATTACTTTTTTGCGCTCGTGCTAATCCTTCCACAAAATTATCAGCAGCATCAAATTGGGGTGGAATCACGAACAATTCTGTACCAGGAATATACTTAGAAGGTACTGTAGGAATTTCGAGAACTCGACAAATAAATGTTGCTATTTCGCCTCTAGTAACGTTTTGATTGGGCTGCAAGCGTTTGATTTCTGGGTAGTTCACAACAATGCGCTTTTCAGTTGCGGCTGCGATCGCACGTGTAGCATAACTGGGAATTTGCCCGAAATCATCATAATATTTTTTCAAAGTATTTATCGGGTCTGCTGTTACCCCATAATTTAACCCTGATGCTAAAGCGGTTAAAGCTTGCACACGCGGAATTAGTTCATTGGGTTTAAACATCCGATTGGGATATCCAGACAGATAATTTGCCTGATATGCTTCGGCTATTGCCTTAGCCGCCCAATGATTAGCTGGTACATCTATAAAGCTAATCTCAGGACGAGATGATGGCTGTTTTGGTAAGCCAATAGAAATAATCGCCGCAAATTCAGCACGAGTCACAGGTGCAGCTGGGCGAAAAGTACCGTCTGGATAACCTTTTAATATATTTCGCTGGGCCGCTGCAAGAATAGATGTTTTTGCCCAATGGTTTTGAATATCTGAAAACATTGACTCATTCACCATAAATGCCCTTAACTGTCTTAGTCTGGATAAACTAGATTTGCTACCTCAAAAATACTTAAATTGACATAAAATCTAGCAATTAGCGACAATTTAGGCAATTTGCATTTGCCATAAGTCTAAATAACAAATTTTTGTTTTTAACTTAATATTTCCTAGTCTCCAGCAAATTATTCAATGTCTGCACCAAAGTGTGATTTTGTTCATCAGTGCCAACAGTAATGCGTAATTTATCTTCTAGTCCTAGTTGCTTGAAGTAGCGGATTAAAATTTTTTGTTCTTTGAGTTTTTGATAGAGGTATTCTGCATTTCCTTGAGGAGGTTGCGCTAGTAAAAAATTGGTTTGAGAATCCCAAACACGAAAACCTAATTGTTTTAAGTCTGATGCTAGCTGAGTTCTTGATGCTTTAATCTTTGCTACACAAGCGTGTTTATAAGCTTGGTCGTTGATAGCAGCAGTTGCCACTGCACAGGCGATCGCATCAATGTTATAGCTATCTTTCACTTTAAACAACCCATCCAATAACCTGGGATTTGCCACCCCAAACCCTAATCGCAATCCTGCTAGGGAGTAACCTTTGGAAAGTGTCCGAATAATCATCACATTCTCGTATTCCTGCACTAAATCCAAAGCATTTTCTTCAGCAAAATCTACATATGCTTCATCAATTACTAAAACCCCAGATAACTGACTGGCTAATTTCCGCAGATCATCAGTTGGTACTACATGACCCGATGGACTATTAGGAGAGGCAATAAATGTTACCGACCCATCAGCAGAAATTAATTCTTTCAAGGGCAAACTGTAATCTTCTTCGTAAGGAATCTCTAAAATATCTGCCGCCTGCATTTCAGTTAATGTGCGATATAGCACATAAGTAGGCATTGGATAGACTACCTTGCGTCCCGGTTCAGTACAAGCACGAATAACGATGCTCAACAATTCGTCACTGCCATTACCTACAATGATCCAATCACTAGGAACGCCTAAAACTTTACTTGCGGCTTGCCGAAACTCTCCTCCGAATGGTTCTGGATATCGCCGCAACCATTCACCATCAATATTCCGCAGTACTTCTAATGCCGCAGGTGAGGGAGGATAGGCGTTTTCGTTACTGTTGAGTTTGATAATTGGTGTACCCCGTGGCGGCTGTTCACCAGGGATATAGCTAGCCATTGCATCAACATTAGAACGGAAATAGTTGGTCATAGTGCATTGGGCTGGGAAAATCCATCTGCAATCACTGGATTATTATCTATCAACCTGGCGGCGATCGCTCATTATGTCCGCCTAATTGCTGAGTAAAAAACTCTCTGCGTTCTCTCTGGGCCTTAATGATAGGTGTTACACCAGACTTGATCTGACTGTGATTAGGTCAGATTTATATTGCTAATTGTCAAGCTTCATTAATAATTAAATATTAATAACTTGTGTTTATCGTTTAGAAAAAAAATAGTATTTGCTCTTATCTAGGCGAAAAACTTAATATTGAAACCATACAAAGCCAAGCTAGCTTGTTAACAACAAATCTCACGCAGTCTTAAGAGCGATCGCCATCAAAAACAACAAGATTTGATTAAACGATTTCCTGAACTGTCCTTACCTCTATAAGCAGACAGGGAATAGTCAAAACATCATTAAATTATTGTGAATCAAGATTATGAGTTGGCTGATTACTACATCAATTATTGGTATCTCTGCAGCTATTGCAACTACCTTTGATGACAATATATATTTAACAGCTTTTTTTGGTAAAGTTGATCATACTTTTCGTCCCAAGCATATTATTTGCGGTGAATTTATTGGATTCACTATATTAGTTACCGCTAGTCTCCCGGGTTTCTTCGGTGGTTTAGTCCTTCCAGAAGCTTGGGTTGGATTACTAGGTATTCTTCCAATTATTATTGGTATTAGTAATCTCATAAGTCGCGAAGATGAATCGGGAACTGTACAAGCTGTACCATTAGACTTCAAGGATTCAGTCAAATCCAAGCGTCATAGAAACTCATTATTGGCAACTATCCGCGATCCCCAAACTTACCGCGTTTCTGCTGTCACTATTGCCAACGGAGGAAACAATATTGGTATCTATGTGCCCTTATTTGCTAGTACTAATCTTCCAAGTCTAGGGGTAATTTTGTGTGTTTTATATTTGACTGTTGGGTTGTGGTGCTTCATATCATACAACATGACTCGTAATCCTCTGATGGCTCCTGTTCTAGCTCGCTTTGGTCGAAAAATCTTCCCTTTTGTATTAATTTGGCTAGGATTATCTATTATGATGAAAAGTGGAACGTTTCAGCTTTTACCTACTTTGGCAACGCTTTAAAAATAGGTTTGTGGCGCTGATAGAGAGCGCCTGAACTGCTGTTTCATTAATATGAAAAAATGAAAAAATATATTTATTATGATGTATAACTAAAAATACAAAACTATAAAAGTCAGTATATTTCAGGTGTAGCCCATATAGTTGCAACATTTTAGTTTTAGTTTAACTCCATTGATCGCGAGGGGAAAATTATGAAGTCAACAAGTTACCAAAAAATTACTTCCTGGATTTTTACAGCTGTATTTATAGCGTTTGTCACAGTATTTTCTCTGTTTGACCAACCTAATGCCCTAGCCCAAACAGAAACATCACCTGTAACTTCTGTACCTACCGAATCCATACCTGCTCCAGTAGTATCTCTACCTCAAGTAACATTTCCAACAATATGGTCTGTAGATCCTGTAGCAGCAAATGTCAGCCGTTTATTAACAACTAATGAATGTGTTGGATGCAATTTAGTTGGAGCACAATTAGAAAGGGCAAACCTGCAAGCTGCTAATTTAGAGGGTGCGAACCTACAAGATGCAGAATTAGAAAAGGCAAATTTACAAGGTACAAACCTACAAACAGCTAATTTGCAAGGCGTAGATTTAAGCAAAGCCAATATAGCAGGAGCAAATCTGCAAGGAGCAAATCTCTATGATGCAGATTTAGAGGGAGCAAACTTGCAAGGAGTAAATCTCCAAGGAGCAAATCTACAAAAGGCTGATTTACAAAAAACAAATCTTCTAACTGCGAACGTACAAGGAGCAAACCTGCTAGGGGCTGATTTAGAAGATGCAGTTCTACCCGCAGGAATCATGACTCCATATCAATATCAGTAATTAAAACTGCGTCGCTACGCTCTCTCAATAAATGGTAAATCCATAAATTTCTAAGCCAGGGATTGATGATCTCTGGCTTAGATCGTAGAGTGGGCATCGTCTACCAAAAACCTATATGATTCACATTTGAAGTACTTTTATTCAGCAACGCTAAAGTATAGACAATAAATTTTAAGGTGGGCACTGCCCACCATACAAAAAATAATTTGCCAAGCTCAAATTTGATAGTCCAAGGTCACTAAAACTTTGCCACCACGTTGGTTTGCAGGTACAGCTTCCTTCATCTTCTTAGGATAAGGAAGATTCAAGTTATTCATTAGTTCAATAAATTGGCTGCGGCTGCGTCCAGTAAACCGGGAATTCCAGCGCTTTTCTTCACCAATTGTAGACACAGTTTGTCCTTTATAGTCGTGACCGGGATATACCCATGTGTCATCTGGTAGTGTAAATAGCTTTTGCATGACGACATCATAGAGTAACCCAGCATCACCATTCTGGAAGTCGGTACGACCGCAGCCTCGGATAAACAAGGCATCTCCGGTTAACAAATGAGTACCGTTGGCTAGGTAAGCCATGTGACTATCTGTATGTCCGGGAGTAGCGATCGCCTGAATCTGTACGTTCCCTAATTGCAATATTCCACCATCAGCAATGTAGCGGTCTGCACGAGCCGTCTTAGCATTCTCAGGCAAAACACTAAAACAACCTGTAAATTGTCGCAACTGGCCTGTGCCGGTAATATGGTCAGCGTGAATGTGAGTTTCTAAGCAGTAATGCAAGGTCAGTCCTAGTTCTCGCAATACTTGGAGGTCACGTTCTACTTGTTCTAATACAGGGTCTACTAAGATAGCCGCTTTGGTTTGTGGGTCGGCTATGAGGTATGTATAGGTACTCGATTCTGGATCGAAAAGTTGACGAAATAGCATGGCAGTTTTGGGCAATGCATTCAACGAATTTCCAGCGAACCAATTTCTTTCCACAGCGTAGGGTTTGGGAGTCAGAGAGTTCAGTAACTCTTGTGATAAATTTGCTGCTTGAATACGAATTTCAGGAACAGCAGTAGTTTCCCAAAGGTTGCCTTTACGCGGTGTTCCTAAGGTATAGAGGATTTCAGAGACATTTCCTTGGGCATCAATCACAGCACCGTTAGGAGCAGTATCGATCCCGATTGATAGAGCATGAGGACGAATCAGCCGTTGTTGTTGTAAGTTAGCAATCAGTGGGTGCTGTAACCTGCGGTAGTTACAATTTGAACCTGTACAATTGACAATTCGCTTAACCTGCAAGACTATATCTGCGTGTGTTCCCCGTTCCCGAATTGTCACATTTACTCCATTGTCAACTTCCTGACAAGTTTGAATCCGACCGCTGTAATAGCTCAGTTGACCAGATTGGCTAGCCGCATCTAATACCTCGGCAATTTCCCCTGCAATCCTGTGGCGGGAAACTTCCCAGTAAGCTTTGACATGGCGGAGAAAGCGTTTCTGTTCTATCATTGGCAGTGCTTGCCAAAGTTGTGAGGTAATTGGACGAATGGCATCAATTACTGCTCGCCAATCCTGTCCATGAGTAGCAGCTTTTTTGACTTCTTGACGTACTAAACGCAGTAATCCCCGTGCTGTTTTTGGCGCAGTTTCCAGGTCTATATATATATGATAGGGGATTGTTGGTTGGTGGCGCTGGGGCGTTAATCCATGACGGGAGACAGCATGAATTTTTCCTGGAAAACCTTGTTGGTGTAGTGCAACAACTGCATCGACCATCGTCAACCCAGTTCCTACTAACAGAATGGAATCTTCTGGATTAAGATCGGCGATCGCATCACTAGACCAAGCATCTTTAACGTAGCGATGATCTTTTCCGAGTGCAGCAATTGGTTGTGGTAGCAAAGCTGGAAAATTTCCCAAGGCTAGTACAGCTTTCTGCACGTGCAACCATTGACCACTACTTAGTTGTACCTTTGTGCTGTAGCTTGTTGTTTCAATCGCGATCGCTTCATCAACAATTCTCTCTAAGCGCACGTAAGCTGGAGCATTGGCCTCAGCTTCGTTCAAAATTGCCTGTACGTACTCTCCATAAACTTTGCGCGGCACAAATGTCGATGCCGTACTTTCAGCATGTCCATTTCTATGCAGCCACCTCAAAAAGTGATTAGGTTCATCTGTAAAAGCACTCATCTTACCTGCTGGCACATTCAGCAAGTGAGAAATAACTGTTGTACTATATGCAACTCCTTTACCTATCTCAGAATTACGTTCAATCAATTTAATAGATACTGGTATGGTTGCGTTTCGCAAAATATTGGCTGCAACAAGAGAACCGCTAAAGCCGCCTCCAATAATTGCAATCGTACTAGGAGAAACTGTTTGGTTCAAAATATAATTGTACATAAGATATATGAAATAAACTTGTTGCTAGATACATACAAATTTATTCCAAGTAAATTCGGATATTTATGTTATTTTGCCGAGTGAGTAGATTAATTTAATCTAAACCTCACTTAGACAAGCGAAATATGGGAAATTTAATCTTAATATTCAGTTTTACTAAGCAAAAATTCCCAATTTTAAAATTACAGAATCTCTAAGTCAATCTGCACAGGTGTTTGAGTTTTTTAATAAGGCTTTCTCAACAAATCCGATAGAAATATGGGCGTTTATAAATCAGCAGTTAATAGCAGCTTGGAAACGAAAAAGTTCACCTATCTGATTGTCAATTTTTTGTGACATACAAAGCTAGTGCATCTGTTGTGGCTACTGGTATTGTCTGAAAGCGTGCGTTTTGTAATAGTTTTATACTTAATATTTACTATAAAGTTTCCTGGGATAGGAGAACGTATGATTCAAGGAATAAGTCATATCACATTCATTGTCAAAAATTTGGAGAAAATGACTAACTTTCTGACAACCATATTTGGTGCTCAGGAAGTTTATTCTAGCGGTGAGCAAATTTTCTCCATTTCAAAAGAGAAATTTTTTCTGATCGATGAACTGTGGATTGCGATCATGGAAGGCGAGCCTTTACCACAAAGAACCTATAACCATGTAGCTTTTAAAATAGCTGCTGAGGATTACGAACTGTACGCTGCGAGAATTAGAATTCTGGGAGTGGATATGAAAGAAGATAGAAATCGCGTAGAGGGCGAAGGACGTTCTTTATACTTTTACGATTACGACAACCATTTGTTTGAGTTACACACAGGTACTTTAAATCAGCGCTTGCAAAACTATCTGATTGAAAAATAAAGGCGATCGCACATAACTCCCACAAAAATATTACGCAAATTTCAGCTTTAACCCTTTAAGTTGACACAGATAAATGAAAGGAAACAGGGAAAGGGCAACAGACAATAAGTCTTGATTTACTGCGCTGTTCTCCCCTCATCGATGGTAACTGTGGTAATTGCTGCCACTATTTTTCCCATGCCGAACAAAAATCATCTACATCAGAAAAAATCTTGGTAATATCGAGGCGAGATACAATAATGGACATCGCTGAGACACCTTATTTATTTTTGCTTTTATTACTGTCAGGACTTAAGCAAGCAAAATTTGTCATTGCGACCGGAACGTAGTGTAGGGAAGCAATCCCAGAATTTCA
>NZ_MTAV01000171.1 GCF_002154695.1 Nostoc sp. T09
TAGTAGAGTATCTTCTTATAGCTGCGTATGACACTGCATCCAGTGAATCAATGGGAAATACCAGCACAGACAGCAAAAATAGCGCGTGCGTCATTCCCAAAAGGAAATATGTATATGAAAATGTACGACGAATTGGGAGTGTTATACGCAGATAGAGAATTTGCCGACATCTATCCCACTAGCTATGGCAAATCAGCAATGTCGCCAGGCAAGTTGGCACTAATCATAGTGATGCAATTTGCCGAAGGTTTAACTGACAGACAAGCAGCGGATGCAGTCAGAAGTAGAATTGACTGGAAATATGCACTTGGGTTAGAGATCACAGATTCAGGATTTGATTGTAGCGTGTTGAGCGAATTTCGGGAGCGATTATGTGAGCATGGTTTAGCGAACAAACTGTTAGATGTGATGCTAGTAAAGTTTCAAGAAAAAAAACTGATCAAACAGCGAGGCAAGCAAAGAACAGACTCAACACAAGTAATCGCAGCAATCAGGCAACTAAATAGATTGGAATTGGTAGGAGAAACTATCAGAGCGGCCTTAAACTCGATAGCAGAAGTAGCACCTGCATGGTTGAAAGCAATTATTAGTGATGAGTGGTTTGAGAGATATAGTGATAGATTTGATAATTATCGCTTACCAAAAGATAAAAAAGAACGGTCAGAATTAGCATTAAAAATTGGATTTGATGGACATTATATTCTGCATCATATTTGGTTTAGTAATGAAAACCAAGGCAAGTTATGTGAATTGGATAGTGTCGAGATATTAAGGAAAATTTGGATACAGCAGTACACATTTGACCACAATGGATTGGTATGGCGAAATCCAGAGCAGACAGGATTACCACCAAATTCAATTTGTATTGAATCCCCCTATGATATTGAGGCTCGCAATAGTAGCAAACGCGAGATTAATTGGACGGGATATAAAGTGCATATGAGTGAAACTTGTGATGAGTCAACTCCAAATCTGATTACCCATATAGAAACAACAGCAGCTACAACTCCTGATGGGGAAATAACATCGATAATTCATCAACAGTTGGCACAAAAAGATTTGTTACCACAGGAACATTATGTGGATGCTGCTTATGTAGATGCCTATCAATTAGTTGAAAGTCATCAGGCTTATCAAGTTTCACTCCTTGGACCAGTGGCTGTGGATACTAGTTGGCAAGCAAAGTTAAAAACAGGTTTTGATGTCAGTGCGTTTGTGATTGATTGGGACAAACAAGTTGCCATCTGTCCACAAGGAAATTCCAATCGTTTGTGGCGTATTACCCGTGACTCTCATCACAATCCCTTAATTGAAATTGTTTTTGACCGTCAGACTTGTGCTGCTTGTCCGGTGCGAAATCTTTGTACTTCTTCAGCTAGTGCTGCCCGCAAAATTAAGCTGCGACCGCGTGAGGAATATCAGGCACTCATGGAACGTCGTCATCAACAACAAACTCCACAGTTTCAACAAAACTATGCACATCGGGCTGGTGTTGAGGGTACTATTTCCCAAGCTGTCGGCAGATTTGATTTGCGACGAACAAGATATTTTGGACTAGCCAAAACACATTTACAGCATATCGCCACGGCTTGTGCAATTAATTTAAGTCGGTTTTTTGACTGGTCCCATCATGCTACTAAAGCTCGCACTCGTACTAGTTCTTTTGCTCGATTACGTGTTCATTGTGCTTAACTAACAAGTCCTAAATTCATGAGCATTTGTTCTCCAGGGACACTTAAAAATGCCTTGGTCGCCAATTTTCATGCTCAAAAAGGTGCGCTTCAAATAAGCGCACCTTTTTAAGCGGACTTATTGATTTTTCAGAACCAAAGCTTGTTGACTTTTGTAGGGTATTACCCCCTATTCGCCAGCTGTATCCTT
>NZ_MTAV01000172.1 GCF_002154695.1 Nostoc sp. T09
ATGCAATACATATGTACTGAAATTTAGCGATCGCCTGTGCCAGTTGCGTAAGTCCTGAAGCTCTTAAGATTGGAATTAAGAGGATTTCGATATTGAGGAATGGGAGGAAAATGTGACCACTGGCGTACACTGGCAACAGCGAGTTGGTAATCAAAGAGATTGGATTTGGCGAGGCTGGCAAACCCGCTATACTTATATCCGCTCTGCTCAAAATCAACAAAAGACAATACCGTTAATTTTGCTACATGGGTTTGGTGCTTCTATTGGTCATTGGCGACATAACTTAGAAGTGTTGGCAGGACACCACTCAGTCTATGCCCTAGATATGTTAGGCTTTGGCGCTTCCGAAAAAGCCTCGGTTAACTACAGCATAGAATTATGGGTAGAGCAAGTTTACGACTTTTGGAAAGCCTTTATTCGTCAACCTGTGATATTAGTAGGTAATTCTAGTGGTTCACTCATTTCCTTAGCCGCTGCTGCCGCCCATCCTGAGATGGTGCGAGGTATAGTAATGATGAGTTTGCCCGATCCGGCATTGGAGCAAGAAGCGATCCCAGCTTTACTGCGACCAATTTTAATGCCGATTATCACGACAATTAAAAAGCTAGTCGCTTCACCAATTGTACTAAAACCTGTTTTTCATGTAGTCCGCCAACCTGGTGTACTAAGGCGGTGGGCTAGTCTTGCCTATGCTAATCCAGAAGCAATCACCGATGAACTTATAGAGATTTTAGCCGGGCCTCCTCAAGATCGAGGTTCTGCCCGTGCTTTTAGTGCTCTTTTCAAAGCTGCTATGGGCGTGAACTTTAGTCCCAGCGTCAAGACAGTATTGCCAACTTTAACAATTCCGATGCTTTTAATTTGGGGACAGAAAGACCGATTTATTCCTCCGTTACTAGCTAAACAATTTGCTCAATACAATGAGAAACTGCAACTGCTTAACTTAGAAGATGTAGGGCATTGTCCCCATGATGAAAGTCCAGAGCAAGTAAACCAAGCTATTTTGGATTGGATTAATCACTGCCTTGACGACAGCCAACAACTTGTTACTTTTCAAGTTGAAACCGTCGAGTAATGTTGCACTAATACTTAGCCAATAGTAACTTGGTTAGTCTCAACACCTGTGGCACCATTAACTGAACGCGCCACAGAAACCATGCGATTGAGAATATCCTGGCTGGGAACTTTACCTTTAAGAACTACAGTACCACCAGTTTGAGCAACCCAGAGGGTATCAACATCGTCAAGTTGGGCATCTTGGTCGAAGGCTAATGCTACACGTTTTGCCAAACCACTTTGATCGTATTCTCCGTTGAGACCCAAACGCTCTGGGGGAATAGATTGAGTAGCAGTAGAAGGGGCAGTGGTGTCAGGAGCAAAGGTAGCATTAGAAGCTTGTGGTACTGCTTGGGGAGTAGGATTTACTTCTGCGTTTTGCGGTTTTTCTAATCCAAATAGCCTTTTTAGCCAACCCATAAAATCTTTTCTCCTATAAAAGGTTCGTACAATCTGAGGATAAAATTTTTACAGATTGTCCACATCTGCCAGTAAAAAGATATCCACCCACACAGGTTTCTACTTGCAGGATGATTTGTGGGGAAGTTTAACTTCTATCTAGGAGTGTAATGAGTGCAGCCTTGAGTTTAAAATGAAAGATCGGATTTACTTATTAACTTAGTAGGCAGTACGTGTAGGGCAGCCATTAGCTAATATTTTTGTTAGTAAAATGTTGCCTGAGCCTGTGTTGGCAAAGATGAAACATACCCTTTCAGTTTTAGTAGAAGATGAGGCGGGAGTTCTGTCCCGCATTTCTAGCTTATTTGCCCGTCGCGGTTTTAATATAGAGAGCCTTGCTGTTGGTCCAGCTGAGCAGGGAGGAGTATCTCGGATTACGATGGTTGTACCTGGTGACGATCGCGTGATCGAACAACTCACTAAGCAACTATACAAATTAGTCAATGTTCTCAAGGTGCAGGATATTACTGAAACTCCCTGCGTAGAACGAGAATTGATGCTCCTCAAGGTGAATGCTACTAGCAGCAACCGTTCCGAAGTGATCGAATTATCTCAGATTTTCCGGGCGCGAGTGGTAGATGTAGCAGAAGATTCTCTCACGCTGGAAGTAGTCGGCGATCCTGGTAAGTTGGTGGCAATTGTTCAGGTGCTACAGAAATTTGGTTTAAGGGAAATAGCCCGAACTGGTAAAATTGCGCTAACACGTGAATCGGGTGTGAATACGGAGTTGCTCAAATCTTTGGAAGCAAAGGTTAGTTAGCAATATTTACAAACCCATTGAATATAAAACCACGCGGTCATACAGTTTATCGGGTAAAAGATGCTTGAGTATGGCGGCAATTTTGGCGTCTTGTCCTACGAGATAGCGTGTTTTGGGATGTTTGGCGGTGAGTGCATGGACAACAGCCTGAGCAACAATATCCGCAGAAATTCCTTTTGACGCCAAAATTCCTACTTGTTTACGTACTGCATTCATGGCGTGACCATAAAGATTTTGGGCGGATTCAGAAAGATTCTCCTTGTCTATGTCGGCTTGAGTTAAAGATTTGTCCCAAATTGGCGTAGCAATTGTACCAGGTTGAATAATTGAAACTGAGATTCCCCAAGGTCGTAACTCCAAACGCATGACATCAGTGAGGCCTTCTAGGGCAAATTTTGAAGCATTGTAAGCGCCCAAAAACGGAACAGCACTTTTACCACAAATCGAACCCATATTGACAATTCGACCCCGACCTTGGCGCAATAAACCTAAGAATCCTTGGGTAACTGCCAATTGTCCGATGAGATTAACTTGTATCTGGTGCTGAAATTCGGCAATTGGTAGCAATTCTAACGGGCCGGGGATGGCAATTCCAGCATTATTAACTAAGCCTGCCAGCTTACCATTATTTGCATTTGTGACTGTCTCAACTGCAAATGCGATCGCATCAGCATCAGTCACATCTAGGAAAATCGGGGTGAGTCTTTGTGAAGCTTTGCGTTTGAGTTTTTCAGCATCGGCGTCTTGACGCACGCCAGCAAAAACAGAAAATCCTAACTGATCTAAGAGCAAAGCACAGGCCTCACCAATTCCTGTTGATGCGCCTGTAATTAAGACTGTACCTGGAGTTTCGTCCAACATTCGGCTTCTCTACGCCACGACATCTTAACTATAAAATTACTGGCTGAGGACAAATGACAGCTTTGCTACGGCCGCACCGTTGTCATGATTTTGTAATACCTACGTCAAAACCATGTGTGATATTGAAGTTGGTATTTGGTTACAAAATGCTTTGATTTCGGTTAGAGGTGGGATTTCCTGCCTTTAACTGATTTTTTCTGGTATTAACAGCATTAATTGTCAATTTACAACAGATTTACTTGAGATAGGTAGGGCTTTTAGTTCGCGCAGCGTCTGGCAAACGAATAATTTTACTTGAAACTAGCCGAAATATGCCTGTGGTCTATAGTAAAAAATATGTAGACTGCTCATGTAAATAGATATATGAAGCTACTTTCAGGTTCTTCTCCAGCTCAATCTCGGCAGACTAGAGAGCAATTTGCGAACCCAGATGCTTACTTATCTTATGAATTAGGTAAGGCAGTACAAGAACTACCACCGCTTTATACAAGATTGGTAGGGGTCGTTTTAAGTATGGCAGTGTTTGGTGCGATCGCTTGGGCAGGATTGAGTAAAGTGGATGAAGTAGCTGTAGCTCCTGGTAAGTTGATTCCTGGTGAGCAGGAAGTGGAGGCAGTGCGATCGCCTAGTAGTGGCAAAATTAAATTTGTTAATCCCAATAATGTCAAAGAAGGTCAGCTTGTACAAAAGGGTGATGTCCTGGTAGCACTTGACTCCGAATCTTCTCTAGTTGATATTGAGAGGCTAAACAAGCAAGCCCAATTAATCAAGCAAGAAATCGAGAGTGCTAGCACAGCAGCAGATGCAAGCCAGAATGCAAAGATTAAAGAGGCAGAGATTGAACTTTTGCGTCTGCGAGATCATCTTAAAGCTGCTCAACGGGACGTAAATAGGTTGCGTAGACTGGTGGGAGCCATCCCACGACAAGATTACGAACACGCTCAAGACAAAGTTAGAGACTTAGGAAAAAGTATTGCTGCTCAACAGCAAATTATCCAGCAACTCAAGCAAAATTATCAAACTGGTGCTCTTTCTGTACTTAGCCAGCGTCGTCAGGAATTACAATCTGTTGAAAGGCAACTAGACCAAGCTAAAGCGCAGCGGAAAAATCAAATTATTATAGCTCCAATTTCTGGCAGAGTTTATAACATCAAAGTTAACCAAGGTCAGGGGATAGTGCAATCTGGTGAGGAATTATTGTCAATTTTGCCACCAGGAAAGGAACCTTTGCTAGAACTCGATCTGCCTAACCAATATCGAGGATTTGTTGAAGAAGGCATGAATGCAAAGGTTAAAGTAGATGCTTTTAATTATCAAGAATTTGGTGTGATTGATGGCAAAGTGATTTATGTAAGTCCCTATCCAGTGGTTAAGGATAAGAATTTAAACAAACCAGTTTTTCCCACCAGAATTAAACTAGATAAATTCTCAGTCAGGGCGCGGGGTCAAGATAAGCAGTTAACTCCTGGAATGACTGCGGAGGCTGATATTGTAATGCGCCAGAAGACAATTTTGAGCTTGTTGCTTGACCCGATTACACACAAATTTGATGAAGTATTTTCTAAAAAGTAATAATGTTTGTAGTTGCGCTTTAGCGCCCTCTTAACCATAAATCTAATGCACAAATTTAGCTGTGTCAGTCCAGTAGGTTAGATCTCATGCTTCGACCCAACACCCCGATCAATGTTGGGTTTCGTTCCTCAACTCAACCTACTATAGCAATCCATGTAGGAGTTGTGAAATTACTCATTGAGGCAAGGAACAAGCAACAGGAAAGAAGGATGTACAAATATACTTTGTTTTTTCACGAATGAAACAGGACTGTTATAGGATTTGCGGTGTGTTAGGGCTAACGTCCATAACACACCCTTGTATCTTAAAAGAAGTGGCATTTAAACAAGGTAGATTGAGCTACCCAAAAAGTTTATTCCATACTTTCTTCGCTCCTCCCACTATTTCTTTCCCTACCGTCTCTGCTCCTTGTTCTATGTCATCACCCCATGCACTACCGGCGATGCCACCAACAACACCTCCAACAACAGTCCCAACTCCAGGAAAAATAGCTGAACCAATAGCAGCACCCGCCGCTGCACCTCCCCATCCCCCAGCAACACTACCTGCTGTTTTGCGGAATTCTTTACCAAATCCATCTTTCTGATAGGCATTTTTCAGCTGCCATACATCTAATCCCACAGCAACTGGTGCGGCTATTCTACTAGCTCCTCGAAGTGCAGCGCTGGTGGCTCCCGATTTTGCTACAGATTTGGTAGCTCCAACTGCGCTACTAGTAAGTCTAGAATTTCCTTTAAACCTTGGTAATCGGCTTGTTTGTGTGCGTGTTTCTGGTAATTCAGGTTTAAATACTGGTAAGCTCTTTCTTCCCTTTAGAGGAAAATCTTGATAACCTCTTGCTCTTTGATCTGCTGCACGAAATTTTGCAGCTTCACCCCAATTATTTGGTTTATTACCAGGCTTGTGAGTTTTTGCAGTTTTTGGCTCGCTAAACGTTGTTTTTTTGAGCTTAAACCGACTTGCAACATCCTTGCCTGCGGAACCGGGTTTTGAAGGAACATCATGCCGGATCGAGTCACTTTCATGGTGCACTCTTGCAGGAATTTTCTTGATACCAGCGTCTTTAGCAGCTCTAATTCGACGATTATCAAGGCTAGTGTAATGCCCTCTGCCTATAGGAATTTTTATTTTTCCGATAGTAAGTTTTTTACCCTCGAATTTCACCATATCAGGTGGCTCTTTGGTATAATCCCATCCATGCTTTTTCATGCCTTCCACCACTTGCTTGTATGGTGTTTTGTCTCTCAAGTGTGGAGATATGTCTCCCTGGCTAAAGCGTACCCTTCTTAAAGGGACTGGCTTGATTAGACGCTTGCCATTCTCATCAGTAACGCTTAAAACAAGTGGTTTGGCAGCACGGCTAGCTTCGGTAGGTACGGTTTTTGACGACAATCTGTTGGCTGGGATATTTCTTCCTAGATAAATTCCTTTAGCAGCACCGCTGATTAGGTTTAGCTGATTATTTGAGGTTGGGGATGAATTTTCCGATTGACTGCTTTTGTTTGGGGGATTGGAAGGATTTAAGTACTTATCTCGCCTGACATCTTCAGGAGTAAGCAACTGTGAAGATACTTTAGATGTTTTAGAAACTAGTGAGGGTGAAACGCTAGTCCAGGCTTTCCCTTTTGAGGGAGTGGCAGCATTGAAGTTATTACGCGACGTTATACCTTTAGCAAATGGCTCAGAGCTTACCACAACAGGTTTAGCATCAGGAAGATAAACTCGCGTCCCTACTGGGAGACGTTTAGCTTCTTGGGAAGTAAATCGGCTACCATCAGCTTTGCGGAGTTCGCGCCAGCGATCGCCATCACCAAGTTTTTTCTCGGCAACTTCCCATAGAGTATCGCCTCTACGCAAGCTAACAGCAGGAGATGAAGCATAAGGACGTGCTGAAGAAAGGGGATTTGCTACGCGGTGGGACGCTGAAGAAAGAGGACTTTCTGAAATAATTCCGCCGCTAGATTTTTTAGTGCTGTCTCTAATATCAAGCATAGTTATCCAATGGAATTTTAGTCTTGCTGTTGTTGACTTGTAACTTGTGAATAACGCTAGAAATTAAGTAATATAGCAATCCTATTCGATTTGTGAACTTACTCTTATTAGGTGGGCATTGCCCACCCTACACTTGAGCTTCAGGCGTAGGGAATTTTTTCAAACATCAAATCGGATTCTTGTATAAGTCTTTAGTTTTAAATTTTAACTTTACCTCTCTATACATAAAAATTGCTATTTCAACCATAAAAATCTGCGATTTTAACTTCTAGTTGCTTCTAATAAACTTCGATAAATAATTTAATATTTACAAATTTTTATATTTCATACACTGGCAAGCTGCCGCTGATATAAAGCCCAGTAAACACCTCTTTTTTGTACCAACTCTTCGTGATTGCCTTTTTCCACAATGACCCCTTTTTCTAATACCAAAATTAAGTCAGCTTGCTTTAAAGGTGCAAAACGGTGGGCAATCATGAAAACGGTGCGATCGCCTGAAACTTCTTGTAAATTGTGCAATACTTTTTGCTCAGTCTCGCTGTCCAAACCACTTGTAGCTTCGTCCAAAATTAAAATTGGAGCTTGGGAAAGAAATAAACGCGCTAAAGCAATACGTTGTCTTTGCCCCCCAGATAGAGAGATACCTCGCTCCCCTATGTTGGTTTCATATCCTTGAGGCAATTCACAAATAAAATCGTGGGCTACTGCTAATCGTGCAGCTGTTATGACTTGCTCGGTTGTAATATCTGGATTACCTAAGGTGATATTTTCAGAAATGCTTCCGTTGAAGAGAAAATCTTCTTGTAGGACTACGCTAATTTGTTGCCGCAAAGAACCAATATCAGCAGTTTTAATATCAAAATCATCAATGATAATACTGCCTGATTCTGGTTGATAAAGTCGTTGTAACAGCTTAGAAAGAGTACTTTTACCAGAGCCACTGCGTCCAACAATTCCGACAAACATTCCTGGTTGAACAGTGAAGGTAATACCTTTAAGAACGGCTTCTTTTTGATCTGGTTGGTAGCGAAATAGCACTTGCTCAAAGCTGACTTGACCACGCAGCGATGGTAACACTAAACCAGATCCCGGTTCCGCTTCTGGCGCAACATTGAGAATATCCCCAAGTCTATCCACAGATAGCAAGACTTGCTGAAATTCCTGCCAGAGTTGTACTAAACGCAGCAGTGGATCTGTGACTCTAGACGCCAGCATTTGAAAAGCCACTAATGCACCAATAGTGAGTTTTTGATCCATTACCAGCCCGGCTCCAAACCAGAGAATAATCAAGTAAGAAAAATTGGTGAGAAAATCGCCGATATTACTGCCAATATTAGAAGTAGTGGCAGCTTTAAAACTAGTGCGGATATAGCGAGCAAATAAACCTTCCCATCGTCTGCGGGATGTGCGTTCCGCAGCATGAGCTTTTACTGCATGAATTCCTGTGACTGTTTCCACTAAAAAAGATTGGCTATCGGCACCACGATTAAAAGTTTCATTCAGCCAATGGCGCAGTATTGGTGTTGCTACCAAAGTTAAAAGGGCAAATAGGGGAATTACAGCTAAAGCAACCCAAGTAAGGGTAAAATTATAAGAAAACATCAGCGCTAAATACACTACTGAAAAGATACTGTCGAGGATGACAGTTAAGGCTGTACCAGTGAGAAATTGCCGAATATTTTCGAGTTCTTGTGCTCTAGCAACGGTATCTCCTACCCGACGTGACTCAAAATAATTTAAGGGTAGGCGCATCAGTTGCCGAAATAACTGCGCCGATAAACTTAGATCGAGGCGGTTGGCAGTATGGCTAAATATGAATAGCCGTAAGATGCCCAAAATAGCTTCTAGGATAGCAACACCAAGAAGAGCGATCGCCATTACATGCAAAGCGCTATGGTTTTGGTAGACCATTACTCTGTCGATAATGAACTGAGTAATAATCGGTGTTGCTAACCCTAATAATTGCAAGGCAAAAGAAATTAATAGCACTTCTGCTAGTAATTTACGGTGATGCCAAATTGCTGGCAAAAACCACGTCAGGTTAAATTTATCTTGCTTTTGAATTTGTTCTACTTGCCAAAGTTGCCCATCCCAATGTTCTGCAAGCAATGCTTGGGGAATGCTTTCGCAGGTTTGACTGAGATTGGTAGGATTGGCAATAATTACGCGATTACCTCGAACACCATATACAACAATCCAATCTTGCTGTTGCCAGCGCAGTAAAGCGGGGAAGGATAGCTGGCGCAAGTCTTTCCAGGTAACTTGTAGCTGTTGCAGTTGCAGTCCCAGCTTTTCGCCTGCTTCCATGACATCGTTAGGGTGTTCTCCCCGGAGTTGACGCTGTACTAACTCTAGTTGAATTGGATTTTGCAGGTAATGCGCTGCCATTGTTAAGCAAGCAGCAGCAGTTTTCGGACTCAAGATAAACGGATAACCCGGTACTGGTTGGGGTAAATTAGAGTCTTGAGGCTGATAGCGCGATCGCAAAGCTATCCAAAATCGATTTATTTCTACTGATGGTAATTCCTGCCAAAGACCTGTATTCCAGCAAACTACTTCCACACCTTTACTAGATGCCACAGCTTTAAATTCTCCAGACAGCTCTAGTAAATCCCCAAACCAATCGCCTGCGGTTAAAGTTGCTAATGACTTGGCTTTGCCATCTTCTCTAAGACGCACATTCCCCGAAATAAGTAAAAATTGCTTACCTGGCTGATCAGTAGACCAAATTACTTCCCCTGTCTTATATCGATGAATTTCTGCTTGATTTCTTAAGTGAATTTGCTGCTCAGGAGTTAGCAAACACAGTGGTAAGCTTTCCCATTTCAAGTTAACTTGCAAGTTCATGATTAACCTTAGAACTTCACTTGAAGACTGACTTTAATATTTTGAATTTTTTCCTCTAACCATTGCTCAAAAAGCTCATCTTCTAGTTCTTGCTTCAATTGTTCTTCTAACGAAGCTTCGATAAATTTTTCCACACGAATTAAATACCAAAGTCCATTAATTTCTAGTGGTCCAATCAACTCACCAGGATTAGCTAAATCAACAGATGCTCTGAGTGGATCGGGCATTGTACCTCGACTGACTGCTCCCATCATCCCATTGAAAACTCGGTCATCTTCAACAGAATATTCCTGAACTAGCTGCTCAAATCTAACGTCATCTTCCAAAATTTGACTTTTCAATTCTTCAGCTAGTGCTTGCTCTTCTACAACTAAGCGTGAGAGCACAACTCGATCCAGAAATATTTTCCGTTCAATAAAATATTCTTGAATATTTGGTTCTGTAACTTGAACTTTCAACTTTTCTAGTTTGAGTTTCGCAGCGATTTCTCTGCGGAATATAGCGTAATCTAAACCCTGATTATTGAGCCATTCTTGGAAGCTTTCGTAGTTAGTAAGTTCATTTTCTAAGCGAAAATCTAATATTACTTGATCGAGCAGTTCTGAGCTTATATCAAGCTCTTCTAATGCCTGTAGTTCTTTTTCTATAACGTGTTGGCGCATTATTTCCCATATAACAGACTCAAGTTTTCCAGCCGAATCTAGATATCTTAATGCTTGCTCAATCGAAATAGGCTGATCGTCAGCTGTTAACAGTAGGCTAGACTCCATAATTCTTCGCCTATTTAAAACTTGGAAAACACTAGGTTCAATAGAGGAATTTGCCAGTATTACTAGTAATACTGTGCAAAATTTAAAATTCAAATATTAAACTTCTTGGAAAAATCTAGATTAATAGTACTTCTAACCACAGATACACAGAGATAATTTATCTATATGCATTTGTATTTATCTGTGTTTTTGCTGCCATTAAACTCGACTTTTGCAAGACGTTTATCGTGTAAAACTGATTGTAACATTCAACATTGACAACCGTGTTACTTGAGATAGATCAACAAGTTCAATCCGGGAATAGTACGGGAGAGAGTCCACAAAACTAAGGTAATGTAAAGTAAACCCAGACTCCACTCATACCAGCCAAGTGTAGCGATAATACTAGGTAGATGCTCATCTCGCATCCGAATATCGTTAAATCCTAATCTTACTAAGTTATTCAGGCTAAAGTCATAGTAGTTGAGCCAGTTCCAGTGACGAGTCCACAACAAAGGCATATATCGTTCGCGAAAGGTGGGATTTCTGGGGATCACTGGTAAGCGTCCAATCAGTAATCGTAACTGACGCATAGTCCCGTCTTCTGTGAAGTAAGAAACATCTAATAAATCGTGATAGCGACCTTGCTGGTAAAGTCGTATCAATAAAATTATCGGTACGGGGACAATAATAATTAAAAGACATCCTAGGGTTAGCCAAGGTTGTTCTGCACTCCTAAAGATGGCTAATAAGCTAAAGAATTGTAAGCAGCTAAAACTCACTAATATAGAAATAGTTTCGTAGTATGTAGGAATAATTGGGACGGGACGCAGACGACGATAGCGATCGACTAGCCAAAATAGCAAGCCAAAAAAAGCGATCGCAACCCCGCCAACGCCAAATACTAACCAAATATTTGTACCATAGTCGCTAAGTAGCAGCAGTACACTCAAAGCCAACCAATTCCAAGCTTGGAGTAACCAGCCAACTAATGAAAGAGGTTCGCTGACAATGATGCGATCGCGCAATTGGCTGTATGTTTCTAAATCAATATCTGCCAAAGTTAGTAATTCGCTATTGTTGCGAAATGGTTTGATTTGACGACGCTGGGCGATCGCTTCCGCCTGATTTACAGAAAAACCCAATCTCTTCAAATTTTCTAGGCGAGCAGTATTGATATTTGTGGACACCAGACGCTGGCTTAACTCCATCAGTCGCAATTGCTGTTTGGTGAACTCTAACTGATTCGCATCGGCTATTTGCTGTTGTTGACGAAAATTTTGACCTAAATTACGCAAAACGTTTTGATTACCTTGTAGGGTAGGAACGCAAAACTTTTTCCCAATCTCACCAGAGTTACCTAAAATTTTTGCTTGGTTAGAGTTAAAACTCAGACCAGGTACAGTTAAAAAAGCTTCTTTTGCAAACTTTGCATCGCTGAAATCTGCAAGGTTAAGAATGCTAGCACCTCGCAAACTCACAGGTTGATCGAACTGTGCTTCTCGAAAAATCACAGCTTGGTCAAAAGTTGCTTCTGTTAATAAGAGAAACTGAGCGAAATTAGCTTTAGTAAACTGTACCTGACTAAAAAAATGCACATCAGAAAAATCAGTATTACCTAACCACTGCACACTATTAAATTTAGCCAACTGCTTAAAACTTGATTGATTGAAGTTGGCTATATCTTCAAAAATGCTGTTTTGAAAGTCAGCAGTTTCTTGAAATTGGGCTTGCTTAAAATTAGCTTTGTTGAAAAAAATACTTCCTTGAAAATTGCTTAGATGTCGGAAAGTAGCACCAGTAAAGCTGACAACACGGCTGAATCTGGTTTCATTCCAGTTAGCTAGCTGGATAAAGGTTGCACCTTGCGCATCTACAGATTGAAGAAAGAAGATATTGGGGAACGACACTTCGCCATTAAAACGAGTTTGTACTAGTGACAAAGAACCACGAAACACGGTAATTTCGCTGGATGCGGCTGATTGCGTTCCTAAAAGCGATCGACAGTCTTTGGAATTGGGTAAAGTGACTGCAAGCGATCGCAAACAAACGAGGCGCAAATTTTCTAGTTGTTCTTGTTCAGTTGGGGTAAAAATCGGGGCAATTTCTTGTCCGTAGAGGGGAGTTCTTAAACCCAAATCGCTACCCAGAAAATCCCCTTGAATTAAAGAATAGCTGAGGTCTAAACCCAAAGGTTTGGCGCCTGTTTTTTGTAATTCTTTACGCAGCAGTTGGTAAAAAGCATCGCGGAAGCTGGCATTTTCTGGGCGTAAATCAATCACCATCTGCCGCAAATCTATTGTTAAATTGCCTTCGCGGAGTATCGGTGTACGTACTCGTTCTTGTAAGAGTTCTAGAGTTAGAGGCGTGCGTTCTAGAGATGTTTGTACCGCCGAAGCTGGTAGGGTAAAGGAGAAAAAAATAATTAATAAAACGCAGAGGATCGCAAAGGTTAAACGCAGAGGTATACAGAGTAGTTTCTCTGCGATCCTCTGCGCTTTCCTTTGCGATCCCACCGAAGTTCTGATCGGCGGAAGCCGCCGCTCAGACTTCTCTTTGCGTTTCAAAAATAATTTACCCAAATTTTTCTTGACTATTCATTGCTAATCAGCAGAACAATTTTACCTGTGATAGACCCACTTTCAAGTAATTGGTGTGCTTTAGCTGCTTCTTCTAAAGGAAATTTGTGACTAACATGGATTTTTAACTTACCTTGATCGATCCAAGTGGCACACTGTTCGAGAATTTCGGCGTGGTGCTGAAGCCCCTCCACTATTCCTTCCAACATTGGTGTCAACATCAATTCCAAACCAATGCGGAGATTGCGGTTTCTGGCAGTTTTCCAAACAGTATTAGCACTTGGTTCGAGAATCGTCACAATATCACCATATATCCGCACGGCTGGGAAAGTTTTGGCAAAGGTATCTCCACCTACTGTGTCAAATGCCAAATCTACACCTTCACCACCAGTCCAATCTAAAGCGGCTTGTACAAAGTCAGTTTGTTTGTAAAAAATTACCTCATCAGCACCCAGTTGTTTAACGAAGTTAGCTTTATCCTCAGAACCAATGGTAGTGGCGACATTAGCACCTTTAAGTTTTGCTAGTTGAATTGCTACATGGCCTACTCCACCAGCACCCGCATGAATTAAAACGTTTTCTTTAGGTTCGAGTCGTCCTCGTTCGTATAAAGCTTCCCAAGCAGTGATCAGTACTAAAGGCGCGGCTGCGGCTTCCGCAAAAGACACGGAAGCGGGTTTATGCGCAACAAAACGCTCATCAACAACGGTATATTCAGCATAATTCCCTTGATGTGCGCCTAAGCCACCATAGCAAAAATATACCGCATCGCCTGGACGAAAGCGCTGCACTCCAGCACCTACCGCTTCAACTACACCTGCACCATCACATCCGAGAATGGCAGGCATCTGTTCCGGGTAGAAAGTACCACGTTGACGAAGTTTTGTATCAATGGGATTTAGACCAGCTGCTACCAAGCGTACTAAAAGTTCAGTATTTCCTACAGGAACAGCAGGGTTTGTGATTTCCTGTAGTTGTAGTACCTCAGGGCTACCTGCTGCTGTCATTAAGACTGCTTTCATAACTCTTTTCTCCTGGCTTAAGCTAAATCCACGCTTATTTGCAACTTTAGCTTAATAGGGAGTAGGGAGCGATCGCTTTTCTAAAGTGGTGCAAATCCTAAACCAAAAGTAATAGAGGTGAAATAGGGTAGACCCCTCTCGCCTGATTGCCAAATATTGCTTTTTTAAGCAAAGGCAAAATGTTCCTACGTTTTATTAATAACTTAGATAATACTAAGGATGAATGTTCGATTGAATTTGCTGTGTACTTTGTAATGGTGCATCTGGGGTTCGGTTGAGTACTGTGACTGTGACGCCTAATGCAGAAAGCGCAGCTATCGAAACCCCAGCTAGCCGTCTTACTTGCTGACGCAAATATTTAATTTCTTGGCTCATGTTATCAACTTCTAACTGGGAATATGGTTTTACTTCTGAAACTTCCACCGCGACTTTTTGAGGTAAATCTGTTGGATCTTCAAAAGCAATCTTTGTTTCCAGCCACTTAGTAATTAATTGAGGACAATTTTTTTGAAACCAATGCCATGCAATAAGTCTAAATACAGGCTTAGACATTTTGGCAATTAGTTTCATTGTCCGGTTTAAAGGGCGCAAGCGTAGCCTGCGGTTGATTAAGTTAACCGAGCCAATATCATATA
Source organism: Nostoc sp. T09 (assembly GCF_002154695.1). GTDB lineage: Bacteria > Cyanobacteriota > Cyanobacteriia > Cyanobacteriales > Nostocaceae > Aulosira. The sequence goes on from NZ_MTAV01000172.1 coordinate 14,533, forward strand.
GACAATCGATAATAAGCTTAATAGTCGCTTCTTCACTATTAGCTAAATTTTGTAGTAAAAGGTTAACATCTTGCATTCGCTCTGCGGCAAGACGCTTCTGAGCTAGGTTCTCTGGAGATATTACTGATTGATGCAGACTATTTCTTTTAACTATGGTCATAGTGGTATGTTAATAAATTTTGAAATATTAAAGATGAGTATCTTAAGTGAGAGATTTGCCTATTAAAATAGAAACTTTGGAAATCAGATTTCTCTTAAATTAATATCTACCGAAAGATATAATTTAAAAGGTATTTAGAAGAAAATATAATTTTTTAAGGAAATAAAATTAGCTTTTTTTAGTGATTCAATTTATGCTAGCCAATACAAAAAGCTAACTAAACTATTAATCCCTTGACCAAAGCTTTTGGGATTAAACGATTAACTGAAATTGATGGCTTTATAAATTAGCCCCAAGCAATGTCGACAGTTGTATGAACAACTGTACTGCTAATAATCATAAACATTCAAGATGCTAAAGAAAAGTTATGTCAGACGGATAGAGAATTTGATATCGAGAGAAGGCTAATACTTTTGATAGAAGTGATTTTCCTCCTATGGTAGACGTTGAGAAAAACAGTAGAAGTTATTCTTAGTCAAAGTTACCTCGACGCATAGTAAACCGTCGTGGGGGTTTTTACGAGGGTACAGAAATAGTGACTCTATAATGCTGACGCTATCAGTCAATTACCAAGCTCATACTAAAAGCAGAACTTTTTTTCAGAAAATTAAGATACTTATGAACCTAGCGCGAATCTTCATGTTATCTAAATATTGCTGAAAACTGACTACGCTTTCTCTTAATCTCATTTATTCCAATGTTTTCAGACCTTTTGTCATTATTTGGCAGGGTCCTTAATGTGTCGTGCCTAAAAAGGCTGAATTTAGTAGCAGATTGAGCCGATAACGGCGTTCTTGACAATCTATCAAACACAGAAATCTAGACCATATAAGGATAATCATCATGAGGCCTTTGAATTTATCTAAATTTGTTTTGGCTGGTATCTTTGCTTTAAGTTTTGGTGCTGTGCCCTTATCTATGTCTGTTTCTGCCCAAACCGGTTCTTCTGGTGGTAGTTCATCAGGTAGCAGCACAGGTAGCACAGGTACAACAGGTACCACAGGCTTAGGTAGCAGCACTGGTAGTGGTACCTCAGGTACTGGTAGCAGCACAGGTACAACAGGTACTACAGGCTTAGGTAGCAGCACAGGTACAACAGGTACTAGAGGCTTAGGTAGCAGTACTGGTAGTGGCACCTCAGGTACTGGTACTAGCACAGGTACAACAGGTACTACAGGCTTAGGCAGCAGTACTGGTAGTGGCACCTCAGGTACTGGTACTAGCACAGGTACTACGGGCGCTGACACAACCACAGGCACAGGTACTAACACTACAGGTACTGGTACTAGCACAGGTACAACAGGTACTACAGGCTTAGGTAGCAGCACTGGCAGTGGCACCTCAGGTACTGGTACTAGCACAGGTACTACGGGCGCTGACACAACCACAGGCACAGGTACTAACACTACAGGTACTGGTACTACTGGTACTGACACAACTACAGGTACTGATAGCACAGGCACTGGTACTACAGGGAACTCTTCTGTGCGAGGAACCAGCGATGTGAGGAGCGATCGCGGTTTTGACTGGGGTTGGCTAGGATTACTAGGTCTAGCAGGTTTAGCAGGTTTAGCTCGTAATAAAGAAAAGCACCGCGCTTATCCAGATCCTAATCAACCCACAGGAACAGGTTCCAGCTCAACAAGATATTAATTGCTGAAGTGTTTTGATGAGCATCAAGCGATCGCGTAATTGAGCAACTCCCAAAAGAAAAGCCCTTACTGTTATAGTGAGGGCTGCTTTTTTATAGATAGATTGTCAGGGCGATCGCCTTTTAAACTCTGAACTGTAGAATAGGCAGAAAATCCACTTAATAAGCAGAAGTTACTGTAGCGTTAAATTCTTTTAGACCAGCTTCTAGTAAAGACGGGCGCAAACACAGATAGATTAATGGGCCAAATAAAGGGACAAGGGCAACACTCCAAAAAATCCGGGCGTCCTTGATGCCTCGACGTGCCATGTCATCATCAAATAATGAACTCAGTGGAAATACAAGGCACATCAAACAAAAATCGAGACTGATCAGATGAACAAAAGGCCTAGAAAAAAACTGCTGAATATAGTCTTGCCAGTTTCCGGCAATTCCTGCATAAGCCAACAGTCCAATGGTAATGACTAAGAGGTAAACTCCTGTTTTACGTTGTTCTAGAATTGAAAGCCACTTATCTATTGGCCCAGAGAACTCTTGATTGGATTTACGAGAGATTAAATAAGGCAAAAGGCAAATAACTCCCGTAAAATTTGACCCAATAAAATAGGGCCAAGCACGAAAGTTTTGCATTCTGCCATCAGCAAACATTAAACAAGCGTAGATCATAGGCCAGATGCCCATTAGCCAGAAAATCGCTGGAATGATAGCGTTGAGTTCTGCCAATTGGAAGGTTAATAGTTTCCACGCTATCGACCATGTATCCGGTTGATCTAGCGGAGCTAACCAGATGGTGTAAGCGACAAATCCTAACCAAATCAACCCAAGAATGATTTTTCTAGACATAACGGCAAACTAGCTATGAAATCTACAACTGTAGTGAGAATTAAGGTCTGGCTGTCATCTTCTGAGCCATCTGTAAGTGTTGAGCGACAAGGGGTGAAATTTGATTTGCAAAGCCGATGAGATCTTGATCTTGTCCCTGTTGGAGATATCTCTGGTACTCAGCCAAAGTTTTTTGATGAGCTAGAGTCTGTCCTTGCATATAAGCTTGGTTGAAATTGTTACCCGAAAGGCTTTGCAGCTTTGTCAACAAGGCTTTATTATCTGGTCCAATATCTTTCGGTAAAGTGAAATTCTTAGCTTTGGCGATCGCAGCTAGTTTTTTGCTGGAAGCTGTATGGTGTTGAATCATTTGCCGTGCATAGCTACGAACAGCTTTGTTTCGTGACTTTCGTAGTGCTAGCTGACTTGTTTGAATCTCAGTCAAGTCGCTTTGCGCTGCTTTAGTCATGAAATCTGTATCAAGTGTGGTTACTGAAGTATTAGAATCCGTAGAGCTCGGGTTAGGTGTAGAAGTTCCAGGAGAAGTCGGCGAACCCGGCGTAGAGGTATTCTGAGCCAAAATGTACTGGTTGGAAGTGTTATTAACACTATTCAAGTTAGCTTGTGCTAATCCTGGAAGACTAATGAAAGCAGCAACTCCAAGAAAGCTACCAATAATCGTTTTGAAACCCTTTGTGTGATTCAGCATATGCATTGATATTGCTCTGTTTGAAACTTTTGAACAATGATGATTCCCAATCAAGCCTGTCTTTGGTGGATTCGTGAAATTGCTTCGTTTCGGAAACTTTCACCGATTCACTATTGGAGATTTGCCCTCGGCTCAATCTGTATTTACTTCTGATCACAAAGGTAACTACTGACGTTAGTGGAAAACTTCTGCCACAGGAATAGCCTTCTCTTCCATCTGTGGAGGTACTCTAAAGTTATAAAGAATCTCTCTTCAAAACTTGACTACTTTTCTTAAGGCTTTGAATAGATATGAGTTAACGAATTTAGAGAAAAGCTCTTTTATAGAGCCTTTCAAAATTCAACATGATATTAGGCTGTCGTGATTAACTTTAACAATCCACTGGAAACAAAAACATCACGATAGAAAGTTAATTGCTCAGTTTTAAGGTAACATCCGCCTCTATGACCGCGGCGAATCCAAGTGACATTTCCTTTAGCAAGTGTTTCATTGGTTTCATCATCCACACACTTCCATTCAAAAAAAGTAACTTCACCATGAAACATAACAATTGGCCAACACATAGTTACACCTGGTTGAGCAATTAATGCCCACCAATGTTGTTCGCGCTCTTTTTGTTGTTCTACGCCTTGATAGGGGCCATCTTGGCAAAAATAAACCAAATCATCACGATATTCACCAGTTAAAATATCGCCTCGTCCCTGCCTTAATGCCTCACAATGAGTTGGCCACCATTCTTTGTTCTCTTGTTCAATCTGTTCAAGAGTGTAATAAGGACTGATCTGTGGCAATGTCTTTTCTTTCATTGCTACAAACTTTTCGGCATCCTCTATGAGTTTTCTTGCTACATAAGCACTTACGAGTCCCGGACGAGAATAATCTGCTGACAAATCTTTGTAGTAGTTAGTTCTTTTATTAATGAATGTGTTTGCAGCGTTTTGGGAACCATTGCCAAAACCATTCGAGTTAGAGATCAGTTTTTGTTCCAGCATCAGAGAAACTACATCCTCTCTCAATTGGTTGGTTGCACCCATATTCGTAATCAGTTCTGCCACTGTAGAACTCCGCTGACCAGCCAGTGTCATCTTGCCATCGTAAACAAAAGTGTAAGCAGCTTGCTCTGGAAATGGTAAAAACCGCTGCACATACTTAGCCTGGTTTTGAACAGCAGCAGCATATTCTTTTGAGGCAAAGAACCTTTCCATTTCTAGATGATTGACAAAGGCAATTTCAAAAGCAGCTTGATACTGCTTCTCTGAGGCTTCATAATGAGATACCCCAGGCGCATCTGGGCGAGAAGTATCTACTTCCTCTAATAA
>NZ_MTAV01000173.1 GCF_002154695.1 Nostoc sp. T09
AACGTGAGTTCGATGGAACTAAAAAATGGCAGGAGGTAGAGCAGGCAAATCTTTTGGGTAAATGTCAATGGAAGGTTTTTTAGGCAAATAAGTATAAGCGGCTAAACCAGCCATCAAATTTACCAAAAAGTTAAATGAACTACGGTGACGAGAGTGTTCGATTTGACATATATTTTTGAGATGATCATTGACCGACTCAATCACAGCACGTTTGCGTAAAAGAATTTTATCAATCATTTTGAGCAAACGGTTTTTCATTTTATTTTTAGATTTAGTGACTAACTGTAATCCTCGTTCATATAACTCCTCAAATAATTTTTGAGAGATATATCCTCTGTCACCAAATAATTTACCAATGAGGTCTTTAGTCATATCTGGGACTGGTTTTCGGTCATCCACATTGGCGGGAGTTAGGGAAAATGCCAATAATTCTCCACAATCATTAATAATCAAATGTAGTTTACTTCCATTGTGCCAGCCCACAGAATTTTTCCCCCATTTCACTAAACCTTTAAATACCTTGTGAGAATGCGCCCTGGCGTTGTGACAAACATTGATGGGGGTAGAATCGATAAAGCTAATCCCAGTAATTTCTCCTGTGCGTGTATGTAAAAAGCAACATGCGGAGCATTAAGCACTCCTGCATCAATTCTACAAACCTTGTGTAGCTGACTAAATTTGGGAACGCCTCACGCCAACCCGGTAAGACTTGCAGCGTATAAAATTCCTTAAACGTCTTATATCCACTGCCATGAAAGGCTATGACTATTGTCATCACCTCTGATAAATGCATCCTCGATTTGCTACGCCGTTCTCCGATTGCTGATGGCAATTGTGGTACTTGCCGCCAGAGATTTTCCCATTGGTGACAAAAATCATCTACGTCGCAGAAAATTTGTGTGATATCGAGCCGAGATACAATAGTAAACATAGCCGAAACCTTGATTTTTCTTAGATATTTTTAGTTTCGGCATTTTTTTGTCACTTTTTTACCGATTCTCAATTAATCGTAGCGATCGCCTTTTTGATACCCAGTTAAGCAAATTCATC
>NZ_MTAV01000017.1 GCF_002154695.1 Nostoc sp. T09
TTCGGACACTACATTTGCCGTTTCGGACACTACATTTGCCGTTTCGGACACTACATTTGCTATTTCAGATACTACAATTGCTATTTCGGAGACTACAATTGCTAATTGCGTTTATCTTGAAACAATTGAGAGACACAGACAGACGAGTAAAAACACAGATATAGTCCCAATCAATGCGAGTAATTAAATCAACAAAACTACTCATCTCAGTCGTAAAGGTACTCCACTATGTTGAAAGAGAACTATTCTAGGAGTATCTCCCATGACTGTGACAACTCGCGGTTCGGCTGCTGTGGAAAAAGCTCAACGTCGTCTTGCCTTGCTAAAATCCATTAATGAGAATCTGGATTTAGGACACGGATTAACCATTGAAGCCTATACTCGCCTAATTGATAATACCCGTGCTGTTGTGGAAGCACATAATACGCTGTTGTCTAATCTTGAAGAATCGCGTAAGACAGCCACCCAGATGGACAAAGCGCTTTCGGAACTTTCAGAACGGATGCTGAGTGGAGTTGCAACTGTCTACGGTAAAAACAGCATGGAGTATGCTAAAGCAGGTGGTTCTAATCGCAAGCGGGGTAATAAAAAATTGACTTCGCAAGTTCCTCCGGTTGTAGAGGTTCCCGCTACTCAACCCGTCCCAACTGCAATTTTACAGGAGCCAACTAACGGGCGAGTCAAGAATTAGTATTGAATATCTACATTAAGCGATCGCCTGTGGTGGAAAAGCGATCGCTTGATTCATCGAATAACTACCAAACAATAATAACCAAACCCGATGCACTGATGTTTTAGTCGCAGGTCAATACCTGTACAACATCACCTTTACTATCTATGACATATTTCATAAATACTTATGACCAGTCTAAGCCATCTTCGCTATCGCCATTAAATTCAGCAATTTCAAAATCTGCTTCTGTTGACTGTTGATTTCCAGCAAACATCCCAAACTGCATGGGTTGCTTTTTTATTTGCTCTTTTTTTGACTCTAAAAAAGTGATAATAACACGGCTTTCTGAAATATCTTTAGGTAATTCTGTAAGTTCTATTTGACCGTGTTTATACAATCCTTCAATTGATTGCAACATAATTTTGACTGTGTTTAAATTTATTGTATATAGGCAATAAATTAAGACTCAATTGCCGATAAACTAAAGATAAGAATGTAGGAGAGGCGGATTGAAACTGCCGAATTATGAACGGGCAGTTGTGCCACAGCGAAAAATTACTGAGTATCTATTGTCCTCAACTCACCCCGATGGGCGCAGCAAGGAAAAGTTTTTCACTGCGTTTGGTTTTTCAGTAGATGATTGGGAAACTCTTGCTCATGCATTACTAAATCATGTTGTTGATAACGATGTTACAAAGATTGAAGATTCACCATTCGGAACTCGATATGCTGTAGAAGGTACACTGCTTTCACCGGATGGCAGAAACCCTTTGATTCTTTCGGCTTGGTTTATAGAAACTGGGGAAACTATTCCTAAGTTTGTTACTTCATACCCACTGAAACGTAGAGAAGAATGATTCAAGAACTTGATAGGGTTATTCTGACTAGCGATCTCCCAGAATATAGTTTAGAACAGGGTGATATAGGTACAGTTGTTTTAGTACATCAGGGTGGCAAAGGATATGAGGTTGAATTTGTCACATTGGATGGCGAGACTGTGGCAATTGTTTCACTTCACAGCATACAAGTACGTCCCATTGGTAGAAGAGAAATTGCGCGATCGCGCGTGATGAATTAATGCGAACAGTGCAATCGCACGTCCTACATCAACCTTCTTGAGTGTAGAGTAAATAGTTCACAAGCTATAATTGCGTAGGCGTAGCCCGCCGTAGGCATCGCTTACAGTCCGACTGGAATATATCTCATCAATAATTTCTTCTGCTGTGCGTGTATCTTCCCAGCTTCCGAAAGTTTCTAAAAAAGCTTGTGGTGGATGTTTCGCTTGTGTTGGTTCATTTGGTAAATCCTCTTGTTCTAGCTTCTGTGTCTCTTGTTGAAGCACCTTATGAACAATTTTGACGATTAAAGCTTCTAAGTCTGCTACTGTGAGAACACTTAAAGGCTGCTCAGATTTAGGTTGGGAGTTTTCCATAGAAAATATCTGGCTGTTGAACTCGATATTTTCATATTTTATCTGCAATAACTGTAAATTATTTCACAAGCTATAATTGCGTAGGCGTAGCCCGCCGTAGGCATCACTTACAGCCCGACTTAAATATATATCATCAATAATTTCTTCCGCTGTGCGTGTGTCCTCCCAGCTTCCGAAGGTTTCTAAAAATGCTTGTGGCGAGTTACACCTAAGTCCTCTCTCGACTCTAAAAATGGATATTTAGTTAATTGCAACAGAAGATGTAATTAGCGATGATAGGAAATTAATTATTTCTTGTATTAATGGCTCTTGTTGTAATATTTTAATTTCTTCATCATTTATACTGTCAAATATTCTGGCACTTATTTGCTCATCATTTCCGAATACTGTCTTTAAAAATTCTTTTGGGCTACTTTTAGCTAACTGCCATTCTAAATCATTGAATTGGCGTTGTGCTATTTTCTCTATTAATGATTTATCGTGTAAAAATACAATTTCTAATTGGGGAATTGCCAGAAAAATTTGATAAGGGATTCCAGATGATGCCTGATTTAATACATAATTAATTAAATCATGTCTTTCAAATATTTGAGATTCGTTATCTGTACCTGCATCTAAGACAAGAGCAACAGGTGTTTTCCGAGTAGCAAGCAGTGAACTAGCTAAAGAACGCGCTCTATAAGAACTTTCACCAGCTATAAATTTGATATCTTGACTTAAATTTTGTGGTAGTAATCTCTGTAAAATTTCTATATCTTTATCACTTTCTGTAATCATATATGCCAGGTTCATGATGAAATCTCCGTTGTAATGTCGTAATTAGGGATACATTTTTGCACACAGATACGATATTTTTTGACTAGGAATTTACATATACATTTATTGGTTAGTGAATATTCAATTTCTTTTCCTCCCCACAATAGAATAGTTTGAGGTGCTACAAATCCAGTTAATGTTACTGCTGCTTCTGTAAATCCACTGCAACTAAACACGCTACCAATAGCTGCTGCTGGCCTTCGTAGTAGTTGATTTCGTAGCTTTGCTATGGGTTCAATATTCACTTCTTTAGTAGTGTCCTTACATTCTATCAAGCAGGCTAGACTGTCTGTATATACCACTCCATCGATTTGTTCTACAACTTTATCTTGAATTGTTACAGTATAAGGCCAAGCCACTTCAGAACCATCTAATTGGAATGCGCGTAAAACTAAATATTCTAATGCTTTACCTTCATCCCAAAAGTTTGAGGTGTTTTTTGCTTTAATTTCTGACCATAATATCATTAAGTCATCCCAGCTATAGGTGATAATTCTTGCTTGATATTCTGCATCTGTAGCCATGATTGCATTTGAAGTTTAGTAAGCTGTTAAAGATTTTACTCATATTACATTCTTACCATAGCCATACTATTTGATTTGTAAAAATAACCAGACTCAGATCCCCGACTTCTCCAAGAAGTCGGGGATCTTGTTGTTCACGAATGATTTAGAATGGCTACAATTTGCAGAGTGACGCTACTTATAATCAAGCACTCTCTTGTAGGTTAGGTTGAACGAAGTGAAAGCCAACATTGACAAAGTTTTCAGATGTTGGCTTTCGTTCCTCAACCCAACCTACGTCTGTAGCTTGCGCTCCCGCTAAGTATCTTAATCACGATTAGTAGAGTAAACAAAATAACTAGCGCAAACTTGCTATCTACGTATATAATTATTATCCAGCCTCTAAACAAAAATATTTATACATATGCCTATATTACTCAATGATTTCAATGGTGATTCATTACTAACAGTCATAGAAAATCAAGTGAGATTGGCTAGCAGCAATAATAATTTTGACTGGATATTCTATGCAATGACTTGTTACTTTAAGCAAGAAGCAACCGAAAAGTTGGCAAAGAAAATAAATGATATTCTCGGTAATAAATTGTTTGGTTTTCACATACTCATCGATAAAGACGAATGGTTCAAAGAATCTTTAAATGACAAACTATATCTTGAAAATTTAAGTAATATAACAAAATTATCTATAGATGATATTTCTTTAATACCAATATCTGCCAAAAATAACAAGCTTTTTCACAGTAAATCATATGCGCTCATACATTCTAGTGACAAAAATATTGATAATTATAAAGGCTTTGCTTTTGTAACTTCTGGTAATTTAACCAATGCTGGTTTAGAAAAAAATATTGAAATAGGTCACATCGTATATGACAATGATTCACTCAGAAACTTTACGGATATATTTTTCTATCTTAAAGAGAACTATACTTTATCTGAGGAAGACTTAGCTGAACAAAAAGAATTTATGCTTGCTTTTAATCTGCTATCAAATGGCAGCTTTTACCATCAGTGGCAACAACAACATCAAATAGATTTGAAATTCCGTTTAAAGCTTTCTGCCGAAGAGAAAAAAAGAAGAAGAAATAAAACCAATAGACCAGAAATTGATTTAGGATATGATATAGATCAAGAGACTGAAAGCTTTTCGAGAGACCCAATCAATATAGAATTATTTTTTAATAAATTTCCTAAACCTATTCCAGACAAATTCTTAGGAACATATAGCATAGATACTCTATTGGGTAAATGGGTTCCAAATAAAATTAGTGAGTTAATCGAAGCTGAATTAAATAATACAACTAATATATATATTCAAATTTTTAAAGAAAATATAACACAAAACATGGATACATATTTAAAAGAGTTAAAATCTGATATTGATTATTTGAAAGCAAGAGACATTATTGATTGGAATGATGAACATAATCGTAATGCGATACCTAAATGGGAAAAACGAGTTACACAAATTTATCAAGACCAAAATCTAATAAAATTATTGCTTTGGAAATATGAAAAAATACCTGTAGTTATAAATTCAATAGAAGAACGTACTTTAATACTGACACTTTATCAAAGGCTAAAAAATTTGTATAATCCTAGTATAAAACGTAATGGTGTAGGTAAAATTTTATCAGAGAACGAACACGATAATTTAAATAAATATTTTAATGAATTCTTCAAAGAGATAGTTAACAAAGCAGAAGAAGAATTAAAAAATAATAAATTAAGCGATTTATATAAACCAGATAATAAAAGAAAAAATTTTTGTGCAATAGTAAATCCTGGTAATCAGATAGTTACTGGCGTTTTTATTAGATTAATTTTTTACCCAGATAGAGGATTTACTTATAAAACTTCCGAAAATAGCGAAGAAAAATTCTGTCCAATAGAAAATTTGGTAACATTCAAAATAATAAACAGTTAGAGATATTTAGATAATTATTTTATTGATAAATCTCTAACCGAGAAAGGCAGATATTAGCTAAAAATGAGAAATATTTCATTTCTATATAAAATATCTGCCTTTATGAAGGCTAAAGAGGCTAACTAAAAACGCAGCCTTAATGCACTAATTCGATCGCTCTTTTCGTCAACGCCTCCGCAGTTAAACCATTAAACGCCATCAACTCACCAGCGCTGGCTGTAGTTTCCCCACGCTTCCATGCAAAAGTATCGCGCTTAGAATTACTCCGCAACATAATTGGTTCCAGCATTGCCGGCGCACCACCAGTAACAGCAATTAACGCATCACCATCAAATAATTCGGCAAATTTGGCATCATCTAAGAAACCACCATCGGGTTCAGAACAAGTCTCCCAAGCTGTATCATCAGGACGATATAAACGTCGCGGATTAATAATAGAAACTATCTTGGCACCAATACCTTCAGTTTCTAAAAATGCTGCTGCTTCAAATACTGGCATTAATGTCATATCACCAATGACAGCAAATACAACTTGCTTATCGCCTGGAACTTCATGCAATAGTACTGCACCATCGCGTAAACCATGACGAGTTTGTTCTAAAGTAGTGCGAATTGGTAAGGGTGATTTACTTGCAGTAATCACAATTCCCTTATTTTTAGTTTTCAATGCCCAGTCATAACAAGCTTGGATACTATTAGCATCAGGGGGAAATAATGGAAACACATTTCCATTTCGCATCAAAGAAGCAAAGTAAGCTTCAATTTCTGGACGTTGGTGAGTCCAACCGTTGCGTCCTTGCTCTAATGCGCCAGCAGTAAATAATGTAATTGTTGAGGGAGTTTGACGGCGCAATTCTGCCATTGCTTGGATAACAGTTTGCCAAATTGGTAATCCGTTGATGGCAAAAGATTCGTAGGAACACCACAAAGTTCTTGCACCCATTAATGACAAACCAGCTGCTAAACCTGCACAAGCATCTTCACTCAATGGTTCGTATACTTGTCCGTTTGGCGCTTGGTTATATAAATCGTCGGTTGTGGGGTGAATAATCTTCAATGCTTGGTTAATATTGGCAATTCCCGATGCTTCGTTACCGTCGGCGTTAGTTACTAAGAAATTGGAGTCTTTTTTACCGACAATTCCCACCAATCTTCCCATTGCTGTTGTGGAAACTTTGGGTTCGCCACCTACTGCATATTCTTCTAAAGGTAATTCGCCTAAGTCTGGTAATGGTAATTCAAATTCTGTCACTACTGTCTTAGCCGCAGGGCCACCGCCAGCGCGTTCTGCATTTGTTCGCACTAATTCCCAAGCTTCAGCAGATAAAGCACGTTCTTGTAAAGCGCTGACAATATGGGGAGCATCCAAAGTATCTTTAGGATAAAGGTTGTGAGATTTTGCACCTCTGGCGTGAACTCCCGCACCTTTGAGTTGTTTAATGATGAAGACGGTAAGCTTACCACTCAATGCAGAACGCGCTGCTTTATCTACACCTGAAAGCACGGCTTTGGTAAATGCTAGACGCTGCTGGAAGGAAAAGGCGGTACTATCAACATAATCGCCAGCTTGGTTTTGGTCGTCAAATTCCTTAGCATCGACTAACACAACTTCCTCAAAACCGTTACCTTGCCAATATGCTGTCATCTGTTCGTTGGTTTTGAGAGAAACCATACTGTGATGTTCTTGGCTGTAACCGTTCCACACCAGCACGGGTAAGAAGTTGGTGGTACTGGGATAAGCAGTATGGAAGTGAGCCATTGAACTCATAATATAAGGTTCACCCAATCCACCATCCCCAACGGTGAAGGGGAAAAGCTTATCTTTATGCAGCAGTGCGGCTGACATGGCAAAGTGCTGTCCTTGTCCCAAAGGCCCCGCAGGTGCGAGAATACCTGGGATGTAACCGGAGAGATGTCCTAACAGTCCATGCTTTTCACGGAAGCGATCGCGCAATTGTTGGACTGTAAAAATACCCATATCCTCTAAAGAGCGATCGAGGAACATGGCACTATAAAATCCCGGCGCGTGATGACCCACTTCCGTAATAATGTTTTTGTACCCTAACATGACCAGAGCCGCATAAGCTTCCGCTTGGCTAGCAAATCCACCAGGGTGTCCAGAAGCTTTACTACCTGTGATTTGTAGCGTCAGGTAACGTAGAGCATCGGCAGCAAGTAAAGTTTGATATACGGCTGTTGAATCGGTAGGATCTGCGATCGCTACATTGCCTGATTCTATAGCAGGGGTTGCACCATGAGTTTCAAAACCTGGTAGCGCTTGACCAAAATATTGAATTCCTTCACAAAAATTGGGAAGCGCTGAAGATGCCTTGGAGGTGATTGCTGTCATGCTGAATACCTTAAGAGGATGAGGAGAAACTATAGATGCTCGTTCAAATTAACAAAAATTTTACAACCATCAGGTTGTAACAGTTTATTGCAATTTCCCAACCTGAAGATAAGAAGCTTCAATAGTAATTGAGGAAAAATTTAATGTTGTTCTGTGAGCTTCATTGGCAAAAAAGAATTAACCCAATAAATTAAGCCTATGAAATTGCCCAATGGTCCCCAGTCCCCAGCGCTTGTCCAGATGCTGCAATGGATTTTTAGACCAATGCCGTTTATGGAAGATTGTGCCCAGCGCTATGGTGATATTTTCACCCTACAATTAAATCCATCCATAGTGTTTGTCAGCAATCCTCAGGCGCTACAGCAAATTTTAACCAGTGATACCAAGGAATTTGCAGCCCCTAGTGACTGGAACACTGTATTTGAACCGATGCTAGGGAAAAATTCTGTAATTACAGTCAGCGGTGAAGTACATCGCCGTCAACGCCAATTATTAATGCCACCGTTTCACGGTGACAGAATGCGTACCTACGGCGAGGTGATTAACAAGGTCACAGAAGAAGTAATTAGTCAATGGCAGATAGACAAACCCTTCTGTGTCCGGTCAGCTATGCAAATCATTACCATGCGGGTAATTATGCAAGCTGTATTCGGATTATACGAAGGGCCCCGCGCCCAAGAATTAGAGGAAGTTTTAGCCGTAATGCTAAATGAAACCTCCCCCCTACGGGTAGTCGAACTCTATTTTCCTGCTCTACGCCTAGATTTTGGCCCAAAAAGTTCTTGGGGAAGATTCCTGCGCCGCAAAGAGCGAGTTCACCAACTCCTCAACGAAGAGATTCAAGAACGTCGAGACAATCCCGACCCATCGCGCACAGATATCCTTAGCTTACTCATAGCGGCTCGTGATGAAACAGGTGTTGCCATGACCGATGAAGAGTTACGTGATGAATTGATGACCCTGTTAACAGCAGGACATGAAACCACAGCCACAGCTCTTACCTGGGCATTGTACTGGATTCATAAATCACCGTCAGTACAAGAAAAGCTGTTAAAAGAACTAGATAGCTTGGGTGATAACCCAGACACCAGCAGCATTTTTAAATCCCCATATCTTAACGCTGTTTGTTGCGAAGCCTTGCGGATTTATCCAGTTGGGATGCTGACTTTCCCACGTGTAGTAAAAACACCCGTAGCTTTGTGTGGTCATGACCTAGAACCCGGTACAGTCGTACTTGGTTCCATCTATCTCACCCACCAGCGTGAAGATTTATACCCACAACATCAGGAATTTAAACCAGAACGCTTTTTAGAACGTCAATTTTCTCCCTATGAATTTTTGCCCTTCGGCGGTGGTGCTAGACGCTGTATCGGTATGGCATTTGCTCAATTTGAAATGAAAGTAGTATTAGCTAAGATTCTCTCTAGTTGGGAATTAGCGCTAGTTGATCATCGTGACGTGCGACCACAACGCCGTGGTTTGGTTACAGGACCAAATCGTAGTATTCAAATGGTTGTGAAAAAACAACATCAGTTGCCTTCTCGTACTCTAGAGTCTAGTACTCTTTAATTTTTTGCAGGGTTGATAATTCTTGAAAGTATTTATCAACCCTTATCTATATATTTTGATAGATTTCTAATAGTGATTAATAATAACTAAAAGTAATTGGTATAAACTGCATACACTAGAGTGGGTAAAAATTTGCATAGCTATTGATTTTTACTCAGAGTTTTCAATTTATTATTCAATATTCCAAGTTGGATATACCTTACTATAGATACACTCCTGAGTCTCCAAAGACTAAATTGAGTAGGTAAGAGGATACTAGGAGTATAGAAACTCATGCCAGATAAACACAGGTTGGAGGAGCAAATACTATCACAGGCAGCGGAAAACACGCTATCCAACCAACTGGATGAAGTAGAACAAATAGACGTAGATGTGCGAACTGACCTGTTTAAAATAGCCCAGGGGCAGGTAGAAGAGGTTTCCCTTACTGGTCAAGGTCTGGTGTTTCAAAAAGACATCCGAGTACAGGAAATCAAAGTAAAAACAGATAGCATTGCCATCAATCCTTTAAGTGCTATTTTGGGTCAAATTGAACTGAATGAGCCAGTAAATGCTATGGCTCGCATTGTAATGACAGAGGTAGATATTAACCATGCCCTGTCCTCAGATTTAATTCAAAGCCAGTCACAAAATTGGGAATTAAACGTAGATGGCGAAATTGTAAATTTTAAGCTGCAACAGATCCAGGTATCTCTTCCAGGTAGCGGTAAAATAGAATCTCGCGGAACAGTTTTGATAGAAGAAAAAGGAAAGAACCGCCTGTTAGGTTTTACTGCAAGGATTCGTCCGCCTGTTGATTCACAACCATTACTATTAGAAGGTTTCAACTGTACTCAGGGAGAGGGAATTTCAGTTAGCCTAATTACAGCCTTAATGCAGAAGCTTAAAGAATTGCTGAAAACATCTTACTTTGCATGGGAAAATATGGTATTGCGTATCAAAGATTTGGAGGTAAAACAAGAGAGTCTCATCCTTTTGGTAGAAGCGCATATGAAGCAACTACCCTCAACAGAAAATCTGCCTCATAATAAGTAAAATGATAGCCACTAAACTCAAGCTTTACTCACTATTAGTGCGGTAAATTAGTTTCATTCTTTGTAATATCAATCTAGCTCAATTTCTAATTTACAAATATGCAAGAGTATGACGTTGTAATTATTGGCGCAGGACATAATGGTCTAGTTTGTGCTGCGTATTTGCTAAAGGCTGGCTATAGCGTTCTATTACTAGAAAAGCGTTCTGTGCCAGGTGGTGCGGCAACAACTGAAGAATGTTTACCCAAGGAAGCCCCAGGATTTAAATTTAACTTGTGTGCTATTGACCACGAATTTATACATTTGGGACCAGTTGTTGAAGAATTAGAACTAGAAAAATACGGTTTAGAATATTTGGAGTGTGATCCAGTTGCGTTCTGTCCGCATCCAGATGGCAAGTATTTCTTAGCTCATAAATCTGTAGAAAAAACTTGTGCAGAAATTGCCCGTTACAATGAACGCGATGCCAAAAAATATGCAGAATTTGTAGACTACTGGCAGCGGGCAATAGGTGCAATGATTCCCATGTTTAATGCACCACCGAAATCAATTATAGATATCCTTGGCAATTACGATATTACAAAACTGAAAGATTTATTTTCAGTAATTGGTTCTCCGAATAAAACGCTGGATTTTATTCGCACCATGTTAACCAGCGCCGAAGATTTACTTAACGAGTGGTTTGATGAAGAGTTTCTCAAAGCACCCCTAGCAAGACTAGCAGCAGAACTTGGTGCGCCGCCATCACAAAAAACTATTGCCATTGGTGCAATTATGATGGCAATGCGTCACAACCCTGGTATGGCTAGACCTCGCGGCGGGACTGGCGCACTTGTACAAGCTTTAGTGAATTTAGTCACAAGTAAAGGCGGCGTTATTCTCACAGACCAGCATGTTGAAAAAGTGTTGATTGATGATAACAAAGCAGTAGGTGTGCGAGTCGCTGGTGGCACAGAATATCGGGCTAAATACGGTGTTATTTCTAATATCGATGCCAAGCGGTTATTCTTGCAAATGACTGATAAAAGCGATATTGATGCAGCCGACCCAGATTTATGGGAAAGATTAGAACGCCGCATCGTTAACAATAACGAAACTATCCTGAAGATAGATTTGGCTTTAGACGAACCGCTACACTTTGCCCACCATGAACACAAAGATGAATATTTAATTGGGTCTATCTTGGTTGCCGATTCAGTTACTCACGTGGAACAGGCTCATAGTAAATGTACTTTAGGAGAAATTCCAGATTCTGACCCATCTATGTATGTGGTAATGCCTAGCGCCCTTGACCCAACCTTAGCACCACCAGGCAAACACACTGTTTGGATTGAGTTTTTTGCCCCATATCAAATAGCAGGTGCAGAAGGTACAGGTTTGAGAGGTACTGGTTGGACGGATGAATTAAAAAACAAAGTTGCTGACAGGGTAGTTGATAAGTTAGCCTCCTATGCACCAAATGTAAAAAACGCAACTATTGCGCGTCGTGTAGAAAGCCCGGCGGAATTAGGCGAAAGATTAGGTGCATACAAAGGTAATTATTACCATATTGATATGTCTCTCGATCAAATGGTATTTTTCCGTCCTTTGCCAGAAATAGCAAACTACAAAACGCCAATTGATAATCTATTTTTGACTGGTGCAGGAACACATCCAGGTGGTTCAATCTCTGGTATGCCAGGGCGCAACTGTGCGCGGGTATTCTTGCAGACAAAACATCCCATCGCACAGACTTTAAAGGATGCCAGAGATTCAATTAAGTCTACTGTCGGTTCGATGTTTGGAATTATTTAGGCGTTGCAGAGGTAAACTTTATTATTGCTAAGGCATACAATCAATCCATAGGATAAAAATGTATGCCTTCACGCAATATTTATTACAACTGTTTTAAAAATGCCTTACTCAAACATGAATTGACTATCACTTACAGCAGAATTCAGGAGTTAGAATTCAGAATTCAGAAGTAAAACAGTCTTTATGCTTGGGTTTGAGGCTTAGGATCTGTACTTCACTAACTTGAAATTTGCTGTATGACCCCCCTGAAACTTGAGTAGTGTCTAAAAGATTTATGTTGACTTGGGCTAAAAATCAGGGTTCTACTTATTATTTAAATCTGCAATAAGTTAGCGATCGCCTGGGGTAGTGGCAGTACAATAATCACTAACAAAGCCATTGATAATAAACCCAAAATATCGCGTTTATTATCCAGTTCTGTAACATCGTTGAGAGCAGGTTCATCGATCAACGGTATGAGCATTAAGATGATCGCCCAAACGAAATATTCTACCTGGATAAAAGAAAGTAATAGCAGCAGCAAGCGAGCCATTTGACCAATTGCGATCGCAGTTCTCTGTCCAAAGATAGCGTGGACAATATGACCCCCGTCTAGTTGTCCCACAGGCATCAAATTTAATGCAGTCACAATTAGCCCTAAAAAACCTGCGATTGCAACTGGATGTAAGTCAATAGCTGATGTTGCGGTTAACAAATTCCCTAGTGCTAATTTTGAGAGTAGCGCTAGCAAAATGGAATATTTGGGATTGAGAGCATCGGGGTTTAAGGGTCCGGTTTTTGCGCTCAAAGCAACCACATCAGAGTGAGCTAAACCCCAGATTAATAAAGGTAAAGTAACAATAAAACCTGCAATTGGTCCAGCGATACTAACATCAAATAAAGCTTTGCGGTTAGGAATGGGGCTACGCATCTGAATAAATGCCCCAAATGTTCCTAAGAAAAAAGGTATGGGGATAAAATAGGGCAGTGTGGCGCGAATTTTGTAGTATCTAGCTGTCAAATAATGACCAAGTTCGTGGGTTCCCAAAATAGACATTAATCCTAAAGCATAGGGCAATCCCTGGAGTAAAACACTAGGTTGAGATTGTAATACTTTAAGCTCGACACCAGCAAGTTTGGTTCCCACTACGGTAGTAGTTATCAACGTAGCTACTAAAAGCAAGAGCGCTAATCCTGGACGTGTTAACTGTTCCTGGTTGCTGGCATTGATCTGTTTGGCAGCTTGAGGATTGGGAACAAGTACAAAGAAAGGTTTGCTGTTGACACCTTCTTGAAATATCAGCAAAAAGCGATCGCCAAATTGTGCTTCGATATTAGACTTAATTTGCTGGTAGGCCTGATTGGGTGTAGTTCGTAACTGACCTCTACAGATCACTGCTTGGGGTCGATACTCAATGTTTTGAACATAGTATGTAGACCAGGGAAAACAATTTCGCAGCTGGGTTTCTTCCGTTGGCTCAATGGGACGCACTTTTACTGGTTCTGCGGTAGGATGAATAACCGATTGTGATTCAATGGCTTGGGGTTCAGTCTGTTTATCTGTAGGTGTTCGCCGTCCCCATTGAAATAACAGCCAGTATAACAGAATGCAAATAATTGACGACCAGAGGATCAGTGATGGAGGTGGCGGTTGTTTTGCCCCATACAGTAGCGTCCATCCGCTCAACAAGAATGCTGGTGTCATCAAAACCAGCCACAACAGCCAAACAGGTGTCTGGGTGCTGTGAGCGACGACACGCTGCACCATTAGATAAGTAGCTAGTCCCAGTAGGAGGAGAAACCAAAATGTCATGTGCTCTTCGGTAATTTGAAAAAATGTCCTACCCGTAGCGTCAGCACCACAGCTTTCACTACCGGCCAGACTATAAAACCCCAATTTTTTCCCCAAGGTTAACAGCAGTTTTTAGTTCTGAAGCTTCCAGCCTTCAGAAATTGAACTCTGTAACTAAATTGTTTACAACTCCTCAGTTTCGGTGTTTTTCTCATGTGCCCCTCACCCCAACAACCAAGTCATACAGCTAAGCCACCACGGGTTGTACTCTCTTACGAAGTTCCGTTCGGAGGAAACCTCAGCTCGGACTTCGCGCTGAATAGCATTTTTGCTTTTCCACCCAATCGGGACACATTAGGGGGAACCTCTTATTTTATTGTAAGAAATGAAGGCAATATCCTGATAGATTGCCCGGCTCTAGAGCAGACTAATCTCGATTTTTTGCGATCGCATGGCGGCGTGCGCTGGTTATTTCTAACTCATCGCGGTGCTATTGGCAAAACAGCAGAATTTCAGCAACCCTTGGGCTGCGAGGTTGTAATTCAAGAGCAAGAAGCATATTTATTACCAGGATTAACTGTAACTACCTTTGCCCAAGAACTCACTTTAGATTCAGCGACACAAATAATTTGGACACCTGGTCATTCTCCTGGCTCGTCTTGCTTACACTACAGTCAGCTTGGAGGAGTGCTGTTTTCAGGACGCCATTTAGTTCCCAACCAACAGGGTGAACCAGTTCCATTACGAACAGCCAAAACCTTTCACTGGCCGCGACAAGTTAAAAGTCTCCAGTACATCTTAGAACGCTTTACACCAGAAACTCTTCAGTATATTTGTCCCGGTGCGAACACGGGTTTTCTGAGAGGCAAAAGTGCAATCGATCGAGCTTACCTACGTCTTGCCTCTCTAGATTTACAAGCTTTGCGTCAGATGCAAGTGCTTTTATGAAGGATAGGGGGGACAAGGGGGACAAGAAATTTTGGATTTTGGATTTGCGATTTTGGTTAATCAGCGCGGTTTGGGGGTTTTCACACCACTTGCTACCTTCGGGAACGGGGAACCGTTCAACGCAGTGGCTCCCCATAAGCGACTGTACCAAGACGAAGGTATTGGATTTCAATCTAAAATCCAAATATCTAAAATCTAATATTGTTTCCTATGCCCTATGCCCCAATCCTGCTACCACTGAGTTTTTTGTCAACAGTTCCACAGCTGCTTGATATTGTTGATCTGCTTCTGTCGCAATCTGTTCGCGGGTAATTCCTTCTTGAGAAATCACTTTGTCTGGTTTGATACCTAGTTTGTTAATATCTCGATGTTGAGGTGTTTCATACTTAGCAATTGTTACTGCCAAACCTGAACCATCGGATAATTCAAACAAAGACTGAATTAAGCCTTTACCAAAGGTGGTTTCGCCTACTAGCTGGGCACGACCATTATCTTGTAATGCTCCAGCGAGAATCTCACTAGCACTAGCAGTTCCTTGATTTACTAAAATGACTAATGGATCTGACGTTAGTGCTGGACCAAACGCCTCAAAACTGCCTTGAATACCTTGGCGATTGACGGTGTAAACTATCGTCCCAGAATTTAACCACAACCGGGCAATTTCAATTCCGGCCTGCAATAATCCCCCTGGATTATTGCGCAAATCAAGAATGTAAGCATCTGCACCTTTTTTTTCTAAACTAGAAATAGCATGTGCCAATTCCATTGAGGCGTTGGCATTAAACTGATTCAGGCGCAGATAACCGATGGATGTACCTTGAGGGGTGACGCGCATTTCTGATACTACAGGGTTTAAAGCAATGCGATCGCGCATCACCCTGAGTTCCTTTTCTTCCCCGCCATCGCGTGCGATTAACAGCGTCACGAGGCTGCCAATTGGTCCACGCATTTTAGCCGCAGCTTCGTCTAAGGTGATATTTTCTGTGGAGACACCTTCAATTTTGATAATGCGATCGCGCGGTCTAATTCCGGCTTTATCTGCTGGTGAACCTGCTATGGGTGCTACTACTTCCAACCTCCCAGTTTCAGGGTCTAGGGCAATTTGCAAACCCACCCCTGTCAGTTCTCCAGAAGTATTTACCTGTAAACTGCGGTACTGTTCCGGGTCTAAAAAGCGGGTAAAAGGGTCATCCAAGCTTTTGAGCATGTTCTGAATTGCTCCATAAGCGGCTTCCTGGTTTTTTATTGGCTTCTCCAAAGCCTTTTGCCGCACTGCCGACCAGTTTTGATGATTAAATGTTTCATCTAGATAAGTTCGATTGACAATTCGCCAAACTTCTGATACCAACTTTTGCTCTTCTGTCAAAGCCGCTGCTGGTGGGATAAGTGTGCCCAGTGCCAAGCAAACTGCCATTAGCAATGAAAATCCTAGCCGCAAAACCTTTTTGTTCATGAACAAGCTCATCTTGAATTCCACCTCAACCCAAATTGCCTAGAACTGCCCAGTTGCTTTGTTTTTGATGAAATCTATCTCTCGACTATGTTACTTTTTTTATAGAAGTGGTGCATTGGTCTTAATCAAGTTGTTAAGTCAACTGATTGGGTTGCATCCCACTCAACAAACGATAAGATCTACTTTGTGACCACCATTCTTGGTGTTGGTTTCCAGAGAACGCAATACATAACATGTTTACAGAGTGTTAAGTTTATTAAAAGTCTTATCACTCTGAAGCCTTAAAAGCAAACGAACAAACACCCCTTTGCTAAAATCCCAAAATTGCTCATTGGGAGATTTATCAACCGCAACTGATTTTTAGGAACTTGAGATTGTATGGCCAACGTTTACGACTGGTTTGAGGAGCGCTTGGAAATTCAAGCACTCGCTGAAGATGTTACTAGCAAGTACGTTCCTCCCCACGTCAATATCTTCTACTGCCTGGGTGGCATTACCCTGGTTTGCTTTCTCATCCAGTTTGCTACTGGATTTGCCATGACGTTCTACTACAGGCCAACTGTTGCTGAAGCTTACTCTTCAGTGCAGTACATCATGACGGAAGTAAACTTCGGCTGGCTGATTCGCTCCATTCACCGCTGGTCTGCCAGCATGATGGTGCTGATGATGATTTTGCACGTCTTTCGGGTTTACCTCACAGGTGGTTTTAAAAAGCCACGTGAATTGACTTGGGTAAGTGGTGTCATCCTGGCTGTAATCACTGTCTCCTTTGGTGTTACAGGTTACTCACTACCTTGGGATCAAGTGGGCTACTGGGCTGTAAAAATTGTCAGTGGCGTTCCAGAAGCAATTCCTGTGGTTGGTGTTTTAATCTCTGACCTGCTGCGTGGTGGTTCTAGCGTCGGACAAGCGACCCTAACCCGCTACTACAGCGCCCACACATTTGTTCTGCCGTGGTTGATTGCGGTCTTCATGCTGTTCCACTTCTTGATGATTCGCAAACAAGGCATTTCTGGTCCTTTGTAATTTAAGCCTGAGCGCTAAAAGGCAACAGTAGTCAGTTTCAAGATCGAGTTGTTTGTTTTAAACTGATGAACAATGAGAACAAAAAACTTGATATTTAAAGCTGAAAGCTGTCGAAACCCGCCTGGTGGATCAGCCACAGACAAGCAAAGCTTGGCTGTCCCCAGGCTAAGGTTGCCTGATAGCTGAAGGCTTTCACAAATGCTTTAACTCAACTTAAGCAGGAGAGCATATTTAAACATGGCAACACAGAAAAAACCCGATCTGAGCGATCCTACCCTAAGAGCCAAACTGGCCAAAGGCATGGGCCATAACTACTATGGTGAACCAGCTTGGCCCAATGACCTACTTTACGTATTTCCAATCGTAATCATGGGATCGTTCGCTTGCATTGTGGCTCTAGCAGTTCTAGATCCAGCAATGAACGGTGAACCAGCCAATCCTTTTGCTACGCCGTTGGAAATTTTACCAGAGTGGTACTTGTACCCTGTATTCCAGATTTTGCGATCGCTTCCTAACAAACTCTTAGGAGTGTTAGCAATGGCTTCAGTACCATTGGGACTGAGCCTCATTCCTTTTATCGAGAACGTCAACAAGTTCCAAAACCCCTTCCGCCGTCCCGTTGCAACCACACTGTTCCTGTTTGGGACACTCGTAACCCTGTGGCTAGGTATTGGTGCTGCCTTACCATTAGATAAGTCTTTGACTTTGGGACTTTTCTAAATTAGTCACAAAAAAGCACTTTGACGCCTGTGATTTTCAATAGCATGTACCGAATTTATGATGTATGACGAAGCCACCTTCTTGGTGACTCGCGTGGAAGCCATAGCTCATACTTCTGGTAATATGTGCTTGTGAAAAAAATCAACAGGCGTCAATTTTCATTATCCAGGTTGCATTTTGGATATTTAGTTTTGGATTCACAAGCTCTTCCAAAATCTAAAAACCACCCACACCACAAATACAAGATATTTGTCACTTACTCATCACTTACTAAATATTCAAGTCAAGGTCAATGCTTAGCATAGTGCAGCACGACCATCTGACGGTGAAGAGCGAATTAAAGCTCCTAAACCAGGTGCAACAATGGTTTGAGAAATTTTGTCGGCAAAATTTGGCTCAACTTAACTGGTCAGATACCCAACTTTATCGACTCAACTTAGCATTGGCAGAAGGCTTTACCAACGCAGTTCGTCATGCTCACTCTGCTCTACCGCCGGACACAACTATAGACATTGAAGTTTGCTTGTGGATTGACAGGTTAGAAATGAGAATTTGGGATTATGGACAACCTTTTAATCCTGATGCGATCGTCGAGCCAGAACCAGGTACTCTCCAAGTAGGAGGATATGGATGGTTTCTACTCAGACGCTTGAGCGATCGTGTTGTCTACGAACGTGGGTCGGATGGTAGAAATTGTTTGCTGATTGTTAAATATGCTGTAGAGGAAAAGCATTAGGGGTAGGATGTCTCAACATGAACGGTATATGAGAAGTCTTCTCCTAGCTTGCTTTTCAACAACTTAACTTATACTAAACCTCGTCCAAGTTGAGCACTGGAGTTTTTCAAAAGGGAACGGGGAACAGAGAAGAGTATAGGATTTGGGAGCAAAACCCGATCGAGAAAAAACTATAGCTTTCAAAGTAGACGCGGTTTAGTATAAAACTTCGGAAATTTATAGTCAATTAAGGACGAAAATCAAGTCCACAGGGAAGCTTGGATCAGTTCCCGCAGTTGCTGGCAAGTGTGGTTTCTTCAATGCCATCATGTATTAATACTGTTAATTATCTCTGAATTATTTTGCTTTTATAAAGTTACTAATTAGTAGTGTAATAATTACCTAATTTATATTGTAAAAATTCCAGATTTTTTGTATAAAAAAACATCCTTAATCTAGTAAAAGTAGCATTCGAGATTCAGTTGCTGCTTTGTTAGGATTTGGCAGCGAGTTGGAAGATTGCGGCCTTTTTAAGACATTCATATCAAGGCGTATTCATCAGTTTTTGAGATAGGGAAACAAGAAGGAAATTGGGTATTTTCCGCTTATTGCCTATCCGCTGGTCTATATACACTAGGGCTGATTGCAACCAAGTCTTATACTTTTGAGCAGTTAAAAATACTGCCCATTAGATGCTTGATTACTCCTAGAAATTTTTTGCTCTCCAACAAGCGTTATTTAGTCTAGCAGTGATAGCGGAAAAAGGGGGCAAATTATGACTAAGACAGCTCTGATTACGGGAATTACTGGTCAAGATGGTTACTATCTCAGTCATTTGCTGCTTAATCATGGTTATCGAGTTGTCGGATTAGTACCTCCACATCGAGAACCGAATTTGGCAAAACTTGGACCTCTAGCAAATCTTGTAGAAATCTATACAGTAGATTTGAGAGATAGTGTGGCGCTGTTAACTGCGGTTGAACAACTACGTCCTCAAGAAATTTACAATTTGGCGGCTCCAAGTTTTGTACCTGATTCCTGGAATGACCCCTTAGGAACTTTAGATCTGATAACTGGTACTGCTACTAGAATTTTGGAAGCAATCCGACAGGTTGGTTTATCTACGCGGTTTTATCAAGCCAGCAGTTCAGAAATGTTTGGTGATGTCTTTTGTTCTCCTCAAGATGAAAACACTCCTTTCCGCCCCAAAAATCCCTATGCAGCAGCAAAGTTACATGCCCACTGGACAATGGTGCATCATCGCCAGCGCTATGGTCTCTTTGCCTGTAGTGGAATTTTGTATAACCATGAATCTCCTCTGCGATCGCCTCAGTTTGTTACGCGCAAAGTTTCTTTAGCAGCCGCCTCAATTAAATTGGGTCTAGCCGACACCTTAGAAATGGGTAATTTAGATGCTAAACGCGATTGGGGATTTGCCGGAGATTATGTTGAAGCCATGTGGCTTATGTTACAAATAGATGAGCCAGAAGAATACGTAATTGGCACGGGTAAACTACACAGTGTTCGTGATTTAGTATCCACAGCCTTTGAGTGTGTGGAGCTGGATTGGCAGCGCTATGTAGTGATTAATACCAATTTGCTTCGACCAGATGAACATTTTCAACTGGTTGCCAACCCAAGCAAAGCCAAAACCAATCTTGGCTGGGAAACCCAAGTCAGCTTTGAGGAAATTTTAGAAAAAATGGTTCAAGCAGATTTGGAACGGTTGCAAAGCGGTGCGATCGCTCCCGCCACAAACTCTCAGCGCGTATCTATACAACACAACAACGCTAATCAGTAAAGTGGGCGAAAATCTCAGTCTAGCTAATAAATTTAATCACACAACCAACCATGTATTCGTGTTCTTAGAAATTTTTGTACACGAAGGTGGTATTCAGTCCTATGTTAAAGATATTTTTCGCGCCTATCAAAAATTGAGTGCAGACTATAAAGCAGAAGTATTTGTATTGCGAGATAGTCCAAACTCTTCAAATCCCTGGGAATCGGAAAATTTAAAATTTTATGGTTTTAAAACTCAATCCCCCCAGATTGGTCGATTTAAAATGACGTTGGCGCTGCTTAAGTGTTTGCTGCTACAGCGTCCCCAACATGTTTTTTGCGGTCACATCAACTTAGCAAGCCTTATACAAACTCTTTGCCAGCCATTGGGGATTCCCTACACTGTCTTAACTTACGGTAAAGAAGTTTGGGAACCGCTTAACGCTAGAGAACGTCACGCACTCACATCGGCATCAGGGATTTGGACGATTAGCCGTTACAGTCGCGATCGCGCCTGTGCGGCTAATTTTATCGAACCTCAGCAAGTACAAATACTGCCTTGTGCCATTGATGGTAATAAATTTACGCCTGGGGCCAAGCAGCCAGAACTAATAGCCAAGTACGGCTTAACCAATGCCAGAGTTTTGATGACTGTAGCACGGCTATGGTCAGGGGATATTTACAAAGGTGTTGATGTCACAATTCGGGCTTTACCACAAATTATTCAGGCTTTCCCAGAAGTAAAATACTTAGTTATTGGTCGCGGCGACGATCAACCACGATTAGCTCAACTCGCAAAAGATTTAGGAGTGAGCGATCGCGTGATTTTTGCTGGTTTCGTTGCCACAGAACAATTAATGGCTCACTACCGCCTTGCAGATGCCTACATTATGCCTTCCCAAGAAGGCTTTGGCATTGTCTATTTAGAAGCGATGGCTTGTGGGATACCAGTACTATCTGGTGACAATGATGGTTCAGCTGACCCCTTGCAAGATGGGAACCTAGGCTGGCGAGTTCCCCACCGCGATGCTAATGCTGTAGCGACAGCTTGTATAGAGATTCTTACAGGAGTTGACCAACGTTGTGATGGGCATTGGCTGCGATCGCAAGCGATCGCACTTTTCGGCATGGATGCCTTTCAAAAACGGCTGCAAGAGTTACTTTGAAGAGGGCATTTAGGAGAGAGGGATTCAAAGAAGATAGGGAAGGAAACTCCCACACCCCCCACACTCCCTCATCTCCCTTGTCCCCCTTATCCCCCTTATTGACTCTTCCCTAAACTCGCTATCCTAGAAAGAGAGCAACACGACATTTAAAAAATGAGCCTTAAATCTTTTCCTTCGCATCTTGAAAATTTTCGCCCTTGGCTCACGTTGTTAGCAGTTTTTTGGTTGCTGGCATCTTTAGGCTTGGGCTGGTTAGTTAATTCATTGCTGATTATTTTTGGATTGTTGCTATTGGCACCCGTGGTTGCGTTCTTTGGGTTCCGCTGGTGGTTGCAACGTAACTTGGTTGTCGATCAGTGTCCTGTATGTCGATATGAATTTACGGGTTTAAATAACAGCCAGTTGCAATGTCCTAACTGTGGGGAGCAGTTGTTAGTTCAAAATCGTCATTTTCGCCGCTTTACCCCAGCTGGCACAATTGATGTCACAGCTGTTGAAGTTCCAACAAAATCATTGGAAGATTAGAGTCACAAAGCGTTGGTCGTCTCTAATCTTGTCGAAATCAGCGTCAGTTTTTGCGATCTGGCGACATTCATTAGGATGAAGTTTGATAACTTGTTGCAAGTTCTCAATTGCTAAATCCGCATTTCCTAGTAACCCATAACAGCAAGCCTTGTTGTACCAGGCTTCGTGTTTGTCGGGTTTAATTGCTAAAGCTTGGTCGTAAGATGCGATCGCATCATGGTATCGGTGTAAGCATGTTAGTGCTAATCCTCGGTTATTCCAGGCTTCGTGTTTGTCGGGTTTAATTGCTAAAGCTTGGTCGTAGGATGCGATCGCATCTTTATAATTTCCTAAGTTACGTAAAGCATTACCCCGGTTGTACCAAGCTTCGTGTTTGTCTGGTTTAATTAATAAAGCTTGGTCATAAGATTTGATCGCGTCTTCATATTTTCCTAAATTAAACAGAGCATTGCCCCGATTTTTCCAAGCTTTATCTTTGTCGGGTTGAATTAATAAAGCTTGGTCGTAGGATGCGATCGCTTCTTCATATCTGCCTAAATTAAACAGGGCATTACCTCGATTATTCCAAGCTTCATCTTTGTTGGATTTGATTGTAAGTGCTTGGTCATAGGATTTTACCGCATCCTCATACCTTTCTAAATGCAACAGTGTATTGCCGCGATTGTACCAAGCTTCGTGTTTATCAGGTTTGATTGTAAGTGCCTGTTCGTAGGATTTTACCGCATCCTCATACCTTCCTAAATCACCGAGAGCATGTCCTCGGTTATACCAAACTTCATCGTCGGGTTGAATAACGAGTGCTTTGTCATAAGATGCGATCGCAGCTTCTAATTTACCTAAGTTCTTGAGGCAATTACCGCGACTGTACCAGCTGTAATTGTCTTGAGGTTGAATAGCGAGTGCTTGATTGTAAGAATCCACCGCCTCTGCAAATTGCCCTAAGTTCCGCAAGGTATTACCCCGGTTAACCCAACCTTGATGTAAGTTAGGAATAATTGCCAGCGCTTGATTATAAGATGACAACGCTTCTTCATGTCTTCCTAAATTCCGCAGCGCAATTCCTCGGTTATTCCAAGCTTGATGTAAGTCTGGTTTTAAAGCCACTGCTTTGTCGTAAGATGCGATCGCTTGTTCGTGTTGCCCATCTTCATCGAGGACATTACCTCGGTAATACCAAGCTAAGTAGTCATCTGGTTTAATTTCTAGGACTTTGTCATAGGATGTGATCGCGTCTGCAAAACGTGCTAATTTACTCAGGACAATACCCCGATTGCCCCAAGCTGGGTAATAATTGGGTTGAATTTCTATTGTTTTATCCCAGCAAGCAATAGCTTCTGGATAATAATTTGCTAGCGCCATCTCTACACCAAAATTTAGCAGTAGGCGCTGCATTTGTTTCGGGTGTCGCTTTGCCAGTTTTAATATCAATTTGGTAAAAGGCAAAAGATATTCTTTAGCTTCTACGTGTTTACCTCTAGCCTCTATTTGCCCATCTCGAGGTGTCAGAATACGTTCAGCATGAATGAGAAAGTCAAGCGCAGTGTTAATTTGGCAACGATACCACAGCTGCTGCCAACAATTCCCACCTGCCAACATTTGTGCTGTCGCCTCTACAATGAAAAGTTCCAGTGGAATATCGAATTGCCGCAGCAAGTCTACCGCATCGTAAATATACTGACTAGCAGGGTGTCGCTGTACTGACTCTTGGTAGCGATTTTCCCAAGTTTTTCCCAAACTCTCCCGGTAAGTGTTGGAATTTAAAGGCAAACCATCGTGGCGAAGACGTTGGAGATTTTCCACCACATTTCTAAAGGTGGCATCATTGCGCCTTGCGAGTTCAGAATACTGTTCTGGCTGAGTAGGAATTTTTGTTTTAGGGACAGTTGCTTCAAACACCTCAACAATTGCCTGATCCTCTGGTTGTGGCAATTCATAAATTTGAAATTGCTGCCACAACTTGGGATATTTTTCCCATTGCAGTTTTTCCCAGGCGTTGGCTTCTCCCGGAAAGTCTGGTTGCTTTTCATTACGTGCTGTAGCAATGACGCGGATTTCTGCTTTACCGCAGAATGACTCGTATCTAGTTAATGTATCTAGCAGTCTTTGTTGTAAAGGAACTGTAAATCTTTCTGCTAGACTTTTTTCCGCTTCCGGAGAGATTTCCTCATGGCTGCGGTGCATTTTCTGATTGAGGTCATCCAAGAAAAACAGTAACTTGCGATCGCCACCAATTATTCTTGGCAAACGTGCTGGTACATCCAGCCATTCATTCGGCTTGAGATAAAGCACCGTCCAGCCTGTTTGGTTGAGATGCTTAGCTACTTCAGCGGCTTCCCGTGTTTTTCCGAGTCCATTCCGTCCGACAATTAACACCCAGCGGCGTTCTTCAAGCAGTTGCTGTAATTCTTGGCGGATGCTACGATTCACCACCCGCCTTTGATAGGATATATTGCGGTCTGCCAAGGGATCTTTGTCATCCCCACCTAGAATTCGCTGCATCAAATCTGGACTTTGAGGCTTAATCACCACAAACGCAAAAGTTTCTGGGGGAATGCGCCGTTGGCGTTGTCGCCACATCAGCCACCAGAAGAAACTGACAACAGCAGGTAAAATAGTAGGCAACCCGCCTGAGAGCAGGTTGTCAATAAATTCCTTGTTGTCTGCATAAAAGTTGAGCATTGGCTCGAGAATGTCAAATCTCTCCACTTTGTTCTGGGTAGTCTATTAGGGACTAGGGACAAGGAGAATCAAATAATGACCAATGACAAATGACCCTTGACGCTTGATTAATTTGCAATCAACTCCACTGCATCTTTTCCATCCCAATCTTGTAAGTAAACTCTGACAATCTCCTCTTTGGCGGTGGGCAGCTGCTTACCAATAAAATCAGGATGAATTGGCAACTCACGATGACCTCTGTCTACCAAAACAGCTAAACGAATTACCTCTGGTCTACCGTACTCGTTGACTGCATTCAAAGCAGCACGAATAGTCCTACCTTTAAAAATGACATCATCCACGAGGACAACTGTTTTCCCTGTAAGGTCAAAAGGGATATCAGTTTTGGCTGGAGTCCGTAACCCAATTTGATCTAGATCATCCCGGTAAAATGTAATATCCAATGCTCCCACCGCTACAGGTACACCTTCCAATGTCTCAATCTGACGTGCCAATAATTCGGCTAACAACGCGCCTCTAGTATAAATACCTAGTAAAACTAGTTGAGATAAATCACGTGTCCTCTCCACAATCTGAGAAGCAAGACGAGTTACAGTACGACGAAGTTCTTCCGATGAGAGAATTTCAACCACTTTGACAGACATAGTCATAGACCGATACCCCTGAGTAATGTATGATACCAGACATTAGAGGCGGCGAGGAGATGAGGAAGCAGAGGGGACAAACAATTCAAAATTCAAGATGATGACAAATGAGTCTTGACTCTTGACTAATACCCCATGCCCAATGACACCAGTTGCTACCCTGCGGCAACGCTTTGCAAACGCGTCTACAAGTCTGGCGACCGAACGCACTGGCTCCCCAATGCCTTATATTCATCATTACCTGTTTAGGAGTATTAAGAATATAGCGATCGCTACCCCTAGCCAAAGTAAAAAACAATATCTAGTTAATTGCAACGCAGACTGAATGCTCACAGGGGTGATGGGATAAATGTCATCTCCCAGCAGCGGTTTTTGTTTAGCTATGCCCCGATACCAATTTGTACCACCCATCTGCACACCCAAGATTGCAGCATAAGCGCACTCACTCCAGCCAGAATTAGGACTTGGATCAGCAACAGCATCTCGGCAACAAATACGCCAAACATCAAGGGGTTTACCTGATAACAATGCCAGCGTCATTACTGTTAACCGACAAGGCAGCCATGTTAGGTAATCTTCTAACCTTGCACTAAACCACCCCAAATAAGTATAGGGTGCTTCCCGATAGCCCACCATTGAATCTAGAGTACTACTGGCTTTATATGCTAAAGCTAGCGGCACAACTCCTACAAATGGAATAAATCCTCCCACAATTGCATAAAACAGAGGAGCCATCACTCCATCGGTGGCATTCTCCGTTACAGTTTCTAAAATGGCTCGCAAGATTTCTGATTCGGAAAGGGTTTTGGTATCGCGACCAACGTAATGGCTTAGAGTATCGCGAGCCTCTGTTAAGTTTCCTGCTGTTAAAGGTTTTAACACAGTAACCGCTGCTGTTCTCAAACTTCTGCCAGCAAAACAACTAGCTAAGAGAATGCTTTCTAGGACAATTGCAAATAGCGGATGCAGCCATCTAGCACTTTCAATTATTAACCAGCCAACGAGTCCACTACCAATTACCAAGATGATGCCTAGAACAATTCCAGCTATTCTTTGGATTAGAGAATTATGACAGTATTTCAGAGACAGTTTGGTCAACTGAGAAATTCCCCATCCCATAATTTGTACTGGATGAGGCCAACCCCAGGGATCGCCAATTAAGTAATCTAAAAGTGCGGCAATGATTAAAACAACAGCTGATGTCATTTGTCCTTTGTATGATTACCATTGACCAATGACTAAACAACAAAATTAGCTTCTTCTCCTAGTGAAGCCTGCCAACTCCGAGCATCGTAATAGAGATCGGCCAGGGTAATACTATATATAGCTTCTTTCAGCTTTTGGTTAAGTCTCTGCCAAAGTGTAAATGTTACCCAATCTTCAGCTTGTGCTGATGTTGGGGTGTGGTGGGGCAAATAAGTAATCGTTTCTCCTACTGACTCTAAAATTTGTCCTATAGAGATTTTTACAGGTTCTCTTGCCAATTGATATCCACCAACGCTGCCACGAATTGATTTCACTAACCCAGCACGACGCATTTCTATTAATAATTTTTCTAAGTAAGGAGCAGGGATATCTTGGCGTTTGGCAATTGCTCTCACAGATACAGGACCATAATCTGGCTGTAAGCTTAAATCAAGCAAAGCCTTAACACTGTAGTGTCCTCTCGTTGTTAGTTTCATTCTCAGCAGCTTTGTTGTTGAGTCAATATTCAATGGTCAATGGTCAAAGAACTTTGGATATTGGAGCTTGACTAAGGATCAGTTTTGCTTATCATTCTGTACCCCAATTATCCTCATTGGTAGGTAGACAACCTTGTTAGCGCTACTTTAGAAAACTTAAACAAGTATAGTCTAGCAGTAATTCATAACCTATATATAGTTATCAGTATTGCCAGCATTCTACAAAATAGATTCTCTTGACAATATTAGAAATCAAGTAACAATTCTGCTGATGAATGTAATATACTTGGCAAGGCTGAAATAAAAACTAAAGGATTCTGTTCCTACTAGCTCAATGTCAGCTAAAATAAAATCGATTCAAACACTTCAAACATTCGTTTTCGACCTAAGTTGATGCCTAAACAGAAAAAAATTGAACCCCTAGTCGGTGAAGAACTGCTCAAAAAAGTCAAAGAGCTAGAGAACGAGAGCAAAGAAGACAAAGCCAAAAAGTGCGGTTACTATACCGTTACCAAAAATGGTATAGAGCGCGTCAATATGATGAAGTTCTTAAACGCCCTGATTGATGCTGAAGGCATTCAATTGGATAGCACACCTAGTGCTAATGGGCGTGGTGGACGGAGTGCAAGCTATAGAATTAGTGTGCAATCGAACGGCAACTTGCTGATAGGTTCGGCTTATACAAAACAGATGAATCTCAAACCTGGAGATGAGTTTCTCATCACTTTAGGTAAAAAGCACATTCGTCTCAGACAGGTAGATCCAGAAGATAGAGAAGATGCTGAGGCTATAGAAGCTACTGCTTAATAATATAGTCAAGAGGAGCCAGCGCCGTGGTAAGGCAGTCCGGTCTTGGGGGTTTTCCCCGGAAGGAACTGCCGAAAGGGCTTCCCGACTTGAGGAGCCACTGCGTTGGACGGGTTTCCCGGCTTGAAGCAAGTGGCGTGCGACTGGCGTTCAACAGTCCAAAGTCAAGAGTCCAAATAATGATCATTGACCATAGACTATTGGCTATTGATTAATGATTAGTGACCACATCTGTTATGGCTCGTGCTGATAAATACTGGTGAATCGCTTGATGTGTTACCGCTAAACTGCACGTTAATGCAATTTGCTCCTTTTCGAGTAGACCTAAAATGCGCTCATGGTTGTCTCTTGCTACTACTGGTAACTGATGCAAACCTCGGAGCGCCATACGGTCTAATGCTTCAGATAAAGGTTCATCCCTCCAAGCATAAAGAATTTCAGTAGTACAGATATCTAGGAGAGTTTGACTGGATAAATTACTCTGGATTTCGGTTGGCAAATCCTGATAATTTTGCCCAATGCGAAGTGTGCGGTTAATATCATCTAAAGAAATAATCCCTACTAATTTCTCGGCTTCATTAATTACTAAAGCACTATGGCAGCGATCGCGGAGCATTTCCTTAGCTGCTTCTAATACCCCAAGCGTTGTCGGCAATTTTTTCGGACAACTGAGCATTGCATCTTCTACTAAAATTTCCTGCAACATCTCTGTCTTCTCATCTTTCAATTCCGAGAGTCCAATCTGTTGAAGATTAGAATTAGAGTTAAAATTTGGCTTGATTCGCTCTATCAACCAGACACTCAAACCTACCGCCGCCATTAAAGGTAAAACGATGCGGTAGTCACGGGTTAATTCAAACAGCATTAAAATTGCGGTTAACGGTGCTCTAACACTAGCAGCCAAAACTGCTGCCATTCCTACCATTGCATAAGCTGGAGGAGCAGCCATCTGTGCGCCAATTGCCGGAGCAATTAAACCCACAATTTTCGCGTAAGCTGAGCCAAAAGAAGCGCCCAAAAACATTGCTGGTGCAAACAAACCGCCTACGAAACCACTACCAGTACTAATTGCTGTCATCAGCAGTTTCGCTATCAGCAGTACAACTAGCAAGGGTAGGGAAAATTCCACATCTTGAAGCATCGCTTGTACAGTGCCATAACCAATGCCCAAGATTTGCGGGTAATACAAAGCTACAGCACCAACGATGACACCGCCAATAATTGGATGGATGTGCCTGGGAATTCTGCCCAAAAATGCAAACATGGGAACCTGTCCCGCAAAGCAAGCTTTGGCTAACCGAATTGATTCTTTATAAGCCAGAGAAACTAAACTTGCCCCCAAGCCTAAGCCCAGATAAATTGGCAATTCTAAAGGGCTGCGAACTTGATAAACAGGTAAAGCAAAAGCAGGTTGTGCTCCCAAACCAATTTGCGCAATTAACGCAGCTACCACTGCTGCTAACAGCACCACACTCACGGCAGAGGTAGCAAACGAAGTAGCTCCCATCACCACCTCTAGAGCAAAAAACACTCCAGCGATGGGAGCATTAAAGCCTGCTGCTAATCCCGCCGCCGCACCAGCACCCAAAAGCAAACGCTTTTGCTCTTGAGACACTTGCAGCACCAAAGACAATAACATGCCAAAATTGGCACCAATTTCTACACTTGGCCCTTCTGGCCCCAAAGAAGCACCACTCCCCAAAGACACAGATGCTGCCAACATCTTAGTCACTGGGCGTAGTGGTTGCTTAATTTCTTTTCCTTGAGAAGCCGCAATCAGAGATGAAAGTCCAGGGCCAAAGTCTTGCGTGCGCCAGCGCATCAATCCGACAATTAAGCCGCCAAGAATGGGAACGCAGGCTAAAGTCCATGCACCCCAAGCACCAATAATGCCCATCAAATCTTCCAGCATTAGGTCGTGAATCAGCTGGATCAAATAATGAAAGGTAACTACACCCATACCTGTACCGCCGCCAATTAATATGGCTAAAAGCAGCACAACGGTTTCTAAGGATGGTTGAAAACGGTTAATTAAGCGGGCTAAACGAGTGGAAAGAGAAGGAAAAGCAGGTGGTTCCGTCACCTTCCTCAGTTCCGTGGGAGGCAAGAGAGTCATTGAGAGGCGAGGTAAATGTAAGAAAAAATTTAAATTTTTATCTGTTACTTCTCATTGTGAGCCATTATTTAGCAACCAGACAAGTATGCTTGATTGGCAGAATTTACAAAGTTTTAGTTAAAAAAAATTCCACTGTGCAAAATTTTCATGGAGAGAATGGTTAAATGGGAGAGAATTATTATAGTTAGTGGTCAACAAGCAGTGGTAAAGTGCAAGTCAGTATGAACTCCGACGTTTTTGAGACAATATAGTATATGTAGGCTTGGTGGTTGCACCAAAGACCAACAGCAACGGGGA
The DNA here is from genome assembly GCF_002154695.1 of Nostoc sp. T09. Lineage (GTDB taxonomy): Bacteria > Cyanobacteriota > Cyanobacteriia > Cyanobacteriales > Nostocaceae > Aulosira. The sequence goes on from NZ_MTAV01000017.1 coordinate 30,448, forward strand.
GTCATTCTGCGCTAAATCTAGCTATACTCGTGTTGCGGTCATTAAACTAAGGTTATCCACCAGAAGACTGTATGTGTAATTAAAACTGAAGCTAGACCACACAGGTGAGTCTACTAAGTGTTGAGTGGGTATTTACTATAACTATTCTTTATAGAGCGAATCAAGGGACTAGGCGGATCAGGTAAATGAATATACACACCTTTGATAATCATTATGTTACTTGCCCAATTTGCCAAAAAAATGCTACGCCAAAACCACTAAAGACGTGCATTGGTTTGTTTAGTTGTCCATATTGCCAAGAAAAACTTGTGGTTTGTCAAAGCGGTCATTATGTCCGCGATCCATTTACTCTTAAACAGGTGATGGTTTCTTCGGCACTACGTCGTCAAAGCAGTCCTCTAGCTAGGATTATACGAGATTTTGTATTCCTGAAGCGTCCTGTGATAGCTCTGGCTATGGGAAGTGTAATGATTATGAGTATGATTGCACTGACCCAGCAGAATACAAGCTCTGAACAACAAATAAGTCCTCAAGCAGAAAAAATAGATAAAAAAAATCAGTAAGCGTATTTATTGAAATAGTTTATATTATTAAATACTTTTAGTTAGTACTTAATTAAGTATAATATTAATCACACCGTATACTAACCCAATTTGGAAGTATACGGTATAACTTTTAGACACTTCCTATGCATAGAACTCAGGGGATTCTTGGTTCATAGTCCAATAGTCACCTTGTAGGATTGCTGATTCTGAGTATAATTTTATGCAATTGTTTTAATATACGCTTTGTGCAGTATAAAAGCTAATGACTAATTACATCTTTAGCCATTAGCAGTTTTTTATTACCTATTACCCATTATTGGATGACTACCAATTTCAGCTAACAAATTCCGCACGCAACTGATTGACAACTCGATCCAACCCTACGGAATGGGCAGCTTTGAACAATAAACGATCGCCTTCTTGGACAAATGTCTTTAATCTCGCCACTAATTCTGCATGGGTGGTAAAGCACTCGGATGGGATACCTTCAGCGCTTTTGGCGATCGCTTCGGCATCTTGTCCATCTACCAACACTAACAACCCATCTAATTTCAACTTTTGCACCGTTTCTCCAACTCTTTGGTGCAACTGTGGCGATCGCTCTCCTAATTCTTTCATCGCACCTAACACTGCAATCTTGCGTTTTCCTGGTGTGTCTGCCAATAACTGCAATGCTGCTAACATAGCTTCCGGTGCGGCATTGTAAGTCTCATCTAAAATGACTACATCATTAGGCAAGGCAAAGCGCTGCGATCGCCCTTTGGGCATATCGACATTTACACCGGCTTGCAAAGATGCCCAATCAATTCCTACTACCTTAGCTACTGCCAAAGCTGCCAAAAAATTCGTGGCGTTGTGACGACCGACTAAGGGTAAAGGTAGCTGGATTCCCGCCACTGTCATCTTTTCATTATCAATTAGCTGCCCTACGATATCGCCGCCAGACAAGCCGTAAGTGATCGTTAGTCCTTGCCAAACTTGAGTTGCTGTGGAAATTAACAAAGGATTATCGTAGTTGAGAATTGCCACGCTATCCTTTGGCATTTCGGCTAATAACTCACATTTTGCTTGAGCGATCGCGGTTTCGGAACCGAGTAACTCAATATGTGCCGTCCCGACATTGGTAATTACTCCGATTGTTGGATTAGCTATATGCGTAAGTTCGGCAATCTGTCCCTTACCCCGCATTGCCATTTCAATCACAGCGTAATCATGTTCTGAACTTAGTTCTAAGAGGGTTTTCGGGACACCAATTTCGTTATTGTAATTGCCATAGGTTTTGTGAACTCGCCCATGAGTTGCCAAAACTGCGGCAATTATTTCCTTCGTTGTAGTTTTACCCACAGAACCAGTTACCCCAATCACTGGAATATCAAAGCGATCGCGCCACCAACGGGCAATTTTCTGATAGGCTAAGAGCGTATTTTTTACTTGTAATACAGGAAAACCAGGATTTTCGTAGGCAAAATCAACAATTGCGGCTAATGCACCTTTAGCGATCGCTGTTGCTACAAACTCATGTCCATCAAAATTTTCACCTCGCAAAGCCACAAACACTTCACCTGGCTTGAGGATACGAGTGTCTGTTTGGATACCGCTACCTAGTTGTGCTAAAGCGGTTGCTGATAAATTGACAGGCTGGGCTAAAAGAATTTCAACCAGTTGATTTAAGGTGGCAGAACAAGGCATAAGAGTAGAATTGTTCCCAAGAATAAATTATTGAAATTCTAGTGGCAAAAGCATAAAATTTAAATCTTTATTATTCCGATGGCTTATTCTTAGGACTCACGACAAAATATAGCTGTGAGCGATAAAAACAAACATCAAACTCCATAAAAAAATTAACTTGCCCCAAAATCAGAGGAACTTGCACAGCCTTCGTCCAAGCAAATACAAGTTGTACAGGCTCAAACTGACTAATCGTTGCCTGAATAACTACAACACGAGCATCATACTGAGCAAGATTCCCTGTCAAATTCAAAGTTGCTGTCTGACGCTCCCAAATATATCCCAGATCAATACCTAATTGGTAAGGTAAGACATTAACTGTTGCTCCAGTATCTAGTAATGCGGATGCTGTCACAAAAGATTGTTGGTTTACGAGTGTGATAGGCATATAGGGTCGAAAACCTGCTTCCCCTAATGTTGCTTCAGCATTAACAAAAGGAAATTGCTCACTGCTGGTCATGATTTTGCGTTTTGGTCGCTTGCAAAACTTCTAACATTGTATTTGCGGCTTCAAAAGCATCATAAGGAGACCAAACAGGATAAGATTGTCCAGGTTTGAGCAATTCAGCCTCTTGCTGGGCTAATTCGGACACTAAAACCTGCACAATGTAGAGCTTGTCCGCACGGTTGAGTTTTTGCAGTGTGCTAAGTAGTTCTGCTGAAACCATTTTTGGATGCTCCGACTAGTAAACACAGTTTAACTTGATCGTATGGCAATTAGCTTTTAAAGCTGAAGTTTCAAATGCCTGAATTTGCTAGGATTTGGATAGATTTGTTGCTGCATATTTGATGACTTTTGATTTTGCCAATTCTTTAATTCCCGATACTGCGCTTTCGGTAACTGGGTTAACTGACTACATCCGCTTGCTGTTGGAACAAGATGAACAACTGCGACAAGTTTGGGTGACTGGAGAAGTTTCCAGCGCTAACCATCATCGCAGTGGGTTATTTTTCACGTTGCAAGATACCGATGGTACAGCAGGAATTAAATGTGTGGCGTGGAATAGCCAACTGGCGAAACTGGCACAATTACCTATTCCTGGTGAGCAGTTAATTATCTTGGGTAGTCTGAGGGTTTATCCGCAAAGGGGAGAATATCAACTTTCTGTTTGGCAAGCTTTACCTGCTGGTGCTGGTTTGCAGGCGTTGCGCTATCAACAGTTAAAGAACCGCTTATTGTCTGAGGGATTATTCGATTCCCAAAGAAAGCGATCGCTTCCTTCTCACCCCCAAATTATCGCCGTAATCACTTCCCCAACTGCTGCGGCTTGGGGTGATATCCAAAGAACGCTCAAACAAAGGTATCCAGGGTTACAGGTTTTATTTTCTCCTGCGACAGTGCAGGGTGAGCAAGCACCAGAATCGATAGTTAAAGCTATTGAGCGAGTAGAACGAGATGGTCGCGCCGAGGTGATAATTTTAGCCAGAGGCGGCGGCGCAGTTGAGGAATTAGCTTGTTTTAATAATGAACGAGTCGTGCGATCGCTCGCTAATTGTTCCATACCTGTGATTACTGGTATTGGTCATCAAAGAGATGAATCTTTAGCAGATTTAGTAGCAGATGTATCTGTGCATACTCCCACCGCTGCGGCAGAAATGGTTGTACCAGCGATCGCAGAGTTATATACCCAACATCGGCAACGAGTAGATGCTTTATATGATGCAGTATATGAAGCTAGGAGAAATGCCGAAAAGCAAGTAAAGATTTTATACAATCGGTTACGAAATTTACGCTTAGATCAGCAAGTGCAACAAGAAGTACAAAGGCTAACTTGGAAACGTCAGCAATTGGTACAAGCAACCAAAAGGCGATCGCAGCAAGCAAGCCAACATTTAGAAATGTTACACCAAAAGTTAGTCACTCTTGACCCGAAAGCAGTGTTGCAGCGTGGTTATGCTGTAGTTAGACAAGAAAATGGTGCGATCGCTCGCTCTGTTGCGGAGTTAGCTGTAGGAGATGAGTTATTGATTCAGTTGGGGCAGGGAGAAGTTAAAGTGAAAGTTAAGGAAGTCAAAGATTAACAAACCGCAGAGAGTTTAATGATTAAACGTAATAGCGCGTCTAATTCGGATGCAGTAGCAGCTTGGAATTATGAGGCTAAGGTTGCTGAAATCGAAAAAATTATCACTAGCATTGAGACAGGCGAGTTGGAATTAGAACAGGTATTTGACCAATTTACAACTGCTGTGGAATACTTGCGTCAATGCGAAAATTTTTTGCAGCAGCGACAGCAACAGGTAGATTTGTTAATTGAAACCTTGAGCGATGATTAAAATTTAGCCCCTGCTTGCCGAGGTTAGGGGATAAAACCGAAATCTTTTCTGAGAATATTTTCAGCCTCCGTAATCGTCTTGACTTTACGCTCTGTCAGTTTTTTACTAATATTCTCATCAACTTTAAATCCATTTTTTTCTCGATGGTAAAGTATTGTGACTGGGAAAGGTGGGGGCGCATTTAAGGGGTAACTGCGAGATGTAATGAAATTACTAGTCATGTAGTTACCAACCAGAAGAATACCATCCTCATCAGGCCCATCAAAATCAAGTTCTAGAAAAGATACAGCTTTGATCCCTAAAAAATTCCAAGCTTGCACATTTTGAGATTGGGGGAAAGTATAGACTACTCGGTTATTCTTCACCAAATACAAAGAAAGTTTGGCTTTTTTGGAACCCTTAAGAAATTCTTGAACTGGCACAAATATACAGTAACCAAAATCTTGTAATTTAACGCGAAATGCGTGTTTAAAAAGTATGTTTTGTCGTGGTAGTGCTTGCTTAAGTTGGCTAATTTCCTCGGATGTTACGCGAGTAGGACTAAGTTGTTTTGCCTGTGCTTCAACAACGAGATTTGTAGATAAGTCCGCAGCAAGGCTGCTAATTGCTAATAAAGTAGTGAGAGATGTTAGGCTGATGGCAAATACGCATCTCTTAGCCCAGTCTAGCTTCCAAGTTTGATGATTCATCATTAATATTTAGTGGGGAGTTTAAAATCTTGCCTAAAAATATGAGTTAAGTTTAATACAATAGAGACACTTAATTTAGACTAACTTATCACTTATTTATAAAGTCAAACTTCCAGATCCCCGACTTCTTTAAGAAGTCGGGGATCTATTCCAGGCTAATCATCCAGTAGTAGTCTTTTAAAGCCAGGACTATCAGGAAGGTTATGATCGGCCAAAAATTGCTGATAAGCTGATTCTTCCTCAATCTGCATCTTAATATACTCTGTTTTTGGCAGTGTTCCTGCTCGTAACTCTGCATATTCTAAATAGCTGGAAAATTCCCATTCTTCAGGTTGCTGTACCAATCCTGCTTTCACAGGATTGAGATGAATATAACGCGTAAGATTTACAAGATAGCCAGGCTGCGAAATATGAATACTTTGAAACCGTCCTTGAAATAAAACCCCAGAACGATTTAAACGCTTATTGATTGCCTTTGTGTAAGAGAGTGAAAGGGATTTCATAGCAGTAGACAGAGTTTCATCTCTTAGGTACACCAAGAAATGATAATGATTCGGCATTAAACAGTAAGCAACAATATCTACTGCATTAGTGATGAGATGTTCCCTTAATAATCGAAGAAAATAAACATAGTTCTCGCGGTCAAAGAAAATATTTTGGCGATTGTTCCCTCTATTGTAAACATGATAAAACTTCCCAGTTTGCAGGGGAATTCGTCTTTGTGGCATAGGCAAAAATATGAGAGATTGCCTTTAGTATTCCCTTTTTCGGAGTTTAGATCCCTGACTTCTTCAAGAAACGGGGATCTAAAGGAAGCGAGTATTAGAAATCCCGACGCTATCACCTGGCTTTGAAGGCCATCTAATAGTTAAAATAGTGCAATCAGATTCAGCTACCCAGGTATGCAGCACACCTGCACACCAGAGAACATAATCACCTGCACGCGATAATAAAATCTCTCTATCTTCAAATTGCAAGCGAAATTGTCCGTTAATGAGAATGGAAAGAGTCGCAGCTTGATTATTGACTGCCCACTGAGTTCTACTATCACCAGCTTTGTGAACACCCCATTTAACTTCTAGTGCTTCTGTAGAACGCGGATCTTCGACAGGGGTGATAAAGTGCCCCAGGAACCATCCCCAGCGATTAGCACCCTCTTGTTCGGCGTTTCCGAAAATAACTTTGTCATTTGTCATTTGTCGCAAGTCTCCGGAACCAAAATTTGTCCGGTGTAACCTGCTTGATTGTACGCTTGTAGGGCGTGATTTGCGATCGCTCCGGCTTCGCCTGCTGCAACTAAGGCTACGCAAGCACCTCCAAAACCAGCACCAGTGAGCCTTGCACCAAAAACCCCTGGTGTTTTTTGCAAAATCTCTACTAATGTGTCCAGTGCTGGAACAGAAACTTCGTAATCATCCCGCAAGCTAGCGTGAGATGCGTTCATCAACTCGCCAAAACGCCCAGATGATACACCCTGCAACACCTCTAAGACACGGTTATTTTCTGTAACTACATGACGGGCACGACGACGTAAGGGTTCGGGTAACTCTTCTACATCGCTAGCATCAGTAATATCTCGTAGCGCTTTTACCCCAAGCGATCGCGCCGCCTCTTCACACTCTGCTCGCCTTTGGTTATATCCACTACTTGCTAGAGTGCGAGGTACACCACTATCGATCACTAAAATTTCTGCTCCACTGGGCAAAGGTAGCACCCGCCGTTCTAGAGTACGCGTATCTAAAAATAGGATATGCTCAGTATCAGCCAAGCTAGAAGCCATCTGATCCATGATGCCGCATTGCACACCAGCGTAATGAATCTCCGCTTGCTGTGCCAATTGAGCAATTTCTACATCATTAATTGGAAGGTTGAGAAGTTGGCGTACTGCTCTCAGAGTACTAACTTCTAAAGCCGCGCTACTAGACAAACCTGAACCCATCGGCACTAACGATTTAACATAAACATTCAGTGATGGGATTGTATATGCTTGTTGTTGTAAAACCTGAATACAGCCGAAAATATAACTCGCAAATCCAGATGGTGTATGGTTGATGTCTAAAACGCTGACTTGCTCATCTAGATTTTCTGAGTAAAAGTGATGTTGTCCATCACTACTAAAACCTAACTGTACCGTTGTTTTTTGCGGAATAGCTGTTGGCAGAACGAAGCCATCATTGTAATCTGTATGTTCGCCTAGTAGGTTTACCCTTCCAGGCGCACTGGCTTCAGTTTCGGGTGGGTTATCAAATATTTTTTGGAAGTTCATAATTGTTTTGTAATAGCAGAATCAGCAAAGATTAAATCTCTATCGATGGGTGGAATTTTGGAAATAGATAAATGTATATAAACATCCGGTTTGATTTGTGAAAAATGGCTTATCCCCTACCTTTATGAGTAAGTTTGCAAATCAAATAGAAGTAATATATCTGCCTAAATTGTAAATTTAAATTACCTCAGCATTTTGCCCATAAAAACTGAAAAAGATTAATTCAGCATTGTACGGCGGCTAATTGCCCAGCAATCGAGCCAATTCATCTTTGATGAGCCGATAACACTCACAGGATATGGCTTCTAAACCTTCTCTATTGAGAATGGTAATCAGACCGCGATGATAACTGATTATTCCCTGCTCGCTGAGAGTACCAGCAGCCACCGTCACACCAGAGCGACGTACACCCAGCATATGAGAAATATATTCCTGAGTCAGGGGTAACTTGTCTGATTGTATACGGTCAGACGCTGTTAGCAGCCAACGAGCGAGCCGCGCTTCCAGCGTATGCAGACGATTACACACAGCTGCTTGTGACACTTGAGCGTACATAGCTTGTACGTAGCGTAGCAGTAGCTTCTGAAGAGGTCCACCCCGTTCAAACTCGATTTTTAGAATATCTGCATTTATCTGCATGGCATCGCCTGGAATTTGTACAACACCGCTTGTAGTCGTTGTCTTACCTCCCAAAATTACAGGAATACCCACCATGCCTTCATTACCCACCAAACCTACTTCTACTGTCGACCCATTTTCCGTAGTAATAACTATAGAAACTACTGAATTCTTAGGGAAATAAACCTGTGTTATTGGTTCTTCTGCGTGATAAAGAACCTGTCCTGACGAAAGCGAAACGAACTTTAAATGGGGGAGAAGACGCTCATATTCATAGGCAGGAAGAGACGCAAGTAGCCGATTCTCTCTCATGATAGTAGGAGTTTTATTAATTAACATAAAATTCACCTGACTGTAGTCACGGCTGTTTAAAAAACTTGCCTAAAATATGATTCCGTCATTCTCAGGTTTACCAGGCGGCAAGCGATCGCTTCTGTTCAGCAAATGTGACAGAATGCAGCGTGATTTTATCCGAACTCACCAATGTTATTAATCATTACTTTCGCATTAATTGTCAGTTAACAGATGTTTTTGCCTCTAACAAATGACGGCGGAGCGGCGGTAAACCGCCGCTCCGCCGCTTTTTTTATAAAATTGCTATGTTAACTAACCAACATATATTTATACTATATGTTAGTTTGCTAACATAAAGCGTTAACAAGCAATAAATATTTTGGTAGAGCTTATTAACTGCGGGGACTTATTTAATGGAGATTAGACTGGTACAAACAAACTTTTAAAATTTGTGTTTCAATCACCTTCCATTCTGGAGAAAACTGACTTTAAGCTGCGCCACCTACTGAGAAATACTTTCTTGTTATTGCCTATATAGGACTGTTTACCTAGAGTTTAAGCAAGGTCTATATAATAAACCTACTGAGTACTTCTATTTCATCAAGTATGGCGTAGTCTGTCTACTTGTATCAATATGCCAGTAAAACGGTATTCGTGGCTGCATTTTAAATAGTTTTTTAACAAGCTCTGGCAAAGTTTTTTTGTTCCCGACTCAGCACTTTATGAGAAAAATTATTGCCCAGTGGAAATATATCTCCCTCCGCTAACCAGATCATAGTTTCATAGCCAACCCTATCCATTTCGGGATCTGTTGCTATAGGCATCTCCACTAAATAAAGCCAGCTACTTGGCTCAAATCGATAGTTTTTGATGATGCCTTCTCCACCTACAAACTCTACTATCTGACCTTCACAAAACTTAGGTTTGCCCAAAATACTTGCAGTCATTGCCTTAACAATCCTTTGCGTAATACAGCCCCAGAACACCATTTCACTAATCTAAGAAAACCATTTTCTATTACAGATAAGACCGTAATTTATTTTAATCAACTAGAAGAAAATGGCTTTTATATTTACAAGTTTTACTAGTGAACCAGTGTCATAGCTAATGTTATAACTATTAGCCACCTTAGTAGTCTCTATCAAGAGTTTCAAGGTTGCCTATGCCAGAGGTTTTAAGGTTAACTTTGGGTTTTTACATCTAGAGTCAGAAATTTAAATTTAAGAAAATAATCTTTATTTTTTGGAGCTTTGTATGTGCGAAAGCGTACAGATTTTACTAGCCAATTCATCTATTTTATTTCTGAAATATTGTGTTTTTTTTAGAATTATTTTACATTGATAGCTCAGCCAAACTTGAGAGAATTTTATATTAAACATTCACCTTAAAAATAACAGTTAATAAAAAGGGGTGCAATTAGTTGCACCCCTTGGTTATTAGGAGCTAATGTCTGATTCTTAGGTGCTATTAGATTAAACCAGTTTTTTAGCAGGTTTCAATCATCTTATATTTTATTGAAGTGATAAATACTCAAGCTAAAGATAGATAAAGTTATAAGTTTAAATCAAATTTATTTGTAGTCTTTCATACAATATATTGTTACATTCAATAATATGAATACTCACAACTTACTCACATTTATTTAGTACATATATTGTTAAGTTCATGCAGCGTAACATTAACGCCCAACCATTGCGTTGGGCTTTTTATTGGTGAGAATTTAATCTTCGTCAATTTTAAATTTTTTATTTACTCAAATCATAGCGTGGTTGCAAGATGAGCAGATATCTTGCAACCACTGTGGTGTCGGTTAGACGCTTGTCTGGAACGGTAAGTTAAATAGCAAATACGAGAATGGTATCCCTGATTAAGAATCTATAGCAAATACAGCGGATTTTAAGTTGGTGAAATACAAATCCCAAGTCTCAAACCCAAGTATAAAGACTGTTGTACAGCAAAAAGCCTACTAACCATGTTAAGTCTGATTGTAGTTTGGCTTACCAAGTGCGATTGTTTATGTTCAAAGATTTCTCCCAAATTAGTTATAGACCTAGCCATATCTCCATATCTAAGGATAGAAAACATATAAGACACTGAAAAGTAATATTAGAGAATAACCTGTTTAAAAGGTACAAATGTATGACATCACAAACTCCTCCCGACAATCGGCAAGATGAAGGTAAATACGACCCTCAAGATAACCCTGGAACCCAAACGACTGTACCAACTACAGAAGAGGGTGATACTCCTCTCGATGAGAGATATCGTATGACTGGTCAAGAATCAGGTACTGAGGTTCGCGAGGGTTCTGATCCTGAAGCGGCTGGTGGTACTGTAACGACACCTGGTCTTCCTAATCAAGGCACAGAGTCTCGTTAATTAATCGAATAGAGTTAATTACCAATGTCATTGCGCTAAGCGAAGCTGTACCGTTGGCGCAGTCTCTTATTCGCGCAGCGTCGCCCACGGATAGACCAAAAGGCTTTATGCTCGCAATGACTGTAAATATTTTTGTGAATCTCCTTAAAAAGATTCTGGAAATCTGATGATATCGAATCTACCCTGACGTAACTCAGCAACAAGCTATGCTGAATTAGCTGGAATGACAACTAATGCGAAATTCCATTCCTCAAAGCAGGGGATAATTATAGTGCTTACAGTGGCCTCCTGATAGCCTGGACTAATCAGTGGGGTCTATTGGCTTAGCTAGAGTTTTTGTATTTATTGCTTTTAAAAAATAGGAATATAGCCTACTAAAACCTGGATGGGAAATGTCCATCATAAGTAGATTTGAAAATTTAAATATTAGTTCTATAAGTATTTTATGTATTTAAAAATATTAGCTTAGTTGTTTCTTAAACTAATAATATACTCTGCCTCTTACTCGGCGATTTGTTCAAAAATTCTCTTTTAGAGACCATTTATAAAGTAAATATTAAGTAGGGTGTGTTACGGCTATGCAAGGATTTGGGAGTTTGAGAGAGTGATTATTAGCCGTAACGCACCATCTTTCTGGGTGCGTTATAGCAACGCTTAACGCACCCTACTGGCGTGACAAGACTAAAATGTTGCAATAAAAAATGTTTGTAGTTGCGCTTTAGCGCCTTCCAATAAATAAA
>NZ_MTAV01000174.1 GCF_002154695.1 Nostoc sp. T09
AATGCTACCTATACTTAGATTTACCATCTGTCGCATTCTTTTTTCAAATTGGTATAATTTAAAACGTGGAATTTGCAGTTCAAAGATTAAGCGATCGCCTTCACAACCCCATCATTCAACCTCAGAACACGACACTTCGAGTTCAGAACAGGAAACATTGAGCTTGGAACACGAAACGTCAAGCTTAGAACTCGGAACTTCGAGTTCGGAACACGAAACGTCGAGCTTGGAACTCGAAACTTCGAGTTTGGAACTCGAAATGTCAAGCTTGGAACACGACACTTCGAGTTCGGAACTCAAAACATCGAGCTTAGAACTCGGAACTTCGAGTTCAGAACACGAAATGTCAAGCTTGGAGTATGAAATGTCGAGTTTAGATGATACCTGCGGTAAGCTTTGCTAACGCGCCTTTCAAAATTTTATTGACAAACTCAGCAAAGCATTATTAGCTTTGAATTAAACTTTATAACAAAAGACAATAAAATAAGCCTATTTTTAGTTTATTAATGTTCCTGCTAGTATAACAGCACATAGATTGCCTATTTATGCAAATACAAACACACAAACGCTATTACACACCTGAAGAATATTTAGAACTTGAAGAAAAAGCAGAATATAAAAGTGAATACCGCAATGGAGAAATCGTACCAATGACGGGCGGTACTACAAATCATAATAAAATTGCAGGAAATTTTTATGCTTACTTAAGGTTTGCTTTAAAAGGAAAACAATACGAGACTTATATCAGTGATGTACGTTTGTGGATACCTCGTTATCGTCAGCATACTTATCCTGATGTGATGGTGATTGAGGGACAACCTGTTTATACAGGAACCAGTACTACAACTGTGATGAACCCTTCCTTAATTGCAGAGGTTTTATCGAAATCAACTCAAAATTATGGCCAGGGAAATAAGTTTCTTTACTATCGCTCTATTCCAGAATTCAAAGAATATATTTTAATTGATCAATACCAGCATCATGTAATGCAGTATGTAAAAACCGCCGTAGGTCAATGGTCATTCATTGAACTTGAAGGTGAATCAGCAACTTTATCACTGCAAACAATTGATTTTCAAATTTCATTGAGCGAGCTTTATGAGCAAGTAAATTTTTCTGAAAGCGGTGAAGATTAATATTTTTTGAATTATTTGCTGTTTAGCTGTTATTGGTTGATAGAAGCGAAGATAATGAATTACTTTGCAGCCATACACACAGTTTTATCTTTTTTGAATCATCTGGTTTTGGTTTATATTCACCGGTTTTAATTTCTTCTAGAAGTTTGCCATTAAAGCTTGACTTATCTCTCATCAGGTCTTCAAACATTCCTAGTGGTAGTAGTATACTATCAACTTCTACATCATCCTCAGTGAACATAATATTTTCAATTCTAAACTTATAACCAGACCATCTAATAGTCGGGAGTCTATCGACTGCATTTTTTAAGTTTTCTATTATATTATAGCGTACCGGATCAGGATTTTTCTGCTCATAAATTATCCACCAATAAACATTGTGTCTAACAAAATGCTTACCATTTTCGCTAGTACAAACCTCTATTTCTACATCATCTACATACAAAAATTGACGATTCATTACTCTAGCTTCACCTTCAGCCATTGGTTCTAATTCCTCCCAAGGTTCAACTTCAACTACACTTTGATGATTACTATTGCTCTGATATTTCTTCTCAACCAGTTCTATTGGAATAGGGTCATCTTCTAAAGCCTCTAAACCTGAAGTTTCTTCCTTAAATTCCGGTGTATTTTCTAGAAGTATTTCTAGTTGTTCACTACTAAAAGCCATAAGTTCAACCCCTGCGATAGTGCGACGAGTCGAATCATCCATAAAGTGAACTAAACCCTGAAATGGAGCTAAATCTATTCGTATACCGTTGTACTCAGTTTGCCAATAGCCAAATTTTCCTAAATATTTAGGATCTGTGTGGTACTCTTTCCACTTCAGTGTGCTAGCTTTTTTATTGATATTTTTTAGTGCAGATCGTATGCTTCCTGATAAACCACGCCTATCGTAAACAGGATAAACCAAATATATTGTTGGTGGTTCTTCATTAGCAATTGGATCGAACCCAAATATCATAGTGTTACACTTAGCCAACTGCTGAAGACTCTGCTGTAGTGCTGTCTCTGCTGGAGTTATTCTTCTAATTGGTGCTACAACTTTTGACCAATTAAGCGGCGGCTTGTATAAATTTATTAACTCATTTTCGATAGTTGGAAGAGCATTTATCTGATTACTACAATTTATCCAACTAATACTAATACGGTCTTTGCGATTAAATCTTTTAAGCTGTTTAAATCTATGATGTTCTCGCCATCGCGCAACTAAGTTGATTGTTCTGCCAATATAAAGAATCTGACATTTGCTGTCAGAAACAAAGTAGATAGCTGCACAATTTGGCAATTGATCTTTGTCTAATAAATAAACAGATGGTAGTTCAGATAAATTGATGTTTTCTAATAACATCACAGGTTATCAAGATGTGAAATTGATATTCGAGTCAATTTAACCTTTGCAACTAAAGATATAATCACTTGCTATTTACAGAGAAAAGTAGTGACATCTTATTTTTGTATAGAGGCTACATTATATAGACTTCCCTCAAATTCTTCTAAAGTAACTTTCAAAAGCAAACTAGAAATAAAACAATAGCTCTGTACTTTCTTCTTCCTCCGCGAACTTCCGCGCTTACCTTTGCGTTAAAAAACAATACCCCCCTCCGCCGCCGGAGAGGGGTTAGGGATGAGATATCACAATTCTCACTGCTGAAACTCAGCACTCAGCACTGTCTAATAAGCGTCTTGCAACTCGTAGAAATCAGGCGAGATGTAATCCTTACGCAAAGGCCAACCCACCCAATCTTCTGGCATCAAAATCCGCTTCAGGTTGGGGTGTCCTTCATAGACAATGCCGAACATATCGTAGGACTCGCGTTCTTGCCAGTCTGCGGTTTTCCAAATCCAGTAGACTGAAGGTACTCTGGGGTTTTCCCGTGGTAAGAACACTTTTAATCGGATTTCTTCGGGGCGATCGCTATTATCACCAACTTTAGTTAAGTGATATACACTCGCCAAGTCTTGTCCAGGGCCAAGGTCAACACCACCTTGAAACTGGAGATAATTAAACCCGTAAGCATATAGGGCTGTAGCGGTAGGTAGTAAGAAATCTGGCTCTACCTTAATTATCTCTACCCCGTTGACATCTGCTGGCAAAACCTCATGGTCAAATCCATTTTCAGTCAACCATTGGGAAACTTTCCCGGCTTTTACCAGAGACTCTTCCGCTGCTGGTACTGGCTTAGATTCTTCTTCAGCCACGGTTTGTTTCCTCCTTTTGTTTCTGGGATGTCAGTAAAGCAGGTGGAACTGGCAAACCAATCGCTTCCGCCAATTCCTTCGGTGGTGTATAGCGAGTGTCTGATTGTAAATACTTACCAGTTAAAATTTCCTCTACTGGCTTGAGGTTATGAGTTGTGCTGTAGTAGCGGTGAATTTGCTTGATTTGATCCCGTTCTTGGATGGAATCGTTAGCTATCTTCTTCCGCAGCTTAATGATTGCGTCAATAATCGCTTCTGGACGCGGCGGACAACCAGGCAAGTACACATCTACAGGAATGAGTTTATCAACTCCACGCACAGCAGTAGGAGAATCAACGCTGAACATCCCGCCTGTAATTGTACAAGCTCCCATTGCAATTACATACTTCGGCTCAGGCATTTGTTCATAAAGACGCACAAGTTGAGGTGCCATCTTCATAGTGATTGTCCCAGCTGTAATAATTAAATCAGCTTGGCGGGGGCTGGAACGGGGAATTAGCCCAAAGCGGTCAAAGTCAAAGCGAGAGCCAATTAAAGCTGCAAATTCAATAAAGCAGCAAGCCGTACCAAATAGCAACGGCCACAAACTAGAAAGCCGCGCCCAGTTGTAAAGGTCATCAACCGTAGTCAGAATGACGTTTTCTGAAAGGTCTTGAGTGATTGAGGGACGCTCAATCGGGTTGATGATTCGCTCTTTGTCCTGGGTTGTTAAGTTAGAATTCAAGACCATTCCAAAGCTCCTTTACGCCATGCGTAAACTAAGGCGATTACAAGAATTGCAATAAAAATTAGCGCTTCAATGAATGCCAATAGCCCTAGACGGTGGAAAGCAACCGCCCAAGGATACAAGAACACAGTCTCCACATCAAAGACGACAAAGACCAGCGCAAACATATAGTAGCGAATGTTGAACTGAATCCAGGCTCCGCCGATGGGTTCCATGCCTGATTCATAGGTGGTGCGCCGTTCCGCACTTTTGCCGCTAGGCCGTAGAAGCTTGGACGCTGAGAGCGCCAGGGCAGGCACTAGGCTACAGATAATGAGAAAGCCTAGAAGGTACTCGTAACCGCTGAGAACAAACACAATGGATATCTACCGCTTATGGTGTAAATAACGCTGTAACTTTCTTTTACATTATATCTTTTAGCCCTTTCTGAAATCTGGGAAACAGACGCGCTGAGGGTATTTGATTCGTTTTTAGTTGTGATAGAAAAGTCTAACAGTTATGTCATAATTTTTAACGTATATTTAATATTTGCCCCTCTGCGAGGCCTAAGCCATGAGCGAACAAAGCGAACAAACTGTTGAAAATCAAGAGTTAGACCGCTACGAGTGTCGCGCCTGCGGTTACGTTTATGAACCTGAGAAGGGAGATGACAAGCATGACATTCCCTCAGGAACATCTTTCGCAGAACTGCCATTCACTTGGCGTTGTCCGGTGTGTAGTGCAAAGAAACAAGCTTTCACTAACGTTGGTCCTGCGGGACAAGTATCCGGCTTTCGAGAAAATCTTGGTTATGGTTTAGGTGTCAACACTTTGACGCCAACCCAAAAAAATATCTTGATTTTTGGTGCTTTAGCGCTTGGCTTCTTGTTTTTTCTCAGTCTCTACGGCTTGCAATAATACCCGCGATCTTTTTTCCAGTCCGTAGAGTGCCCGTTGCCTTTAAGGTAAACCTTTTAAAGAACCCGTACACAAATTTAGAAACAACTAAGAAATACTGATGCACGCAATTTTAAAAAGTTGGCAACGAATATTTGCCTTGTTGATAGTTGTCCTGATGTGTATAGGTTGTAGCAAAGTCCCCTCTACCAGCTATAACCCTTGGTCAATCATTTCTGTCCCCACAGAAGCGAAGCTGCTAGATATTGCTTTTACTGATAATTCTCAGCATGGCTACTTAGTAGGTAGCAACGCCACCATTTTGGAAACTAATGATGGTGGTGAGACTTGGAAACCCTTAACCCTAGCACTGGATGATTCAAGGTATCGCTTTGATTCCATTAGTTTTGCTGGTAAAGAAGGGTGGATTGTCGGAGAGCCTGCTTTGCTGCTGCATACTACTGATGAAGGTCGTTCTTGGTCACGCATTCCCTTGAGTGAAAAATTACCTGGTAGTCCTATTCGGATCAGTGCTTTGGGACCAAATGCAGCTGAGATGGCTACTGATGTGGGAGCAATATATCAAACCAAAGACGGCGGTAAAAACTGGAAAGCCCAAGTGGAAGCAGCAGTTGGTGTGGTGCGTAACCTAGAGCGTTCTGCTGACGGTAAATACGTTGCTGTTTCCGCTAAAGGTAGCTTTTACTCTACTTGGGAACCAGGACAAAATGCTTGGGTACCCCACAACCGCAATAGTTCTCGCCGGGTAGAGAACATGGGCTTTGCTGACAATGGGCAAATGTGGATGCTAGCACGAGGGGGTCAGGTGCAGTTTAGCGACCCAGCAAAACCAGAAGAGTGGCAAGAAGCACAAAATCCAGAATTATCCACCAGTTGGGGTTTACTGGATTTGGCCTATCGCACACCCAATGACATTTGGGTAAGTGGAGGTAGTGGTAATTTGCTGCACAGTGCAGATGGTGGCAAAACTTGGGCAAAAGACCGGGATGTGGAAACAGTTGCCGCTAACTTTTACAAAATTGTGTTTTTAGAGCCAGAAAAGGGATTTATCATTGGCGATCGCGGCGTATTGCTGAAATATAACCCCAAAGCTGAAACAGCTTCCCAAGCAGAGGCAGCTTAGGGCAACATTGGTTTATGTATTTATCCAGATTTCTGAGAACGACGTTGCAACTTGTAACTCTTTCTAAACTTTGTAGGATAATAAACTCAATAACAGTCTTTGTGAAGGTAGGAAATTAAATGTCAGGTACCACTGGAGAACGTCCGTTTTCGGACATTATTACCAGCGTTCGTTACTGGGTAATTCACAGCATCACCATACCAGCATTATTTATTGCTGGCTGGTTATTCGTCAGCACCGGACTGGCATATGATGTTTTTGGCACACCCCGCCCCAATGAGTATTTCACAGAAGTACGGCAGGAAGTGCCAATTGTGAACAATCGCTTTGAAGCTAAACAGCAAGTAGAAAAATATATCGGAAAGTAGTTTGAAATCATGACTAGCGGCAACAACATCAATCAACCAGTTACCTATCCAATTTTTACGGTTAGATGGCTTGCAGTTCACACTTTAGGTGTGCCAACTGTCTTCTTTTTGGGCGCGATCGCCGCAATGCAGTTTATTCAACGCTAGGAGCAACTCATGGAAAGAACGCCCAATCCCAATAATCAGCCGGTTGAACTAAACCGGACTTCACTGTACCTGGGACTACTACTGGTTTTTGTTCTGGGTATTCTGTTTTCCAGTTACTTCTTTAACTAACTGGCAAAATCTTTGTTAATCATTTGTTTATTGAACTTGTGTTGATTTGTTGTTAAGGGAGGAGAAAAGCTGTGTCTGGAAGTGGGAGAATTCCCCTGTGGGTCGTCGCTACGATCGCAGGATTAGGTGTAATTACCGTTTTAGGCATTTTCTTTTATGGAGCCTATGCCGGAATCGGTTCATCGCTTTAATATTAGCTGTAGCCCAATAGCATAAGTAGTGTGGATTCTCTAGCACTTGTTTAGAAATCAACATTATGAAAAAACCGCCTGTCTCACTGAGATAGGCGGTATTTTAGTATTTATTAGCTAGACAATGAGCTAAATAAATAATTGCTGCTCGGTAATTAGTAAAAAGTGAAGGAACTTATTACTTATTATCCGATTGGATAGCATCTTCGCGTTCAATGTATAAAAAGAAAAACGCGAAGGTCAAAGCTGGAAAAACTAGACCAGTCAGAGGAACCAAGATAGAAGGCAAGAAAGTAGAATATGCCAAGAGAGAAGGCAAAAATGCAGTTGACATCGCAAATATTCCTGTTAAATGACACTACAATTCAAGACGAGCTTACTGCAAATTCTGTCTCAATTTTTAAATTCTAAAGATTTTTAACACAGCAGCAGTTGCTAGGGATGTTTAAATACCTAAGAGTTCATCTAGCTGTAAAGTCGGCAAGTCTGGAGGAATCACAGTTCGCGTAATGGTAACTTTGTGACTTTCCTGTTGAGTCTGGGGATCAAGCGCGATCGCCTCAACTCGCATTTCTAAGCAGCCAAAAGGAATATGTAATTGCGTAGTCACTTCTAGCTCTGCCAAGGAATTCATCTGCAAATTTTTCAGCAAATGGGGACCGTCCATCAACCAGCGCGTTTGGCAATCTTCAATCCATAGCTTGATCACAACTTCTGAGGATACCTGAGGTAGTTCCACACGCACCCTTACAGATGTACCTGCTATTAGTTCGCCTTCTGGCACATGCAGTTTTGGAGTTGGTAAAGGTTCGACAATTGCCGCAGTCATCAGCTGTAAACGCGATGGCTCTGCCACAATTGGTACTGCTGGTACTTCCTCTTCCACGGTCAGACTCTCAGGTATGTCTACCTCAGGTTCAATATATATATCATCTACAACAATTTCTTCCGCAAACCTCGGTAGCGGTATCTTCGGATAACGCGGAGGCGGGGGGGGCGGTTCTGGAAGTGATGGAGTGGAATATTCTTTTGAGAGATTTTCTGCTGTCTCTAACTCCTGTTGAGCGATCGCCAACCAATCTGTTGGTATCTCCATCTCAGCATCTAAGTTTAATGGCAAGTGTAGTTCAACAGAGGGAGTTTCAGGATTATGAGCAACACGAGCCTGCTGATTGGGATTTGTCTGAGGCTCTACAAGATCGGTATCGTAATCTTGGTTTTGCAGATAGATGGGTTCAGGTAAAGAGAATCCTTGATTCTGCAACCATTTTGTAATCAACGGAGATGAGTATGGATTACCTTCTACAATTAATTTTGGATGAGGCGAAGTAGCTGTTGGTACGACAGGCTCATCAATTAATTCTGGAGTAGGCGGGGTAACTGTTAGTACAACAGACTCATCAATTAACTCCGAACTAGGTGGGGTAGCTGTTTGTGCAACAAACTCATCAATTAACTCCGGGCGAGGTGGAGTAGCTACTTCTGCAAGATAGGCATCTATTAATTTTGAACGACGGGAGACAGCTACTTCTGCAACAGACTCATCCTGAGATTCTTGATTGTTGATCAACAATTCAGTTGTTTTGTCAAACCCACCTAAAGTTATATCCAGCGCCTTTGAGTTTTCTGGACGTTGAGAGTCGGATGCATCTGAGACATCCCTGTTTACTGCTTCGCCATCGCTTGGCAAGTCAGTTAACGGTTTTAAGTATGGAAATGTGCTGCCAATCATTGATGCTCGCCGATTTTTAATGACAAGTTGATCCATGTCAATGGCGGCAAAAGTTTCAACTTTCTCTAAATCCTCTTCCTGTGTAGCCAGTTCTGCTTTAGTAGGCTCTGATGTGGAAGATTCTGCCAAAAGCGCAGTAGCAGCCGTCTTAACTGATGGGAGCGGTGGCATATTTGGCAAGTCCAACCCACGATGGCTATCTAATGATTTCTTACGCGATCGCGGTTTAATTTGTGGTGGCAAGAATTTATTTTCTGAGGGACTCAGAAGTAGAGACTGGTCTGGTTTGACAGCTTTAACTAAATTCAAAAGCGACAAATCGAGGATACCCGATGATTCAGGTGCTTGAGACACATCTGAAGTCATTGTTGTGCTCTGATTATCTACCAGTTCTGGTGTATTAGGTGTTAATGCGGCTCTGATTGCCAATAATTCGCTAACATCTGCTGTAATTGTGAAAGCATGGCTAGCTAACAGTGTTACCTCACCAACATCCGTAAGTGCCCCATACAAACTAATATCCGCCAAAATTAACTTAGATTCACAGCCAGCGGGAATATCAATTGAGGATTTGATAGTAAAAGGCAGCACCTCATTAGATAAGGGTTGCCTTACCTGGTTCAAGATTTCTAATTCTAGAGGTGAGCGCAGATAAATTCTTAATTCTAGAGAATAAAGACTTTCAAGGTAAGGTATCTCAACTTCCAGATCTGCTTTTGGTTGGAGTTCTACTCGCCCATTAATAGTAAGAGCTTGTCCCCACTGAGCAACATAAGTTTCCCGATCTAGGTTGAGTAATAGTGGTGGTAATGCTTGAGTTGCTGGAGGATTTTCCAGCATTTCATCATCCAGTAGGGGTTCAGAAGTAGGTAAAGCTAAATCTATTAAGTTTTGTAAAATCTGCTCTGCCGTCTCACCTTTAACCCACACTGGGCTGACAGGCTGATCGATGATCTCTTCTTCTAAAACATCAACTAGCGCTTCAGTGGTAGTAGAGCTACTGTGAGCCACAATTGCTAGTTTGGAATCTTCGGTAACAGTTGTTTCTAGTGCTGTTGTGGATTCTACTGGGACAGCAAATGCCAAATCACCATCAGAAATAGTATCTAGGTCATAGGATAAATCTGATTCTATATTGTCCCCATCTCCCGATGTTTTTACCTCCCCATCTGCATACTGAGGTAAAACTCGCAGATAGGCATTGTACTGCCAAGATTTACCGAGAATATCTGACATCAAGTCACCAGAGCATTGCAACTCCCAAATTCCTGGTTTGAAGTAAGTATAGGGAATTACAGCCATTAAGCCTTCTGAATTAGTGCGACGAGATCGCTTCTGAACTCGCCGCTTTGGTGGTATTTCTTGGGTAGAGGAGTGAGTTACCCGTACTTCCACATCTGTATTAGGGCGGTTAGAACGAGCTAAAACTCTATACCGACCCTCCAAAATTTCTACTTTTGGCGATTCCAGGGTATGCCAAGCGCGATCGCCCTGTCTTTGTATCAGAAATTGCCAATGTTCCATTGTGAGTGATGCCCAGACCGAAGACCAGCTGAGTAATATTTTGCATTACTTGCTTGCAAGTTTACCTCAGCAATTTACAATTGCATAATCTTAGACAATGATTTCATTTCAAAACTAGCCAAATTTGGCTGGGATGCCTGTGCCAGT
The DNA here is from genome assembly GCF_002154695.1 of Nostoc sp. T09. Lineage (GTDB taxonomy): Bacteria > Cyanobacteriota > Cyanobacteriia > Cyanobacteriales > Nostocaceae > Aulosira. The sequence continues at coordinate 10,324 of NZ_MTAV01000174.1, forward strand.
TGTTATTTATCAGTTGTAAGTTGTTCAAAGGATCTCGTGTAATGCTGCCAAAGCGCACTACGCTTAGCTTGCTTCACCGAAGAAGTACGTAGGCGGCATATACGGCATACATATTTATTTACAATTAACCAGTGACTACTTCCTACTGACAAAATCCTTACCCACAAGGGAATCAAGATTTTTAAAGCATATTAAAATACCCCCAACTGCCCTCGTTAATTCGAGCAATTGGAGGAATTATCTGTGGCAAACATCTCGACAAAAGGTATCAAAGTTTTTGAAATTGAACTAAACCTGAGTGCGAGACACAGCAGAAATAGGTAATATCTCGCATTTAGGTATAGTCTGATACTTGAGATTAACTCAAGCTTCAGATACCATAACGATTTTGATAGTAAGCCAAAATTTGCTGAACAAGTTGCCGAGCCGCCGATGTAGGGTTCGATATCCAGCTAATCCACAAGCCTTCGATTTGACTCTGATGGTAATCAAACTGTTGGGATGACTGAGGAATCAAACCCACTTCTAAACCTTCAACTTGACGCAAATGAGCCGCTATCTCTCGATAGACTGCTAATGGCAAGCCAGCAAATTCAATTTTTTCCTTAGTCTCCATCTTTATGAAGCTCCGACAACAACAATATTTTGAGCTGGCATTATCCTAGAAACAGGATTTCCGCCAGGATTCGTATTTGGTGTTGCTGAGTTAGTAGGATTATCCCCTACCATTCTGGCAACTTCAATACCGTATTGTTCCACAATAACAATAGGATTGGAGCCTTCATTCATTTCAATACGTTTAATCAAAAGACCGTTTGCTAGGCGCTGTCCCGCTTGCACATAGCGACTCGTCGGCTCATTTGGTACTTTAATAATCGCCTGGAGTTGTTTACCAATTAAAACTACACCAGTCACAAGAACTGACCTTGCTAACTCAGGTTGTGGAGGTTGTGGTAGTACAGAAACTAGATTTGGGCTAGGAACAACTGGCGGCAAAAGTTTAGGCAAGACGGGAGTCAACTTAGGAGGGGCATTTACTCCTTTGTTAATGTTAATTTTTTGGGAAATTAAATTAGCTGCTTTGACCGCACTCCTTACTGGTCCTTTAACTACCGTGGTTACTGCTGCGGGTTTAGCAATCGGTAAGGAAGGTAACTGAGGAACAGGTTTGGTAGTATTGGTGGGAACTCCGGAAATCGTCTGTCCCATAATTTGTGCAAATGGGTCAGTTCGCCCTTTTGCTACCAAAATTAACCGCTCTGTAGTATTGGTTGTTTGAATCAAATTAGACGACGGACTGTAAGTTGCTGCTGCAACTTTTGATACCTTTTTGCCAGGCACTACTGGATTATTAAAAGATTGAGTAGCTGGCGGCGACTTAACTACTGGTGTTGCAGTTGGGGGAAGATTGGCCGCAGTCGGACTAGGATTACTAGCTTGCGGTGTTTCTTCTGAGCTACATCCAGCGATCGCCAAAATTAAAATAGCTGCACTTGCAATTGTTGAATTTCTTCTACCCATTAGCCGTTCTCAAAAGCCATAGGAAAATTTGTTTGGGACATAACATGCCTAAAATTTGTATTTAAGGCTAAGTCTGTTCCTTTTATAACCTAATTTTTAGCATTGCAATGGTTATTTTAAGCACTGCAAGCCTAGCATAACTGCGGAGTGAACTGATTGAGGTTAATCTTCAACCACACCCATGAGATTTTTCAACAAATCTAATCCTTTCTTGACCCTACGAGAAACCGTAACTACACTAATTCCTAAGTGTTCTGCTACTTGTTTTTGTGTCAAATCATGTAAAAATACGCATTCCAAAACTTCACGGGTGCGCTGTTCCAACTGCACCAATGCCTGTTGTAAGCGTATTTGGTCTTCTTGCGCTAGTTGAAAACTACGGTAGTGAGGATCTGGAACTAATTCTCCTAAGCTTGTAGCACCTTCTTCCCCATCTTGTATTGGTACATCCAAACTTAAAGGTGCACGATTAATCCAAGCTAATTTAATTTCTTGCCATTCATCAGGAGAAATTTCTAGTGCTGCTGCTACTTCAGAGTCCGTAGGTTGACGGTTATATTGTGCGCGCAAAGAACGCGAAACTCCTATCGCCTGCTGTTGAAGCGCCAAGTAGCGTCGGGGAATGCGTACAGTGACACCTTTATCTCGCAAGTAGTGCTGAATTTCACCACGAATATAGGGAATAGTAAAAGAACTAAAGGCATATCCTTTAGAAATTTCAAATTTTTCGATAGCCCTAATTAGACCTAAACAACCGACTTGGAGCAAGTCTTCGTAGTTTTCATGACATTGATTCATCCAGTAGTGAGCTTCTCTTCTCACCAGTCCAAAATTAAGTTTGACCAGTTGATTGCGAACGGTTTCTGAGCGGGAGTGCTGATATTCTCGCAATAACTGCCAAGTTTCATGCTTCAGTTCATTGGTGGCTGTGGTAGGCATAGCACCGCGTTTATTAAGCAGAGCAAATAAAGCTTTAAGTAATCGTTTGTAAACTACGGTGTGATTGGGCGATATCAAAGTAAATATCACCTGATATTAGCCAATAAAACCTATGGCACATAACTAATGATTTGCTAAAAGAACCATAGTAGGTTGGCAATCCAGCCGAGTTTAAACAACCGAAACTAGTATTTTGTTTGTTATTTAGCTTTGGTATTACCTGGAGCCAAAAAACTGTATATAGCCAAAATATAAAATTTATTACTAAATTTGAAACCGAGATTGTACCTAATTTATCTTATTAATTACGAGCTAAAGCCTTGAATAAAAAACTGTATTTTTGAAAATCATAGTAACTACTAAATAAATTTTGTAATCAGTAAAAATACGGCACTAATTACCAGAAGTTTATAGTAATTTTAAATTTATAAATATATTGCCTTGAATTTACTTAAATATCTACTATTATTCAGTAATTTATAGCAGATACAACTTTAAACTTCCTGTTACCCAGCTAGATGCTTTGATTGATTTATAACTTGTGATTATTAACTGAAAATTTAAACTTCAAAACAGTGAATTTTATATTGTCAACTATGATAGTAATTAGCTTAAGTCAAATTAAATGACTAATACTTATTTCCTAAATCACAGTTACAATTTATTCTTGCCTATACCTCAGCATCCTTACTACTACTTGATAGTGATCTTAAAAGCAAAACGTTACCCAGACGAATTTGTTAGTACTTAAGAGGAAGTAAAAATATTTGGATTATTTAAGCAAGCTCATACAAAAGAGAAAGCATAAGATATCTCTTGTTCTACATTATAAAAAAACACATACACCCTTTATAAAGGGGTGTATGTGAGTTAGATTTTGCATTCAAGCCTAATGCATATGAAATTTTTTTGCCGATTTGAGTGCCTGGAAGTTGCGGTACTCAAGAGAAGTTAGCTTTGAGATGGTTCAACGCGAGCGTAGAACAGACCACGAATCTTGACCTCCTTAGGTTCGCCAGCACCTAAATCGGTATCAGATGGCTGTTCGCTCTCGAAAGTACCTGCAATTTCACCACTAGCACTATCTACTTTTGCTACTTGCAGGGAAACTTTACCGCTAAGAATTTCAGCACGCTTGACGTTAGTGCGGGTAAGTTCTTCATCATCCGCTTGAGCAGGGAGAGCCACGGCATTATCATAGCCAGTAACCACACCCCGACCTTTGGGATCTAAGAAGGCAGCACCACGATATGAAGGTACTTTGAAGGTACCTTCAAAATCTGTGGAGGTATTAACACTGTTCAAACCAGGTTGTGTTTGAGCAACTAAGTTTTTGATGGTGAATAAGAAAGGTACTCGCTCACCACCAGGAAGCTGCACAGTAATGGCTTGGAAGTCAAGACCATCTTTTTCCTCAAATGTCAGGCTATTATCTGGATTAATTTTCAGATCGCCTTGTACTTGGTCAATGGTGGAGGTATACCTGGTTAACAACTTGCCAGCAACAAATTCTGCTTGTTGCCGTTTATTAGCGGGTTCTTCTTTGACAAAGAAATTAGTTGGTTCCAAGCAAAGTTCTTTGATCGTATAAGACTGGCTAGAATTTAAAGGAATTGAACCTCGGCTTGTTTCTGCCAGTTGAGGGCATTTGTTAGCCAAGCCAGTGCCGCGAATTTGTTCGTATGTGAGCACATCTCTACTGTTAGAAGATGGACCATCACTACAAGCAGTTATTAGCCCCAGGCACAAAGCCAAAAATGCAACAATTAAAGCGCGATACCTCATGGTCAACCTCAATTTCAAAAATTAATATCTAACGTTGTAAAACTGCACCAAAGTTTTGATCTCTGATGAGAAGCAGCCCTAGTGTTAGGGCATTTAAGGCGTTTGCCTTTAAGTGTCCTCAAAGGGGTTGCTGTTAGCCTTTAGCATTCCCATAGACGCGCGAAGCGCGGCTTGCCGCAGGCTAGGATAGGCTAGGGTCGCCACCGCTCAAACTGATCTTTGCTAAACGTATTTAAACGTTTCGCTGTGTTTAAGTCTGGGATTGAAACCCCAGGCTAGCCAGTACACCGCATCCGTTTTGGATGTGTGACCCAATAAGGGCAAAAACCAGCAGTTCTACTATTGTCAGCATCTGGTAGCGTCTGGGCGCATAGATGAGTGTGCCCAGACAGAGAGCGGCATAAGCCTTTACCTTTAAGGACACGAAGAGCGAAATTCCCTTCGTACTTTCCTCTAGCGTATGGCAAAAGTGGCATCGCCTAAGACATTCTGTATTATGTATGTGTCCCCACTACATACAGCCCTTTGTTTTAAAAAGTAAATCAGCCAGATCATACGATTTTTTGAAACTCAAAATCAAAGCACTCTAGTTTTAACCAAGAATACTTTGATCCCATTTAGCTCGCGTCTAGGCTGTACTCATTGTCACTGCTATGTTTTAAAAGCGATCGCAATTGTTTTGGACGAGATCCTAATCGGGCTATACTCTGCCCAAGAAAGGGCAGTCAACGCTAGAGAATTAACACAAGCTAATCAGGAGACAGCAAAGTAAAAACCTTTCCCAACTCTACAAGAAGTTGAATCCACTCTTCCGAAAATACGGACTCTTGTCAGGCCAGTGAGTACAACTACGGAACTAAGCAACCTGTTGGTTTCCGCAGTGGCCATTTATAACATCCTAAAAATGAAATGCTATTACAGGCTTGGCAGCCAATGAAAGCCAAAAATCTTGGGTAAATTTGAGTAGACCTTAATTTATAGGGAAAAGCTGGCATGGACAACAATAGAAGCTTGGAATCCGAGAAGTTGACTTCTAAATTAGAAAAGATCGCAACTACAGTCAATGATGTAGCAAAAAGTTGCCAAGGAGATTCGATAGCTCTTTTGGCTCTACTAAGGCAGTTGGAGCAGTTACACCGAGATATCCGGGATGGCTATTTTCAAGAAACTTTGCCTGATAACCGTCAGCAACTTTACTCATTACTGAAAGATATTGAGTCTGAGGGTGGTTGGCCTTATATCGAGCGCATGAAGTTACAAGCCTTTTTAGCACAATTGCTACAAAAAGCCACCGAGGACAATAGTGACGGTAGTGAAAATGTAGTTAACAGCGATCGCTCCTGTAGCTGGTGAGTTAGTAATAAATCACGCTTGTGCGCTTCACACTCATAATTAAATGATTGCCGAATTTGGAATTCTTTACTGCGATACTAGGGCTTGTGGGTAATAGTCTCGCAAAGAAGGCGATCGCGTTGGTCAACATTAGGGTTGTGTTTGAGGTAATCATCAACCCAGTTGCAACCACGCAGCAGTAGATCATCAATATCCAAGTTCCACAGAATGATCGTGTTGTCATCACCAGCCGAAGCTAAAGTTTGACCATCAGGACTAAAACTGACACTTAATACTGCCCCCTGATGCCCAGTGAGGGTTTTAATCAGTTTGCCCTCACGGCTCCAGAGTTTGACTGTACGGTCCCAACTAGCAGCAGCAAGCAATTCACCATTAGGACTGAAAGTAACAGCATTCACGCTATCGCTATACCCCTTTAATAAGGTTTTTAACAACGTACCGTCCCGTCGCCATAACTTCACGGTGTTGTCCCAACTAGCAGAAGCTAACAACTGGTCAGTGGGACTAAAGCTCACACCTAACACCCAACTATCTTGAGGTGAGAAAGTTTTCAGCAAGGTACCATCCCGCCGCCACAGTTTTATGGTTTTATCATCACTAGCAGAAGCTAAAACCTGACCATCGGGGCTAAAATTAACGCTATTTACCCAACTATTGTGCCCAACCAAAGTTGTGAGCAAGCGACCATCACGGTTCCAAACTTTCACTGTTTTATCTTTACTGGCTGAGGCAATAAATTGTCCATCTGGGCTGAAAGTCACGCTCATGACGCTATCGCTATGCCCAAGGAGGGTTTTCAATAAAGTGCCATCGCGCCGCCACAATTTCACAGTTTTGTCATAACTGGCTGAAGCTAGCATTTCACCTTGGGGATCAAAACTCACACTTGGGACTTTATCTAGATGTCCCAGCAGAGTCTTGTAAAGCCGAGTTTTCACATCACTGCTTTTGGTATCTCGCTGCCAGAGTTTCACTGTGCGATCGCGACTGCCAGAAGCCAATGTTTGACCATCTGGACTCCAAGCTACGCTCAAAACTCTACTTGTATGCCCTTTGAGGATAGGTAGTATTGGAGCATCTAGACGCCACAATTTGACGCTTTTGTCATAACTTGCTGATGCTAGGAGTCTGTTATCTGGGCTGAAAGCTACACTAGCAACAGCATCACTGTGTCCTTTAAAAGTGTTCAGTAAGGTGCCCGTGGCGCTCCAGAGATTAATAGTATTATCATTACTTCCGGATGCCAGAAGTTGACTATCAAAACTGAAATTTAGGCTCCAAATTATATTGTTATGCTGCTGTAAAGTTTTGCTAGGACGAAAATTAAAGCTGTTTTTACTACTATTGCGCTCTCTGCGCCAAAGTTGGATTGTTTTATCTCTACCGCCAGATGCAAGTAGTTGACCGTTGGGGCTAAAAGCTACAGCAGTTACACCTTGCCGATGTCCCTGCAAGGTGGATACTAATCTCCCATCTCGTCGCCAGATTTTTACTGTTTTATCTTCACTAGCTGAGGCAATAAATTGTCCATCTGGGCTGAAGGTTACCCAGTTAACCCATCCTTGATGTCCTCTGAGGACTTTGACCAAACTACCATCCTTACGCCAGAGTTTGATGGTTGCATCCTTACTCCCGGTAGCCAACAACTCGCCGTCAGGACTGAAACTGACGCTATAAACCCAATCTCCATGTCCTTCAAGGGTTGTGTATGGCTGTGGGTTAAATTCACCTGTAATTGCATTTTTGTGCCAGATTTGCACACTTTTATCTAGGCTGGCAGAAGCTAATGTTTGACCATCAGAGCTAAAACTCACGCTGGTGACAGCATCGCTATGACCTTTGAGAGTTTGTAGCAAAGTCCCGTCAGGACGCCACAGTTTTACCGTCCTATCCGTACTACCTGAAGCCAATAACTGACCATCAGGACTGAAAGTAACACCCCAGACAATATCACTGTGCCCTTCTAAGCGATTTTGCTCTTTAATACCATAAACAGCTTGTTGAAGGGCTGTTACCACCCGCATTTTCGTTTCTGCTTGCACTCCATCTGCCTGTTTTAGTCTTTTCCAAGCCCGCAAACTTTCTAATAGGGCATCAAACTCTTTATTGGACGCAAACAGAGCCTCGCTTGCGGCAGTAATAGCACTAATTTTAAAGTTAGTTTCGCTACGTTCGGCTCTCAGAGTTTGGCGAATTGCGGCTCTTCTCTGTAAGTCAGCTTGCCACCATAATACTGCTATTGCTCCGGCCATCATTGCCAGCGCTCCGCCTGCTATGCGTGCTTCTCGCAGCCGCCGTTGCAAAACCAAATTAAGCTGTTCTTGAGAGAGCTTTTGCGCTACTTCTGCTCTATCTTTTTCAAATCTAACTTTTTCTAATTCAGCGACCATGCCATAATTGTTTTTTTGCCGAATCGGTTCAACTAAGTAATCGTGAACAAGCTGGTAGCGATCGCCTAACTCTTCTGGCTCTCGTAACACTAGTCCCGACCCTACCAAAATTTCTAAAATAAATTCCCAAGACGAGTCAAAATTAGATATTGCAGCAAAATTATTCCCTAGAGCAACAGCTAAATCAGCTTTTGTTTTTAGAGGCCTTGTGCCTTTTTCATCAGTTAATTCCAACAATAATTTCCAACTACGCTCTTCGTTTTCCTGCCCACAATCTTTGATAACTTCCTCAAGCCAGCGTTCAACTAATTTTGCCGAGCTGCCACACAGCTTGTATTGTGCGAGCGTAGTAATATTTTCTGCTTGCAGTTGAGCACCAACTATCTGTAGCTCAATTGGATGTACTTTATCTAGTTCTCCTGCTAAATCATTTACTAATTGGTTAATTAACTCATCAGTTATTTCATAATGTGAACGTTTAGTCAGGCTCTGGATAATATTGATTGCATCATCACGGTCAAAATTCCCTAAATAGTAGCGAATATCTTTATCTAAGATGTTTTTATTAATTACACCCAAATCATATAAACCATCACTGTTTTCTTTGCTTAAACGCTCAAATTCTAATAAGTAATGTAAATAATCTTCACGAATTGCTAAAATTATTTTGACATACGGAATGTTTAAACATTCGCTAAAAAACTTATAAAATTGGATTTTCTTTTCAGGAGAGGTACTAATAAAGAAAAATTCTTCAAACTGGTCAAAAATAATAATTACTGTGTGATTGCGTTCAGAGGCTAAACGGAGTTTTTCAATCAGTATAGTTGGGGTAATTTCCAGATTAGCTGACATTTCTGTCTGTGCCATTACTTGATTAACATTGCGCCCCAATGCTGTGACCCAATCTGTATAAACAGATAAAACAATTGGTAAAGGAATACGTTCACCAATAACTTTTCCTTTCAAAGCTGGTACTAAACCAGCTTTGAGAATTGAACTTTTACCTACACCTGATGGTCCATGAATTACCGTAAGTTTGTAGTCGGCACGAGTAATTCGTTCAATCAAACGCTTAACATCTTGTTGCCGCCCAGAAGCAGCTATTTCCTGAGCCACTTCCTCAGGAATAAACGGTATTTTTTGCGGCTCTAGTACCGGGTTAATCCTGTAGCGTTGTGGCTGCAATTGACTGGCTCCAATAAAAGCGCGAAAGCCGTACTGATGTTCTATTTGAATTTTTTCTTGTTTCAGGCTAAAGGCTTCTGTATAGTTATGACGCTCAACAAAGTAAAGCGATCGCAACTCTTCTAAAATTTCCAAATAAAGCGATGGTTCATACTGTAGTTCACAAACCACTCTTGCCCATTCTAAGTTATTGATGGCTTCTTCCCACTCACCTAGATGACGTTGTGTACGCGCCAATAATAAAAGATACCAGCTTTCCTGCCGACGAGAAACTTCTGTTGCCAGTTCTGCAATAGAAAGTGCCGTATTCGCTAGCTCATGAGCTAGTATCCAATTTGACTCAGAAGCTGCCACATCTGCTAGAAAGCCATAATCTTGGGCAACCTGAGCAGGATCACCATAAGTTTCGTGCAAACTTAAGGATTTTTGGGCTAATTCTTCTAATTCTTCCCAATTTTGTAAGCGTTGCAGCATTTCGCAAGCAGGTAATATAAATTTGGCAACTAAGTCTTGTCTTTGCGCCTCCTCTAAAATTTCCAAGCATTTCCTAAACCACAAAAGAGCATCCTGCCAATACTTGCTATCAGCACCTTGGTATAAATCTGCCATCCGGCGGTAACACAGTCCCAGATGAAATATAACTACTGCTTGCCGAAGAAGTGGTGGGGATGGCAACATTGGCGGATGAGGGGAATAAACTTCTAAATTCTCTTCTAAACCCCTAAATCCACTCTCTTCTGAACCCACCTGCTGCCAAAGTTCTAAGCTTCTTTGATAGTGAACTAAAGCATCATTAATTTTATCATTGGCGTATTCATCACGCCCTAATACAAATTCTAAACTTGCTTCTAATTCTGGATCTAATTTGACACCATATAGGCGCAGCAAATCACTACGAGCAGACTCAATTTCACGGCGATTTTGCGACTTTGGAGCTAAATCAAGTGCATCATTAGATAAAAATTTATCAGCACCTGCTTCTAAAACCTTAGCAAATAAAGATTCTGTTTCTTGCCGGATCAAAGCAATTAAATACTCTTTTGCTAATTCAAATTTAATTGTAGTTGCAGCCCAGCTTTTAAAATCGGGCGCTAACCTAGAAAGCATTGATGCCACTTCATCTTGTAGCCAAAAAATCAATGGAAAAGGAAAAGTAGCGGCATAGATATCTCTTGCTTGATTTGCACCAGCCAGAAAATTATCGAGAGTGATAATGGACTCTAGCCCAAAAACCATCACAGCTGATGGCAAAGTGTCTTTAACAACCACAGGATGATCTAAAAATAGTTCTGTGATTATTTGAGTATGTAAAGCATTAGTTGATGGCTGAAGAAATATCTCTCTAATATTTATGTCTTTGGTGAGTAAGCGGAGATTACCCAACATTTGCTCACGTAATTGCCCATAGTTGCATCGGACTAAAATCAAAGCAAATTGGCCTTTGGAGAGCTTGATTGCTCGAATCATCCTTTGTAAAGCATGCTGATTTTCATTGACGATAGCTGCTGTGAATTGCCACTTTGTCATAAGTAAGAACTGGGCTAGAAAGGAAGAATAAAAAATTACACATCAAGCAGCAACCAGAATACTTGCCAATACTTGGTTTTGCATTTTGCGAAAAGTTTCCAAGAGAAGCCACTACATTAGTGGCTAGCGGTAGCGAGGCACGAGCGTCCCCTTAAGATTCTGGGGAGCTAATGCGTTGGGTGGGTGGCTCTGCGAAAACCCAAAGGATAGTAAGTGGTGCGGTTATCTCCATCAAAGACGCTAAAAAGTTTGCCTTGCTTGTAGACAACGTAGCCGCTTCCTGTCATCTGGCATAGGTTACCCGAGTTAGAGCAAGTGGATAACTTTTCTTGAACTAGCAACCTTTTCAAAAACAATTTTGAATTGTTATTTGTTTTGCTGCCAAGTCAGGACTTTTTCTGTTTCTGCTAATGCTGGACTAATACCAAACCAGCGTCCTTGAGGATCACGGTATTCAAACAAATACATACTTCGCAGTAAGCTCTGGTAGTCAGACTCGCCTTTCACACTTTGCTGCTGCACTACTTCAAACAGTAATTTCCATTGATATTCATCAATAGCTAGTAGCAGGTCATCTCGGTAGTCTTTAATTACGGCTTCTAAGCATTCTCTAGAGAAAGGCGGATCTTGCCGTTGTAAGCAACTATAAAGCAAACCTAATAAATTACGAATATGACCGCCACTGACACGGCATATACGACCTAAGGTGTCTGGGTGATCGAATAAATCTGTAATTAATAAAGGTCTTTCATTCCAAGGAATTTCTGGAAAAGCTCTTGCCAAAACTAGCTGGCGCAATAGCGACATCCCTGGTTCATAGTCTTCACCATCTCTTTGTCGCACCAAAACCATCGGCAATACTTTGGGCGCAATTCCTCCTCCCAAGCGATTTTTCAAAGTTTCATACTCATTAGAAAAAATTAAGGCTAAGGGAATTGTGTAAACTAAGTGGCATTTAAGTCGGCGTAACTGCTCACCTCGATCGATAAAAAGATACTCTGGTTGCGTCCGCCCAGATGCTACAGGCCGCATATCAACCCGATCTAAGTTATCTACAATTACTACCAATCCTTTTTGACCACGTTGCTTGAGCTGTTCAACAGCTTTTTCTAGTATCTCCTCGTTAATTGCTTGCAAAATACTGTTAGTACGTGGCTCCAGATATTGTCTCAATTGATTGCGCATCTGAGCACTATCTTTAGTTTTGGCAGTAATTTTGGCAATGCCTAAAGATAATTCCGCTTGTCCTGATAACTCTATAGGGGTTTGCAAAAAATCCCCTATTTCTTTAAACAAATTGTTAAAGTAACCTGGTTTGAGTTTTACACCGATCCCTTCTAAACTGACACTGACTTGACGAGCTACACTCAGCAAAATATCACTGATATCGATATCTGCCATATCTAGGTCTTGGCTGGATTCAAAATAAACTACATGGAATCCTGCTACTTCCAGCTCTGCCTTGAGACGTTGCAACTCTGTGGACTTACCACAACCAATATGACCCGTAAATAATTGGCAGGTTGGCTCATCTGGAGAAATACGGCTGATAGTACGTTGTAATTCTTCAACGATCTTGCAACCACGTACATCAGAGAAATCTATATAGTACTGCTTATCCAGTACTTCGCCCATATTTAGTGTGTAGCTTGGGTTACATGCTTTATAAAAACGTGACAAATTTAGTGTCGTTCTCATGTAGATGCAGATGTAGATTTAGATGCGGTTTTATTTGTATCTTTTGCTATGCAAAATCTCTATGTAATATAGAGGTGCAGAATTAACTCATTCACAATTAGTTTTTACAGGATACAGCTCTCAAAGCGGGATCGCTGCAAATAGCTGTCAGTAGAATGGTATATATCCAGTTCTTGCTTATACGTTAAGTGTATCTGTCCTTTTTACAGCTGCTGTGAAGCTTTTGACAATCTATAACCTTTACTTGATGTAGCAAAAAGCCTGATGCTGAGTTTATATGTAAAAAAGTTACTATCAAGTCCAGATTTAGAATTTAATCCTAGATGCTATGCTTAACACTTAAGCCGCTTTTTGTCAAAAAAATTAAAATATTTATATTTAAATTAATATTTTGTAATTGTCTGCAAAAAAACTGAGATGTCTAAATGTTGTAAATGACACTTAGTGATGTTTAAATAAATGGCACTGAATTAACGAGTCAGTTGAACACAAAAATCGTGAAACAAGGCGTGATAAAGTTTTTTAGATAAATTTTTCTTGATTTATTTTTATTCCTATAGCGGTTTATCTTAGGAGCATTCAGGTTTGATACTTGGAAAAATATTTAATTTTGCTATGATTCAGATCTTGCAAACATAAAATTATCGCTTCCAAGTTATAACCGTATAAGTACTGTGCCATACCTAAAATAAATACAGGTAGATTAGTATAGATTTTAAGCCATTCAATGTAGCTTTTATGGCTCATAGTAGCTGTCAGCCTACTATAAAATGTTACATGCAGGCAGGCTACAATAGACACCGCTAAGTTTCCATTGAAACTTCCTTGCGCCACAATCCTGGTGTACTTGCTGTAAAGTGTTACTAAAAACTGAAAATAATATTGAGAAGAGCGGTTAGAAGATGCCGACAGAGGTTTACTGAAATTATTTAACGATCCGAGGGTAACAACAACTTGGACTGGAATCAGAAAGAGGTGTAAATGGCTGGACTACTATCACTTTCCCGCACGGATTTAGCCCAACGCCGTAAAAAATTACGGAGACAGCAGCAGATGAAAATTATTCAGGCTCTTTGGCGTACCTTTGCTATTAGTAGTCTGGCAGGATGTTTGCTGTGGGTGGCAATCCAACCAATGTGGGTACTAAATGCTCCCAAACAAATTGTCATGAAATCAGGTAACCAATTACTGTCAGATGAGACGATTCAGTCACTGTTGATGTTATCCTATCCCCAATCTTTATGGCGGATTCAACCGTCGATTATCGCTGACTCTTTAAAGCGACAACCAACGATTGCGCAAGCGAGCGTTACTCGTCGTCTATTTCCTCCTGGATTAATTATTGAAATCAAGGAAAGAGTACCTGTAGCGATGGTTCAAACTCATAAAAGTGGAAATACTGACAGCACTAGTAAACAAGTATCTGTGGGTTTAGTAGATGCAAGTGGAGTTTGGATGCCTTTAGAAAAATATATATCGCTGAATCCTACTGGAAAATTGCCCACTCTCAAAGTAATTGGGTCGCCAGAGCAATACCTACCTCATTGGACTCAACTGTATTTATCAGTGAGCCAAAGTTACGTAAAAGTCATGGAAATTGATTGCCAAGATCCAACAAATTTAATTTTGAAAACAGAAATAGGCAATGTCCATCTTGGTCCACCGAGTTCTCAATTATCGGAACAAATGAAGATCTTGGCTCAAATGCGCCATTTACCCAGCAAGTTAAATTCTAGCCAAATAGATTACATTGATCTTCAAAACCCTGAAAATCCATTAGTACAATTGAACCAAAAAAAAATGAAGGTTAATTTTCAAACTCCCTAGAAATCTTTACCAGGCTTAATCTATCCAAGGGTCTTAGCAATTTAAGAAGTTTATGCTAGTAAATATATTTATTATTTTTTCAGTTTTTCAGTACTCATTACTAAAATCGGCGTTAACTTCTGTCTATAGTTAAGGAATTATTTACAAAACTTCCTTTAGTAAGTAAAAGAAGCTCAGTTTTTACCCTAACATTTATTGATAGGGTGCAAGCTTTTAGAAAACCTAATCCTGTCTTCTAGTGTAGAAACGCCTTTTGCGTAAGCAATTTCAACCTAACCCAGATAGTAAAAGAAAAAATCGTGAGTTTCTCTTTAATATCTAACTTATAAAACAAGCATACTGGTGTAGAGAGTCAAATCTTAGCTTGCTGTAGGATGGACGCTTGGTACTGCTATCAATCGTGTGTCGAGGATAATTCCAAAGACAGGTTGCAAAAGTTCCTTGGCGTAACGAGGAATTTCGCCCTATTTCCGGTAAGCATTGCTTCTGGAAAGTTAGCATTGTTCTTTGCTGACTGTAACCCCTCTCTGGGTTGCAGCGACACCAGTAACGATTTCTATAGGGTAGAATATTTGTCCAACCAATGTCCGTTAAGGCAAACTAAACAGCTAATCAATTAGGGTTGATGTATAAATTGACAAGCAAATTCTTCCTGACGCCAAGCCTACACATAGGTAAGTAGAGGGCAAATTTTGTGTAATAAGGTGGGATCATACCCAATAGTGAAACCTATTAACCAAATTTTGAAAGCAGTAAACAAGACGCGTCGTAACGCGTCTTTACAAATTGTGCAGTCTGAGTGTAATTTTGGGTGTAGAGTTACTTGTACTAGATATGAATGTATATTTAAGCACTTAAAGCTTTATAGAAAAGCTGAATTTAGCAATACCAATAATTTCTATGTAAAAGATTTTTCTTTGAAAGGAGATTATAAAATATACAAAATTAGCATTCTAACAGTGGCGAGAAAAGCAAAAAAAATCAATACTGTTAGTTGTAAAATTAGTGACCAATCTAAATCATTAGTAATAACAGAGGAAGAACATTGGAAATGCCAAATAAAACTTAAGCTAAATCGACAGCCTAATAGTGAAGATATTAATATTTGGTTGAGATTAGACAGAGCATTTTTAAGTAAATATAGGTATACTTCTCTAGAACTAGTTGTGCGATCGGCTGCGTTCTTGGCTGATGCTGTAGCGAAATTTCGCACTGACAATCCTGTTAGGGTTGGAAGTAGTGAGAACAATAAAGAACACTGTCATTATCTATGGCAGTGTCACACTATAGTTGACTCTTAGGTGAATAACACCTGAAAAAGTCGTTTATCTACCTTTCATAAATCCAATGACACTTGATAATAACCAAGGGCTTACCTATAAAAATTCCCAATCTGTGGGACAGTCAGGATTCTCACTGGCTGTTAACTCGACTAATCCTTTTAATCACTCTGGGCTTAATTTCGGACAAAATCATGATGGTAAGAAGATTACTGCTGAAAGTAACAGAATTGGCGAGATTGTTCCGGGTCGAGTTGCCAACATTAAAGTGATTGGTGTGGGTGGCGGTGGTGGTAATGCCGTTAACCGCATGATTGAGTCAGATGTCAGTGGAGTAGAGTTTTGGTCAATTAATACTGATGCTCAAGCTTTAACTCTAGCAGGTGCTCCTAGTCGGTTACAAATAGGACAGAAACTAACTCGTGGTTTAGGTGCAGGTGGTAATCCTGCTATTGGTCAAAAGGCAGCTGAGGAATCACGGGATGAAATTGCTACAGCTTTGGAAGGTGCTGACTTAGTATTTATTACCGCTGGTATGGGAGGTGGCACGGGAACTGGTGCAGCCCCAATTGTTGCAGAAGTAGCAAAAGAAATGGGTGCTCTCACTGTCGGCGTTGTGACACGTCCATTCGTGTTCGAGGGACGCCGCCGTACTAGTCAAGCAGAGCAAGGCATCGAAGGGTTAAAAAGTAGGGTGGATACGCTGATTATTATTCCTAACAATAAACTTTTGGAAGTGATACCCGAGCAAACGCCTGTGCAAGAAGCGTTTCGGTATGCGGATGATGTACTCCGCCAAGGGGTACAAGGTATTTCTGATATCATCACAATTCCTGGGTTGGTAAACGTTGACTTTGCCGATGTTAGAGCTGTAATGGCAGATGCAGGATCGGCATTGATGGGAATAGGCGTTAGCTCTGGGAAATCAAGAGCTAGAGAAGCAGCGATCGCTGCTATTTCTTCGCCTTTACTAGAATGTTCTATTGAAGGAGCCAGAGGAGTTGTTTTTAACATTACTGGTGGTAGTGACCTCACCTTGCATGAAGTGAACGCTGCTGCTGAAACAATCTATGAAGTGGTTGATCCCAACGCCAATATTATTTTTGGAGCGGTGATTGATGACAGGCTTCAGGGTGAAGTACGCATTACTGTAATTGCAACTGGGTTTACAGGTGAGCTACAAGCAGCACCACAACAAACTGTAGCGAATACAAGAGTTACAACACCCCCTCCAAAGCGGCCTGTGTCACAGCCACCTGCTGCTAGCCCTCCAACACCAATTGCAGAGCCAAAAGAAAAACCTGTATTAGATATTCCTGATTTTCTCCAACGGCGGCGTACCCCACCAAAGAATTAAATGGTGCTAGAATTTTGGGTTTGAGTATAATTTTCAGAACTGGTTGAGCGCTGTATACAAAATGCTGGGTATTGAGTTTCTTCAGGGTAGGCGTCAGCAATTCCGTATCCATCCCTGATATAGCTAATCACTTACGAAACTCTTCAACACTAAACACAAAACCTAATGAACTTGGGCAGGAGTTTTGAAACTCAGATGTCCTGTGGTGCATTTGGGACAAAAGTGTGAGGATTAAGGTTTTGAATAATACCAATGCTTTCTTTGCTCTTGACAGCATTTGTCTTAAAAATAGGAAGACTAACCCAGCGAAGACTGCACTTGCTTGTGTAGGTTCGCTAGGTTGTTAGGAACACTACACTAGGTAGGCTTCCCCTCAGCTAGGATGCAAAGAAATTAGAAAAGGTAAATAATTTTTATTTTTTACTTTGTAGAGTCTGCTCAACCCATACCAGGACACGACGACCAAGGCTAGTACCATTTAATCTGTCGATCTCACGAACTCCAGTTGGACTGGTGACGTTAACTTCGGTAAGGTAGCCGCCGATAACATCAATACCTACAAAAATTAAGCCGTCTTGGCGTAAATTTTTGGCTACTTGGTCACAAATTTCATGCTCTCTTGAAGTAATTTCAGTTTGAGCAACTGTACCACCAGCTGCCATATTATTGCGAAAGTCACTACCACTAGACAGGCGATTGAGGGCACCAATCGGTTCGCCATTAAGTAGGATAATTCTTTTATCTCCATCTTTTGCCTCTGGTAAGTAGGTTTGTACCATAACTGGTACTCGACCTTGAAAAGTACTAAGTTCAACAATTGAGTTGAAATTGCGATCGCTTGATTGTAAAAATAAAATCCCTTCCCCAGCCTTGTTACCTAGTGGTTTGAGAACAGTTGCCCCTTTTGCTTCCACAAATTTCCTGATAACCTGCTTATCAGCACTAACTATGGTTTCTGGAATTACATTGGTAAATTGAAGGGCATACATTTTTTCGTTTGCACTTCGGATACCCTTTGGACTGTTAATTACTAAAGTTTTGTTTTGGTCAATGTAATCCAAAATGTAGGTTGCATAGAGGTAGGAATCGTTGACTGGTGGATCTGTCCGCATAAATACAGCATCCATTGTTTCTAGGCAAGTTAAGGGACTTTGGGCTTCGCTCAACTTGTACCAAGGATTGACTGCAAAATAGCGTCCCTCCACCAACTGCACTGGTGTAAGTTCTACCCGCTGTAAGATAGCCCAGGCTTTACCTTCTACTACACTCAACAGATTGGCCTGCGTTACCCAAACTTCGTGTCCTAGGATTTGCGCTGCCTCCATCAAGGCAACACTAGTATCATGGCATGGATCAAGCTGATGGATGGGATCAATAATAAAAGCTAGTTTCACGCTTTCTGCCTCAATCACCAGGAAAATTAACGTTATTGAACTTACATTATCTCCTGATGTTTCAGCTGATTTACACTTACTTCTATTGTCAGAAAGCGTAATTCTAATAATTTGTCCTTTTATACGCTATTGCTAGAAGTTAGTAGCTCATTTAGCTTGCCTTGACTTTCTAAAGCATGAATATCATCACAACCACCAATATGATTGTTATTGATAAAAATTTGTGGTACAGAGCGTCTTCCATGTGCTCGTTGAGCCATTTTAGCCCGTGCTGTCTCGTCTCCGTCGATGCTGTATTCGATAAATTCTACTCCCTTATTATTCAGCAAATTTTTCGCCTGGATACAAAATGGGCAAGTCCTCCAGGTATAAATTTCTACTTTAGCGACCATAACGTCCTCAACTTGATTGAATATTTTTAATTTTAGAACGTTGGCACTGGCTGTAGTTGCTTTATTAAATTTTGGGTTAAATTTCAAAAGTCTCCCAATAGATCTGCACAAATAAAGGTTAGTCAATAGTCGATAGGCTTTTAGCTATAGACTCTTGACTAATGTTATGTTTGCACCAGGTTCCTTAATCAACTGATGGTATTCGAGTTTAAATACTTGCAGCCTCAGCAACTATACGGTGATTACTTGGCGCTCAAATTATTTTTAAGTATTAACCACTACCAAAAATGGAGTTCGCTAACCTTAAAATTTATGGCTTAGGTCTTTCCGACGTACCAAGGTCAGCATAGATTCTTATTATTAGTTGCTTAAAAAATTACTTTTATCAACTTAATGGATGATTCTTTCAAAAACTCAGCCACATGCACCGGATAAGGTGGCTCAACATGTTATGGTTATAAACTTTATTTATGTTAAATACTGCCCTGTATCCGGTGCTTCACGCTGCCACACTCTAAAAGAGTAAAATTTAAACTTGTACTAGAGGCTTTTTTTTCAACACTTTTAGCGCGCTCACTGCCAATAACCCAAGAGCTGCCGTAGTAGTAGGTTCAGGCACTTGTTTAGGCGGAGGAGGAGGTGGAGTAAAATAAGTGCCTTGGTTTTTTGTAAGACTAGGCTCACTTAAGTTTGTGCCATACTGGAAACGAACATTGTTAATTTTTTGGATATCAAAGTTAGTAGACAGACCTGATAAAACAAATGTGGCGGAGTCTTTTACAAAAGTTCCCGTTTTTACGGCAGGATTTGGACTATCGTAACCGCTGATGATACCGTAATTAAATTGCTGTCCCCCACCCCCTTGGAAAATACCCAAGCCAGCAGTACCTATACCATAGTGTTGGCTGATTCCAGACAGCGATGTTGTACCATTGCCAGTATTTGGCAATTTCCATTCATCAAGAGCCTTAAGATTGACATTATTTGTGGTGCTAGCGCCATTATTGGAAACTACTTTTGGAGCTATGGCTGAAGACAAGGATAAACCTGTGGGATTTCCTGTAATGTCCCAGAAAAGGGCTGTCAGAATATCAGAAGGGACTGTAGTACCTGGCCCTGTATTAGTTAAGGTGACTTGCAATTTACCTTGATTAATCAGTGAGTCATCAAAAACAACTGATGCTCCTAGAGTGTTAGTAGCTCCTCCTGAAGCTGAGTTAGTTCCTGTCGCAGAAAAAGTCATAGTAGCGGCATATGCTTTGGGTATTTGCCCAGCAGTAACCACAGCTATTGCTGATACAAAGTAGGTTAGATAACCTAAGATTTGCTTGGAATATGCTTGAGACATGCGGATTAAACCCCTCTGTTTTAGCCTGAAGCTAGTAAAATATTTTAAATCAATTTTCATACATAAGTAATCCTCAATATAAATTGGCACAAAAAATTTTGTCAGTCTACGGTTTTTCTAGAACTTCATTTAAAATTTAATTGAGCAATAAATATTATTTTTTTACAGGTTGTTCCCAAGATTGTAGTATTTTTACTGTGACTAGAAACGTAGGAAACATCAGTAAAATCTCGCTGTTGCCTTCGATAAATTTAGTTGTGTATTCATACATTTATTTCTAAGTTATATTCTTTATAAGAATATAACTTACGCCTAATGTGAATTAGAAAAAAAGGCGGGAGAAGTAAGAAGATGAAAGTTACCAGCAATTCATTTCAGACTTCCCCCATGAATAGCATAGACTTTGGAACGCTATTAACGACAATCTTTGTAGTGGTAGATGATTGGTATCAAAAGCAAGTAAAAAAGACAACGCTCCTAAAACCAGGAGTTAAAGCAAGAATGAGCGATAGTGAAATCATGACACTGGCACTGGTAATGGATTATTTGCCTTTTCCGGGAGAAACCCAGAAACTGTGTTTTATCCGAGGAAATTACTTTGAATGGTTTCCCAATTTACTTGACCAAAGTCAATTCAATCGTCGCTTACGTAAGTTGGATGGAATGTTAGAGAACTTACGCCGCAGTTGGGTAGAGCAATTGGTTGGAGAAAGTGAAAAATATTTCCTTCTCGACACCAAACCATTACCAGTATTAGGACTCAAACGTGACAAGCGACATAGTGATTTTGCAGCAAATGCTACTCCTGGTTGGTGTGCCGCTAGGGAAATGCGTTATTTTGGCTACAAGCTAGTTATGCTGTCAACGTGGAATGGAATTCCCATTGCTTATGACATAGTGCCTGCGCGCTCCAGATGAGAGAATTGCTGCTGATAGTGTTCTGGAGATGGTTAGTGCTAGTGATATTTACGCAGATAAAGGATTTATCTCTGCCGATTGGCAGGCCGCGCTCGCTCGTCGCACTGGTAATCGAATCTGGACACTCAAGCGCCATAACCAGCATCTTCAACATCAAGAGAGCTTGAAGCGCTTTATTAGTCGTGTTCGGAGCGCGTGTAGAAGGTGTTTTTCACGAAATTCAAAACACTGGTCGTAATCCCGAACGCTTACTCAACAAAACTGTTGATGGCTTTTGTGTACATATTGCAGCCAAGATTGCATCTCATACTCTGCGTTTGTTGCTCCGTCGCCGTTTTGGTATTGATGTTCTCACTTTCCAGTCTCAACCTATTTAATTCACATTAGGCGTAACTTAGTCTTTCCTACTTAAATACTCAGTTATTCATTTATAGTATTTACACTTAATTTGTTGCTCGATTAACCCAGCCGTTAATAGTAAAGCGGCTAGCAGCAAAAACTTTAGAGGGGCAATTAACAGGAAGTACTTCGTGCATATAGCGGCTGAGGAAGAAGACAATGCTGTTATTGCGAGGCTCAACTGTTTTAAAAAAGTCGGAATTTACATAAAAATTAGAGGAGATTTTACTATCGTAAATCAGCAATTCTCCACCAGAGAAATGCTTAGGTTCTTGGTAAAAGTAATAAACGTAAGTAAGTTCTCTAAGGACAGTTTCTGGACTACCATTATCATTATGAATTTTGTAATAATTACCATCATTATGTGCGGTTAGTTGGCTTTCAATATAACTTATAGGAAATGAGAGTAGCCCTAATCTAGTGATTACATCAGGTATAATCGCTTCTATTCGCTTTAAAATCAGTTGGGAGAACTCAGGAAATGAGTAGAGCACCATTGATTGACGATAATTCATCGCTTTAGTGGAAGTACTGGTAGACACAAACTCTGCTTCTTTCCCAAGAACATAGTTGAGTAGCTGCTGATGTTCATCTGGTGTTAAAAAGTTATCTATTTGTAGATACTCAGAAGATAAAACATTGATATTTGCAAGTTGAACTGCTTCTATTGGTTGTACCGAAATTTGCGGTTCTGTACTCATTATTTCTAATTAGGATTGACGACGGGGTAGCTTCAGCTTACTGAAGTAAAAAGATTCTCTACCTTTAATAGCAAATGCCGTAGTAAACATCACTACGGCATTTTAACTAAAACACAAAACTTTATTTTTTAGTATTTACCGAGAGTCAACAGCGTATTGAATCAGTTGGGTTAAGCGATGGCGTAGGGTTTCTAATCCTAAGCGCTGGCTAGCAGAAATAAACACTGCTAGAGGAAATTCTTCCCGAGCTAGAGCTAGGGTTTCGCTATTGACTTGATCTATCTTGTTAAAAGCAACCAATGCTGGTCCTGGAGTCACTGGCATTTGGGCCAAGATTTCTCTAACTGCGCGAATATGGCTCAACCAAGCTGGATGAGACAAATCGACCAAATGTAGTAAAGCATCAGCTTCTGTGACTTCCTCCAAGGTAGCGCGGAAAGCGTCCATTAATGAAGCAGGCAATTCGTGTATAAACCCTACTGTATCTGTCAGTAGAATCTCTTCATGTTCACCTGTCTCGGCATGGGAAATAACTAACCGGCGCGTGGTGGGGTCAAGAGTGGCAAAGAGTTGGTCAGCGGTATAAACTTCGGCATTGGTGAGGGCGTTCAGCAAGGTGGATTTTCCAGCGTTGGTATAACCAACCAAAGCCACTGAGGGAACTTCCCGATGTTGTCGGCGCTGGCGTAAGCGAGAACGATGTGCTTGCAACTGGTTAACTTCTTGTTGCAATCGAGAAATGCGTCGCTGAATAGCACGGCGTTCAGTTTCGAGTTTGGTTTCACCAGGACCACGAGTACCGATACCACCACCTAACCGGGACATTGCTAGACCTCTACCAGTCAGCCGCGGTAGCATATACTCTAGCTGTGCCAGTTCTACTTGTAACTTACCAGCGCGGGACTGAGCGCGTTGGGCAAATATATCCAAAATTACTTCGGTACGGTCAACTACCCGCAAACCAATCTGCGCTTCTAGGTTGCGGACTTGGGCGGGTGAGAGGTCGCGATCAAATACGACAAGATTTGCCCCCAAGGTTTGGGCAGTTAGGGCGACTTCTTGAACTTTACCTTCACCGACTACTGTCTGGGGATGAATACGCGATCGCTTTTGTTGTACTGTCTGCAATACATCACCCCCAGCTGTCTCTACCAAGCGTGCCAATTCCGCCAAGGTATCGTGGAATCTTAGAGGAGTCATCTCATCTGTCATCACTCCCACAATGAGCACGCGATCATGGTCAATATCTACTTGCTGGGCAACAAATTCTCGCTGAAATTCTGCTTCTAGATTTTCTACTAAATCTAAAAAATCTTGCTGTGTCAGTTCATCTAAACTCAGAGGCGGCGATACACTCCAGCTTGGAGTTTGGACAGTACTCGACCCAGCTTGAGATAAAGCTGCACTGGCAAGCAAAGCCTCAGACTCTTGGGGTATCAGATGAGCTAAATAAGCTTCTTTAACGTACCCAGCAGCACCGCCTCCTCGGCGTGTAAATCCCGTTCCAGTAATATTGAGTACAACCAGAGCGTCTAACCGTTGCAATGCCATAGCTGTTAGCGCTGCCTCATTAGGCGGTTCTGGCTTCAGATGAGTGGCTATACAACGAATACCACTAAGTCGTTCTGCACCATAACGGGGCAATTCTAATGGTGGAATTTGCGTTTGACGCGGTGTGCCTACCCCTACACGAATCACTTGTCCGCGACGGTTGAGGTAGGCACAAACAGGCTGATTGATTTCTGTACTAATTGCTGCCAGACGCTGGGAAAACTCGGACGTACTGATGCGATCGCCCGGTATGCGTTGGTGATATAGCCGCTGTAGTTGCTTCAGCTGGCTGGACTTTAATCCTTGGAGATTTCCGTAGATAGTCTCTATAGGCGTTTCTAACCAGTTAAATGGTCCCCCGAATCCTGCTATAGTCTATTTTACAACATGCTTAAAGCTACAAACTCTACCTGACAAGGCTTATTTTCATGACTGAGTCAACAGAAATCTGGTATGTTGTCAAGCGTCCTGCTGGTTATTGCGAGATAGTCGCTAATGTAGTTGCTGGGGAAGCTAATCCAGAGATTATAGAACAGTGGGGTCCTTTTACTTCTCAAGCAGAGGCGATCGCCCGTCGTGTCGGATTAATTAGGGCTGGCAAATGCCAACCCCAATAAATCAGAAAATTTATAATTTTTAATTTTTTCCTGTAGTTGTGGTGCCCCTAGCAGTAATTTGTTTGCCTAGCACTTCTACTGCTTTAGCGAATTGAGGATCTTGTAGGGTGGCAAGTTTGTCACGCTCGTTTAGCCATAACTCTTGCCTTTGCGCATCGGTCAAATCCAGCTTGACATCTGGATCAATCCCATGCTTATTAATATCTTTACCATTTGGAGTATGGTATTTAGCAATTGTTACGGCTAATCCTGAGCCATCTTCTAAGGGGCGCACTGATTGTACTAAGCCCTTACCAAATGTTTGAGTTCCCACTAAAGTAGCACGTTTGTTGTCCTGCAAAGCTCCAGAGAGGATCTCACTAGCACTGGCTGAGCCTTTATCTACCAACACTACTAATGGCTTATTTGTTAAAGCACGTCCATTTGCTATTTCTCGCTCTTGCTCACCTTGGCGGTCAATAGTGGAGACAATTGTACCTGTATTCAGCCACATCCGCGCAATTTCCACACTGGAGAATAGTAGACCACCAGGATTGCCACGCAAATCCAAAACATAACCAACAACTTGTTTGGTTTCTAAATTTTTGATGGCATTTTGCATTTCCTTGCCTGCATTAGCGCTGAATTGGTTCAGACGTATATAGCCCAGATTCCCAGCTGGTGTTTGTTTTTGCGAGTATTTAACTGGATGAATTTCAATGCGTGCTCGTTGAATTTCAAAATCTTTGGTTTGACCACTACGCCGAATAGTTAGTTTTACCTTCGTTCCTGCTTCACCGCGAATGAGGGATACTGCCTTGTTAGTATCCATCCCCTCAGTACTGTTACCATCGATTTTAAGAATTTCATCCTTGGCTAAAATCCCAGCCTTAAATGCAGGAGTATCCTCAATGGGGGCAATCACAACGAGCTGTTTCGTTTTTTCATCCTGACTGATTGTGATACCGATACCTGTTAGCTCTCCAGAGGTATCAACCTGCATATTTTTGAATTCCTGCGGGTTCATGAACCGGGTATAGGGGTCATCTAGCTTTTTCAGCATTTCCCGGATGGACTTATAAGCTTCCTCTTTATTACTGTAAGACTTACTTAAATACTCCTTCCGTACAGCCTGCCAATCTACCTGATTAAAAGTACCGTCTACGTATTGACGCTGAACAACTTGCCAAACTTCGTCTATCAATTCCTTGGGACTGTTATTTAAAGCCTGACCTCGTGAGTGAATGCCAAGGCTCGTAATAGCAATAGTTGAGAGCGTCACTGCCGTAGCACCCAAAACCAGCTTACTTTTTGTAATCACCATAATGACAGCTGCGCCAGAGGAAAAATTTTGTATAGTCAGTATGCTCAATCTAACACAGGGTATCACTGTAACAGACGAGCATGTATTCTTATTACAGCAAAATACTTGGCAATCCGGCGACCCTTGTGGTCGCCGTTACTAAAACTTTAAGGTTCTACCCAGCGTCCATCTGCCTTGATGAGGTTAATTAATTCCTCTACACCTTTGTCTTCTGGGACTTTTTTAATTTCTTCTCTGCCACGATATAAAGAAATATAACCAGGAGTCTTGCCTACGTATCCATAGTCAGCATCTGCCATTTCTCCGGGGCCATTTACAATACAACCCATAACTGCTATGTCTAGCCCTGTTAAATGCTTGGTTGCTTCTCGGACTTTGTGCAGTACTTCTTCTAGGTTAAATAAAGTACGTCCGCAGGAAGGACAAGCGACATATTCCACCATAGTTTTCCGCAAACCCAAGGCTTGCAGAATGCTGTAACAGACGGGAATTTCTTTTTCTGGTGCTTCTGTAAGCGAGACCCGAATTGTGTCGCCAATGCCATCAGCCAGCAATGTGGCAATGCCAGCTGTAGATTTAATTCGCCCGTATTCCCCATCACCGGCTTCTGTGACGCCCAAATGCAGGGGATAATCCATTCCCAACTCATCCATGCGCTTGGCGATCAGACGATAAGCAGCTACCATGACTGGTACTCGCGAGGCCTTCATCGAAATTACCAAATTGTGAAAGTTTAGAGATTCACAAATGCGAATGAATTCCAAAGCCGATTCCACCATTCCTTCTGGGGTATCGCCGTAAGTAAATAGCATTCTCTCAGCCAGAGAACCATGATTTACCCCGATACGCATGGCTTTACCTTGATCTCTTAAAGATACGACCAAAGGTGCTAGGGTTTCGCGGATTTTTTCGCCAATTTCATCAAATTCCGCATTGGTATATTCATTTCTATTAGTATTTGGCTTTTCAAACACATACAAACCAGGATTAATCCGTACTTTCTCGATGTGCTTGGCAACTTCCAAAGCGATTTTCATGCCGTTGTGATGCACATCAGCAACAATGGGCACATCTCGGTAGGATTTAATGAGTTTTTGTTTAATTTCCGCTAAAGCTTTGGCATGAGCCATACTTGGCACAGTAACGCGGACAATTTCGCAGCCAATCTCGTGTAGACGACGAATAGCTGCTACAGAACCATCGATATCTAGGGTGTCTTCATTAATCATTGACTGCACCACCACAGGGTAGCCACCGCCAATGGTGACATCTCCTACCTTTACCGGACGGGTTTTACGCCGCTTAATTGTTGTATCAAAGGTGGGTTCGCTAGATGTGGTGTTTACAGTTGTAACTGTGGGCAGAGTTTGCATAACCTCATTAGGTAAATTTGCTGTAGCGAAAATATCAAATTTCAAAATCTCTGTTTCTCAGATTGCCACAGCTGGGGCGATTTTAGTCAATGAGGGAGTAAAAAAAACATAAAGTGAGAAAAAAGCAGAAATAAAGGAGATTTATCGATTTTTCTCTTAACCGGAAATAGACAATTTACTAGCTTTTGCTACCAAGTAGCGATCGCGCTGTTACTGAGTTACAAATGCTATGACTGACGTCAATTAGTTTATAAAATCAAGTTTCATACTCTTTATCTGCTTAGATGTATCAAGGAGCGGCTTTAATTACCACGGTATTTTAGGAGTATATAATTAACAAACTGCATCGGTAGGGATGAAATAAATGAATAAATTATTATTTATCATCATTAATAATTAAAATATCAATATCTATGTCAGCTAATATAAAGTCATTATTTTATTTTAAAAAATTAACTATCTCTTCTTTAGCTTCATCCAGATGCTGAGCAATCTCTTTAATTTTTTAACTAAATACTGTCTAGTTTGACAGCGCTTATGTCAACACTAGAAAAATCTCTTTCACCTGCTGTGTAAAGTCTGAGTAATTCATCCTGGTTAATAAGAGCGATCGCCATCAAAATCAAGCTATTATATCTGTTACTAAATTGTCTGATGCCTATGCTAGAACAAACATTAATATTTCAAAAAGCTTTAGAAGCAGTAGAAGCACTAGATCCAGAAGCTCAAGCTATGCTTGTGGATATCATTCAAAAGCGTCTTAAAAGGCAAAGACGGGATAATTTATTAACACAAATTGTGCAAGCAGAGAATGATTACGCTCAGGGTAATATCCGGCGTGGTTCAGTTGCAGATTTAATTGCGGAGTTGGACGAGTGAAAAATTTAGTTTGGAGTAAAACATTTGTTCGTGCTTTTAAATATGTGGTTAATAAAAATCCTGAATTTCGGTTTCAAATTGAGGAAATATTGGATCAAATAGCTGAAGATCCATTTCAACAAAGTTTAGGTAGTCATAAATTAAAAGATGATTTGTTAGGTAGATGGTCATGCTCGATTAATTATAATACTCGGATTTTATTTAAGTTTGTTGTTAATCCAGAGTTAGGAGAGGAAGAAATATTATTATTGACTCTAGATCATCGTGAATTTTAAATAAATCAAAACTGAATTTGAAGAACTAAGTTAAAAATAAAGGACTGATTTTATATGAATACTCAAACTACAACTCAACTCTCAATACCCCCACACTTCAACTTGGAAAAAGTGGGCGAAGTCTGGCGCGTCCCCTATCAAGAACTCGCATCAGAAGCTGAAGCATGGGCACAAAAACTCAATATTCAACCAGCAGCTTTTGATAAACGCCGTATTTGTTTACTTTTAATTGATGTCCAAAATACTTTCTGTATCCCTGGATTTGAATTATTTGTAGAAGGAAAATCTGGCACGGGTGCAGTAGAAGATAATCAGCGTTTGTGTGAATTTATTTATCGTAATTTAGGAGTAATTACAACAATTGTGCCAACGATGGATACTCACACAGCAATGCAAATTTTTCATCCTATTTTTTGGATAAATGCCGCTGGAGAGCACCCGATACCAGCAGCTACAAGCATTACCCCAACAGATCTAGAACAAGGAATCTGGAAAGTTAACCCAGCAGTTGCTAATAGTATTACTAAGGGCGATTATGAATTATTGAAAAAACATGCTTATCATTATGTTAAGCAGCTAAGTCAAGATGGAAAATACCCTCTCACAGTTTGGCCTTACCATTCAATGTTAGGCGGAATTGGTCATGCTTTAGTTTCATCAGTAGAAGCAGCAATATTTTTCCACTGCATTGCGCGTCAGAGTCTAACACAATTTGAAATTAAAGGTGATAATCCCTTAACCGAGAATTATTCTGTATTACGCCCAGAGGTATTAATAGGTTTTGATCAAAATCCACTTGCTCAAAAAAACACGCGTTTAATTCAGCAACTTTTAGAGTTTGATGCTGTAATTATTGGCGGTCAAGCTAAAAGTCATTGTGTAGCTTGGACAATTGACGATTTATTAACAGAAATTAAACAGATAGATGCTAACTTGGCTAAAAAAGTTTATCTGTTAGAAGATTGTACTTCTGCTGTTGTTGTTCCTGGCGTTGTTGACTACACAGAACAGGCAGATGCAGCCTTTGCCAGATTTGCCGCAGCAGGAATGCATATTATAAAATCTACCGACCCGATCCAATCCTTTTTTTAACGCAGAGGAACGCAAAGTTTTCGCAAAGGAACACAGAGATTGTTCTGCGAAACTCTGCGTTTGAAAATAAGTCTTATTTGGTGAGATAACTCTTTGGATCTTGGGCAGCCCAACCCAGAGATGAGGTAGAACGTACTTCAAAATGAAGATGTGATTGTTTGGCAGCAGGTTGTCCAGTAGTGCCGACTGTTCCTAACAAATCTCCTTTTTTCACTGGCTGACCGACACTTACCTTAATACTGTCAAGATGGGCGTAGCGGCTTTGGAGTCCGCCACCGTGATTGATGATGACTAACTTGCCATAAGTACCTTGTTCGCTGGCAAAGGCTACAGTTCCAGGTGCGATCGCTTGCACAGGTGTGCCTACAGCTGCTAGCAAATCTACCCCACTATGAAAGAAGACTTCACCTGTGGTGGGATGAATTTGCCAGCCATAAGGTAAGCCTACAGTTGTAACTGCTGGCAAAGGATAGCCACTGATTTGAGTAGTCGATGGAGTTGGGGTGCGAGACGCAGTTAAAGGACGATTTGGTAAGCCATTCACCCCAGGAACAAACACAACTCTGGGGTTTTGCTGACAGCCATTCACTTCAAACATTGCATCAGCACGAACTTTATACTTGGCTGCTACTTGTCGCCACGTTTGACCCTGAGGCACTTCTACAACAATTCCATTGTAGGGAGGAATCTGAAGTTCGCTGCCAACAGTCACTGTACCGTTTTTCACAGCAGGATTCATGCTAATAATAGTTGCAGGATTGAGATTATAGAGTTGCGCTATACTCTCTAGCGTTTCACCACGAGCAACTACATGGCGCTGGAAACGAGATAGGGCAGGAGGAGTCGGGCAACTCTCTACAGCAGCATTGGCACTTTGTAAGTCTGGGAGTATGAATCCTAGCCCCAAAGCGCTGACTAAACCACAGATAAACACTAGACGGTAGGGACGAGTCATGTGTACCAGTAAAGAGAGCGTTAATTCTAGATTTTAAATTGGGTATTGAAGATTAGAAGCGGACTGGGGGCTAGTAGTTCCCTCTAAGTATGCTTAAGCGCTATGAAGAGAAAGAAGAATTACTTATTTTTTTCAGTTTTTCTTGACTGTTCTGTCAAATTGATCTGTCCACTTGCTGTTTGCTTGACTAAACTTAGAAATTAGCAACTGCATTGCTGTCATTAAAGCGGAATTATTATGAAGTTATCTTTAAAGCAACTGGCCGTCTATATATCTTTACTGATAATCGGTGGCGGTGCAGGTTGGTTAGGTAGTCGCTATCTCCTGCCAAAACGTTACTCTTTTCAAGAACTAAAAAATGTTACAGTTGCTTTGCCTCCAGAATCCGTAGCTCCTAATCCTGGGAGCGGACCTGTTGGCGCGACTGGGGGCGATAATGTGAATTTTATTGCCACAGCTGTGCAAAAAGTCGGCCCAGCTGTAGTGCGAATTAATGCCACCCGCAAAGTAGCAAATCCAATTTCCGACGCGTTAAAAAATCCCCTACTGCGTCGTTTCTTCGGTGAAGATGAGCAACCAATTCCGGAAGAGCGAATTGAACGCGGTACAGGGTCGGGATTCATATTAAGCGCTAATGGGGAATTATTGACTAATGCTCATGTAGTTGCAGATACAGACACAGTACAAGTCACCCTCAAGGATGGTCGGACTTTTGAGGGCAAGGTTTTGGGAGTGGATGCTGTCACAGATGTGGCAGTAGTTAAAATTCCAGCGAACAAATTGCCTATGGTAAAGCTGGGAAATTCGCAAAACTTAATCCCAGGTCAGTGGGCGATCGCTATTGGTAATCCTTTGGGTTTAGATAATACTGTCACTATTGGCATTATCAGCGCTACCGATCGCACTAGCGCTCAAGTTGGCGTTCCAGAAAAGCGAGTTAGCTTTATCCAAACTGATGCTGCAATTAACCCCGGTAACTCTGGGGGACCTTTGTTAAACGCCCAAGGCGAAGTTATTGGTGTCAACACGGCTATTCGTGCTGATGCTCAAGGTCTTGGGTTTGCGATCCCCATTGAAACTGCTGCTCGAATTGCGAATGAACTATTTACCAAAGGGCGTGTAGAACATCCTTTTCTGGGGGTGGAAATGACAGATCTTTCTCCAGCTAAAAAACAGCAGATTAATCAAGAAAATCAGCTCAATATCCAGCAGGATGCTGGTGTTGTGATTAAGGGCATCCTGGACAATTCGCCAGCAAAACGGGCAGGACTGCTTCCCGGAGACGTGATTCAAAAAATTAACCGCAAGCCAGTTAAAACCTCAGCCCAAGTACAGAGGCTAGTAGAGTCTAGTTCAGTTGGAGACATATTAGAAATCGAAGTCAGCCGCAACAGCAAAACCCAAATATTCAAAGTGCAATCAGGGGCTTATCCTCCGAAGAAGTAGTTCATCGTTGTAAGTAGTGAACCTATGCCCCAAAATTTTGGGTAGAAATTGACTATTGACTCGACAAATGATCTAACTGCATTCTCTGTTCCATCTGGCGCAGGAAATAGCCTGTCATCATCGCTGAAGCCAAAAGACCCGCTAGATTTTCCCTATCTGTTGTGATTTGCACGTTGAAATTTTCTGAAGGTAGCATTCCCACCAGCCCTTGGACGTTTTGCGAAATAATTTGCTTAATTTCAGGGCTTACGGACTGGGCAACGCGAGCTAAAACTTCAGGCGACTGGTGCTGTAGATATTTGAGCAACTGATTGGGATTTTCCTCAAAGTAGTCGTTTAGAAGCTGGTTGGCTTGTTCCTCAGAGTTGTCATTGAGAAAGTCAGGATTAAACTCCATTGGCAGTGTTTTGTAGCTTAGTTGCTGATTCTACTCTAAACCATAGTACAAGGGTAATGCATTCCCCACTGGTATAAGGCATGAACTCTATCCTGGGGAAGGCTGCTACCTGATTTACAGTAGAGAAAGTCTCATTTATCAGGATTTTTAGGCTCAACTTTACTGGCTAGCCTTGGTGTTGATCTTAGTAAATACTTCAGTAGCACTGCTAGAAGAGCTTTGCTTGATTATGTAGTCAAACAATTTTGGATTTTAGATTTTGCGGAAAGTTGCCAGGAGGGTTTCCCTCCGTAGCAAAATTTCCAAGACAGATTTTGGATTGACCCCTTAGATAAATCTGCTTGCTCTGTACCATCAAGGAATTATTACTCAGTGATGATCTCATAACTTGATCGGGGTTGAAAGGCTTTTATTTACTTTATAAGTACGAATGCCGCTTTTGTGTAAAAAATAGCTCACAATCCCACAATTTCTTCTGCTGTTGCCTCTGCGTTAAGTTCTAAATCCAGCTCTAGTTGTTGTTCTTTTTGATTTGTAGCTAATATCTGAGGAAGCTGCTCGATTTGAAAATACTGATGAAATTTCGGTGTTACTTGTAGCGAGTAAGAGCGAGAGTCACTATCTCGGCGTTTTCTCACAAAACCGAGTTCTACAAGTTCAGGAACGTGTTGATACACTCCCGAACCCCGCAGGTTAATCAAGTCGCTTTGGAGTATAGGGCTATTGAGGGCGATCGCGGCTAAAGTCCGCAATGCACCTAAACCTAATTCTACGGGGATTAGTGTTTGCACTAAGTCGTGAAAATCAGACCGTAGTTGCAAACTATAACCATTTGGTGTCTCTACGACTTCTAGGGCGCTATCTCGGCGGGCCTAGTCGTCAATTAGTTCAATGATGCCTTCCTCAACCGTAGCCCGATCGCACGCGGCATACTCGGCGATTTCACCGAGCGACAAGGGCTTACCCTTTAAATAGAGAATTGCTTCTATCTTCGTCGCTGTGGCTGTATTCATGAGTCGTTAGTCATTAGTCATTAGTCATTAGTCATTCGTCATCTGTATTTGACAACTGACACCTGACGAAAGACGAGTTCCAAGTGTGTGGGATATTATCATATTTATTTAAATACGTCAAGGTTGATTGAACCTTGCTAGTTTCCTTTGTGGCTCGTCCCTCGTCGATTTTTAGCTTACAAACCTCTGCTTTTGAGGATAAATTCTGCGATCGCTAAATCTTGGGGAGTTGTAACTTTGAGATTTGTCTCCTCACCTTGAACAATTCGGACTTCGATACCACACTTTTCAAACAAAGCCGCATCGTCAGTTACTTCCCAACCTTGACGCACACCTTCGGCGTGACACTGTTTCAATAATTTCACATCAAATCCTTGAGGAGTTTGGGCTGCCCATAATTGGCTTCGGTCAGGCGTACTTTGGATTATGCCATGTTCATCAACGACTTTGATCGTGTCTTTGACGGGTACCGCGGCAATCAAACCTGAACAGTGGCGAATGGCTTGGGCACAGGAATTGAGTAAATCTGGTGTGGCTAGGCATCTAGCGCCATCGTGAATCAAAACTTGCTCGGCGGCGGTTGGCAGCGCCTGCAAGCCATTGTAAACAGATTCTTGCCTAGTGGAGCCACCACGAATTAATTCCACTGGTTTAGTCAGCTTTAAGTTATCCAGAATTGCCCTTAAGTCATCCCAGTCAGTAGGTTGGGAAATAATTCCAATCCAACTGATGCTATGTGCCGCTTCTGCGGCTTTGAGCGTCCAAGTAATAATCGGTTGCGATCGCACTGTTAGTAGGAGTTTATTGCGGTCACTCCCCATTCTTCGTCCTATACCCGCAGCTGGAATTAGTAAATACACAGAATTCTTCAATCTTTTGGCTATATATTTTCCCCTAAAATAGGGAGCGAGTAAGCGTCAATAAATATTATGCGAGTAGTAGCCCTTGTACCTGGCGGAATTGGCGACCAAATTCTTTTGTTTCCGACTTTAGACGACCTGAAGCGTTATTACCCAAATGCTCAGATCGATGTCATAGTGGAACCCCGGTCAAAGGCTGCCTACCGGGTCAGCAAGTCAATTAACGAGGTACTGACCTTTGATTACAAAGATCGTAACAGTTTGGCAGATTGGGGTAATTTGGTGGGCATGATTCGCGATCGCGAGTACGATGTCGCCATTGCTGTTGGACAAAGCTGGTTAGTGGGTCTTTTGCTCTGGTTGACGGGAATTCCCACACGCGTTGGCTATCAAGGTAAAGGAGCACTGTTTCTCACTCAAACTATAGCTTTTAAACCTTCCCAGTATTTGGCAGGGGTGTACCATGATTTGCTGCAACAGTTGGGCATTAACTCCCCTTGCCCAGAATTAGCAGTGAATGTGCCAAAACCAGATATTGAGTGGGCACAGAAGGAACAAAAGCGCCTAGGAGTCGATGAAACAGGTTATGTCTTGATTTATCCTGGCTCTAGCCAATCATCCCCAGCTAAAGATTTAGATAAAATTTATCCTGCGAAAAACTGGCGGCAAATTATTCAAGACTTTCAACAAAAGCAGCCAGATTTGCCTGTAGTACTCGTTCAAGAACCTGAGGATGAACAAATTGTGCGATCGCTTTTGGAATCCTGTCCAAATATTAAGGTGACTTCCCCAGATAATATCGGCAAGCTGGCTGCGATCGTTGGCGGTGCAAGTTTGATGTTAACTACTAACAGTGTAGCCCTGCAAGTTAGCGTTGCAGTTCAAACTTATACCATTGCCTTATTTGGAGCCACAGAGCCAGCGCAGTTATTGCCCAAGAGCGAGAAATTTTTAGCGATCAAATCCTCCACAAGTAAATTGGCAGATATTTCGCCCAAAGTAGTTTTAGAGAAAATCTGGGGTGGCTAAACCAGCAGCTACGCAAAAGGTTACAGACAAAAGGCATTTATGATGAGCTTTTGCACTGTTCTGTAAGCCTACAGAACCAAACCCTACGAACCTTCTGCGGTTTCTCAGTAGGGGAAGCTACCTTTGTAGGTGAGTTCCCCTAATTTGAACGCTTTGTTACTCAATGGATTGGGTTGCCAATCTCATTATCAGATCAAAATCTAGGAAACTCACGGTCAAAACAACTCACGCCTTTACATTTATTAAATCCGCTACGTAGCGGATTTAAGTTTATTTACTGAAAAAAGTTTTTAGAAAAGTAGATTTATTTTGCGGAAAATCGTTAGTTTCGCCAAACTTTTGGGAAAAATACAATTTGAATTACTCCAATCATCTGTATTTTACTCAAACTTTTGAACCTGGAGGCACATTTTGCTTTAAACAAATAATTTGTAGAGTTGTTACGAAATGAATAGTCAAAGATTTACGTTAAAACAAAGACTAACAACCTCAGGCTTAATGACTGAGGAGACTCGGCTTTTGGGCGATCGCATGTTATTAAAATCATTGAATTTGTTCAGCCTATAAGTGAATCTAACACCCCAAATTAGTATTTCTTAGTTAGCCTATTGTCTTTAGGCAGGTGCATTTACCGTGAGTTATGTTGAGCTATCAAAAGGAAAAATAAATGGCGATTCGATTGCATGGCTTTCTTAGCAGTCCCAAGCGTTTCATTCAGATTGAAAGCCAGCCTCATCATATAACTGCAATTTTCAAAAGAATTTTACACTTTCAGTGCTTACATCGCTGCAAATTTGCCGATGTTCATAATGCTTATTATGACTGTGAAGCAGACGGAACTATAACTTTCTACCAAGCAAAAAAAGACGCAGCTTGTGAGCCAGGTATTTGGACTTATCTTGTATATGAATGTCTAGAAGGCGAAGAAACAATATTCTGTGATTCGTTTATCAATACAACCACAAATTCTTTGCAACTACTATTAGCTGGTTCTCAACTGCCTCAAGTTGCTGTAGATATTAATGAATACCTTAAATATAAAGATAACGAATGTGAATATTTAGATATGCAGCTTCCTGATGATTGGAATAATCAATTAGGAAGAGAAATTGCCGATCTGCTGCTTGAAGAAGTAAAAGCGTTTAAAACTTCATCTGTGTTTGCAGAAGCTGTGGGCAAAGAATATATGCAAGCAACTTTAGATGGATTTATTCAAGTAGCCCAAGATATTTTAGTCAAAAATGGTACAGTCAGAGATTTTGAATCTGCTCAATATGATGTGCTAAATAAAATTCAAATTGATGATATAGCTAACTTAATTATTGAATATAACGATTATCGTATATGGCAAGCTGCTTTACCCAGCAAATCGAAAGCAGTGGAATTTGCTTTTAATGCTGCATTAAGCTTTATATGCCGCCTTAAGTGATTTCAAAAATACTTATGACCAACCTCATGAGTAATGGAAAACTAAAATGACACAGTTTCAAATATTTCCATTACTCATGAAATGCTTAAAAAGTTTCAAAGAAAGCGTCATCTAATTCGTAACCTAGTATTTGTGCCAGAGATTTTAGTCGTGATTGAGTAGGTAGCCCCTGCTGTTTTAGCCAATCACTTAAAATAAAGATTTTTTGCATCAAAAATATTTCTAAGGCTTCAGGATTAAATTGAATGCCTTCTTTAGCACTAAACTGGTGCGGTACAAGCATGGCAGTATAACGGGCAAATTCTCCAGCTTTCCAATCTAATAAAAATGGTAACCAGGGATATTTCGCATCTAGACGGACAAACCACAGCCGCACCTCAGGAACCTCTGAAAGTTCCCTTGGGTCCCCTGGTTCCAGGTCATACTTGATATCAAAGCGCAGTTGCTGTTCGTGGGATGCAATTGCTCCCTCTTGGAATTTCTCAATCACCGTTGAGGCGGGCGACAGATCCAGATTGTTAATGGAGTCAGTATTGATTGCGATCGTGATTGTCATTGACTCAGCAGCCACTTTCTTTATGCTCAACTGTAGGCTTGACAATTTACAGTAGCAGCTTTCAGGTAGCAACGCTACATTTGCTGTGAATTTGCTGCCATTTTGATGGGCAAAATTAAAGACGCGATTAATATCGCGTCCTATAACGTCTTTGTCTATTTGCCGAAATTTAAAGGAAATTCATTTGCTTAAGAGTTATTGGCATTCATTTCACCTCTAGACCTCCTGTTGAAAAGATAGGTAGTCTACGGCTAAGAATGACATCTTGCCACCTTCGCTTTGTATTTCCCTATAGAGTATGCCATTAACATTGATGCATTCCTGGTTCATACCTAAAGGTATAAACTCTGTGCTTTGCATATACTTATCCTTTGTAATTTTGTTTACTTTAGTTACCTACTCCATAAAAATTACACAGTAAATACTTAAACTGAAATAAATCTTATTTGGCTCTAATAAATATCAATTTAATTTTCGGCTTTCTGTATTTACCTGTTAGACATTATGTAAATTTGCGGACGGTATGTTAATACGTGAATATGCTGAATTTTCCTTGGTTTTGGCAATGATTTCCGTGTTAATTCCATTACGATTTTTGCTTGATGATGCTAAGCAAAAATTATTATTTTCTTTTTCTAGATTAATTACATTATATTCGTAGACTGAATTATACAACTGGATGGATAAGTAACTACAAATAGCTAATAGGGGAAGATAAATAAAGAAAAATTAGTATATACTCAGATTTTTTTCGCAAATTTTCTCTTTAGCAAAATATTAAAAAAAGTTGAAATTAGTTTTGCTCAGCAAACGATCGCTAAATTATTTACTTAAGATTTACTTAATAAATTAATTACTTTTCAGTTTTGCATATGTTTAAAATAAATTGCTACTATAAGTAACCGTATTTATATCATTTATGTGTAAATTATTAAACACAAAAATTGTTGATTTTCGCCAAGCGAACTGATGTGTAGGTAAGGAAAAAAGGCAGACGCAAAATAGACACAGAGTAGTTCACAAAAGGGAAACCTTGAGAATTTTTGCGGTGCTTGGAGTAGCGAAGTTACTGCGATGGTGAGGTAAGACTGTAATTTAAGCAAACAGGAGCAACTTGCGTCAGTAGATCTGCTCAACGCAGTGACTCCCTATAAACAACTGCTGTAAGGGTTCCCGGCTTAGGCAACTGGATATAGCTGTTTTATTCGGGCATGGAACACACCTGCTTTTAGGTGGACATTACCAACTAATTTAAGCTAAAGTTGTAATGAGTTTGTTTTAGATTAAGAACTGGCAAAACAACCTCAACAAACAAAAAATCTTTACCTTCACCTGTAATTCCCGCAGCGATCGCCAGCAATAACGCAGGTAAGGACTAATAGTAGTAATATCCTCACATATAAGTAAGAATAATCAATTAACCTAAAATTGGGAAAATTGTCCTCAACAATTAACAAACTTAAAAATATGCAAAAACAAGCAATAACTACAAAACCAATTCGTTCTTTAGAAGATGCTCTTGAGCAGTGTCAACTGTTAGGAATGCGCGTCAGCCGTCAGCGTCGCTTTATTCTTGAACTGCTTTGGCAAGCAAATGAACATCTTTCTGCTAGAGAGATTTACGATCGCTTGAACCAGCAAGGTAAAGATATCGGTCATACTTCTGTCTATCAAAATTTAGAAGCTTTATCCAGTCAAGGTATCATTGAGTGTATTGAACGCTGTGACGGGCGTTTATACGGTAACATCAGTGATTCTCATAGTCATGTCAACTGCGTTGATACCAATCAAATTCTCGACGTTCATATAGAACTACCAGAAGAATTTATCCGCCAAGTTGAACAGCAAACAGGAGTACGGATTACTGATTACAGTATTAATTTTTATGGTTACCGCCATGCCCAAGAAAGCTGATCGCAAAAACAATTAAGGTAAATCTACAGGCACAGTCGGTTCATCTTCTTGGCTTTCAATTAACCCGATATTAAGAATATTTTCCCCATAAATATCTGTGTTTGCCGCAGAATTAAAGCTACTTAGGGGAGAGTTCTCTGACACGAACCGTTTCAAGCGTTGAAACTCTTCTAAAGAGAAAATAGCACCATTTAACATTGCATATTCTTTCTGCACTTCTGATACAAGAGAATCACATAAACAGGTGTAGGTGAAGTTTGCGCCTGTGAAGTTTGCGCCTGTGAGGTTTGCACTTGTGAGATTTGCGCCTGTGAGGTTTGCGCCTGTGAGGTTTGCACCACTTAAATTCGCGCCGATGAGGTTTGCACTTGCTAGATTTGCATCTGTAAGGTTTGCACCAGCTAAATTCGCACCCATCAATGCTGCTTCTAAGAAATTAGTTTGTCTGAGATTTACCCTAGCTAACATCACGTGTAACAAAAATGCCCCCGACAAGTTGATACCAGCGAGGGAATGGGATCTGACTCGTTTTGTAAAAGCATTTACGGATAACACTGCTGTTCTACCAATTAGCATGAACAGCGCTTGGGGATTAAATTCTGCTAAATTTTTATGATTTCCACAAGGTGAAAAAGAGACTTTAGCTACGCGATCGCAAGCACAAAGTAATAAAAATAAATTGAGTCCTACGACTGCATTTATTTGTTCGATATTAATAGGGTTTTGCAGGGTATGGAAATAAGTCAAAGCTTTGTGTGCTATACCCTCCTCTAACCAACGACCTTGACAGTAGTCACGCCAGAAAGACTCAAGACGTTGAAACAACACTTCAAAGGAAAATTGCCACTTTTGCTGACGGCGCAATCCTTCGATCGCGAGTGCTTCTATTTCCTGACTGAGAATACCGTAACCGAGTAAGTTGTAAAGGTGCTGGGCAACACTAGAGGGAGAGTCAAGAATGAATGTAGATTTACTATCAGCTGGTTCTTGACGCTGAGTTAGGATTTTCAATTGGGCAGCAATAGCTTCAGCGCAAAGATATTCCCCTAAATTAGGGTGAGTGAATTCAGTGCTAAGTAATGAATGCTGGCTTCTAAAATAAAAAGTCGGTAGGGTTTGAAGAGAAAATTCTTTAGATAAATTTATTTTAGGGCGATCGCTGTGTAAAATCTGGAGAGCGATCCCCTGCATTTGCTCAAGTAAATCTTGGGGATGGCGATTAGAAAGTAAATTGGCGATCGCTTCTGGTGTACGGTGGATATGAGCCGACCCTGAGCGCAGGAGCATTGTTTTTGTACCACCTGTGAGCGGATAGCCCAACAACCATCGATTGAGACGATGGTAAATTTCCCATAACAGAGGTGCGCTTGTAGCTTCTTGGGAATTAGCAGCTAATTGTAATATTTCCTCATCCAACAATCCGTCACGGTGTAGCACACCTAACAAATACAGCATCAAAGGTTGGCGGACTAAGGCGGAGAGTTGTGGTAACTTTGATTTTCTGAGAAATAACCCTGCCTGTTTTAAGAACGTAAAGTAATTTTGAGCTACGGGCAAAGATTGTACTGTAGTCCATTGCTGAAACCAATATCTGAGATCCTCTACATCCAACGGCTGGATGGTAATTCTTTTCAATTGCTGTGGTAATGCGGGGGCAATTTGCTGTAAAGTTTCTGTCCGACTCGTCAATAAAATTTTATGTCGTCCTTGCAACTGCAAGTTCAGCAACTCTTGAATAAAAAGCTCTTTTGCCCTGTTAGCTTGCTTAGTTGGCGGTAGTTCATCTAAACCATCAAGCAGCAAAAGACAGCGAGGATGATCTTGCTTTAACCAAGTAGCAAAATTTAGCTGTAAATCTAGTGGAAAAACTGAATTTAGGGTTGCTACTAAACTTTGACCGTATGTTATGTCTCGCAGCCGAATCAGAATCGGCATCCAAGTAGGATAAAGTTCCCATGCTACCTTTGCTGCCCAAATTTGGCAGAAACTAGTTTTACCATAACCAGGTTCCGCTTCAATTACAGCAATAGTTTCTAAATCAGCTAGCTGTTGCTGCGCCCATGCTTGTAAATCAATAGAAGAGCCAATTTTTTGACCTTGCTCAAAACTACTTTCCTCCTGTATTGGCAAACCTTTGAGGGGAACATAGATATCTTTGAGAGCAAAGGATTCCATAAATAACGGTTGACCGAGGCTTTGAAGTAACCTAACTCGGTAACTCTCTCTATAAGCATCAATTTTGTCATCTATTGTAGGGCTGTGAGAGCTTTCTACTAGTTCAGCTTCTAGGGTGACAGAATTGGATGGGAAGGAATTTCCTAAACGGACAAATTTTTGTAGTTGGGCTAGAGGCGCAGGATTCTCCGCAATAACTTTCAGCAAATAACCAGGAAGTGCGTGTGACAAACGCTGCGTT
The DNA here is from genome assembly GCF_002154695.1 of Nostoc sp. T09. GTDB lineage: Bacteria > Cyanobacteriota > Cyanobacteriia > Cyanobacteriales > Nostocaceae > Aulosira. Next base: position 51,446 of record NZ_MTAV01000174.1, read on the forward strand.
AACAGTTTCGCCTCAACCTCCTCTGCACCATTAGCAACAAACCAACCTATAGCCACATTATTGATTTGTTGTACCAGGAATGAGTCCGCTACCAAAGAAAGTGCTTGTTCCGCTTGAGTGTCAGTTAGTTTTCCTGGGTTGAGTGTATTTAACAACTCATGCAGGTGAGCGCTTTGGAGGGAAGATTCGGCTTTTTCTCTTACACCCTGATTCTTGATAATTGCTCGATCTAACCAAGGTTTTTGCAGGCTGACTTCCTGATCTAGAACTTGTTGCAAACTATGAAGATAGGCAATTTGAAATACTAGCCATGTACCCTCATTACGTTTTAAGGGTTTTTTTTGGCTGAGATAACGTAGTAGATTTTCAGTCAAATGAGCAATATCGGTAATTTCTTCCCAAACAGCTTTTAGAGGTAGTTCCAATACCTCTGTTAGGGTACAAATATCAAATGGCATCAGGCTTTTAACTTCCATGTCCTGAACAATACGGTAGGCAACACCTGCCATTTGCCCCACTGACAATCCACTAAGGCTGTGTATTTCGATACAGTTTTCCGCTAACCAATGCCGAATATGAAGGTTCATTTAATTACATAGGTTAATGGCTGTCTATGGCAATTATGCTCCATTTTTCAGGTTGCGCAAAGAAGTCACAATGAAGAGTATCGAAGTTGTTTTGTAGCTGGGGAAGAACAGGGTTTCTGTTTTTGAGCAAACTATGAGCGATCGCCCTCTAAGATTATTGTTAGTTGACCAAGACCCGATCTTCCGCTTAGGACTGCGGGTAGCATTGGCAGAAATTCCTAATTCGCTCATAGTAGCGGAGGTAGAAACAGATACTGCTGCTTTACAGGTTTTAGCAGAACTAGCCAAACAAGACCCTAAGCAAGTAAATTTAGTGATTTTGGAATTAGGGAATAATCGTTCTCCCAAGCTGCAACAACAAGGGTTACAACTCTGTGGGCAACTGAAAGCTTTATACCCCCATCTGCCCGTACTGCTCCTCAGTTCCGTTACAGAACCAGGGCTACTTCTAGCAGCAAAAGCGGCTGGTATAGATGGTTACTGCCCCAAAGGAACTCCAGTTTCTGAATTAGTTGCAGCTATGCAAGAAGTAGCTCAAGGTGGTTCCGCTTGGTTTGGGGAGATGGACACTCAGAACTCAACACTCAAAGCTCAGGACTCAGCACTCCGGACTCAGGAATTAAGACTCCCTTTCGCTAGGCTGCGAAATAATTTACGTTTGTCTGGAATTACTTACATTGAAGCCACCCTCAAGTCAGTGACGGCACAATTGCAAGTGCCTGGACTACCAGTAATGGATAGGGCCATTCTCGCTGGACGGCGGCGAGAACTCTTAGCAGCGCGTTGGCTGCTGAATCAGATGTTAGTTTTATCGCCAGAAAGACAACAACAGCAGCAATTTATGCCATCTTCTGTACAATTACCACCACCAACAATTCCTTCCCCAAGTAGTGCGATTACCGCATTAGATTCACAACAGCTACAAAATTCGCCACCTTTACTTAGCCCAAGGGCATTGCAATCTAATTTATTTGCATCTTGTATTACTAAGTTGCAATTTCCTCTAGAAAATGTCACAGATGTCCCTTTAGAAATTGACATCTTGCGCGAAGATAAAAAACGAGAATTGCTTTATCTAATTCTCCAAAAGCTGGCTCAACAATTAGATGAACTGCGGGTTGCGCAAATTCCAATTAATCAATTATATGATTTAAAGAATCCTATATTACATGATTTGTGGCAAGTAACAGTTACAGATTTTTTTGGCAAATTTTCACGTTTGCAAGTAGGCGATCGCCAAATAGAAATTGTCAGATTATTACTGCAAAACTTTCAACTAGTCCAAACAGAAATTCTTAATAAAATTCCTTTAATCATAGAGTTATTTGCACATTTATTATTTCAAACAGATTTGCAAGTTGATAATACCTCTTACCCAGCAGGTAGCTCAGAGGCTCAGTCACAAGTATTAATGATTTTAGAGAACTTATTAATTCAGGTAGCTAATGGGGTAGTACAACCGCTACTTAATTCATTAGCAGATTTAGAATTGATTAAACAAGCTTATTACGATCGGAGTTTGATTTCAACTAGAGAAATTGAACGCTTTAGAAATAATTTATCTTGGAAATACCGCTTAAATAATTATATAAATGAGCCGAGGGCAATTTTTGAAAGCCGCTATGAGCTATTTGTCTTTGCACCGCGTGGGATTGCTAAAACGTCAATTTATGCTCCTCGCGCTCAGGAGTTAGCACAATTATCAAACATACCGCTGGTGATGACTTTACTCCTAGAATTTCGCGATGCGATCGCACCTCGAATACAATCACTATTAGCTGTTTTCGGGAGTGGGATTGTTTTCATTCTCACCCAAGTCATCGGTCGTGGTCTGGGTTTAATTGGTCGTGGTATTCTCCAAGGGATTGGGAGTGTTTCGTTAACAGAAAAAAATCTTAAACGTAAGAGCAATAAGGGAACAGGGAGCAGGGAATAGAGATGCTATTACATCCCTTCTTCCTACACTCTACATCTTTATACCCTGAAACGCCTATTCGGTCATGAATAGGTAAATTTATTGAATAAGGAAGCATTCAATTATATTGATAAGGCAATTTACCTGTTTACTTGCGGAAAACACCAAAATGAGTACGCGATCTACTGAAATGAGAAAGCAATCAAGCATTTTGAGTAAGCAATATGCCATTTTACTTGCAGAAAACATCAAAATGAGTACGCGATTTACTGAAATGAGAAAGCAATCAAGCATTTTGAGTAAGCAATGTGCCATTTTACTTGCGGAAAACACCAAAATGAGAAAGCATTATGCCTTAATGAGAAAGCAATAAGGAATTTTGAGAAAGTAATCAAGCATTTTGTTGATTGATTTCAACTTAATCAAAATAAAATTAAGGCATTGGGCAATGAATAATAACTGGATCGGCTATAGCGATTTTATTGGATTGGCAGCATCCTATGTTTATGCTATTGGTTTACTGATATTTGGTGAAGGGCTAGGTCGGCTATTTCATGTCAAGCCAAACCTGACTCGTAAGATTATCCATGTTGGTGCAGGAATGTGGGTATTTGGCGTACTTCTGCTTTTTAACCACTGGGAAATTGGCATTGTACCTTTTGCTAGCTTTATTGCAGTCAACTACTTGCTCTACCGTTACCGAGTTGTTAGTGCAATGGATACTGATGACAGTTCACCAGGTACGGTCTATTTTGCGATTTCTGTAACACTGCTGTTTGGGCTGCTGTGGCGACCATCTGGCCCAATAGATAGTGTCCCTATTGCTGTAGCTGGAGTCATGGCGATGACTTGGGGAGACGCACTGGCGGCATTAATTGGTAGACGTTTCGGTAAACATAAATACCAGGTAGGAAATTCTGTCCGTTCCTGGGAAGGTTCAGTAGCAATGTTTCTATCAAGTACGACAGCCATTTTTTTGGTATTACTGTTACTACCTGGTTCATCGCTCAGTCCTTTAGCAGTATCTTATGGTGTTGATAGAGCAATATTGGCGGCTGTTGTTAGTGGTGCTTTGGCAACGCTAGCTGAGGGAGTTTCGCCTCATGGTACAGATAATCTCAGCGTTCCGCTAATGACAGCAGGAGTAGTATGGGTTTTAATTAATAATTCGTAATTCGTAATTAAATGTTTATACATTAATACGGTTCAGTAGTATCTGTAGAGTGGGCAATGCCCACCCAGCCCTTTCAACGCGAACAAATGAACTAGTAGGGGAGAATCAA
>NZ_MTAV01000175.1 GCF_002154695.1 Nostoc sp. T09
CCAACAAATTTGGGCTTTATCTTCTTAAGTTGACACCAATGGGCATTGCCTTGCCCCTACCATCTGTCGCATTCTTTTTTCAAATTGGTATAATTACTCATCTTAAGAAAGCAAGAGGCAAAAACAAGAAGTAGGAAACATTAGGATAGCCACTATTGAGTTAAGAATAGCCACTATTGAGTTGAGGAAAGCCACTATTGAGTTGAGGAAAGCCACTATTGAGTTGAGAATAGCCACTATTGACTTAACGATAGTGGCTTCTGTTGTTGGTTGGTAAGTTTGCTTGCGATCGCAGGTGAATAAGTAGTACTCCACCCGATTGATTTTGACAAATTACGATTGTTCAGATCCCCGACTTTTTGAAAAAGTCGGGGATCTATGCCCTCTCAAAACAAACGCGATCGCCTAGCATTTTTACAGAATTTAAGCTAAACAGCTTGTATTATCTCAAATAAGCTTCCACACCCCAAACCGCCGGCTATGGAATTAAATCTCCGCTTCCCAGAGAATCATCAAGTCATTGTAACATTTGATGGGCAAGACACTGAGAGGCTGGATTTTGCCTCACCGTTGAGTGCAGCAGACAGAGAAGAGATTCGCTGGTACTTAGAAACCTATGCGGCACGTTACACCACGGATGTAGACGATAAACGGGCAGAAGGGATAGCAAAAAAATTCCGGCAATGGGGCGAAGATTTATTTAATGCGGTTTTTCAACATCGGGCTGCTCAACGGCTGTTTAATTATTTTCAAGATGAAAATCAACCAGGACGCTTATTAACAATCAGCGCCAGTCATCCAGCCATTTTATCGCTGCCTTGGGAATTGTTACGCGACCCAGAAGGTACTTATTTGTTTCACGAAAATCCCCGCATTTCGATTCGTCGCCGCTTGGCTGGTGCAGGGGGTGGACGCAGACCGTTTAAAGTGCAAGTCAAAGACCGATTGCGGTTATTATTTGTCGTTAGTCGTCCCAGTGATGCGGGATTTATTGACCCCCGTGGTGAAGCAATAGCAGTTTTGAACGCCATTCAACAAGCAGCAGCCGGAAGAGTTGAGGTAGAATTTTTGCGTCCAGCCACCTTGGATAATTTAGTAGCGCGGCTAGAAGACTCCCGCCAACCCCCTGTTGATATTGTGCATTTTGACGGTCATGGGGTATTTGATTTAGATGGGCGTTTCCAAGAACAGGCTAAACATAGCGACCCCGTGGGACTAACTAAAGGCGGGAATGAGAACGGCGGCAATATAGGTTATTTATTATTTGAGGATAAAGAAGGGAAAAAAGCCCTGATTACTGCCGAAACCTTGGGTGATATGCTGAATCGGCAAAAAGTGGGGTTAATTGTTTTGTCTGCCTGTCAGTCGGCGGCGATGGGTGGGGAAGATGGAGAAGATGCAATGGGTAGTGTAGCCGCTAGGTTAACCCATGCAGGTATTCCCACAGTCTTGGCAATGACTCATTCGGTATTAGTGACAACAGCCCAACAACTGTTTGCTAAATTTTATCAGGGTTTAGTATCTGGTGCTGGTATGGGTGAAGCATTAGATAATGCGCGGCGAGACTTGTATCTCAACCAACAACGGGGAGAACGGCAACGGGGTGAGCAACGAGTACAGTTAAAATTGCAAGATTGGTTTTTACCTGCCTTGTATCAAGCAGCTGGTGATACCCCATTATTGCAGCCAGACTTGAACAACCAAGAAAGCGGCGAGTCACCAAAATGGGGAAACTTGCCGGATTTACAAGAAGCTGGATTCTTCGGTCGTAGCCGGGAATTATGGCAGATAGAACGGTGCTTTGTGCAGGGAACGCGCCGCCTCACAGTATCGGGTTTTGGTGGACAGGGAAAAACCTATCTTGTCCAGGAAGCAGGACGCTGGTTACATAGCACAGGGATGTTTGAGAAAGTTTGTTTTGTTGATTATGCTGCTTTTGGTGGTGTGGATGCTGTAGGCTTAGCAGTTAGCACCCTGGCGACAGTGTTAGACGAGAGTTTAATTGATGGGGCGGCGGCAACTCAGGCGTTGCGTAAGCAAGCCACATTGCTGATTTTAGATAACTTAGAAACCTTGCCAGCAGAAACTCTACGGGAACTGTTAACCGTAGCAAAACAGTGGTCTGAGGTTAGCGAATGTCGGGTATTACTCACCACTCGCACACCAGATTTTCACCATCCCGATTATTCCACACAAGGCAGTCGCAAACATATCTCCTTATCTTTGCGAGGTTTGGGACAAGAAGATGCCCTAGCGTATTTCCAGAGTTTGATTAAACTGACGCAAGCCCCCAAATTTGACCCACCTAAACGCGAAGTGTTGTTGGAATTATTTAAACTGGTGGATTTTCATCCCCTATCCATTGGTTTGTTGGCGAAACAGTTGGAAAATCGCCGTCCGGCAGAGTTGGGACAACGCTTAGAAGCTTTGGTTGCCCAAACACCAGATAATCCCCTATTGGCATCATTGAATTTATCTTTAGAACGGTTGGATGCTGAAGCAATGCAGTTGTTGCCTCGCTTAGGCGTGTTTCAGGGCGGGGCGTTAGAATTTAACTTGCTGAAAATTACAGAAATTTCTGAGTCACAGTGGCAAACTTTGCGCCCAGCATTAGAAGCCACTGGGTTAATTCAGCCAGAATATTTGCCTGGTGTTGGTCGGCCTTTTCTCAAATTTCACCCCACCTTAGCCCCAGCCTTGTGGCTACGCTTATCCCCAGAAGCACAGATAGAACTGCTTGCCCGTTATCAACAGTTGTATTATGAACTTTCTCGCTATTTGTATTTTGAAGATGACAAAGACCCTCATTTTGCCCGTGCCATTGCCCAACGGGAATTACCGAATTTACTTTATGCAGTTGATGGCGCATTGGATGCAGGTGCAGAATGGGCAGTAGACTTTGTTGCGCGGGTAAACAAATTTCTCGGTTACTTTGGACTTAACCGCGATCGCGCTAGACTAAATCAACGAATTGCTCAGTTAACTGGGGAAGTCGGTTCTGATACATGGTTTCTCAGCCGTAGTAGTTCAGGCGAGGAATTATTCAATGCAGGTCGCTATCAACAAGCGGCGCAGGTGTTTCGTGAGATACTGACAAAATTGGGTGAGCAACCAAGTTATAACCGCTGTGTTACTTTGGGTAGGCTGGGGCTGTGCTTTGTATACCAAAGACAAACAGCACAAGCAGCATATATCTACCGTCAGGGGTTGGCAGTGGCGCAGCAGTTTGAACAGTCTGATGATGTCAAGAAACTGATAGGAACGTTGCAGACTGACTTGGCAGATGCGCTGATGTTGATGGGGAATTATGAAGAGGCACGCATTGCTTATGAAGCAGGATTAGCTATTCAAAAAGAAATTGGAAACCTTAGTAGGGCTGCGGTATCAAATTCTCAACTCGGCACTCTAGCCATGCGGCAGGGCAACTTTTCAGAAGCACAACAGCGTTACCGTGAAGCACTGACTACTTTCCAGCAACTCAAGCAACCAGCACAAGAAGCCACGGCTTGGCATCTACTGGGTGTGGTGTACGAAGAAGGCAACCAGTGGGACGCTGCGGAAGATGCCTACCGAAAATCAGCACAAATTAAAGAATCTCTAGGAAATCTGGCAGATGCAGCAAATACTTGGCAACAATTAGGCAACCTCAATCACTTTGTTGGCAAACTGGAAGCGGCAGAGGATTGGTTTCGCAAGGCGTTGAAGCAATTTCAAAAATTAGAAGATCGAGCAAGTGCATCTCTAGTATTAAGTAACCTCGCTCTCCTACTACAAAAACAACCCCACCGCCTCAGCGAAGCCCGACAATTGGTAGAAGAAGCATTAGCCATCCGTAAAACCTTAGACCTGGCTGCGGCTGAGATTTGGAAAACCTATGAAATCTTGGCTATGATTACCGACAAGCAGGGCGACAGCACCCAAGCTAAAGAATATCGTCGCCAAGCAAGGCAAGCAAAAGCGGCGTTTGCAGGGACACAGTATGAGTTGCGGCAAAATGGGCAGTTTATTGCAGGGGTAGTAGCTGCTGTGGATGATGTAGAAATCAGGGAACAGCTAGAAATTGAGATAGAGAATGTTGCAGAAGTTTGGCAAAATCTCGTTGCTGCCATCCGTCGTATCTTAGCCGGCGAGCGAGATGAGAATATACTGTGCGAGCCGTTAGATTCGGAAGATTCTATGATTATCTCCGCTATCCTGCGGGGTATTGCTGACCCTCAATCCCTTGAAGCGTTATTGGCAGAGTGACATTAATATTAATTCGTAATACTTCGACTTCGCTCAGTACAAGTTCGTAATTCGCAGTTCGCAATTACGAAAGCCTGACAGCATATTTACCCCCCTTAATCCCCCCTTGGAAAGGCAGGGCTGTTTCATTCCACAAGGGTAAGAAGTTTGTCAATATCATGAGAGAGAAAT
>NZ_MTAV01000176.1 GCF_002154695.1 Nostoc sp. T09
ACGTTCTCCGAATATTCTGTCAGCGTAAGCAATCCCCAGATTATTTTGCGTGGTTGCCCAATCTACAGGAAAGGCGCTCTGGGTATAAACAGTAAGGGCAATTTCGTAGCCAGTAATAGCAATTTTTATGTTGTTGGCTTTGCTACCTAAGGGAAACTGCTTAATTAGATTACTAAAATTACCAATCACTGCGGCGATGGATGTTGCTGTCTCTGTTTCTGCTGCTGCTAGGGTATTTGTTGCCCAATGCCGCAATAATTCTGCAAAAATACGATCAAGTTTATCGGTATTGGCTGCGAGTAAGGAGTAAATTACTTGAGGATCGCCGTTGCTGTCTGCTGTTGCTTGCAGTATCTCTAGTAAAAATTGTCCGTAAGTTTGTATATCTTCTTCTGTGATGGGGCGAGATTTCTGGCTGAGGTATTTTGCGAGGTTTCTCAACCAATTGGCGGTGTTTTCTTGTCCCTGCTGGGCGTAAAGATCTGCTAATGCTGCTAACACCTGCAAAAAGCCTGCATCCAGCAATTCTGTATTAGCTGCTAATATCTCTGGTTCTTCGCCATTAGGGCAATTTAGCAAGCTTTCAATTAGCTGGTAGTAAGCTTCTAGGCGCTGTTCGTTCATGGGTATATGCAGTTCATCAATTGCTATCTGCCGTCTAAAGTTTCAGTAGCCTTATCGGTAATTCCGTAAACATTGGCTACTTTGTTTAGTCATCACCATACGGTAACACCGGTGTTAATAGAATGACAATTGGGCATGGGGCATGGGGCGGGGGTGGTAAGCGATCGCTTTACCAAACGATTAGAGTGTTCCAAACAATAAATGATCCAAAACCTGTCATTGCGAATGAAGCAAAGCTGAATGAAGCAATCGCAGAGTTTGAGATTGCTTCTCTGCGAGACGCTACGCGAACGCTACACTCCGTTTCACTCGCAATGACAATTGGGCATTTTTTTACTTGGAGTACTCTTAAGCGATCGCAGATTTCAATTATGCCTACTCTGTAGCATCTGCTTTTGAGTCTGCCGTCGATTTTAACCGCGTGATGGTGGCTTTACGAATGCGATCGCTCTTGCGTACCCCGCCTGTTAATTCATATTCTCGGCTGTCTTTGCCATACTTCAACACTACACCACTCACTAAGCGTTCTAAGGTTTCACGAATCGTCTTTTCCAGAGTTTCGATGTTGTCTTTTGCCGAGTCAAGAGAGTTTAAAAGACGATTATACTGGTAGAGTTCTTCGCGCAGTTGTCCAGTTAACTCAGTCAAATGCTGGAGACTGATGGAATCACCAAAATTGAGGTTAGGATCGATCGTTTGAAACCCGATTTTCCGCTGTTCGGTTTTTTCTAGCAAGGATGAGCTTTTTTTCTTGCGTGGCATCAATGCGCACCTTTTATTTAAATTTATTATTCTAGAATCTCTCATAAATATAATGAGGTGCTTCAGTAAAAATAGCCAAAACTAGGCTTTTTTTGCCAATAAACTTTGGATTATTATCTCAGTAATTACACGAAAATAATACCAATTGAAATAATGTTTAAGACACATAGATTATTCGTAGGGCACGGCATTGCCTTGCCCTTACAATTATCTGTACTCACCAACTTGCAATCTGCTGTATATTTCTTCATATACAATCACAAACTTGCCTTCTGAACAAAACGACTTGTGTTGTGAACCAAGCAACTTGTGTTCTGTACGAAACGATTTGTGTTGTGTACGAAACAACTTGTGTTGTGTACGAAACGATTTGTGTTGTGTACGAAACAACTTGCGTTCTGAATGAAACGACTTGTGTTCTGTACGAAATAACTTGCCTTCTGAACGAAATACAGCAGATTGCAACTTCGTGGGTACATATAATTTTAAGGTCACGGCAGTGCTCATTGGTGTCAACTTAAGCTCAAACGCTTATCCCACATACGTTTTACCCCCCCCTTAATCCCCTCCCCGCCTGCGGGGAGGGGAAGTTTTGGCTTTAGACAAAACTGGGGTGGGGTGACGAGGATCGTAATGGTAGGTGAGTGAATACAAAATCACGTTTTAACAAGGGTTTCACGTTAAGTTGACACCAATGGGCAGTGCCGTGCCCCTACTGAAATACAGCGCTACTATGCACTTCTCAATGCTACAATCGGGTCGAGTTTAGCGGCGCGTCGTGCGGGAACAACACCAAAGAATAAGCCAATACCGCCAGAGATACCAACAGCCATCGTAATTGCTACAGGAGAAATTCCGGCTTCTAAGGGAGTTAAGGCTGCGACTAAGAAAATACTACCAACACCAACCGCCGTACCTACCAAGCCACCAATTGCAGAGACAATTACGGCTTCAATGATGAACTGTAGCAAAATATCTTGCTCAGTTGCCCCGATCGCTTTTCGCAATCCAATTTCTTGGGTGCGTTCGGTGACGGAAACTAGCATGATATTCATAATTCCAATACCACCAACAAACAGAGATATACCAGCGATCGCTGCTAGCATAATTGTTAATGCACCTGTGATTTGCCCGACTGTTTGCAAAGCATCTTTCTGAGAACGGATTGTAAAGTCATCTTCGCCAGTAATTTTGTGCCGTTGTCGTAGCAAGTTGGTAATTTGAAATTCTGCTGCATCGACGCTATCAGCATTCTTAGCAGAGGCGACAATGTATGTTACCTCCAATCCATAGGGAGAAGTTCGCCCAATCAAGCGATTAGCGGCGGTGATAATTGGTACTAATGCTGCATCGTCGTAATTCACACCTAAGTTTGAACCTTTGGCTGTGAGTACGCCAATTACTTGAAAGCTAGTATTTTTAATTCTTAATTGCTGACCTACAGGATTAACACTACCAAACAGTCTTTCTGCTAAGTCTGCACCCAGTACAACAACTTGGTTACTGCGTTTCATATCTATATCAGTAAAAAATCGCCCTTTTTCCGGGTCAAAATCTCTTACTGTCAAGAAGCTGGGGGTTGTACCAATTATGTTGACATCGGTGTTGCGATTACGGTAGGTCACCACCTGTCGGCTATTTAACTCAGCAGTTACATTTGCTACCGTTGGTACTTGAGTTGCGATCGCTTCTGCATCTTCTAAAATCAGCGTTCTCGGCACATCTCTGGAAATTCGCTCAGTTTCTTGATTACCTGGAAGTACAAATAATATATTTGGCCCTAACGACTCTAACTGTTGAGAAACATACTTCTGCCCACCTTCACCAATCCCAATCATGGCAATTACTGAGGCATTACCAATAACGATACCCAACATGGTGAGGGCACTACGCAGTTTATTTGATAGCAGGGTTTTCCCCGCCATTTGAATGCTTTCTAAGAAGTTCATTGTTAGTTGTCATTTGTCATTGGTCATTTGTCATTTCTCCGCGTCCCTGCGTCCCCGCGTCTCCTTCATTTATTTATTACTCTGCTCTTTTGCTTTTTCAATTTTGTAATCCTTGGGTGGGTTTACAAAGATGCGATCGCCCGCTTTCACTCCTTCTAAAACCTGAGTTTGGTCTTTGATTTGTGCGCCGGTAGTGACTTCACGAAACTGGGCTTTATTATTTTCGTCGGGGACAAGTACGCCTGTTTTACCCTTTTCCGTGACAATTGCCACGGTTGGTAATACTAAAGCATCACTAACGCGATCGCCTAAAAAGGTCAAATCCACATTTAAGCCGGAACGTAGTTTATCTAAACCAGTATCCAGAGCCACCCGCACTTGGAAGGAAGTTACACCTTGTTCAACCACTGCTTCTGGTGCAATTAGGCGCACATGACCTTTAAATACTTGATCGGGATAAGCGTCAGCCACAATTTCTACCTGTTGTCCCGGTTTAATTCTGCCAATATCGGCTTCTGGTACTTGAGCTAACACTTCTAAACCCCGCGCAACAGCAACAATTGAACTAGAAGTTGCTGATGCACTGCTAGAAGCAGAAGTTGTCGGCGTGACGAATGAACCGATATTTGCATACTTCTGCGTCACAATCCCACTAAAGGGAGCGCGAATCACTGTATCTGCAAGTCTTACCTGGGCTGCTTGGAGTTGAGCTTGGGCAGCTTTCACGGCTGCTTGGCGTTGGGCAATTTCTTCAGGACGGCTACCATTTTGCAACAGCACTAGAGCTGCTTGTGCTTCTGTAACGGCTGCTTCTTTGGCGTTGATTTCTTCACTGCGAGTTCCACTTTGCAACAGAGAAAGCCGTTTTTGCGCTTCTTGTAAACTAGCTTTAGCTCTGCTGTCTTCAGTAATATATTGATCGAGCTGATCTTGAGAAGTTGCACCTTGTCGTGTTAATTCCCGATATCGCTTTACCCGTGCTTGCGTCAAGTCAACTTGAGCTTTTGCTGATTCTACTTGAGCTTGCGCTTGTCCAATTTCTTGGTCGCGATTACCCGCACGCGCTGCGGCTAGCTGCGCCTCTGCTTGAGCCAAACGTGCTTTTGCTTGGGCGATTTCTTGGGGACGATTTCCTGCACGGGCTTGATCGAGTTGGGCTTGAGCTTGGGCTATGTTGGCACGGTACTGGAGGATTTGTGCTTCAATCTCACCTACATCCATGCGGGCGATAATTTGTCCTTGTTGTACGCGATCGCCTTGTTCAACATATAATTGCCCCAACACCCCTGGATTTTTGGGACTGATATTCACGCTCTGAACTGGTACTACCTTACCACTGGCAGTAATTCGGATAGTGACGTTTTGCTTTTCTACCGGAACCGTTAGTTGCGTAATGTCTTGTTTGCTAGTTCCCCGATTCACTAGATTGTAGGTAGTAGTTGTGCCGACAACTAAAGTACCTGCTGCTATTAGCCCCATCAGCCAGCGCAATGGATACTTAAATTTTTTACCAATCAAGGGGATTTCTATGTGCGTATTCATGATAGCAGCCGATAAAGATTGCTTTGCTGCAATAGCTGTCGGTTAACGGGCTATTACAGCAATTTAGAGGGGAATAAAGTTTAAATAATTCTCAACGACCTCAAGACTAGGTTACTCAATAATTGCTTAATTTCTTTTATGCTAACCGTTACATTATCTACGTGGCTTCACCTGAATGGGTGACTTATAACTAGAACAGTCAAACGAATTCGTAATTAATAATTTGTAATTTGTAGTTATAAGCAGAAATACAAGTATGGTGGGCATTGCCCACCATGTAGGGGTTTTGGGTTGCATTGCCCACCCTAGAATTAAGCTTTAAGCGTATATTATTTTTGCAAAACTACAACCTAATTTCTATAGACTTATTAATTGGAAATTATCCGTCTATAGCCTCTATTTCTCAATCAGTTAACATCAGCCTTCATCGGCGGTGAATTATTTATTATTTCTACTTTTGTGCAAAATCTAATACTAAGGGATGAAGACGTAAACCGCTTTCATCCCTAGTTTGAATATTAGACCTCTTGCATAAGTCGATTTTTTGAATATCGAACCACGGATAAACGCAGATGAACACCGATATTTATCTGTGTTTATCTGTGTACCCTACGGGAAGCCACTTCGTGTCTACATCTGTGGTTTTTTTATTCTTATTCGGATTTTTGCAAGAAGTCTATTGGTTGTATTAGCAAACTTTCTGCAAGGATCGAAATTTAGCGTGCAGCTCTAGAAGTAACAGAACGCTGTAAATTAGCCAAAGCGCGATTGTAATCTAAAATAGCTGTGACTCGATTACCTTCTGCTCTTGTCAAGTCGTTTTCGGCAGCAATTACCTCTGTTTGGGTGCCTACACCAGCTTGGAACCTCAACCTTGCTATCCGCAAAGCCTCCCTAGCTTGTTCTAAAGCCACAGTAGAAGTTTGCACATTATTTAGGTTAGATTGCAATTGAAAATAGAACTGTTCCACATCAAAGCGAATTTGGTCACGCTGACTAGCAAATTGAGTTTCTGCGATCGCAATATTAGCTCTTGATTGAGCAGCTCTTGCTCTTGCTGCTCCGCCATCAAACAAAGTGAGACTTGCTTGCGCCCCCACCGAGTAGCCATCAGTAACGCTAATGTTATCGTCAAATCGGTCTAAGAAATTATAGCTACCAGTCACACCAATTTGCGGCCCTAGCTGTGAAAGCGCCTGACGACGCTGTTGTTCAGCAATATTGCGTTGCGCCAACTGTTGGGGCAATTCTGGACGATTTTGAAAAGCTTGCACAATAGTTTGTTCGAGTGTTTGCGGCCAAAGTCCCGCTATTCTCACAGGCTCGGCCGCTGTGACATCAATTGATTGTGGCAGACTTAATAGAGTGCCAAACTGACGACGAGCAATTTGCTGCTGTGAGATTGCAATAGTCAGCTGTTGTTGGGCATTGGCTAAATTAACCTGAGCTTGCAGTACGTCAAACTGCGTACCGACTCCTGCTAGGAGTCGAGCTTGTGTATCTCGTAAACTAGCCTGAGCATTCGCCACCGCAGCCTGATTGATTCGGACTTGTTCATCTGCTCCTTGCAAATTGTAGTACTGGGTGGCGACATTTAAACCAATTATCAAAGACTGATTTTCAACATTCAATTCATCTACACGTGCTTGTTCTTCAGCTGCTCGGATATTAGCTTGTCGATTTCCAGAGGTATAGAGGTCATAATTCAACTGTGCTTGACCGTTGAAAGATGTGGTGGATGATGAACCACCACTAAAACCAGGTCCATTGTTAGTTAAATTAGTATTGAGATTAGCATTAGGCAGTAAAGCAGCTTGAGCTTCCCGGACTGCACTTTGGCTGCGTTGTAATTGGAATAAAGCTGCCTGCAAAGTGGGATTATTACGTCTTGCTAGTTCCAAAGCCTGAGCCAAAGTAATTGGCACAGTTCTCCGAATCGTCACTTCCTCTGGTTTGGTAGGAAATAGTAAAGGATTGGGATTTGGGTTGAGGTAATCGAGAGTTGAGGCAGAATTAGTACCTGTAATACTTTGGGCTTGTTGCGTTTCTGTAGGAGTTGCCGCATCTGCACTTTTAACTAAAGTTGGCATGAGAATAGCAGCTGCCACTGCAACCCAAGTAGAATGCACAAGAAATAAACTGAAATTCATAGTCGATGTAGTAGTGAATTGGTTTTCTCAGCGAATTTGAGGATGCAATTAAAAATTTTCATCATGTAAAGCTCTAAATTTATCTAGGAAATTTGAAAGTATAAATTGAATTAAATTTGTCGAAAAATATTATATAAAATCCAAAATTGGCATAACTAGCCTACAATCAAACCATCTTGTACCCGGATAATTCGTTGGGTTTGAGCAGCAATATCTGGCTCATGGGTAACAATCACAATTGTAATTCCTTGGTCATTTAATTCTGTTAATAAATTCATCACCTCATGGGAAGTTTCGGTGTCTAAGGCTCCTGTTGGTTCATCTGCCAAAACTAATGCAGGTCGGTTAACCAAAGCACGAGCAATAGCTACTCGTTGTTGTTGTCCTCCAGAAAGCTGACTGGGACGGTTAGCAACACGCTCTTTTAATCCAACCCGTTCTAATGCTTCCAATGCTCTTTGGCGGCGTTTTGGCTTGGGTAAATTAGCATAAACCATTGGCAGCATAACATTGTCTAACGCTGTTGCTCTTGCCAATAGATTAAATTGTTGAAACACAAAACCAATTCTTTGATTGCGAATATAAGCTAATTCATCATCATTAAAGGTAGTTAGGTTTCTACCTTCAAAAATATAGTTTCCTGTAGTCGGACGATCCAAACAGCCCAAAATATTCATGAGCGTGGATTTACCCGAACCTGATGCACCCATAATGGAGACATATTCTCCTTCCTCTATAGAAAGTTGAATTCCCTTGAGTATGGGAACGTCAACTTCTCCTAAGTGGTAGGTTTTAGTAATAGATTCCATCCAAATCATTGTTGGCATATTGTCATTTGTCCTTTGTCATTTGTCATTGGTCAAGAAGGCAATAGTCAAGATTTATGAGTTACTTCTCCCTTGTCACCCTTATCCCCTTTGTCTCCCCTGTCTTTTTTAATTAGTCGCTCCTTAAAGCGGTAATCGGATCTAATTTTGCGGCATTTCTGGCTGGAATTACACCAGCGATTAAGCCAACAGATAGAGAAAGCGCAAATCCGACAATTACTGATATCAAAGAAATTACAAATGGAAATTTGAAAACAGTTGCAGCACCAAAGGCAATGACAATACCGCTCACCATGCCAATGGTTCCACCAACAATGGAAATGACGATCGCTTCGGCTAAAAATTGATTCAAGATGGCTGAGTTGGTTGCTCCTACGGCTTTGCGAATGCCAATTTCCCTGGTGCGTTCAACCACGGAAACCAACATAATATTGGCAATCCCAATACCGCCAACTACTAGAGAAATTCCGGCGATCGCTACTACCATCACCGTAAATAATCCCACAACATTGGTAAAGGTGCTGACAATATCAGCTTGGTTAGTTAAGCGAAAATCATCAGCTTGCGGTGGATAGATGTTGTGACGCAGGCGTAAGAGATTGGTAACTTGAAACTGCGCTGCCTCTAATTGCTCTTGATTGGCACCTTTGACTAAAATCCCACTCACAGAAATGCCTGCTAGAGCATTGTTACCAACTAGTCTGGCCGACATACTAGTTAGCGGGATGAAAACTTGGTCATCTCGATCAAAAGGTCCTTGAGAACCTTTGGGTTCCATCACCCCAATTACTTTATAAGCCTCTCCCCGAATCCGGATCGTCTCATCTATAGGATTAACACCTTGGTCAAAGAGAGTTTTTTGCACTGTCGGCCCAAGCACAGCAACCTGTGCAGCAGTATTGAGTTCTTCCTCAGTAAAATACCTTCCCTGTTGGGGGTGAGTATTTCTCACTTCTGGGTAATTCAAATCAGTCCCGTAAATTGTTGTTGATGTGTTTTGTCCCGCATAAACAACTTGGGCATTTCGTTGTAGATAGGCAGAGACCATCTGAGCCGATGGCGCTTGTTGAGCGATCGCTTTAGCATCTTCCCAGGTCAAGGTGCTACTAGAACCTATCCCTTGACTGATATTCCCACTTCTGGCCGCACCAGCTAAGATTTGGATCACATCTGTACCCAATGCTTGTATCTGTTGCTCAACTCCCTTTTGCACGCCTTGACCAACAGAGGTAATCGCAATGACTGAAGAAATGCCAATAATGACGCCCAGCATTGTTAGTCCTGTGCGTAATTTATTGCTCCACAGCGTTTCTGCTGCCATTGTCAAGATTTCTAACAACGGCACTGTGCGGGTATTCTTAGCTTTGTAAAAGCCCTTAAATATCTTAAACATACTGTTGTATTTAAAACTTTCTTTAAGGAGAACCGCCGCCTTGAGAACGTCCACCCCCTCCTTGCGAACGTCCACCACCACCGCCTAGACCAGGGAAAACCCCGCCTCGTGGTGTTGATTGCGGTCTTGATCCTGGTGGGAAACTCAGCAATACTCTTTCGTTTCCTGTCAATCCAGACTTAACTTCGGTAAAGTTATTCACAGTCACGCCAGTTTCAATTCGAGTAAACACAGGTTTGTTATCCTCTCCTGCCACAAGCACACCTGTGGCATTTTCTCGACGGACAACCGAGGCTGTAGGCACCACGAGCGCATTCTCCAATTGACCTACTTGGAAATCTGTTGTCACATTCATCCCCGACCGCAGCAATCTTTGAGGATCAGAAAGGGATAATCTCACTTCAAAACTAGTAACGTTTTGCGTGACTACAGATTGGGCTGCGATTTGCTTAACTCTACCCTCAAAGATTTTTCCTGGGTAAGCATCTGCCTTGACTGTAACTTTCTGCCCGAGGCGGATTTTGGAAATATTGGTTTCGGCTAAATTTGCGACAACTTCATTCGTAGAAGCCAGAGCCAAAATCGAAGAAGAAGTTGCAGAAGATACGTCACTACTTGCAGTTGTGGGAGTCACAAAAGCACCAGGATCGGCGTATTTTTTTGTCACTACACCATCAAAGGGTGCGCGAATGATCGTGTCGTTAATTTGAGCTTGGATATTTTGCAGCGAACCCCGCGCAGATGTTACCTGGGCGCGCGCTACGTCTATATCTTCTTGGCGCGTTCCTGCTTTTAAAAGTGCTAAAGCTTGCTGTCTCTGCCTGACTGTAGCTCGTGCTTGTTCGATGTCTTCGGGACGTGACCCGGCTTTTTGCAAAGCTAACGCTTGCTGTGCTTCATTCACAGCCGCTTGGGCACTGTCACGATCTGCACGTTTTTGGTTGACAGTCTGAAGAGAAATACCACCCGAATTATAAAGTTGCTGGTTGCGACGGTAATCATCTTCTGCTTTACTCAAGGTCGCTTGCGCACTTTGTAAGCGTGCCTGTGCTTGAGCAATATCCTGAGGACGATTGCCTGCTTGTACCTTTTGCAGATTCGCTTCAGCTTCGTCTAATGCTCCCTGTGCTTGAGCAATATCTTGAGGACGATTGCCTGCTTGTGCTTTTTGCAGATTTGCTTCAGCTTGTGCCAGTTGTCCTTGAGCAGAGGTAAGTTGCCCTCGCAGATTGGAATCATCCATGTAAGCGACAATCTGCCCTGCTTTGACGAGATCCCCTTCTTTCGCCAGCAATCTTTTGAGAATACCTGAATTTTTCGGGCTGAGGTTAATTGACCGCTCAGGTTTTACTGTTCCATTGGCTGAAACTGTGATTGCTAAAGTCTGTCTTTGTACAGGCTGTGTGAGAACGCGGCGTCTTGCTTGCTGAGTTGGCGCGACAGCTACCTGGTAATAAACTACGTAGCCAATTCCACCCAAAAGTACAAGGGAGAGCAGCCACGGCAGCCATCTAATCTTGGCTTTGCTTCTTTTGATTTCAGGAATCAAAGCTGATGAAGATGAATCTACAGGGTTTGATGCATCAATTGTCATAGCTACTTTTTTTTTTATCGGTAAACATGACTTGAACAAAATTTTTTTGTATAAATTCATGCTAGTAATTATCGTTCAAAATCGTTCAAACTGGTGCATGACCAAAGTCACTAGTAATTCCAAACTTGCACATGACCAAGGTCACCAGTTTTTCGGCAACGAAATGCATTTTATTGATGCAGTTTGACCCTAATTAACTCAGCAAGAAATTATGAGCGCTTTGGCTAGCAAGCATTTAACACACTACTAATTTTCATCGTTTGAGATAGATAATTGAAACCATCTGCCTTTAATACTGATTAGCGACATTATGCATCATGTTAAAAAACTGTTGTCATGCTGCTAGACTGAGAAATTCTCTCATTACTAATAAGGTATCTATGTTGTTTGCAGTATGCAAATCTAGTAGTGACTTTTGTTACTTGTAATTGTCGACAAAACCCCAGTCTGTTTCAGCATTATTACTCGATTTTCCGAAAATTGTCTTTGTTGCTGATTAAAATTCTTACTGTTTTATGTGATTGCTCTTGTATTAGATAAAGTGCTTGAATTAACTTAAACTAACTCAATTCAAAACAAAATATGTCATCTAATAGTTGTACATCTGATGGCTAAAAATAGAAAATTTGGTTAGCTAAGATTGCGCAACTACCGCAAGCAGCAAATATTCTTTCTACTACAACAGTACTAATTAACAACATGCAATTACTCGTTAAGAAGTAAGTAGTTACTGATTAATAACTCCAAAAAAGATTGAGCCAGGTTGCTCAATTACAGCTAGCTTGGGGAAATCCCTTGCCAGAGAATGTCCACAAGATTCTGAACAAATACTAATTCATCTGTGGGTAGAGATTCTGGCGACGATATCTGCTCTAAGAAGATGTAGTTCATTAAAGACCCTAGTAAAATATGAGCGATCGCCTGCGGTTCACAAGTGCGAAGTCGACCTTGTTTGATTTCATGGTCTAAAAAAGCAGTTAATAGCTTGACATCTTGAATGGGCTTTGATTCTAGCTTTACTCCTAGTTTTGGAACCAGATTTCCTCGTGAACGCAGCATCATAATTCGAGGCATGACATCACGGTAGAATTCTAGAATCCAAAGACACACCTGAATCAGGTTGGCTTTGAGTTCGCCTTTACCAGAAAGAGATTCCATCTCCTTAACCCAAGGGGGTGTTTCAGGAATTCCCATCGCCGCAAAGAATAATTCTTCTTTGTTGATGAAGCGTTTGAAAATGGATGCTTCAGAAATACCAGCTTTTTGCGCTATTTCTTGAGTTGAACCGCTAAAGCCTTTTTGTAAAAAGACTTCTCGTGCCGCTTCTAAGATTTGCTGATTGGTAATTCTGGGGATACGTGCCATAAATAAGTAAGTATATACTTATTAATTTATGAGTTTTTTGATAGGAATGTCAACACTCAATTAGTTTCACGACTTGATGTCAAAAGTCCACAGTTAATAGAAAATTGACTGAGTTAATTCATTCCCAAACTTAAGTTGAGGAATTTTGTGTTATGTAGTCAGTAGTGAGTGCTCAGTGGTAAAAACAACTGACTACTGACTATTGATTCGATAAAGCAAAGCGGAGTTGGTTGACTTTTAACAACAAATTTGCCTTTCGTCTAGAGCGGAGATCGTTTAAGCTAGCTGAAAGATTCTTTGATTTGTGGGTAAGAGGGGGTTGTGTGCCTAAAAATGTTAAGCTAATTTCTTTTCTAGTTGTCTGTAGTTTGTGGAGTATGCCAAAAGCAGCGCAAGCACAGGCACTAATACCCCATACACTGCAACTCGATGCAGCGAAGTTGGAAAAACAAGGGTTGAGCTTGGCACAAGAAGCAGCTCAACTAGGTCAGTTTCAACAGTTTGAGTTAGCGTTGCCACGAGCAAGGCTGGCTAGTCAACTGGCTCCAAAAAATGATAAAGTTTGGTTTCTATTGGGTGGTTTGCATCTCCAAACTAAAGAGTTCGATCAGGCGATCGTTGCTCTGAAAAAAGCTCAATCTCTTAACCCGAAGAATGCTGATGTGTTGTTTGCAATGGGTTCGGCTAACTTTCAGCAGCAGAAATATCCGGCAGCTATTGCCAATTACCAAGCTGGCTTAAAGTTAAAACCTAACGATCCAGAAGGTTTATTTGATTTGGGGAATGCTTACTATATGACGGGTCGGTTGCCAGATGCGATCGCCCAGTACAATAAAGCCGTCTCCTACGATAAGAAATTTTGGCCGGCAATCAACAACACTGGCTTAATTCACTACGAACAGGGTGATACTCAAAGTGCAATTAAGCAATGGCAAACTGCTGTATCTTTAGATAAACAAGCCGCAGAACCTTTACTCGCTTTGGCAGTAGCCTTATATACTAAAGGCGATCGCCAACAGGGTTTAGCAATGGGAGAAGCTGCACTCCGCATCGATCAGCGCTATGGCGATTTGGATTTCCTCAAGCAAAATCTTTGGGGTGAGCGTCTACTATCTGATACCAAAAAATTCCTGGAATTACCCAGGATTCAAGCGGCTCGACAGCAAGGGGAAAGCCCATTAAACCCTAGTCAACCGCCTGCTCAATAGCAGAACAGTAATTGGCAACTGGTAATTGGAACCGCTTTTACCCATTACTCATTACCACTTGCCGAATCATGCCTTTTCATAGTACATATATACTCATGTGATGGAAAGTAGAGTATTGCTGACAGTAAATCATCAATTCTCAGCTTTCATTCTGTGGGTAAAAGTGCCAGGATTTGGTCAACAAAAAGTTGATGGTCAACTACAGGCTTAGAGATGTAGCCATCAGCGCCGCTTTGCTTCAAGAAGTTCTCGCGATCGCCTTCCATAGCGTGAGCGGTAACCAAAATCACAGGTAAATTTGCAGTTTTTGGATCAGCTTTTAACATTTGTGTAATTTTGATGCCATCAACAGATTTACCTTGGTACACACTTCGCGAAAGAGAAACATCCATTAAAATAAGGTCTGCATCTCCCGATTGGGCAATTTCGATTACTTCTTCCACATTTTCTGTATGTTTAACATCTAAGCCGCCGCGCTTGCTTAAAATCTTGGAAAAAACGCGAGCATTGATTAGATCGTCTTCTACAATCAAAACAGTTTTCATGAGAATTTAACTTATGGGAATGGGGGGGATAAACACCTGAAAAAAACAGTTGTCTGCCTCCTTTTTAGTCTTCAATGTGTATCCCCGTCATCAAGGATAATACTACTGCTTCTTATCCTATGACTATCAAGATTTGGTTAGAAATTGCTTTTCATCCGTTATGCTGTGGTTGTTGCAGCCTTAATTTTCGGCGACTTTTGTGTAGTTAAATTTCAGGGAAAAAGCTCATGGCAAAACAGTTAAACCTTCTCTCAACGGGACAGGTAATCACCACAGCCCTGCACACGGAGATGCAACGGTCTTACCTAGAATATGCCATGAGTGTAATTGTAGGGCGAGCGTTGCCAGATGTGCGTGATGGCTTAAAGCCAGTCCATCGGCGCATTTTGTATGCAATGCACGAACTTGGTCTGACACCAGATAGACCCTATCGTAAGTGTGCTCGTGTCGTAGGAGATGTGCTAGGTAAGTACCACCCCCACGGCGACCAAGCAGTTTACGATGCCTTAGTCAGGTTAGTGCAAGAATTTTCTAGCCGCTATCCTTTATTGGCAGGACATGGCAACTTTGGCAGCGTTGATAATGATCCACCAGCAGCGATGCGTTATACAGAAACGCGCCTCGCATCCATTGGCCAAGAGGGAATGCTAACGGAAATTGGCGAAGAAACTGTGGAATTTATTGGTAACTTCGATAATTCCCAGCAAGAACCAACAGTGCTACCAGCACAGTTACCATTTCTCTTACTCAATGGCTGTGCTGGTATTGCTGTGGGGATGGCGACAAATATTCCGCCACACAACTTAGGCGAAGTTGTTGATGGGTTGATCGCTTTAATTGACCAGCCAGATTTGTCAGATGAAAAATTATTTGAGCTAATTCCTGGCCCAGATTTTCCCACTGGGGGAGAAATAATTGGTGACTCTGGAATTCGGGAAGCATACACCACAGGTAAGGGTAGTATTGTTTTACGAGGAGTCGCAACCCTAGAGGAAATTCCTCCAGCGCGAGGTAGCAAGCGCCGGACAGCAATTATTATCACAGAACTGCCATATCAAGTAAATAAAGCAGGCTGGATTGAAAAAGTAGCAGAATTGGTGAATCAAGGACGCTTGCTGGGAATTTCCGATATTCGCGATGAAAGCGATCGCGAAGGTATGCGCGTAGTCATTGAACTCAAACGCGATATCAATCCCCAAGAAATACTCCAACATTTGTATCATCAAACCGCTTTACAAACCAACTTTGGGGCGATTCTTTTAGCTTTAGTAGACGGACAACCCCGGCAGTTAAGCTTGCGCCAGTTGTTGCAGGAATTTTTAAGTTTTCGAGAGCATACCCTAAACCGTCGCTACAGTTACGAGTTGGGTAAAGCAGAAAATCGGCTGCATTTGGTAGAAGGCTTACTATTAGCTCTATCTAACGTAGATACAGTAATTGAAATTTTGCGGCAAGCGGCTGATGGTAGCACAGCAAAAATTAGCCTTTGTAGCCGACTAAATTTGAGTGAAGTACAGGCTGATGCGATTTTAGGTATGCCATTGCGTCGCCTTACCGGGTTAGAACAGCAGAATTTGCAGCAAGAGTTTGAGCAACTCACAGAGCAAATTAATTTATTACGCAGGTTACTCAGCGATCGCAAAGAATTACTCAAGGCGCTGAAAAAAGATTTGCGATCGCTCAAGCGTAAGTACACCGATTCCCGGCGTACCAAACTAGTACCTTTCAGTGCGGAGATCAAAAAACCAGAGGATAAAGGGAAAGTTCGCCAACCAGCAGATGAAGATGAAGAAAATCCACAATTTTCCGTACCGTCAGAAGAAACGATTTTGGAGTTTACCCAACGGGGATATGTGCGCCGTAGTCTGCCCAATGGTAAAAAATCTAAAGCTGAAAACGGTCTGAATGATAACGACTTTATTATTCAAACTGAGTTGACTGACACAGACAAAGATCTGTTGGTACTTACCAGTGGAGGTAAAGTCTACCCTATAACAGTAGGAGACATCCCCTTAATCACTGGGCGTTCTCCTAAAGGAAGACCACTGATCACCATGCTTAGTAATACAGCTCAAGGTACTCAAGAAGCTGTTATCAATCGCTTTGTGCTACCGGAAAATTCTGAAACTACTCAGATGATTTTGTTGACAAAACAAGGACGAATTAAGCGCTTGTCTTTAGAAGAATTGACTAACCTCACTCGTCGTGGAGTAACGATTGTCAAGCTCAAAGACGATGATGAATTATTATTGAGCCAATTCACTACTATAGGTAAACATCTGATCGTCGCCAGTTCCAGTGGACGTTTATTAAAATTTCCAGTTAATGACGAACAACTACCTGTTATGGGTCGTACTGCTATGGGACTACAAGCATTACGAATGCTGAAACATCAGCAAATGGTTGGCTGTGTAACGGTGAATGAACAAGAAGATCTGTTCCTAGTTACCGAAGAAGGATATGGCAAGCGTATACCTGTGAGTCAGTTAAGAGCTGCTAATAGAGGAGATTTAGGCACGCAATACCTGAAATTCACTAATAAAACTGACAATTTAGCAGGAATAGTTGCAGCGATCGCTTCAGCAGAGATAGCCTTAGTGACTAATAAAGAACGGGTAGTGCGACTACCTCTGGAAACAGTACCTTTGTTGAACAGAGATAGTAAAGGTGAAAGCATCTTCCAACTCAATCGCGATGAAAAAATTATCACCGTCCTTGAAGTACGGCAATAGTCTGTCAAACTAAAATCGACTAGTAGTAAACCAACTTAGCAGGAATAGTGGAAATGGAGAGTACTACCATTGAGCTATGAAAATGAGCTTGATATAGCCCACATAAGTGGGCTATATGCCAATCAGGTTCAGTTAAGGATAATTGTAGTAGCGCGGCAAGCTTAATCTGTTGGGTTGAGTAATCATAAAAATAGTTTAATCGTGGATTTTATAGATTTTTCGAACCCAAAGTTTTAAGCTAAGAGTAAACAAAAAGCTATCGAATTGAGATTTCAAAAATATTATTGGAGTGCAAAACTGTTACCTTCAAACAAGCACAGGGTTGCCAAAACAAGTGAGATTTGAATTAGAAGATACAGCAGATTGCAGGTTCATAAACTACAGTAGCACCAGTCTGTAAACCAGTTTTTTAGATGTTTAGGATTAATTAAATCAAGAGCAGTCGCAATCAGAATATCAACCAATGAGTGTGGTGATTGGAGAGAATTGACGCAAAAAAGCTTTTAGTTGCGATCACCAAAGTTCAATCGTATTAAAATCAGGGGAATAGGGTGACAGATTGAGAACACTTGCACCCTTGGATTGAATTAAAGGTTCAATTGAAGTTACTTTGTAAGATGGGACATTATCGATAACAACTACAGCACCTGCCCATAATTCAGGGAGCAAACATTTTTGAATAAACGCCTCAAATGCATTTCCATTCATTGAACCGTTAATCGTCATGACAGCTAAAACTTTTTTTAAGCTGATTGCTCCAATAACTGTGACTTTCGCACCGACCCTCGAAGACTCGCTAACGCTGTGTTATCGATAATATGATCTTTAGAAAGATAATTAACTTTAGATTACGTAAAACTTTTATATTTTCACAAAAATTTTGTGCATAAAAGATAGCCAAAAGCCTCCCTATATATAGAGAGGCTAGTGTAAAAATAGAACCTGG
>NZ_MTAV01000177.1 GCF_002154695.1 Nostoc sp. T09
ATATGAAGAAGCACTCATTAGCCTAGACAAAGCTTTAGAATTTAAACTTAATGATGACTTGTCTGACCTCTATTATGTCTGGGAATGGCGAGGTATGACATTTAATAAACTGGGTCGATATGAAGAAGCGCTCATTAGCCTAGACAAAGCTTTGGAATTTAAACTTAATGATGACTTCTATCATGCTTGGATAAATCGAGGGATTGCTCTATTTAATTTAGGACGCAATGAAGAAGCGATTAACTCCTTTAACGAAGCTTTGAAAGTTAAACCTGATTCCTACTATCCTTGGAACTGGTATGGCTATGTGCTGAATGAATTAGGACGCGATGAAGATGCGATTACCTCCTATGAACAAGTATTAAAACTCAAACCAGATGACGATTATGCTTGGTTTGGTAAAGGGCAAGCTCTACAGAAATTAGGACGCAATGAAGAAGCAATCGCCGCCTACGATAAGGCACTGGAATTTAAGCCTGATTACCATGAAGCTTGGTACAATCGGGGAATTGCGCTAGGGAAATTAGGACGCAATGAAGATGCGATCACATCCCATAACAAAGCACTTGAGATTCAACCTGACTATCAAGATGCTTGGAACAACAGGGGGTTGGTGCTTAGGAAATTAGGACGCTATGAAGAAGAGATAGCCGCATACGATAAAGCACTTTCAATTCAACCTAATTACCACCTAGCTTGGTACAACAAAGCTTGCTGTTATGCACTTCAAGGTAATATTGAGCAGGCATTAGAAAATCTGCAACAAGCAATTAATCTTAGTCATGAAGAAGTTCGGGAAATGGTAGAAACTGATTCTGACTTTGATAACATTCGGGAAGATGAGCGCTTTCAAGCATTGATTCAAGGATAGATGATGAGCAATTAAAAAATTAACACTGACTTACTTCCTCATCAGATGAAAACAGACACGATTTTTTACAAACTCTTTCAGGAATTTCCTAATATCTTTTTTGAACTGATTGGAAAACCAGAAACAAATACAAATCTCTACGAATTCAAAAGCCAAGAAATCAAAGAAACTGGCTTCCGATTAGATGGAATATTTTTAACTCTAGAATCAACACCAGAAATTGCTGCCAACGAACCCATTTATTTCGTTGAAGTGCAATGTTATAAAGATAAACGCTTCTACGACAGATTATTTAGCAGTATTCTGCTTTACTTCTACCAATATCAACCAACCAACCCAAACTGGTATGCTATAGTCATTTTCGATGCTCGGACAAATGACGTAGACTTTCCCCAGCGTCTTAATTCATTCAGAGAATCTCATCTACGCTGCTTTTATCTGGATGAAATGGGAGAGGCACCATACCAATCATTAGGATTGGGAATTGTGAAGTTAATTGTCGAAGGCAAGCAAAAAGCACAAGAATCAGTCAAAAAACTAGTTAATCAAGCTAGAGAAGAAGTTAAAGATACAGCCATCCAAAGAAAAGTTTTAGAATTAATAGAGGCGATTCTGGTAAACAAGTTTCCTAATTTGAGCAGGGAGGAGGTAAAAGCAATGTTAAGTATGGAATTAATCAAGGGTACAAAAGTATATGAAGAGTTAAAAGAAGAAGCCAAAGAAGAAGTTAAAAGGGAAATGATAGCAAAACTTCTGCAACGTGGAATGAGTGTGCAAGAAGTGGCTGAAATATTAGAGTTAGATGTGGAAGTTATTAGAAATGTAGCAGGGGAGCAATCATAAGGTTTTTGAAAAATTGCTCCTTCCAAAGTCCCAACTTCTCAAAGGATACCGCTGGTGAATCAGGTGTAATACTCCTCGCTTATCCCACAATCCCGCCCTACACTGAACTGTAGGGCTAATAGCGTAAGTCCACTCAAGTGGACTGGAATATGCGGCTTAGTCTACTTCAGTAGACTTTAGCTATTAGCCAGAAAATGAATTCTCTGGCGGGTAGACAGCGAAACGAGGATTTATTCAGTTGTGGGCAATAACAAGGCAAGGCTTCCAGCCTGTGGGTGGTATGTCGGGTAAGCGAGAAAACTATTTGTATCAGCATTGAGGAAATTAATTACAGCTTACCTAAACTCCGATATTCCCAAGGATTAACAAACTTAGCATCGCCCCAAATCCCACGCTTTTGTTGCTGCGCTTCGGCTTCGGCTTGTTGCACTAAGTCTTTACTAGGACACTTATTTAAATAAGGACGATACACCTTTGCTAGTCCTTCCCGTAGCAAAACTTGTTGCACAAAAGTGCCATCTTTTAAGCGAACTTCTGCAACTTTTCTGCCATAGCGATCGCTATCGGTAATATTCAACGTGACGCGATCGCCTGCTTGTTTGACTAACTCCTGCACCCGTTCTTGCGCTTTCGCACCCCAAGTAAATTGATTGCGATCGCTGGCGCGTTTACTTTGCCTTTCTTTATTGGTATGTGGGACTTCTGGTGCATCCATGCAGGCAAAGCGGACGCTGAATTTATCGCCTTTAGAGTCTTTCACTGCTAACGTATCACCGTCACTGACTCGCTCAACCACATCTCCAGAAGGAGCAAAAAAGGGCAGGCGATCGCATCCCATCAAACCTAAAATAATTATTCCTGCACACAGCCAAATCAGTGCTTGTTTATTTAAATTCCGCATTCCCATGCACCAAATTACCTCTGGAGGATGATACTAGCAAAACGCCAGCCCTATCCTTGGTTTTGCAAGATTAGTATAAGAAATGTAACCTCCCATTAATCAGCGGGAATCTCCGATGAACTTCTTGACTTACCTCATGCACCTAGCTGGTTCGGGTGCTAGTGCTTATTACTCCGCCCTCCAGATCCGTGACTCCAAAACTCGCCCCGACATTCTCGCCAGATTTCAGTTAGCAGAATCGGGTTCCGTTCCGTTTCTCTCTGCACTAAGCGATCGCGCCGCTGCTGAAGGCGATACATGGCTAGCAGAAAAATTAGCAAAACACGCAGCAGACGAAACAAGACACGGTAAGATTTTTGCCCAGGCTTTAAAACAGCTAAATAAACAAGTTATAGATTTTAAGAGTCAACCGCCAAGCACATCCGAACGCAAATCACCACAACAACGCAGCCCTTTCTTTGCGACATTCTTTGAAGGCTACACTCCAGAACAGCTAAAACCTGCTGTGATTGACTGGGATGTCTTTATGGCTAGCACCTACATTCTAGAATTAGATGCCAGTAAAGACTTTGCGCGGATGGCGAATGTCTTACCTGATACAGATCCAAAGGCTCGCAACCTGAAAATTGGTATGTTGAGCATTGCTCAAGATGAAACCGGTCATGCAGCTTACCTCTACGAAGCAATGACACGCAGAATGTCTGCTAACCAAGTGCAGAAATTAGTAGATGAGTGGCGCACCCGCAAAGTAAACGCCTTGTTAGCAATGGTTGGTGGGATTCTCCAACGCAACAGCGAAACTCGTTCTTTAGTTCAAGATGGCGCGCCATCAGAAAGCGATTCTGAGTTGATAGTTGCTTAACGCTCTTTTATTAGTCTCGTCAGATTAAATTTACAACCCTATTTTGATGTTAGTCCGCGCAGGCGGACTTTGTTTGTTTAGCCGCGATTTCTAATCGCCTGGATTATTCTCTCTCAAGAGTCATAGAAAAGCGTTAAAACTTTTCTTTTTAAAATCAGGCAGATGGCAGAAGTTAACACAGAGAGAATTCTTCCAAGATAATTTCTTGCCATTTTGTCTTCTTTGCTGTCCTTCCAGCCTCTTTAGTTAGATTTATGTTTGTGACAAAAGTCATGGCTTTATTCGTGACTTTTGTCTGAATTATTTTTTTGCCAAAAGAGCTTTAATATAACTTGCATCTACCATTTGAAATTGAAGCTGTTACTAAGTTATAAGAGTCATAAACCAATAGTAACTGTCAATTAGCTAGGTCAAATTTAAAGGTGCTATCTGCTCAATTCTCTTCGCGACAATATATAAAAAATCACGGCTACAGATTAGCCAACCAGCAATTACTTTTACCGTTCCTTATGCTCTTAGAAGCTACTTGATAGTGGCTTCTTTTTCTTCCCTTTCTAACAATATATTTCATCAACGGATTGTCTTTATGAAAAGAATTCTGTCAACTTGTTTATTAGGTGTTGTGCTAGGTTCTAGCGTTTTAGCACAACCAGCCTCCGCTCAGATCCAAGTAATCCTTGGCGGGAATCAGCGACATGATTGGCGCGAACAACAATTAGAACGCCAACATAGATTAGAAGTTGAACGCGATCGCCAACATCGGTTAGAACTGGAACGCCAACGTCAACGTAGATTGGAACTGCAACGCGATCGCCAACGTAGACTAGAAATTGAACGTCAACGCGAACGTCAATATAGGTTAGAGCAGCGACGCAACTATCGCGATCGCTACTAATATATGTTGATTAACATTTAAAACAGCCAAAGGGGAGGTTTTTCACCTCCCCTTTTTGGGTTATTCAACAGCATAAAAATATTGCGATCGCAAGTATCAAATTCTTAACTTGGAGGCATTTTGCACTTGTTACAATTCTACTTATAGGATTTCTATTTGATTTTTCAAAATAATTCTGTATAAATCTATCTACCTTATTTCCTTACTTTTCCTGTTTCCTATTGCCTCCCTTTATGAGTAAGTTCATGAATCAAAAGAATAGCTATATAAGTTTGTGTATTTTCCCTGACGGCAATAGTAGTATGTGAAGTTAAGATTTTGGTAACTATTTATTATTAAATATATAAGATGGAACTACCGATTCTTTTAATTCTTTGTACTGGTAATTCCTGTCGCAGCCAAATGACAGAAGGGTTTTTAAGGGAATTAGCTGATGATTTATTCACAACCCAAAGTGCAGGAATGAATCCAGCCAAAGAAGTGCATCCTTTAGCTATTAAGGTGATGCAAGAGATAGGAATAGACATCTCTACAAACTCTTGTAAGCATATCAACCAGTTTCTTGACCAGAAAGTTGATACGGTAATCACAGTGTGCGATCATGCAGATCAAAGTTGCCCTACATTACCCTCATCGATTAAACGTCATCACTTTAGTTTTCCCGATCCTGCTGAAGCTACAGGAACTGAAACAGAAAAGCTGCAAGTATTCCGTCAGGTTCGTGATGATATTAGTAGGCTGCTTTTGGCGTATGTAGCAGGGAGACGTGATGCTCTCTAATTCTCTTTACAGGAGTTATGAGCATGGTAGTTAATTCACTTAGTTTACCCTTAACTATGTTTACTGCCTTGGCAAATCGCGCGGATTTATTGATGGCATTGACGGATAGATCTGGACGTATTCAATGGGTAAATGAAGCATTAGCTAAACGTGCAGATATCACCGCCGAACTGTTAATTGGAAAAAAGTTTTTTTCTGTACTTACTTCTAATGCTCAAATAAATATTCAACAAGCTTATATCCGCGAACAACTATTGAAAGGAGAAAGCTTTAAGTTTGAGCTTTCTTATTTATCGCATCAACAGAAAGAGCATTGGTTATTGGTAGATGGGCAGCCTATTCATAATGCAGAAGGCATAACCAGCCAATACGCTGTCATGGCTAATGATATTACTTTACGTAAGCGTACAGAAAAAGACTTAGAGCAAACTCGGCAGCGGTTGAAGCGGCTAGTAGAGAGTGTCAAATTAGTGCCTTGGGAAGCAGATGCTATCACTCACCAGTTTACTTATGTAGGGCCACAAGCCATAGATTTGTTTGGTTATGAATTAGAAGAATGGTATGAACCTGAATTTTGGTATTCACACATTCATCCACAAGATTTGCCTCGGGTTCTTAAGTATCACCAAGTCACTGCAACAGAACAAGATGATTACATAGTCGAGTATCGGTTATTGACTGCTGATGGCAGGTGGATTTGGGTAAAAGATATTGTGAATGTTGTGCGTTCTCAAGGTGAGGTAACGCAATTACTTGGTTTCATTATTGATATTAGCGAGCGCAAACAAACAGAACTGTCTTTGCAAGAAGCTTTAAGTAGGTTAGAACAAGCAAATCAGAATTTGGAAACACGGGTACAGCAACGTACTATTGCTTTGAGTAGAGAAAAAGAAAAATTAGAACAAACTTTACAGCAATTGCAGCAGGCTCAAAGCCAACTAATTCAGAGCGAAAAAATGTCCAGCTTAGGGCAACTTGTGGCTGGCGTTGCCCATGAAATTAATAATCCGGTTAACTTCATCTACGGCAACCTCAACCCTGCTACTGAATATGTCGAAGATTTACTGTATTTGTTGCAATGTTATCAGCAGCATTACCCCAATCCCACCTCTACATTGCAAGCAGAAATTGAAGAGATAGATCTCGATTTCATCATTGATGATTTACCTAAGCTGCTATCTTCTATGAAGGTTGGCGCTAACCGCATTCGGGAAATTGTTCTATCTCTTCGTACTTTCTCTCGCCTAGATGAAGCTGAAGTCAAAGAGGTGAATATTCACGATGGGATAGACAGTACTTTGATGATTCTGCAAAACCGCCTTAAACCTAAAACTGGCTATGCGCAAATTCAAGTCATTCAAGAATACGGCCAGCTACCCTTAGTAGAGTGCTATGCAGGACAACTTAACCAAGTGTTTATGAACATTCTTGTCAATGCTATAGACGCTTTGGAAGAATACGATCAAAAGCGATCGCCACAAGAAATAATAGAAAATCCCAGCCAGATCACTATCTGCACTGAATTTAGAGAGGGAGAGAAAGAAATTCAGAGTGGAGAGGAATCTTACACCCCCAACTCTGCATCTTCTATTGTGATTCGGATTATAGACAATGGCCCTGGTATTACTGAAGCAGTCTGCAATCGTTTGTTTGACCCCTTTTTTACTACCAAAAGTATTGGTAAAGGCACAGGGTTAGGCTTGTCTATTAGTTACCAAATTGTTGTTGAAAGACATCAAGGGCAACTAGAATGTTACTCCACCCCTGGTCATACAGAATTTGCGATTATGATTCCGCAACAGCAGATAAAAACGAAAGTTTAGCCAATTTATTCAACTACCTCATTCACGGGGAATCTATCAATTAGCTGCATAGCACGATAGGCATTGCGTTGCAGTGAGTCCGGTAAATTAGGAACGTGGGGGATTTGGGATAATAAATCCAACGTCCGGCGTAATATTCTGACTACATCGCCTTCATCTAAGGTGGTATTTTCACATAATTCTGTCCACTCTATTCCCAACGCCCATTTTTCAACTAAAGCAATTAACTCAAATTCTAACCATATAGGTAGCGCCACGTTATACCGCCGTTGCATTTGGAACATCTGGCGGCGAATTCCCCGTAATTTTGCCAAAGTTTCTACGACTTGATTACTGAGGTCGAAACGCACCTTACTATCTGGGCGGGGAGTTTCTGTCACCAAAGCTGCAACTGCTGCTGCTAAATGATGCGGATCTAAATTATTCAATTCACCACTGGCGAATACCAAACCCAACCACAACTCATTTTCTCCCCGGATGGCTGCGGCAACTTGCCCTAATGCCGTTGGTACTAAGTTATCTAAACAGCCAAAGTGCTGCAAAATTTCAATTAAATTGAGAAACTCTTCCCAATGATGCTGAGATTGTTGCTCGACTTGAGCTTGCAACAGCTGAAGTTCGGCTTCTAGTTCAACGTAACGTGCCTTACGTTTGAAAATAGATGCAGCATTGCCTGATTTATAGATAGGATGAGCTTCTAATTGCTCTTGTACGGCAGTTAAGCGACTAAGTTGTTCTGCAACTTCTGGGGGCATATATAGAGGCTCCCCTGATTCGGGAATCTGTTGAGCAACAGTTGCTGTTTGTTCATCACCACGGCGTATCTGTCCTGGTTTAAAAAGCAGATCTGATGGTGGCAAAATCTCAGGTGGTACATCTATTCGTGGCAGTTCTGCATACAAATCGACTATATCTTCAGTCGTCGCTACATACCAGCGATTATCCCGTCCCAAGCATACTAAGTAAGATGTTTGCTCAGAATCGGGGCTTTTTCCGATTAACACGGCTGATACTGGTGAAGGAACTGTGATGTTTTTACCTTTGAGACTCAACAGTGTCCCTGATACAGCAAAACCCAACATCATTCCCAGTTGTTCTTGTCGGTCTTCCTGCGCTTGTTGTTGCAGCGTTTTCAATATTTGGCGTTCTACTTTCAGCCGTTGTCGCAATTTTTCATAAACAGCGATTTCGTTTTCATCAACTGCGGCGATTTGCTCCTGAAGTTGCTCTAGTTGGGCTTGCAGTTCGGCAATCTCATCGTAATTTGGTCGTAAATGCAAGGTCGCCATGTACTGCCCAAAACTACGTTCTATTAGTTCTCTAGTTTGCTCCAAGGTGTGGGTTTGGAGCAGGTTCAGTACCATCCCGTAACTGGGGGTAAACTGGCTAACTAAAGGATCTGGTTTGGATGTTGCTAAATATGCAGCTTCTTTGGAGCCTTCAAAAGGAGTTTGTACTGTCACCACATGACCTTGTAGATCCATGCCTCGACGGCCAGCCCTTCCTGCCATTTGCAGGAATTCGGAAGCGTTCAACAGGCGGTGTCCGGTGTCGGTGCGCTTGGAAAGGGTGGATATGACAGTTGTGCGGGCAGGCATATTAATTCCTGCTGCCAGTGTTTCGGTGGCAAAGACTACCTTAATTAGCCCCTGCTGAAATAGTTCTTCTACTAACACTTT
This sequence comes from Nostoc sp. T09, assembly GCF_002154695.1. GTDB lineage: Bacteria > Cyanobacteriota > Cyanobacteriia > Cyanobacteriales > Nostocaceae > Aulosira. The sequence continues at coordinate 8,655 of NZ_MTAV01000177.1, forward strand.
CCATGCAGGTAAAATTCCGGCATGGTGGGCAGCAATTCCTCGATAGAGGGGGGCAATTTGTCCAGAACGTCCGGCTTCGGGATTGCGGGTTAAAAAGTCATCAATTTGGCGGCGCAACACCTGGGATTCATCATTATTTACCAGCCATAAATCACCTACTTCTGCTACCGCTTTATCACATCCCCGGCGGCTAAAGATAAAGTAAATCGCGGGTAGCATATCCCTTTGCTGTAGCTGGCTCAAGGTATAGATGATACCAGGAGCTTCTGGCCTACCACCTCTGCCTTTGTCCCCTTGTCTCCTTTTACCCCGATTAGCAAGACGGGGATTAATTTTAGTTTTGTTGTCGTTAAGTAGGGGAAACAGCCCTTTAGGATTGCAAAAGTGAAATTCTAGGGGTACAGGGCGAAAATCGGAGTAAATTAAGTCAGTTGGCCCGTGAACGCGATTTAGCCAGTCGGTAAGTTGATCGCTATTCGCAACTGTTGCCGAAAGCGCTACTAATTGAACTTCACGGGGGCAATAGATGATAGATTCTTCCCAAACAGTTCCCCGTTGGCGATCGTTCATATAGTGGCACTCATCTAGTACCACAGCTTCTACATCTACCAGAGAAATGCCGATTTGCCCTATGGGTGTGCCATAGAGCATATTGCGGAAAATTTCTGTGGTCATTACGAGAATCGGTGCATCTCTGTTAATGGAGGCATCTCCAGTTAACAGTCCGACAAGATCAAACCCGAATTTCTCGCGAAAGTCACGTAATTTTTGATTCGACAGCGCCTTTAAAGGAGTAGTGTAAAAAACACGTTTTCCTCGCGCCAGAGCACGATAAATAGCGTATTCGCCTACTAATGTTTTGCCCGAACCTGTGGGCGCACAGACAACTACAGATCGCCCAGCATTGAGGGAGGCGATCGCGTCTTTTTGGAATTGATCCAAATTAAACGGAAATATTGACTCTAGGTCAAGTTCTGGGGACGGTGCGGGATAATTCACTCAATCACATTTGCAACCAGACTGTTTACTATATTAACGGCTATATTGTCAACTTCGTCATTTAGTCATTGGTCATTGGTTTTTCACAAAGGACAAATGACAAAACTCTATTTGCCAAGTTCTTGCGATCGCTCTGTAGCTGCTTTAACTGCTTGAATTAAAGCTGAGCGAAAGGCTGCTTTTTCTAGCTGGGCAATACCAGCAATTGTTGTACCTCCTGGACTTGTTACACGGTCTTTAAGTTCTGCGGGGTGCATTTTACTTTCATGCAACAGCGTGGCTGTTCCTAGAACAGTTTGCAGGGCTAGTTGGTTGGCGATCGCTCTGGGCAAACCTGCTGCTACTCCCCCATCAGCGAGTGCTTCTACCATCAGTGCCACGTAAGCAGGTCCACTCCCGGATAGCCCTGTAACTGCATCCATCAGGGTTTCGGCAACTTCTACAACTTCCCCAACAGCCGAAAAAACTTGCTGTGCTATTTGGTGGTGTTTCGCATTAGTGTAAGCACCTAAGCAAATTGCAGTAATTCCTGCTCCTACTGTGGCGGGTGTATTGGGCATGGCTCTAATTACTGGTAATTGCGGAAACGCAGCTTCTAGCTGACCTAAAGTTACACCTGCCAAAATAGAGATTACTAGAGGTGAATTTTCCTTCATTGTAATCTCGATGATCTCTGCCAATTCTTGAGCGATCGCACTGAACACCTGAGGTTTCACTGCTAACAATACAACTTCCCTACTTTGGCCCAAAATCAGGCGGTTATCTGTAGTGACGCTCACGTCGTATTGCTGTTTTAAAAAATTTTGCCGCGAGGGCTGCGGTTCGCTGACTATGACTTCTGATGGGTGATAAATTCCACGCGCAATAAGGCGGGATAACAGCGCTTCTCCCATTACCCCACCACCGATTAAGCCAAATTTAGTAGTCATTAATTAGTCATTAGCCATTAGTCGTTGGTCATTTGTCAATGGTCAATAGTCATTAGTTAAGGTAATCAGGACTATTGACTATGAACTAATGACTAATTTAACTTTATTGCGCTGCCATCCGGTTAACTTCGGTGCCCCATGTTGGAGTTGCACCTGGGGTACGTGGACGTGCTGGTGGTTGCGGTACTTCATGAATAACTCCACCGTGAGTGCTAACTTGCACACAGCTTGGTGTAAACAAAAAGATGCTTTCTCCAATGCGCTCTTGATGTCCATCTAATGCGTAAGTACCACCTGCGACAAAATCTACTGCCCGTTGAGCTTGATCCGGGTCCATAATAGTTAAATTTAATACTACAGACTTGCGCTCACGCAAAGCTTGAATTGCCTGGGGCATTTCTTCAAAAGTGCGTGGTTCAAGTACTAATACTTCAGAAATTCCGTTAATTGCTCCTGGCATACCTATCACATTCCCCATTGACTTTGACCCTGTTGCTACATCATTACCCATTGTAGGCATGGGTTCCCGCCAACGTCGATTCTGAGTTGCAGGTTCTGGTGGCGCTGGTTGGACGTTCTCTTCTTGATAGAGATTTTGGTAGCTTTCGGCCTCTGGTTCTTCTTCGTAATATTCGTATTCTACTTGCTCATTGAGTCCGACAAAGTCTCTAAGTTTAGAAAATATATTGTTCATTTTGTTCGCTCCTGGTGCAAATTACTTTTATGTTTACCTGGCGATAAATCAGTGTAGCCGACTTTTATCGCTACACAAGGGGCTTATTCAGCAATTCTATTACTAGCTGTAGCTTCTATTACTGGTTTAAGTGAGGAACAGACGCTTCTGAAAACATCTGGACATTACCTAGCCGCGATAATGAGTCAAGATTATATACTAATGTCTCTCCAAATGTAAGTTCCAATCACCCCGTATTTATTGAGTATTGCTTTTAGTAAAACTATATTTTTTGTTACCTATTGCAATATTTAGTTTAAGAACTTATCTCAAAAGCTGATGATACAAAGACCATCAGCTATTAACCAATCTTCTAAGGGCGATCCCCGAACAAGATGGTTCCTAACCTTACCATAGTTGTACCTGCTTGTACTGCTATTTGGTAGTCACCTGACATCCCCATTGAAAGGTGCTGCATTTTAATATGCGACCAGTCCTGTTCCCTAATGGTTTTTGCTAGGTTACGAGTAGTATTAAATACATTAAAAATTTCCGCCTCATCTAATCCTAAAGGCGGAATTGTCATTAAACCCTGAATTTGTAAATTTTTATATTGATTTATTACAGGTAAATCAGCTAACAGTTGTGGCACAGTCCAACCCGACTTGTTGGGATCGGGAAGAATCTTGACTTGCAAACAAATTTGAGGATTCACTCCTAACTGTAGTGCTAAATGGTTTAAGCGCTCCGCCAATTGCAAATTGTCTACGGAGTGAATCCATTGAAATTGTTCTAGGGCTTTTTTGGCTTTATTGCTTTGTAAATGTCCAATAAAGTGCCAGGTAATATCAGATAAATCTTGTAACTCGGCTTGTTTACTGGCGGCTTCTTGAATCCGGCTTTCACCAAAATCACGTATTCCTGCGGCATACGCAGAGCGGATGATTTCCGCAGGAATCGTTTTGCTAACTGCAATCAGCCGAACTGAAGATGGTATAGAGGAGCGAATTTTAGAAATACGTTCGCTAATCGAACTACTCATTGGAAGGTGCGTTGGAAAACACTCTGAAGCTGATCGTACTCCTGTGACTGCCCTGTGCGACGCAGAGTACGCAAGCGATTTTCCAGCATCATTCTTGCTTCAGTACGCCCGATAGGCTGAAATTTTATACCTTTAATGTCATTTGTTACTAAAAAAAATAAGCGCTGGGCATAAAGTGTAGTGAAAAGATCCTGGGTCTCATCAACCATACAGATCCTGTAAAGTAAGCCCCAAGTTGGATGATTAATGTAAGTTTCTGCGTTTTCTGGATTCATTTAGGAGTCAAGGTTGGCGTCTGTAATATATTTTTTCGCAGTTTTAGTACCAACATTCAGACGATGATAACTCCCTTTCGTCAGAATATTTGTGCAAACTTATGCGAAATTCAATAATGTTTGCTGTTTAGTGGCGGTTGTGAAGTCCTTGATCTAGTTAGTCATGGATAGATGAAGCTAATAGTAGACAGAGAGCAATAATGGCGATTTGTTGTGGGGAAGCTACACTGATCTGCTATGCAGGACTAAGCTCAGAAAAGTTTTTGCCATCTATCTACCGTTGAGAAGGTCTAGGAGATGCGCCGTGCGATGTTTCTCAAGGTAAAGGTCAGCGCTTAGACTTTTGTTGGCATAAACCTCTCTCTATGCTGCCATAATTTTTGTCTGTTGGCACACAATAGCCAAAGGTAGACTATTCATAATTCAGCATGTTGAGTGCTATAAGTTGCGCTTGAGCTTTGTGCAGAGATTCATACCATTCTCTCTCAGGATCGCTGTCTGCGACAATACCCGCGCCAACTTGTCCCCAAACAGTTCTGAGTTCTGAATTGCCTTTCTTCTCCTGCACCTCTTCGACGGGAGCGAGTAACAAGGTACGAATTAAGATATTTAAATCTAGGTTACCCCGCCAATCTAAATACCCACAGGAACCATAGAATAAACTGCGTCGCACAGGTTCTAGTTCTTCAATAATTTCCATGCAGCGAACTTTGGGACACCCTGTAATTGTGCCGCCAGGGAAGAGAGCACGAATTAAATCAATGGCAGTGCGTAGACGCTCCGCGTCTTGCCGTAAGGCATCGCATCTTAAGCGACCTTTAACGTTGCTGACAAGGTGCATAACGTGGCTATATCGCTCAATTGTCAACAATTCATCAACACGAACCGTACCCCATTCACAAACTCGCCCTAAATCATTGCGTTCTAGATCCACCAGCATGATGTGTTCGGCACGTTCTTTGCTATTGCTGAGTAAATCTTGTGCTAGCTGAATGTCTTGCTCTGGCGTGATCCCACGTGCTCGCGTCCCCGCAATTGGTCGAGTTTCGGCTTCACCATTTTGCAACAACACCAACCGTTCTGGAGAACAACTCATGACTTCTCCCCAAGGTGTATGCCAATAGCTAGCAAAAGGCGAAGGATTGATGCGTTGCAATGCTAGGTAAATTGACCATCCAGAAGCTGCTGTTGCTGCTTCAAAGCGTAATGAAAGATTCGCCTGAAAAATGTCTCCCGCCTGAATGTATTTTTTCGCTTGGTTAACGGCTGTTTCATAATCTGCTTGGGATGTACAGAAATGAGGGGAGAGGCGGGAGGAAGGGGGGACAAGGAGAGGGGGGGACAAGGGGAGAG